>JBELML010000013.1:0-81110 GCA_042095835.1 Saprospiraceae bacterium
GGCGGCATCCCGCACTTCGCTTATCACCTTTTTCAAACTTAATTTCGAGTAATAACCATTTCTTTTTAAGTTTTGATCTTAATGTGTTTGCCCTATGAGTCCGACTTTTGCCTAGGCATACCATAGAAATCTACTACCTTTGCGGCTTTCCAATATGAACAAATACGCTATGCCATTGCTCAACTATCTTCTATTTTTTACTATGATTTTGGCCTTCTCTTGCAATAAGCCTGTACCTTCTACCGAAGCAGAGCCACCAGCTAAAGTCGAAGTCATAGAAGCCAAAGCAACTCCTGAACCCTCCATTACCTTTCCTGTAGAATACCTCATGGGGCAATTCGATCCCGCCACACATCCCGATTTTATAAAAATAGATATTCAACATGCGGACCGAGCAGGTTTGTATCTAAGAAAAGATACCTACGCAGCTTTTCAGAAAATGTATGAAGCAGCTCTGCAAGATGGCATTCAATTAGTGATTCGTTCTGCAACTCGCAATTTCAATTCCCAAAAAGGAATCTGGGAAGCGAAGTGGAATGGTAGTCGTAAAATTGAAAATGGAAAAGATGCTAGCCAAGCCTATCCTGAGCCCAAACAGCGAGCCCTCAAAATTCTAGAGTACAGCTCAATGCCAAGCACCTCCCGTCACCATTGGGGGACTGATATCGACCTCAATAACTTCAACAATGAGTGGTTTATGGAAGGCGAGGGATTAAAAATATATACCTGGTTACAAGCCAATGCCGCCACCTATGGCTTTTGTCAACCCTATACCGCTAAAGGAACAGAGCGCCCCAATGGCTATAACGAGGAGCGCTGGCATTGGTCTTATATACCCATTTCTAAACCACTCACTGAGCAAGCTCGCCGTGAACTCAAAAACGAAATGATCACGGGTTTTTTAGGTGCAGCAGTCGCCTCCGAAATTGATGTGGTCCAAAATTATGTTTTGGGGATCAACCAAGCTTGTCTGGATTAAAAAATTCCTTCCAGCAAATCCATTTTATTCCCAATTTTTTAGTTGTTTTAGAGCCCTTAATTGTGTGTACCAGTGTAGCCTACTACCTGGTACTAAAATAACTAAATACATGAAAAACATTCTTACGCTAGGATTGGGTAAGGTAGGTACGCTGGTGGGCGAACTCTTATCCAAAAAGTACATCGTCACGGGTGTCGACAAACAAAAACCCCACTACAATTTCGATCTACCTTTTGAGGTCGTCGAAGGCGATGTGACAGATATGGCCTTCATGGAGAAAATGATCGAAGAAAATGATGCCGTGGTTTCTGCACTTCCCTATTTTCTCAATAAAGCGATTGCAAAGATCGCCTATGAAAAAGGGAAACACTATTTCGACCTCACCGAAGATGTCCCTACGACCAACTATATCCGCGAGCTAAGCTTATCTGCTACTTCGGTAATGGCGCCACAATGTGGACTCGCTCCTGGATTAATCGGAATCGTCGGAGCCGACCTTACAAAATCCTTCACCAAGTTGAGAGATATTGAACTTCGAGTTGGGGCTTTACCTCGCTATCCGAATGGCCAAATGGCCTACTCTTTTACTTGGTCGCCAGCTGGGGTCATCAACGAATACCTCAACGATGCCGAAGCTATCCACAACGGACAACGTAAAATGATGACTTCTCTAGACGGTCTAGAATACATCAATATCGAAGGGCAAGAGTTCGAAGCTTTTACCACTTCAGGTGGCTTGGGTACTATGTGTGAGACCTACGAAGGAAAAGTAGATACCCTGAATTATAAAACTATTCGCTATCCTGGTCACGCCAAGCTCATGCGCTTCTTGATGTACGAACTGATCATGAAAGAGGATAAGCAACTGCTAGAAGAAATTCTCAAGAAAGCCAAACCTCCCGTCAAAGAAGATGTGGTCTATGTCTATGCCGTAGTTGAAGGCTGGCAAGGAGAGCGGCTTTTCAGAAATGAGTACTTTAAAGCTTTTCATCCTATTGAAATTGGCGGCCGCCACTGGCGAGCAATATCCTGGACCACCGCAGCTTCAATAGCAGCAGTAGTAGAAATGGTCGCAGAAGGAAAGCTCCCTCAAAAAGGCTTTATCAAACAGGAAGAAATTCCTTTCGAAGCCTTTCTGAGTACACAGAATGGAAGTTACTTTCAAGATAAATAGTGATATTGTGATGTAGAGATATGGTAAAGTGGTCTAGCCACATAACCACATCTCTATATCACTACATCATCACATCTCTATGTCACTATATCTTCTACATCACCACATGTCTAAACCATGGAGATACTCTTAGGAATCATTCTAGCTTTGGTAGGGATTAGTTTAGTGCTGGTCCTCCGCTCGCTCACGACCTTATTTCACGAATTGGGACATGCGCTTCCTTCCTTGCTTTTCACGGAGGGGCCTGTCAAGGTCTATGTTGGTACCTATGGCGATACCTCCCAGGGAGCTACATTTCAATGGGGGCGGCTAGAGATTTTTTTTCGTTTTAACCTATTGAACTGGCGAATGGGGATGTGTGTGAATCAGGGTGTCCGCACTTTGTGGAAAAATGTGGTTATTATATTAGGTGGCCCGATTGCAAGCCTACTGATTTCGATTCCTTTGATTTATTTGTTGGTTACCAGAGATATTCCAGACTTTCCTTTTACGGTCATGATCATCTTTATTGCGGCAGCGACTTTAGATTTCTTTGCTAATATGATCCCGATGGGAGGAACGATTGTAGTAGATGATGGAACAGGTATTTATAATGATGGGGCCATGCTGTTTGGCCTAATCGCCCGAATTGGCCTACCTAAAGCCTACTTAGACCTGGAGGAAAAATTTGAAAAAGGAGCTTACGAAGCCGTCATCCAGGAAAGTGAAGAGAAAATATCTACTGGAAAAGTAGCACAGGGTTATTACTATCTTTTTATCCAAAGTCAGATTAAAAAAAGCGATTACCAAGCGGCCTTAGAAGGATTCCAGGAATATGCTCGACACTATAAACTAGACATGGGAGACCATGGACAGATTGGTCAAATTTATATGAAATTAAACCAGTTTGAAGAAGCGCTGCGCTATTTTGATCAGTATTTGTATTACAACTTTAATGATCCGGTCATTCTTTTCCAACGAGGTATGGCCCGATTAGAAACCAACAGACTAAAACAGGCTAAGCAAGATTTTGCAGCAGCCCTCGAATTTGGCGCTCCCTCAGCCAACTTGTACCTCCAAAAAGGAAAAACAGAACTACAATTAGGAAATATCCAGCAGAGTATAGCAGACCTGAACCAAGCAAAGACACTAGATTCTGGTCTCGCAGAGTTGTGGTTCACCTTTGGTAAATACTACGAAAAAGTACAGGATTTTCCCGCAGCGGTGAAGAGTTATGAGCAGGTTGAAAGGCTAGAGGCTGCTTTTCCAGGTCTGGCCTATCGCCTAGAGATGGCCAAGAGGCAGTTGTAGTCCTTTCTTAAAAACTTCTCCAAAAACTATTCAACTTCTTGTTCAACTCGACAGCTGAATCATGAAAATCATGACTATCATCTGCGATCAACTGATCCAGACGACTACGAAAGGCCTCCGTATCTTCTTGTCCGGCAGCTAGTCCACTCAAGAGGCTAAACCATTCGGCTTTTTTCACGAATCGAGGATCATTGCTTGAGATCGCATTATCAAAAGCAGATAAGGCATTGTCGTATTGCTCCAGGTTGTAGTAAGCATGACCTGCGGCATACTGTGCCTCCGCTACCAAGTCTTGATCTTGTATTTGTTCGAAATAAGTGACGGCCTCTTGATAATTCTCAGCTGTTACTAGGCGCATTCCCTCCTCCAAAAGGCTTTGATCTTCCGCACCACGTACACTGGTCAGGAGCTCATTTTGGTAGTAACTACTGGCTAGATTACCATCGTTATACTGCCTTGCTTGAAAGTTTGCACCAAAGAAACCGATCAACAAGAGTACACTGGCCGCCGCACTAATGCTGACCAATCGTCTACGGAAATTGACTACTCGGCCCTCTTTTTTGCTTGGCTTTTTCGCCTCCTCTGCGCCCAACTGTTGTAGCTCAGCACGTAGGTTATCAGCTACCAGCAACTCGAGGGTATCATCGGCCATCCGATGTAGATCGACCTCCTCTTGTAACTTGGAGTCGGTTTGCAAACGCTGCTCAAAAGCAGCGCGCTCCGTCTCTTTCATCTCATTGTTGAGATAATTTTGAATTTCATCATATAGTAAATCTTCGTTCATAACACCCGTTTTATAGTCATCTACTCAGGTTTGGAAGGAATCCTCAGTAAGATGTTTTTAAGCAATAATCTATCCTAAGCTTTTAAATACTCCATCAGTTGTGGATGCTCTTTTAGATACTTGAGGAGGCTTTTGTGGCATTTGTACTTATTCTTGGTGGCCATTGCTGCGCTACTAAAGCCCATTTTCTCGGCAATTTCCTGCATGGAATAAGACAGTTTCCACAACTCCAATATCTTCTGACACCGCTCTCCGAGTTGCTGTAAAACCTTGTTAAGAATTGCTTTCTTTTCATCTGCCATTGACAATGATTCAGGATTGATTTTTTCTGTTTGATCCATTGTCATGGGATCATCTCTCAGTTCGGTCTTACTTTTTTTCCGGATTTGGTTCATCCACAACAGTCGACAAATCGAGAAGAGGTATCCACTCAGGGAGCTTTCACCTCGAAACTTATCTTGTCGTATGTTGCGGTCCAATACAATGATACCTTCGTGAAACATATCTTGTCCATCCTGTTCGTTGCCGCTATTATTGCGTACGTACTGAATGACTTTTTGCATCACACTAGCATTGGTTTTGTAAAGGAAGCGAATCGCCCTTTGGCGGCCCGCTCCGCCCGATTTGATGGCTTTGATGATCTGATCATCGTTCTCAAATCCAACTTTCATTAGGATGTGTTTTTAGGAAAAAAAGTATTACCGTTTTTCTAAAATAAATGTTCTAAAAAAATCCCGTGGACTTAATCGATTGATTTTGGGGAGGTCTTCGCTTCTATTGGCGCTTTCGCCTCCCCAAATTCAATCGACCACATGATTTTCCAAGAATTAGATAAATTTCACATTTTTTTAGTGGAAACGTAAATATGACAGGAATAATTCTCTAAAAATAGAAAAGCCGATGAATCATAGAAGATTCACCGACCAAAAGACAGATCGTTTTTCTCAATCCATCAATCCAATATCATCTGATCCGTTGTAGGGCAGATTCTAGGACCTCATCTTTTCCATTTAGCAAATCTGCTTTCTGATTTTTAATAATATGATCTGGGATAATGCCGATGCCTTCGTGGCTTTTCCCCTCAGCATCTCTCCAATCACCGATACTGATACTGTACAACCAGCCATTCGGCAATTCTCCATAAGCCGCATTCGCAAAGGCACCCATTGTCGTATCTCCTATAGAAGTGATTGTTGGCAAGGTGTTCATCGCCATTGTCAGGGTTTCGCCTGCACTCACCGTATGACGATTGGTCAACAGGGTGATAGGCCCATTGTAGGTAATTCCTTTAGGTTCGATATACCAAGTATCGGGTGTAGTGAAGTTATCCCGCTCAGGACCATTTTTAATAGACACCTGCATAAATGGTCTACGCTGGTCTGTGAAGTAGGAAGCAATCGCCTGTGATCCTCTATCTTCTCCACCACTATTATTTCTAATATCGACGATCAAGTGTGCTGCATTTTGTAAATTTTGAATAATGTCTGGCATCAATTTATCGACTTGTTTATCACCTGGCTCGCCTAGAATGTATAAATAGCCAATGGATCGTTGATCATCTAAGAAACCCCAGGTAAAAGGAAATTCTTCTTTGGCTTCTTTTAAGTAATTGTCTTTTACAACATCCAAGTGAAAAGTCTCCCTTTCCTTCAAGCGACCTTCCAAACCAGAGAAAAATAGAGGAAACTCATCATTCGTCGGGTATAAACCTACATGGCTGTCATCTAAAATCGTAAGCATACTCACCAAGACATTGTATAATTCCTCAGACGAACTTTGATTGTTAATCTGCGGGCGGTGCTCCTCGTATACTTGGTCCCAATCAATATTACGTACCTCGAATAAGCCATACAATTGGTCATACTCCGACCAGAGGGCTTCAAAATTTTCAACAGGTGTATTTTTGTACTCCATATCGAAGACGTATTCTTCGCACGAAGTAGTAAGGATCAATAAGCTAGCGATGATTATAATTGAATTTTTCATTGTTTGAAGTTTATAAGTTTATAAGCCTGCCTTTACGGCAGTCCGGTTTATAGGGTTATGAGTTGATTAGGCTCTTTCTTAAACAAAGAATAGAAACACTTCTAACCTTATCAACTCATAAACTAATCAACTACTAAAAAAAGTAAACTGCATCTATACCGTAGTCTAGCATCCGAATTGGGCGTGGCTCTGAGTAGGAGGTCCACTGGATATTGAAGTAGGCCCCCAATTCTTTACCATTGCGGAAAGTGTGGACATAACCAACACGCACACGTGGGTTGATCAATTCATTGATACTTGTGATAGCAGAACCTGTTCTGACATAACCTTTGAAGTAGTTCGTTTCATCCGAAAGGGAAGGGTCTAAAGCGAAATTGGGGCGAACTACGGCACTAAGTAAAGGCAGCTCAGCGGCTACTTCGATCTGACCGTCAAATATACCATAGGTGTACTGGTAGCTTGGCGCAATATCGACCTGAGCGTATTGTAAAAGATCGCCACTAATACCCGCCATGACGTATTTCGTACGGAAAGCTAATCCCAACTGGTGATTGTCGGCCACCTGAAATAAACCTCGCAAAGAAAGTTGCGCATTCAATCGAGAGAAAAAAGGATTGACCGCAATCACCTCTGAATCTTGCTCGCCATAGATATCTGGTTTCTCTGTGTAGTGTACTTGGCGTTTGCCGAAGCGATTAGCCTGATTCGTACCAATGCCTACTTGCAAGACTGCTTCGAAGAAGAAGTCTCCTCTCGATTGGTAAATCCCTCCTAGATTTAAAACATCAGATTTGTATAATAAAGAGGAGAGGTGTTGGTCACCGATATAGCCTTCTTGCCAGCCAGCAGTAATGCCAATACGGTTTTCTTTTTGAGCTTGAGTTGCAAATGCTACACTTAATAAACAGATAATAACAATTAGCTTTTTCATTTTTTATTGGATTTGATGGTTGATTGAGTTTCGTGCGAAATATCTTTTCGCTCTATCTGTTATCAAATGTAGATCAAAGCCATTTTGGGACAGTCCTGGATTGTCAAGTAGGGGTCTGTGATTGTTAATAGGGGAGTCCTAGATTGTTAGATGCTAGGAAAATCAGGGGTTTTGGAGGAGGTTTGGAATGGAAAATCTATTTTTATGGATCAAATTATTATAGACTACTCATGGCTAGAGTGTATCTGATCATTATTCTTGCTTCCAATTTCCTACTGGCAAACGGTCAGACTTTGATTGGTCAGCAGTTAAAAACCCTTGACAGCCTTAGGTTGGCCGGAAAGGTAGATACCGTTTCTACTCAGCTACCCGCTCTTTTATCACAAGCAGCTACACGCCTTGATTCGGTTAAAGTGCAAATCCTCCTGGCTAAGGTCCAGTTAGATCAAAAAGATTATGCAGCCGTTTTATCTACGCTAGCAGCAGCAGAAGCTCCACTAATACGCCCAGCAGATGACCTCCTGGTAGCAGCTATTTATAATGTTCGAGGAGAATGGGCATTCAGTCAAGATCAAATCCAAGAGGCAGAAGATCATCACACCAAGGCACTAGGTATTCGAGAGACCTATCTGGGTAGAGACGATGAGCGCGTAGCCGATTCCTACAACAACCTTGGTAATGTTTATTATAAAAAACAAGATTACCAAACAGCTATTCTTCAGCATATACAAGCATTAGGCATCCGCGAAGTAGTCCTCCAAGCTGAACATCCTAAACTGGCTAGTAGCTATAATAATCTAGCCGCCTGTTATTATGAGAATGGGCAATACGAAAAAGCCATCAGCTATAATGAACAAGCCCTAAACATACGATTGCAAAGCTATGGAGCCTTCCATACCACCGTGGCCGATTCGTATAACAACTTGGGCAATTGCTACTTCGCAATAAATGATATCGCACAAGCCATCGAGCAGCACGAAGGAGCACTTCGAATCCGCAATCAAATACAAGACCTGGAGGGCAAAGCTTATGCGCTAAATAATTTAGGCAACTGCTATTTACAAATTGGTGATTACAAGACGGCCATTCCGTATTTCCAAGAATCCTTAACGATTCTAAACCGTATTTTTCAAGATAATAATCTAACAATAGCTGATGTAGCAGCGAATATGAGTAGCGCCCTGCTAGAAGTAGGCGACGCAAGAGCCGCCTTAGAACGAGCCGATTTAGCCTTATTAGTATTAGAAAATAATCTTGGTGAGGCTGCTCCAAACTTGATCCCTGTACTCATCAATCGGGGCGTTGCATTGAGTAGGCTAAGCCAATACCAGAACGCCAACCGCAACCTAGAGCGAGCGATACAACTATTGGAGCTGCATTTTGATCCTCAGCACCCTCTCCTAGCCACTTGCTTTAATAATCTGGGGAATAATTATTTCCAGCAAAATCAGCAATCGCTAGCTCAAGAGAACTACCAAAAGGCCCTTAACCTTTATCGGCAAATGGGAAGCTATACTAAAAAAGAGCAGGCGAGTTGTTTACTGAATTTGGGGAATTGCGCCCAACTTGAAGCTCAGTTCACCACCGCACTCCGTTGGTATGATGAAGCTTCCAGTTTATTCGAATCTTTTCAGTCTTCTCCTTCCATCCAGATCAATATTGCCCTGAATAAGGCAAAAGCACTACAAGCTCAAAATCAAGCAGCACAGGCCATCGTATTACTAGAAAACCTCCTAGCTAGGATCAATAGTCATGAGCTGCCTTTATCAGAAAATCAAGTAGATGTTTATCATACTTTAGGAGACCTGAAATTGGCACAGAAGGCCTACGATCAGTCCCTAATTGCCTTTGAAAAAGGCATCGAAAGTTTGGCTGCTTTGAGTCAGCGGTTTCAGGGACAAAGCGCTAAGGTCAACCTTCGTAGTCGTTTCTATGATTTATATGAGAAAGCCATTGCGGCCTCTAGTGCCTTGTATCAGCAGAGCAAAGACAAAAAGTACTTGGAAAAAGCTTTTCAGATTGCGGAGAAAAGCAAAGCTTTACTCATCAGAGAAGCACAACAAAAGATGCAGGCCAATGCTTTTGCAGGCCTACCCGACTCTATTTTGCAAAAAGAACAACAGCTTTTAGAAACCATCAGCGAATACGAAAAAATTCGCTACGAAGAGCTGGACCTTCTAGACTCCCTGACGCTTCGACAACTCGATTTGGAGCTCTTAAAACTAAAGCAAGATTTCGCCCAGTTGACCAGTTTCATAGAAGAGCAGTTTAAGGGCTATTATCAGTTGAAATACGCAGAGATCAATATCGATATCGATGGATTGCAGGAAAACTTGTCCCAGCAAAACGCCAGCCTACTTTCTTATTTTATGGGAGATTCTACAGTCTATATTTTCGTGCTAGACGCCCAACAAATGGACCTCTTGGAGGTTCCTAAGGGCGACTTGGATCGTCAGATCATTCAGCTTTGGGATGCGGTTACCAATATGACGGCCGCCCAAGTAGCCATCGATTATGAAAGCTATGCCCAAACCTATGCTAGCAACGCTTTTCAACTCTACGAGCAACTCATCGGTAATGTCCAAAAAAGCAGACCTCTACAAGAGCGCCTAGTGCTCATTCCAGATGGAATGACTTGTTATTTACCCTTTGATCTATTGACAACTTCTCCAATCGATTCTACTCAAATATATAGTTACCACCAATACGATTACCTTCTGCAATCGCATAGCATGAGTTATGCTTATTCGGCCAAACTCTGGATGCAAGCTTCCGAACTTGATCAAGAAAAAACGAAGGTCAGTTTTTATGCTTTTGCACCAAGCTTTCCTCGGGGCGCTTCTCAGCTGAGTCCTTTGTACTATAATATTCCGGAGGTGCAACAACTGGCTAAACTGTTCTCGCCCTCGAAACTTTTTATCGGAGCAGATGCCACACTAGAGCAATTCAAAAATATACCTAATAGGTCTGCTATTTTACACCTTGCTACGCATGGTAGCGCCAATGCTATGGCATCGGATTTCTCCTACCTGGCATTTAGCCCTTTAGATTCTAACGCCGCTTATCTGTATACCAAAGATATTTACGCATTGCCGCTAGATCCTATCCAAATGGTTGTGCTCAGTGCCTGTGAAACCGGACTCGGTGAGGCGCAACCAGGAGAAGGAATCATCAGCTTAGCTCATGCTTTTAGCTTTGCGGGGGCCAAAAGTATTGTCACCACCTTATGGAGTATAGACGATGAAAAAACCTCCCAAATCATGGCTACTTTCTACAAAAACCTGAAAGAAGGGCAGCCTAAAGATCAAGCACTACGCAATGCTAAAATACAGTACCTCCAAAGTCATAAAGGAGAAGCAGCACACCCGTATTTTTGGGCAGCTTTTGTTCCTATTGGAGAAATGGATGCCCTTACTTTTAGCCATTTTACTATTGAATGGTGGTGGGTCCTTTTGGCTTTAATCGTATTCTGGAGTGCCCGCGGCCTAATATCTTCTTCCAAGCGCTAACACTCCAGAACAAGCAACATCCATCAATAATCTCCTCCCACCTTACGATTATTCCATTCAGGATGGCTGGCAAACTTCGGTAAATATTTAGGTACAAAGGTCATGCCTGTCGTATCCGTCAAAGTCTCCATAAAGGCTACTATATCGATCATTTCTTGTTTATTCAGGCTCAGATTATCAAAAGGCAAAGTCTGATGCTCTAGCTCCATACCCATACCAGCGCCTCCTCCTCGGTTATAAAAATCGACAACTTCCTCCAGGGTATTATACACGCCATTGTGCATATAAGGCGCGGTCAAAGCAACATTTCTTACCGTGGTTGTTTTGAAAGAATAAGCAAAGTGTTCCAGCTGATCTCTAGTCCTACCGTTCGCCAAGCGACCCAAATCAGGATCGATGATGACATTGATGGTATCATTCGTCATAGGCACGCCCAATACTTCAGATTCTGACTCTGCGTATTTAGGGGGAACCGTCCCATTAAATACTGGTGCAAAGTGGCAGGTGCCACAAGCTGCTTTACCCATAAAAAGATTAAAACCTCTCTGTGCAGATTCTGGGTACTGATCCGTCTCTCCTCTGGCGTATTGATCAAATGGGCTATCCCAGCTACTCAAAGAAGCAACGTAAGCTGCTAAAGCATTAGAGATAGACCATGATGAAATAATATACTTATCGCGATCGCCATAAACGTCCTTAAAATGCTGGACATACTCTTCACTTTCTTTCATACGCTCAGCTAAGTCAATGAAGTCAATATTGAATTCTTTCTTATCATACACAACATGCTTCACTTGGCGCTCCAGGTCATACTCTCTCAAATCGTAAAAGTACTTCTCTGCGTAGGCCGAATTGATTAAGGTTGGAGCATTCCGCAAGGTGGAGCGCCCCGGTGTATTGGTGATACTTTTTGGCAAACCGTCGGTAAATGCCTTATCTGCTTGATGGCAGGTGGCGCAAGACATTTTCAGATTCTCAGATAAGACGGGATCGAAAAACAAAAGACGTCCCAAGTCAATTTTTTTAGGATCATCCAGATCAGAGCTAGCGATTTGCGAGTAGAAACTTTTATTCAAGAAAGCCTCGTCAAAAATTTGCTGTTGATGATAGTTGACCGCTTTGTGTGTAGGGTCTACCTCGCTAGCAAACTCTATATTTAATCCTTTTTGTAAAGTATAGATATCTGTATAAAGTGGGTTGATAAACGTTCTGATGATGTATAATCTATCCAAAGTATCGAAATCATTATTGGACTCCAGGTATTGGATAAATGCCTCTATTTGCGCTGTTAATCTCGCTACTTGAACAGGAGCCATCTGTTTATAAGTTCCAAAAGTGGCCTCCATTGTTTCCAAAGAAGCGATGGCCTCGGGAATAGCATTTACCGAACCTGGCGTATCAAAGCCCGTTAAACCCAGGGTGAAAATTCTGATTAGCTGGAAGCGATAGGCCTCAAAAACATAGCGATGCTCTAGGTTGCGCTTCCTTTCTAAGGGATAAAATTTCGACCAGTATTTTTTTAGTTCTTTTGCTAAATGCGCTATTTCCGCTGCCTCAGGCTCATCGGCAAAGATCGTTTCGTCTAGGGTTTGTAATCCAAGAGGAGGAATGACGTCGTGCTCTGGGGCTGCGGAATTGATTTTAGGGAGAGGAGCACCGTTAATATAGCGGGTAGCACCTTCTGCTTGGAAGTATTCTACAAAATGCTCTACGCGTTTATAAGCTAAGCGAGTAGTCTTAATATCTTCTTGTAGTGCTTCGATGTTGAGCTGTCCGGCATGGAATTGTTGAGAATGGGCGAGTAAGTGATCTACTTCTCGGTTGAAGGCATCAATTTGGCTAGCATAATCGACTTGGATATTCTCGATAATTGTATCTGGTGCCACAGGTCGGCTGAAAGCAAAAATGAGGACCACTGCAACTAATAAAATCAGGTATTGCTTCTTCATTTTAAATAGATTCTAATGTTTAGAGAATTTCGCTAGTAACGGACAAAGAATTAGGGCAAACGCAACAAAAGATTACCCTGTAATTTTTTATAATTCTTACTGAAACTCCAATTCAAAACCGCTCTAGCATCTTCATTTTTGTCATTCGATACAAAAACGAAGCAAAAAAATCTTGCCTAGCCAAACTCGCTCCGCTCAGACAATGCCTAGGCGGCATCCCGCACTTCACTTATGATCTTTTTCACACTTAATTTCGAGAAATAAGCATTTCTTTTTAAATTTTTATTTTAATGCGTTTGCCCTAACAAAGAATAAGTCTCGCATTTTGATCAAGAAGATTTCATCAAAATCGAAAAGTTACTTTTTGGCTGTTACTTAATAGTTCAAAAGGAATTCATTTGGTTGGATAAACAGCGGTGTGCCATCAAGTATGATATATACTATTGCAACAATCTCCTATGCTGTACCTAAAAGCACCAATTTCCTCTTTTAAAAATTGAACCCAATAAAATCACCTAGAACCAGAAAAGGTGCCAAGCTGTATACCCGGCACCTTTCCATTATTGTATTATATCAACATATCAATCGGAGATTGATTATTGTACAACGATTTTGTAAGACTGCTTGTTAGCCGTTACAATTAAGTAAGTACCTGGCGTCAAATCAGCAACATTTGCTTGATTCGTATTTCTGAATACTTTCAAACGCTGACCGTTCATGTTGTAGATAGCAAAATCTGTCACCTCGTTCAAAAAGATTTCTCTAGTTGTAGGGTTAGGGAAGATTTTCAATTCATCCAACTCAATAGCTCCTGGAGTTTCGAAAGCGCTGGTTGTAACGTTAGCGAAACCGTGAATAGCCATTGTCAAAGAGTGGTTGAATGGGAATGGGTTATTCGCATTTGGGTGCTGAGAGTTCACTAAAACAGTGTTGTCATCGATCTGAATAGCACCAGTTATTTCTGCACCAGCAGGGATAGCCGTAACGCGTACTAGATCATCAACAGGAGCATCTTTAGCAGTTGCATCTAATAGGTACAACTCACACAATCTGTTGCTCACACCATTAGGCATACGACCTACAGAAGTACCATTTAAATCTTCCTGAATCATCAAGAAAGACTTACCATTGATGTGCAATACATTCAAACCATCAGGGTTAGAAAGGTGCTTTGATGGGTATTCAGCTGCCTCTGCACCGTCAGCCAAGTAAGGACCACCGTTGATGGTCACACCTACTTCCTCAGTTGATGGATCATAATAAAGTACACGACCATAGTAATCCATGTAGCCTTCGTTTAGTGCATCAACGCCGAAGTTGGCCTGAGCAATCGTCTCGTGATGAGAAGCAGGCTTCACGCCGTAGTCAGTAGCTTCGTCAGCCCAACGACCAACTACTCCATCACGGCCAGTTTCTGTCCAGTAAACCATACCAGAAGCGGTATCGATAGCTACCCACTCGTTACGGTTGAACATAGTAGCGCCAGCCTCCCAAGCAGCAGTAGTCAATCCACCTAACATGTTGTCAAGGTCCATGTCGATAGAGATCCATCTTTCGCCTTGTGCGTTGTCTTCTTTGTATACTTGCACATCTACATCAGTAAAGTCCCAAGGAGTAGTAGCAACGGCACGTACCCAAGGAGCAGGAGTAGCATCGATTCCGAGGTAAACGTACTTACCATCTTTAGAGATCGCGCCACCTTCCCATCCAGCACGGCCCCAGTTGTACTGCTTGCGGATAGCCACCGCTTCTTTAGGATCTACCTCAACCATATAGTTGAAGTTTTCGTACTTACTGATCGTCTGACCGTCGATCATAGGAAATTCAGGAGCATTTACGGTGAAATCTGCAGTGTCACGTACACCTTCACCACCTGGATTTGTAGCAGGGTTGTGAGGATTCCAAGAATCAAAACGGTCTGGAGTACGATAAACACCATTGTAGATGGAGCTCTGGCTACTTCTGAACCACTCTTCGGCAGTCCAAATACGACCGTTAGGAGCAGAAATACCCGCACAGTTCATACCTGTCTCACCTACCGTGTTGACGAAGTCTACGTTAAAGAATTCTCCTTTACGACCATCTGTCAATTCTTGTTCCATAACGATGATATTATCGTCTCCGTCTTTGGCGATACGGAAAGCAGTCATACCACCACCGTCACCGATGCGGTCATCGTTATAAATTTGTTCGTGATTAACAGTAACCCATCCTAGAGACTCCCCAGAATCATCTGGAGTGAAACCGATGAAATCGTGCCATTCCTTAGCGATTGCACGACCAGCAGGGTTACCATAAGTAGCAGTAGTTTGTACGATGTCGTATCCACCAACGAAAACAGTTTGAAGTGTCAAAGGAGACGGTGGCATTAGTACAGTCTGAGATTCGAAATCGCTAACAGTGATCTCCTCAGCAAACATAACAGTGGTTTGTGCATACGCAGCAACCATAGCACTTACAAGTGCTAGTGTGAGTAAAATTCTTCTCATGATAAAGCTTAATAAAATTTGGTTATGAATAGATGATATCTATCGCTACAAAGATCATAAGTCAATATTAAACCCGTGTTAAGCTCAGTTTTAGTTTTTATTAACGAATTTTACAAAAAACTGACAACCAATCACTTACAAAGCTTAACAATGAGTTGACAAAAACTTTACAATACACTTATATGTAATAAATTTATACTTATATGTAAGTATTGCTGCTTATCTGGAATCTTTCTTATTAAGCAAAATCAAGGTCCAATTTTTGGAGTATCTCAAATGATTTACTAGGTAACGGACAAAGAATAAGTCCCGCATTTTGATCGAGAAGATTTTGAGCCAAGACAAGGCAAAAAACGTAGGCAATGCAGGGCATTGACGAGGCTTTTTAACGCCGTATTGGAGCAAAAGATTCCATCAAAATCGGTAAGTTGTTTTTTGGCTGTTACTTATCCATTTATTCCCGAGAAATTATCCAGCAATCAAGTAGCCACCATCCGCTTCAAAAGTAGAACCGGTACAATAAGTTGAAGCTGCTGAAGCAAGAAAAACAGCTAGACCAGCCATTTCATCTGGTTGCCCCATGCGACCACTCGGTAGGTGCTGTTCCATTTGTTGGAGTAGGGCTTCATTGCCCCATAGGGCAGAGCTAAATTTAGTCTGAATCAAACCAGGACAGATGACATTAACGCGGATATTGGCACTGCCCCATTCTTTTGCTTGGTTTTTGGCTAGCATAATCAGAGCCGCTTTACTCACGCTATAAATCCCCAAACCAAAGCCTGGTTTATGGCCTTCCACAGAACTAATGTGAATCACCGAACCTCCACCTCTTTCCTTCATCGAAGGATAGCACAGATTACTCAATAGGTGGGGCGATTTGACGTTGACGCCCATTATTTTATCAAACACCGTATCATCTACCTCCGTGATTGATCCAAAGACCGGATTGGTAGCCGCATTGTTGACAAGAATATCTACACCTCCATAGGTTTCAATGGTTTTATCAACGAGTGCTTTCAATTGTTCTGGCTTACCGACATGACAGGCGATCCCTGTAGCTTCCAGACCTGCTGCTTTAAAAGTGGCGGCAACTTCGTCAACGGCTTCTTGCTTACGACTACTAATAACCACCTTAGCGCCAAACTCTGCTAAACCTCTGGCGATACTTTCCCCAATGCCTTTACTTGATCCAGTAACGATGGCTACCTTGCCTTCCAGGTTGAATAATTTCTTGATACGTGTGTTCATCATTTTTTTTCGCTTGTAGATATTAAGGAATGAGTCAATAATAAATTAAACATCTTTACTTGTTCTTTTGCCGCCCAGTTTCGTTAAAAAGCCTCGTAGATGCGCTGCATCGCCTGCGTTTTTTGCCTCACTGAACAGCAAAATACCTGCGTAAATCTTGTATACTTTATTAATGCCCCATTCCTAAGACCGATAAAAGTACATTTTAAAAATGTATTATTTAGCGAATATTCGCAAATTATCCTCCCGTAGCAAGCTAATCACTCTAGGCCCATGCCTTCTTTAAGAAGTCAATCCAGTTTTTACTACAGATGTTTTCTATATCCTCCTTATTATAGCCTCTTTTTGTAAGTAATGCGGGTAGCTGCTGCAAGTCTGCGATGGTATCTATATCAGCTGGGCATTGTTCTCGGCCGAAAGCCCCGTCGAGGTCAGTACCTATACCAATATGATCGGTATTTCCAGCTATTTGACAAATGTGATCAATATGATCGATTACCTTATCTAAGGTCACCTTTCGTCCGGTAGGCGTACTCTGACCACGAATCCAATTAGGGCTCAACATCCAAGCATCAAAAGCTACTCCGATGACCGCTCCTCGTTCTATAATAGCCTTTAGCTGCTCATCAGAAAACTGTCGATGATGTGGCACTAGCGCGCGACAATTCTGGTGACTAGCCCAGATCGGCCCATTAAAGTGATCAAGCGCCTCCCAGAAACTTTCGTCACAAAGGTGGGTGACATCCAGGATAATATTCAAGTGTTCCATCTTTTTGAGCAACTGCTTTCCTTTTTCACCGATTCCACCCTTGGCATCCGTTCCTTGAGCGTAAGTACCAGGGCCATAATGAGCGGGGCCAATAGCTCGTAGGCCATAGGCGTGGGCGCGCTCCAAATGCTCCATACTTAAAATAGAATCCGCCCCCTCTAAACTTAGGATCATTCCAATAGGTGTATGGATAGGGTCGTTTTGCCAAACTTGCAGGTGCTGGTCCAAGGCTATTTTGTCTTTAATTAAGCGGATCGCTCCTACCTTTTCCATGGCCTGGTACCAAGCCAATTGCCCCTGCGTTTGCGCCCAGGCTTGTTCTGGAGAATTCCAACTTGCTCCTGGTAGTTTATTGCTTTGCTTGGTGAAGCGAGCGATTTGTGTTCCCACAACTAGGCCTATATTTCCTGCCCTTAATGCTGGAAAACTAACAGTGCCATTTTCACGATCTGGTTTATCGGTTCTACCTTTTTCCCAAGCTCGAATTTCTTCGATTGACCATCGGAGGTCTCGATTCCACTCCATAGCGTTCATGGCTAAATCTAGGTGAGCGTCAAAAAAGAATGGTTTATGTGGCATATTGTGATGTGATGATATGAAGAAGTAGTGATGTGAAGTTATAGTATTTTACTAATGAGATCTCTACGAAAAAGCTACTTTTACAGTCTGTTGTATGAATAGAGAGTTTCTAATCAATATCGCTTTTTTATTGGGTATTAATCTGCTGATTAAGCCCATATACCTCTTTGGTATTGATCGAAATGTGCAAAACTTGGTATTTGAAGACTACGGCTGGTTGGCTACTTTTTGGAGCTTCACCTTCCTTTTTCAAATCATTGCAGATTTAGGTTTACAATACTATAATAATCGTAAAATTTCTCAGCATCGGCAATTACTGAACAAGTATTTTCCTACTTTATTGGTACTCAAACTGGGATTAAGCGGCCTATTTCTAGTGGTGCTTTTCATAGCTGCTTATTTAAAAGGGTATCTACAAGCGTATCCATTGTTATTCTTCCTTTTGGCGATCAACCAGACCCTACTCTCTTTTTTATTATACTTCCGTACAAACGTGTCCGGTTTGGGGTATTATCGTTATGACTCTTTCCTCTCTATTTTGGATAAACTGATGATGATTATTGTCTTAGGCATTATCCTTTGGGGAGGTGTAGGAAGGGAGCATTTTCAGATCGAGTGGTTTGCTATGGCGCAAACTTTTAGTTTGGTAGTGACTATTCTGGCGGCAGTTTTTATCGTCAGAAAACACTTCAGCAAGTGGTCATGGCGATTCAGTTGGCCTCTACTGAGGGTGATCCTCAAAGAAAGCTATCCTTACGCTTTGGCGGTCTTCTTAATGACCTTTTATACTCGGCTCGATATTGTTATGATAGAATCTCTACTATCAGGAAGCAACCGCATCAGAGAGGCGGCCTATTATGTGGCCGCTTACCGGCTTTTAGATGCTGCCAATATGATCGGTTATCTCTTTGCAGCATTGCTGTTGCCCATGTTCTCCAGAATGTTTAAAGAAGGGCAGATGGTCAATAGCCTGGTTCATATCTCTATTCGATTGATTTGGGCTGGAGCCTTGCCCTTGGCGATTGGTGTATTTATATTTCAGCAACCCATTATGGAAGCTTTATACGATGAGGGCAATGCTTATTCGGGTCGTATTTTGGGTTGGTTAATCTTGAGTTTTATCGCCATCACTGGTACCTATATTTATGGTACACTCATCGTAGCTCATGGTAGCCTGATGAAACTGAATCGGGTTTACCTGATTAGTGTGATTATGAATGTAGTTCTTAATCTTATTTTCATCAGAAGCCATCAAGCCGAAGGGGCGGCTTTTGCTACTTTAATCACTCAAAGTTTTGTACTCCTTACTCAGGTTCTACTCGCCAAACGCTGGATTCCTTTGAAATTTGATTTAAAGTTGCTTTTAAGAATAGGGCTTTACACCCTCGCTATCCTTGGTCTTGCTTGGGGAGTACAAACTTGGGAGATCGTTTGGTTTTGGCAGTTTTTTATACTCTTAGTGGCGAGTCTTTTGTTGAGTTTGCTATTGAGGATGATTGATGTTTATGAAATAATAAAGACTTATAAACCACAATAGATACATAGACAACATAGAGTTAGCTTCTTAAAGCTATGATTTCTATTTACCTATTGTGGTTAAAAATATTAGAAATCTTCTTTTTGCAGGTCATACTTCCAGGACTCCTTACACTAAAGAGTGTATTGACAATAATTCAAAACCTGGAAGACATGAAAAACTTTATCACTCTAATAGTCCTTACTTTCCTTTTTTGTGGAAATACCTATGCACAGCCTGAGGGAGACAAAATCAGCGGTGCTCTTCAAGAATTTATGCAGACAGAGTTCATGCGTAAATATAATGACCTAAAAATCAAAGCAGAAAGTGAAATCACGGCTTTCATTGGTACAAGTGCTACTTATGAACCCAATGACGTCGCTAGGGTACAGATAGCCTATGATCGTACCGCCCAACGCTTCAATGGTTTGCTGGAAAAAATCAAGGCAGACTTCATGGATAATCAAAAATTAAAATACATCACCAAATTTCCAGGATCTTACTCCCGCGGCCTGGAATTAGACATCAGAGAACTATCCGATTTTTACTCTGCCGAATTGCAGCAAACCCTAGCTGATGTGACCGGAAATCAACAGGATGGTAGCGCTCTATTGGTATTACTGATCGATCTCGTGAAATTCTCAAGCTCGGCTATTCAGCATTTCAAGAGAATCAAACAAGAGGCAAGAAGATATAATGATAGCTACTTGAATCGCCATTTCATACAACCCAATCGATTCAAAACATGGGCCGAATTGAGTGGCAATGGTACCTACCAAAATGATACCTACAACGATCCGTATCAGCAAAACACTACTGATCCCTATAGCGACCCCTATCAACAGAATACAATCGATCCCTACAGTGATCCCTACCAGCAACAGAACAACAATACCGATCCGTATCAGCAAAATACAAGTGACCCGTACAACCAGAACCCAACGAATCCATACGATACTAATCCAAACCAAAATCAGAATCCAAATGATCCTTTTAATTTCGATGGTGCTACTAAAAGCGATTCGCTCAGCAAATTCTACCCAGTAGATTCTACTCAGCTTAAAAAGCAAGACAGTATTTATATCAAGCCAGCTACCAAAGACCAAAAGACGCTGAATAGCAAGCAAACTTATCAGCAGTACAAGGCTAAACAAAGAGCACTTCTCAAGAAAAAGCAGGAAGAAAAGAAAAAGAATTAAACCACATAGATCACATAGAAATAGTAGAATTCCCTAGGTATTCTACTGTTCCTATGTGGTTTCAGACCTTACCTAAATATCATGAAAAAGTTATTATTACTCCACATTCTTTTCTTTACTTGCAGCTTACTCCTGGCACAGTCGCAATACACTACCGGATTAGATCTGGATGATCCATATTATGATAAAGTGGAAGAATTGCAGGCAGATGGCTCTAAAATCAATTTACCAGCAGAGGCTAGCTTATACGCTTATTGCCCATTTCCAAGAAACCAAGGTAGAGCACAATCATGTGTAGGCTGGGCTACTGGCTACAGTGCGCTTAGTATTGAAAAAGCCATCCAATACCAACTCAAAAGCCGAAAGCGGATTACCGATTATGCTTTCTCCGCCCTTTATGTGTATAACCAAATCAAAGAAGGCGATTGTATGCGTGCAGGTTCAAGGATTAGTGATGCGCTGAATTTATTGGAACAAAAGGGAAATGTATTGGCTGCCCAATTTGACCATAATGTAGAAGATTGTAGCAGGCAAGTCAGTCCCGACTT
Source organism: Saprospiraceae bacterium (assembly GCA_042095835.1). GTDB lineage: Bacteria > Bacteroidota > Bacteroidia > Chitinophagales > Saprospiraceae > DATFKA01. The sequence continues at coordinate 20,951 of JBELML010000013.1, forward strand.
GGATCAATACGCAGCGCGGTTTAGAATCAGTGATCACCTCAAGCTATTTCCAGTAAATGAAGCAGCAGATCAAAAGATATTCAAAGTCAAATACGCTTTATCCAAGAAAAAGCCTGTCATCATCGGCATGAAGATCCGACGCAATTTTTTCCAGTTGAATAATAAAGCTCAATTCTGGTGGCCAGAAATTGGAGACCGTACACCAGCAGGTGGTCATGCCATGACCGTAGTCGCCTACGATGATCGTCGCCAAGCTTTCTTATTGATGAATAGCTGGGGACCACAATGGGGTCTCGGTGGGTTCATCTGGGTAAAATATGATGTGTTTGCTGCTTATTGTAAATACGCTTACATCATCCAAATAGAAAATGCTCTAGATGATTTTTGGGCCGATGCAATGGAACCTACCACTCAGGCTGCTATGCCAGAACCCATCCCTCAAAATCAAGCCAGCCAAATAAGAGCGAGAAAAAAACCTATTCCTCCTCCTAGACCTACAATGAAACCTCTGCGTAGAATGGCCGGGCAATTTCATTTCAAATACAATCCACAAATCAACCAATACTCCTCACTATTCGAGGATGCCAAAGTACAATCGAGGGGCTTTTATTATCAACTACAGAAAAAAGATTGGCAAGTGGGGCAGCAATTCCAATTGTCTGTCGACAACCTTCAACGCAACTCCTACGTCTACGTATTTAGTGTCAATCACAGCGGTCAGGTGTATATCCATTGGCCAAGGCGCGGGCAGCAATTATCCGCCTTGCAGCTCGAGGATAAAAATAATATCATAATCCCTGGTAAAAATAGGGCGCTAAAAATCACAAGTCCAGGTAAAGACTACCTAGTTATACTCTTTTCGAAAAAACCACTTAGAGGACTGCATAATCTATTAGCGCAGTTAGAAGGTGCCCGGGAGGATTTACCTAATCGAATTGTGCAAACGCTTGGTGACTTTATGGTACCCCTTTCTGATATTAGCTACCATCCCAATCAAGTAGCTTTCCAGGTAAATACTCGCTCGAATGGCATGGTCGTCCCTTTAATTTTAGAGGTGAATAGTGTGGGGTTTTGAGGAAATTTGGGTGCTTGGGACTCGGGGAGGGAGAGAGACCAGGGGACTTTGGGTGAGGGGGACTCGGGGAGAGGGAGACTTGGGGTGTGGTGAGCGGGTGTTTGGGAGCAATTTACTTGACACTTGGCACATAGACATAATGACTTGGGGACTTGGGGAGAGGGGACTTGGGGAGAGGGAGACCCGGGGACTTGGAGAGGGGGTGTTTGGGAGCGTTTTAACATAAGACATAACACATACCACATAATGACTGGGAGACTCGGGGACTGGGAGAGGGGTGTTCGGGTGAGCGGGTGTTTGGTAGAGTTGTACTTGACACTTGACACTTGACACTTGGCACTTGGCACTTGGCACATAATGAATGGGAGACTTGGGGAGAGGAGTTGGGAAAATTGTACTTGACACCTGACACTTGACACTTGGTACCTGACACTTGGCACATAGCACATAACACATAATGACTTGGGAGAGGGAGTTGTCGGAACTCCAGAACCAGGGAGAGTATTTCAAGCTGACAAAGCGACATAGGAGCCTTTCTTCAGTAGAGTCGAGTAGTTTTGATGGTATACTTCCATAGTTCAAAGCCGTCTTCATCTGTAAAAGTATATTGATAGCCAGCCGCTTTGAAGCATTCTTTGGAGGCATCGTGATCTGATTTGATGTAGGCCAAGAGGGAGGTGAGAGCTTGAATCTTATCTTCAGTAATTACAAGTTGCAGTATTTTTTTACCGAAACCTTTTCCTTGGAAATCGGGAGCCACCATGATCAGGATATAACCAGTATCTAACTCTCTTTCTATTTCTACCATACCTACTAGCTTATTGTCAACGAAGGCGACCCAGGCCATGAAATTTGAATTTTTCAGAACCCTTTCAAGTTGACCGGCTACGGGAAAATAACCTTCGAGTCGCTGCTTAAAACTGTGATGCTCAAACCAGGAGACAATGGTTGAGAAATCTGTTTTTTGCAGTGGTTTTAAACTTAAGCTATCCTTCATTATGATGAAGTTGTCTAAGATTTTCAGTCCAAAAGCTTCTCCATCTGTGGGAGCATACGCTCGTGTTTCTCTTGCATATGCTCTGCATCTCGCAAAATCGTATTCAAAAGACGGATGGCATCATTGATATAGGCTCCCTTATTCAACATCACACATTCTGCTTTAATGGATGAAGTAGCATCGGTGATTTCTGAGCGAGAAGGAAGGCCTTTCTTGGCCAAGTTTTCTAAAACCTGCGTAGCCCAAACCACTGGAATATGAGCAGCCGTACATAGTGACAATATCTCCTGTTGCACCCTCCCGATATGGTGCCATCCTGTCTCCACCGCCAAATCTCCTCGTGCGATCATCACACCAACATACTTCACCTGCATAGCTGTGAGTAAGAGTTCAGCTAGATTATCATAAGCTTTACGGGTTTCAATTTTTAAGATAATACTGAGCTTATTGGCTACGCCATGCTTTCGGAGTTCGGTAATGAGATCTTGCACATCTTCTTTTGTATTGACAAAAGAGAAGTTCACTACATCGGCATGTTGCGCTACAAAGGCCAAGTCAATAATATCCTTTTCTGTCAGGCCGCGAATCCCTAAATCTGATTTTGGGAAATTGATTCCCTTTTCTGCTTTTAATTTGGAGCCATTTAGCTTCGCTCTGGTGATCTTTACTTTAATATATTCAGGACTAACCTCCTCTAAAAGTCCCTCAATTTTACCATCATCAAATAGAATAGCTTCTCCAGCTTTTACCCGTTCATAAAGCTGCGGAACAGGACAAGAAATATAGGCAGCACTCAACAAATTTCCATCCTCATCAAACTGAGCAGGTTCGCCAAAGGTCTCTGCTTTGAGAATCGTCAATTGATCTCCTTCGCGCAAAATGATAGATTGTTGAATAGGCGGAAGGTCGCCCACTGTGACAGCTGGTAAATTTCTGAATGGTGTCCGTATGGTGGTACCTGTGCCTATATAAGACGTATCGTAGCAGTTGACCCAAATCTCCTGCTCGTGCTTGGCTACGACCTTCAGTCTACGTAGTTTATCACGAGTATCATACAGAGAGAGTTGGTCTCCAATAGATAATTGCTCCATCCATTCGAGCGGTACGGGTAGGGTATTGGGTTCTGATTGCTCATCTATTTCTGGTACTAAAATGATCAGGGCAGGTGATATCACTTTTCCTAGACCATCGCGTACCGGAGAATATTTTCGCACTTTAGGCCCTGGTGTGATTGCTCCTGTTCGGATTTTGGGACCAGCCAAATCCATGGTGATCTTCACATTTCGTCCAAGCTTTTTGGCTGCTTTTTTTACGTTCAAAATAATTTTCTCCCATACCTCTGGGCTGTCATGGGCGCAATTAATCCGCGCACAATTCATCCCATTTTTGACCATTTGGTGGACTAGTGGGTAGTCTTCTGCAGCCTGTGTAGGTTGGGTCACCATAATCCTTACTCTGCGACCTTTAGACCGATAGCCTAGTACCTCTTTTGTGTGCTTAGTCAATAATCGTCCACTATTTTTAATAGAAAGGCCAGATTTTTTCGGGTTTTGATAGCTTTTTCCCAAGATTTTTTTGAGTATAAACTTGGTATTGAGTAGACTTGCCTTGATGTGCCCTTGTGCATTAGCAAAACGCGACATGCCTAACTTTTTGAGCTCTTTTTGCAAGCTCCTCAAATCTTGTCTTCGAAGGGTGTGGTAATGAATTAGATTTCGAGCACTTTTGTAATAACCAGGATGGATATCATCTAGAATAGTACGCATCATTTCCTCCTCATGGTCTACCCTTTTCAAGATAGCATTGAGCTCGTCAATCAGCGGTCTTATTTTTTCTGGTTTGTACTTCATAGCTTGGTTTATTGGAGCATTAAGGGTGTGGTTCTCAATTTAGCCTATTGTCGCAAGAATATCTAAAGAAAGTAGTAGGAACTTGTAAGAACAAGCATTAGAAAACACAAATAACTTTTACATCCTGAATTTATCTTGCAAGCCGCGACAAATTTCCTATTTTTCAGGCTAACACGTTGATTTTATAAAAATGAACTTCAATCTGTCCATAAAAACGCGTAGTCAAATCCAAAAGATTTTTTGGATAACCGTGGCATGGACGATTGTGTCTGTTTTAGAATTTGGTATTGGCTACGCTACTGTACTACAGCTGAATGAGCAATTTAATGTTCCTTTTCCCAACGAACTCAATCCTTATATTTTACTGCGTGGAAATATCTTGACTGGTATTGTTGCAGGTATCATTGGAGGAAGTGGCATTACCTTACTCTGGGAAGAATGGCTGCGAAACAAAACGTATGGACAGGCACTATTGGGTATCTTTTTATCCTACGTGCTCATCTTTATCATCATTACGCTTTTCCGGGTTTTCTATTTTACGAATCAATTCGATTTTGACTTTATTGGCCTTAGAGCCATGAGCCCGTGGGAGCGTACCTGGTACTTTATGACCAATATCCCTAACTGGATCAACTTTGTATTTTGGCTACTCGTCGTATTGGGCACCTTGATTCTGCTTCAAGTCAACGACAAGTATGGAACTGGTGTATTCAGGGCTTTTCTAATGGGTAAATATTTTCGCCCAAAGGGAGAGGAGCGTATTTTTATGTTTTTGGATTTAAGATCTTCTACAACCATTGCCGAACGTTTGGGAGAGGATAAATACTTCAATTTTCTCAACGATGTATTCAAGCACGCTACTACCGGAATTCTCCATAATCAAGGGGAGATTTACCAATACGTAGGAGATGAAATCGTGATCAGCTGGTCAATGGAGAAAGGTATTAAGAATGGGCATTGCATCCAGTGCTTTTTTGATGTGCAAATTGCTCTACGGCAAAAGTGGGATTATTACCAAAAGAAATATGGCGTACAACCAGAGTTTAAAGCTGGCCTACATAGTGGTCATGTGATGGCTGGTGAAATCGGCGTAGTAAAAAGGGATATTGTCTTTTCAGGCGATGTTTTGAATACCTCGGCTCGTATCCAAGCCAGATGTAATGAAATGGGCGTCAATCTTCTACTTTCCGAACATTTACTTAATCAATTGGTCCTTCCTCCTAATACCTTCAACCCCAAACGTATTGGAGAAATCTTACTGAGAGGCAAACAACAGAAAGTGGTTTTATTTACCCTATAGATTCCATTGGAATTCAATTATCTTCCTTATCTTTTGTGGAATAAGCAACTCAACTGTATCTCTATGAAATACCTTCCTGCCTTAATTCTAATTTGTTTCTTCTTTACTGGATGTAACCCAGGTCTTCCTGCTGAAGAAGAAGCCCAAAGCCTTCCTAAACAGCCTAATATTCTCTTTATCATGTCTGATGATCACGCCTACCAGGCCATTAGTGCCTACGATGATCGGCTGCTACAGACACCTCAAATTGACCGTTTGGCTAAAGAAGGTATCCTTTTCACCAACGCTTGTGTCACCAACTCGATATGCGCACCTTCTAGAGCTGTTATTCTCACTGGAAAACATAGCCATATCAATGGTAAAATCGATAATCGATTCCCATTTGATACGACTAATATTACCTTCCCACAATTATTCCAGGACGCTGGCTACCAGACTGCGATGTACGGAAAGCTTCACTTTGGAAACAACCCCAAAGGCGTCGACGATTTTATGATCCTACCTGGACAGGGGAATTATATCAACCCAAAATTCAACACACCTGATGGAGACACTCTTATAACGGGCTATACCACTGATGTGATCACCGACCTGACTTTGGGCTGGTTGCAAGAAAAGCGCGACCCAAACAAGCCCTTTATGCTCGCTTATTTACACAAAGCGCCCCACCGTCCCTGGTGGCCACGACCTGATAAATTCAAGGAGTTTACTCAAAAAACTTTCCCAGAGCCGAGTAACCTTTTCGATGATTACACCAATCGAGGTACAGCAGCTAAAACTGCAGAAATGAACCTACTCAACCACATGATGTATAGCCACGACAGTAAAATCCGCCCTGAACTTAGAGACAAGATGGCGGATGCTGCTAGCCCACGTGTACGAGAGTATCCTAATAGTTTTTATGGGCCCTATGGTCGAGCGAATGAGGAGCAAAAAGCCCAATATGAACCCATCCTTGACTCCATCAATAACTTCTTTGAAGCCAACTGGCCCAAAATGACCGATGAAGAAAAAATGCGTTGGAAGTACCAACGCTATATGCAAGATTATTTGGCTTGCATCTCTTCGGTTGATGATAATGTAGGCCGTGTTTTAGATTATCTTGATGAATCTGGTTTGGCGGAGAATACGATTGTCGTCTATACCTCTGATCAGGGCTTTTACCTCGGAGAGCACGGTTGGTTTGACAAACGATTTATCTATGACGAGTCTTTCAAAACACCATTATTGGTCCGTTGGCCAGGTGTTATTGCCCCTGGTTCTGTCAATACCGAAATGGTACAAAACCTCGATTTTGCACCGACTTTCTTAGCCGCAGCGGGCATTTCGGTTCCTGAAGATATGCAAGGCGAAAGTCTACTCCCTCTACTGTCAGGTAAGACGGAGCAATGGGAACGAGACGCCGTTTATTATCACTACTACGAGTATCCTGCCGTCCATCAAGTGAAGCGCCATTATGGAATTGTCACAGAAGAATACAAGTTGGCCCACTTCTACTATGATGTCGATGAATGGGAACTCTACGACCGTAAAAAAGACCCTCAAGAAATGAATAGTGTGTATGATGATCCGGCCTACGCAGACATTGTCGATCAACTCAAAAAACAACTAGCCGAGCTACGTGTACAATATAAAGATTCCGAAGAGTTGGATCAGTTTTATATTGATAAATACAAGGAGAGAGGAATTATTAAATAGGGTGACTTCCTCGTAAGAGTACTTATGAGATTCTGGTAAAGCTATGTTTAACTAAATACCCATTTCATGAGAAGAAATGTAATGTTTTGTATGTTCTGCTTAATAGCGCTAAGCTTAAGCGCTCAGACCAATATTAGCTATACAGCTACCAAACAAATCATAGCTAATCCAGAAAGGGGTTTACAAAAGTATTCCATTACAGCTAGTAATTACTCAACTACTATCGGGGCCAACAACCTTTCGGTAGCTACGCTGAACAGTTGGAGGAATAGTGCTGACAAAGTAAGTGTCGTTTTTCGGTATTTTCTGCTAGAGGATTTTTTGAATACTGATATCAACGCTACTTATTTAGCCAATATGCAAGGTGATTTTGATAATATTCGCAACGCAGGGTTTAAAGTGATCGTACGGTTCTCCTATTCCGACCAACAAGGAAGTGGTTCACAACAAGCGACCAAAGCACAAATTCTAAGGCATATCACCCAATTGACTCCGCTTTTAAATACCAATCAGGATGTCATCTTTTCTCACCAAGCAGGTTTTATCGGCACCTGGGGAGAGTGGTACTATACCAACTCCGATGAGTTTGGCACAGCAGGTATTATTTCTAATACGCAATGGACAAATCGAAAGGAGATATTGGATGCCATGCTTGCGGCCACGCCGGTTGGAATTTCTCTTCAAGTAAGATATGCTGGAATTAAGACTAGACTATATGGCTCTTCCCAACTCAATCCGCAGACCGCCTACCAAAACACAGCCAATGCCAGAATTGGTTTTTACAACGATGCTTTTTTAAATAACTGGGGAGACCAAGGCACCTATTCGGTCAATAGTGAATGCCAAGATCCTGTAGGCAATTCGGCGTATAACTTTATAACCAATGAGACCCAATATTTACCTATGACGGGAGAAACCAATGGGCTGAATCCTTGTAATAATGGCTTTAGAACCACAGGAGATAATGCAGTCTACGAAATGGCCCTAAGCAATTGGACTACTTTAAACAGAGATTATCATCCCGATTTTTGGAGTCAAATCATTGCCTCCAATCACTATGATGAAATCTTACAAAAGCTAGGATACCGATTTGTACTACATACTTCTACAGTTACAGTCAATGGATTAGATTTCGATTTGGTCTTGAATATAAGAAATGAAGGTTTCGCAAGAATCTTTAAAGAAAGAGATGTGTATCTGCTTATGAAGAATACACAGGATAATAGCATCTCTACCCATTTACTAGATACGGATATAAGAACTTGGGAAAATTCTTTATCCATTAGTCAAAATATTAGCCCTGACCTGGAGGGTACATTTCAATTATATCTCTGGATGCCTGACAAAGAGGCTACTTTGGCGAATGATCCTGATTATAGTATTCGCTTGGCAAACGAAAACACCTGGGAGGCTTCAACAGGATATAATGATTTATTGCAAACGATAAGTTTAAGTTGTTCTCCAACTACCGCCACTGATACGCATACCGAGTGTCAAGCTTTCACCTGGATAGATGGCAACACTTACACCCAAAGCAATAATACCGCTACTTTCAACTTGACAGGAGCTAACGGCTGCGACTCTATCGTGACACTTGATCTCACCCTGCTAAACCCAACTACCACCACCGATACACGTACCGAATGTCAAGCTTTCACCTGGATAGATGGCAATACTTACACACAAAGCAATAATACCGCTACTTTCACTTTGACGGGAGCTAATGGCTGCGACTCTATCGTGACGCTTGATCTCACAATGAATGACGTGTCAGATGTTTCGACAATGGTATCTGATTCAACAATTACAGCAAATACCATTAATGCTTCCTATCAATGGTTAGATTGTGCGGATGGCTTTAGTGTAATCAATGGTGCAAGTGGCCGAACTTTTAGACCTTCTTCCAATGGCGACTATGCTGTTGAGATCATTGAAAATGGTTGTCGAGATACTTCTGCTTGTGTATCCATTGTTGTGACCGATCTTATTGAATCCACTGCGGAAGGCTTCATTCAGATTTTTCCAAACCCTACTAGAGATCAAATTTTTATAAAAAACCCAAAAGGGATTCGAGGTATTGTAGAAATCTTTGATGCTTCTGGAAAAGTATTTATCAAGGCACTCTTTATTGATTCTCTCAGTACCTTTCGGATAGACCAACTAGATCAAGGTGTGTTTTTCGTAAGGATTACTTCAGGTAGACAATCTATAAGTCAAAAAATCATCAAATTATAAATCGTATGGCCATCGAAATCACCGAAGTTTTCTATCCTAAAGAACGAGCAGAATGGCGTACTTGGCTAGAAGAGTACCATGACAAAAAGACCGAAATATGGCTACGCCGCTTCAAAAAAGCGACGGGCAAACCTTCGATCTCTTACGACGATTTGGTAGAAGAGTGTCTATGCTTTGGTTGGATTGACGGTGTTGTAAAAAGGTTGGATGAGGAGTCGAATGTGCAACGCATCACACCGCGCCGTAAGAAGAAAAGTTTCCTCTCAGAACTCAATCGCCAACGCGTCTGGAAATTACAGCACCTTGGTCTAATCCAAGAAGGTGCGCTTTCTGCAATTGCCGATCAGGTAGGTACCCCTAAAGATCCCTTTGAGATACCTGATTGGATTGCCGAGCAACTCCAAGAAGACCCTGAGGTTTGGGAAAACTTCCAGGGCTTCGATCATTTTTATAAAAGACTCAAGGTAGGTTGGGTACTCGAGTGTGGGCCCCGTCGACCAGAAGAATCCCAGAAACGCCTCAATTACCTGATTAAAAATTCCAAGAAAGGGAAACGCTATGGGACGATTCCCTTGGATGGGATCGCGCTCTAAGTCTATCTTGTCCTTTTTCTTAAGCAAGTAATATTGAAACTCAAAAGCAAATTGAGAACGACCATCTTCTCCAATTCAAGACCTAGTTATTGATTTTCTTCTGCATCATATACCCAGCTTCTACTGCTTTGGGGCTTTCAGAATAAAACAAGGCATCTGATTCGAGTCCTTGCCGATCGATTTCGTTAGCAATTTTTTGTAATGGAGGTGTCGCTGCTCTAATTCTTCCAACTAGGAAAATAAAGACAAAAATGGCTGCAATACCAAGCAGCAGTTGTGTGACCTTTTTTACCATTATGCTATATTTTTGCCAATACCCCATCAAAAACAACGTAGAACATCAAGTAAGCCATCGCCAAAGTAAGGCATAAGTTGAAGGTTTGTCCAATGAGGTATAAAAGCAGCGGTTTACCACCTTGAAGTTGGTCTTTCAGTTCTTTAAAATTCGTCGATAAACCAATCGATACAAAGGCTAAGCAAAAGAACCAGCCCCGCAGATTTTTAGTAAATCCACCAATCACTCCTTGCTCGATCACTGAGTAAGCCGCTTGGTCACTAATAGAGGAATAGATAAGCGAAAATAAAATAGAGGCTCCTAAAAAGCCAATGATGAACTTGGGAAAGCGTCTCCAAATTTCTCCTGCACCAATCTTAGTATTTCCATCATTGTTCACTTTAGTGGTGAAGTATACCGCCACACCAAAGGCGATCACGCCAATCAGTATATTTTGGATCATTTTGATTGTTGCTGCCACACTCAAGGCTTTATCACCTAAAAAGGCGCCCGCAGCTACTACTGCACCAGTGGCATCAATGGTACCGCCCATCCAAGCACCACCTAATATTTCTGGAATCCCTACCCAATTGATAAAGGTAGGCATGACGACCATCATTACCGAGGTGAAGACCATAGATAAACCCACCGCTAGCGTCAGCTCTTCCTTACTTGCATTACTTGCTGCGGCCGTAGCTACTGCTGCCGAAACACCACAAACGGACATATCAGCAGATATCACCATATTGAGGCTTTTCGATTTTATCTTCAAAACTTTCTGACCAAACCAATAAGTACTCACTAAAACTATGGGCGTGACAACCCAAGCTACAAATATGCCCGGTAGACCAATAGCCAAAACTTTACTCAATAAGATCTCAGCACCTAGTAAAACCAAGCCTATTTTGATGTAATACTCCGTAGCTAATGCTGGTTTTACCCACTCTGGTACGCCCACCGTATTACTGATCAACAGCCCAAAAATGATGGCCCAGATCGCATAGCCGAGTCCAACTGCCTTTAGGTCTGCTTGACCTGCAATGAAATAAGCCAAAACGCCCATACCAAATACCAAAGCAAAACCAGGAAGAAACTTAGCAAAAGGAATGCCCGCAATAGCTTTAGCTCCACCTAAGAGCAAAGCGAAGAAGGCAAATAAGATCAATAGGTATCCAAGTTTATTACCGGCTTTAAGTCCTAATTTTTTCTTGAGTGATTGACTTTTTTCTACACTCGTTCGCCAATTGTCGATGGCTGTGACCGCTATATCATTAGCTCCATCATCTTGAAAATTAGCCAGTGCCGCCAATGATTGAGAACTGAAAGCGATTTTTTTGAGTTGCGCCTCTTTCTCTAAAGCCTCCTCATAGTCTGCTTGATATTTGACTTGATTCGCCTCGGCCTTACTAGCAGAAGTAATAAAAGAAGTGGCTGGATTGCTTGACCAACCGCCTGGTTTACCCGTAAATTTCTTGATGAGTTTACCAATTGATGTACTCGATCCTTTGATGGCCAAATGCTGATCAGAAGCCTCATACCACTCTATTGTTTTGAAAGGAGCTTTGGCATTCTCAGCTTCCATGACGGAGGTCCAATCGCTCGAAGCAACTTGTGCAGGTTGGTTAGATAAATAGATGCCTAATCCTAATAATAGTAAAAAGCCTCCAATCCAGATGGCCCAATAATCATCGTGGGTAAAGTATATTTTCTTGCTCATTGTGTTCCTTATTGACGGACAATATTAAACAAGTGATCGAGATTACTTGGTAACCTCGATCACTTTCTTTAAAACACTAATCTAAGAAATCCTTTTACAAAAACATACCTCCTGATGCTTCTATACGCTGACCATTCACCCATTTAGCAGCGTCTGATATAATAAAAAGTCATTACTGTCCTTTCTACTTACAACCATTATTTTTTAATTTGGATCGTATTAATCAAAATTTTACCTCCATGCCACAAGCCAAATCTATTTTTTTATATCTTTTCTTATTTATTCTTCCCACTTCGATTGTATCCGCTCAAAAGCTTCAAACCGAAGCAGCAGGGATGTCCACAGAGCGCTTACAACGCTATTCTGATTATCTACAAAAACATGTAGACGAGGGAGACATCGCAGGAGCAGTGAGCCTAGTTATGCGAAAAGGCAAATTGGCCCACGCTCAAACTTATGGTACAAGCGACATATCAGAAAAGACGCCCATGCAAATGGATCAAATCTTCTTCATCCAATCTATGACCAAGCCCATCATCAGTACGGCCATCATGATGTTATACGAAGAGGGACATTTCATGCTCAATGATCGGGTTGATCGATACTTACCTCAATTCAAAGATATGAAAGTGGCCCTTGATCCAGATGCAGGTAAAGATGGCGAAACGGAGGAGCTAAAATCCCCCATACGCATTTCTCATCTACTGACCCACACTTCTGGTCTATCGCACGGTTTAGGGAGGACTACATTAGATCAAGATTATCTCAGAACTTTATATTTTATGCCCCACAAGTCTATTGAGGATCGCATCAATGCGATGACCAAGCTGCCGCTTTATGGGCAACCTGGTGAGCAGTGGTATTACAGCGCCTCCCCAGATGTACTATCTCTATTGATAGAGCACTTCTCTGGAATGACTACGGCCGAGTTCCTACAGAAAAGACTTTTTGATCCTTTAGAGATGAAGGACACTGGCTATAATATACCAAAGGAAGCGCAAGATAGGATGGCGATGCTCCATACCAAGAATAAAGAGGGTGAACTCATCCTTAGTCCGCGTCAAACACCGATGGAAGGTAATCTTGTTTTTGCAGGTGCCAATGGACTGTTTTCCACAGCTGGCGATTATATGAAGTTTTGCCAGATGATCATGAATGGTGGCCAAGCCAAAGGTGTTCAGTTTCTCAGCCCTAAAACCATAGAACTGATGTCTAAAAACCATGTAGGAGATTTATACCAAGCTCCTGGTGCTGGCTTTGGTTTAGGATTTGCAGTAGTTGAAAATATTGGTGAATACGGGATGGCTACCAGCGTTGGTCATCTCTCCTGGAGTGGGGCGTATTGTACCTACTTTTTCATTGATCCCGAAGAAGAATTGGTCTCTATCCTGATGACACAAACAGCTCCGTATTCTGGCTTCTGGGGCAGTAAGATGAATCAGTTTATATACCAAGCGATTATCGATTAAAATCCTATCTACTCTTTAGGTAATCACCTAAAGAGTAGATATTAGCATCAAACCACTCTGTACAAGCCTTCACATCAAGCTTACCACTTGCTAACTCGATTATGAAATGAAAGAGAATTTCATTCGTAGAACTTCCTTGTGAGGGAATTTGGATACCATTATGTTCAATAGAGACTAAAGTGTTATTAAGTCTACAGTTGTTCAACCTCAAAAACAGAAGGCTAGCCTCCAAGCCAGTCCTTTTATTGCCATCCTGAAAGACATGATTAGAAACAATCGAATGTAGATATAAAGCTGCTTTTGAAGATAGAGTGGGATACATCTCCTCATCAAATATTTTACTAGAAACGGCCTCAATAACGAACTCTAATCCACTTTCATTGAGTAGGTTTTCAGGAGGTACATAGTTTCCTCCATGTCTTTCAACTGTCAGTTTATTGATTAATAAAATATCTGCTCTCCTTAGGTATCTAAACTTCATCAAGCTAAAGCTTTGAAAACATCATCATATTGATTGAAGTCCTCTTCGATCATCTCTTTTATTTTATTTAACCTAGTATCTTCATTTTCATACCTGTTGATCTCTGAAAACACTTCTATCAGAACATTCTTTAAGATCAAAGGATTTTCAACTAAAACTTCCTTTACAACACTTTTCAATACATCTTTATCAACCTTTAATGTGCTCATAACAATCTCTTTATAACGAATATAAGTAGTTTTCAAACAAATGGTATACAGTTAAAGTTCCAAGCTAATTCCCATCAATACTCAAACTCCATTTGCTCCGTAGGAAAGCCGAATAAAAACTCTCCTTTGACCAACTTGGCTACCTTGGGAGGTACGTATTGCTCCCAACCACTCTCTCCCGCTTGAATCTGTTTGAGAATTTCGGTAGAAAAGATTTGAAGATAGTCTTTATTCACCCCTTTTACATCTGTGATTTGGTGGTTCTCAATCAAGTGTTTGACAAGGAATTTCACGCCTTCCGGAATGGGTAAGTTTTCGCTAGTCATGAGTTCTTCACTACCTTCTTGCATTGCCGGATAAGCATAGATCCGTACATTTTTAGCAAATAGCTCTCCAAAAGCGGCGAGTAGGCGACCATCCATATTCTCGTAATACTTGTTGTTGATCAGCTCTAGCAAAACGTGCACTCCAATTACAATACCTACCTGAGGTACTTTGAAATCTGCAAAATAAGCAATCGTGTTGTGCAGGGACTTATTGTTGGAGATCATCACCGTTTGACCTAATGCATTAAGCAATTTGGCCCGATCCAGAAAATCTTTAAAATCAAGATTTCCGTCAGACATCAGATTATCGAGGGTCAGCTCCGTGAGTAGAAAAGTCTTTTTATCATCAATATCCGCTTCGTTTCTAAATTGTTGGTAAGCCTTTTTGATCATATCCATATTCACCAAAGTCGGTGGCCGAAAACTACCAGGAACGATTAAAAGGTTTCTGCGATAAAGAAACTCTGAGGCGTGAAGGTTTTTACCATCAGGACCAAAAATAGCGACATCGGTCAAGCCGTGCTTTACCAGTAATAAACTCAACAATCGATTATCTACCTCATCAAAATCAGGTCCCGTCAGGCGGATCATATCAATTTTCACTCGACCACGTAGGTTGTCAATTAAAGACTCGACTAAGGCTTCTGGGTCGTCGTGATACCGAAAACAAGCATAGACCAAATTCACTCCCAAAACACCAATCGCCTGTGCTTGTAGTTGGCTACTTCGGTCGAGCATTTTCACGTGAATCACCATATCATTAGGCTCGCCGTCGGGATGTAACTGAAAGCGAATACCCAACCAACCATCGCCCTTGATCGTGCGAGAATAGTTGATAGCAGCTACCGTATCAGCAAACACAAAAAAATTAGTATCCAATCGTTCTTGAGAAAGTCGCGTATCAATGAGCTCATATTCGTGATCCAGCATCCGGTAGAGACGCGATTCACAGACGTATCGACCACTAGGCTCTACGCCATAAATCTGATCTGAGTAGATTTTATCATAAGCCGACATGGTTTTGGCTATGGTCCCAGCTGCAGCACCAACCTGGAAAAAGTACCGAGCGACTTCTTGACCAGCTCCAATTTCTGCAAAAGTTCCGTAAACGGAAGTGTCTAGGTTAAGTTCGAGTGCTTTTTGTTCTGTTTCAAGTAGTTTGCGCATGGTCTATTGTGAGCATTATTGAGGTTTGTAAATTTACTTTTTCTCTACTACAAAAAAGAACGTAGAGTAGATCAATCGTAGTTCATTTCCTAAAGAAAGCTATGATCTTTGTCACTTCTTCACGGGATAGGCTCCACTATTAAAAAACTTAATACCCTCTCAAAACCGGAACTACGGCCCTCTTTTAAGCGTTAGCACATTTACAATGTGAAAATAGCTTAAATAGACTATGCCTTTTTTTGTAATTTTGCAGCAAATTAGCATAAAGAATTATGTTTCCGAAATATGATGTGATTGTAGTAGGAGCAGGCCATGCAGGTAGTGAAGCAGCAGCGGCAGCGGCGAATATGGGCTCCAAAGTGTTGTTGGCAACGATGAATATGCAGACCATCGCTCAAATGTCTTGTAATCCGGCTATGGGTGGTGTTGCTAAAGGACAGATCGTTCGTGAAATCGATGCACTGGGTGGATATTCAGGTATTGTCACCGATGAAACAATGATCCAATTCCGGATGCTCAATCGCTCAAAAGGACCCGCGATGTGGAGCCCCAGAGCTCAGAGTGACCGTATGCTTTTTGCGCGTAAATGGCGAAACCTTCTCGAAGCACACCCCAATATCGACTTTTGGCAGGAAATGGTTACGGGTATCGTGGTCAAGGACAATCATGTAGTAGGTGTACGCACCAGCATGGGCATCGAAATCGAAGCGAAGTCCGTCATTTTGACTAGCGGAACCTTCCTTAATGGTATTATACATATCGGCGAAAAGCAGTTTGGCGGCGGTAGAGCTGGGGAGCGTGCGGCACAAGGCATCACAGAACAACTCGTAGAACTTGGCTTCGAGGCTGGTCGAATGAAAACGGGAACGCCTCCCAGAATTGATGGTCGATCACTGAATTATGAAGCTATGGAAGAACAGCCTGGTGATGAAAATCCCAATAAGTTCTCTTATACAGATACCACTCCATTGACCAATCAATCGCCTTGCCATATTACTTATACCAATAGCAAGGTACACGATATTCTCAAAACTGGTTTTGATCGATCTCCTATGTTTAATGGTCGTATTCGTGGCCTAGGACCGAGATACTGCCCCTCGATAGAGGATAAAATCGATCGTTTTGCGCAGCGTGATCGCCACCAATTGTTTGTAGAACCTGAAGGAAAAGATACAGTAGAGATTTATGTAAATGGCTTTAGTTCTTCTCTACCTGAGGATGTACAATACAAGGCTTTGAGACAAATTCCAGGCTTTGAAAATGCTAAAATGTTCCGTCCTGGCTATGCGATTGAATACGACTTTTTTCCACCGACTCAGCTCAAACTGAGTTTGGAGACTCGTCTAGTGAAAAATCTATTTTTTGCGGGTCAGATCAATGGTACTACAGGTTACGAAGAAGCCGCCTGCCAAGGCATGATGGCTGGTATCAATGCCCATCTCAAAATCAATGAAGAAGACCCATTCATCATTAGAAGATCCGATGCCTACATTGGTGTTTTAATCGATGACTTGGTCAATAAAGGTACCAAGGAACCTTATCGGATGTTTACCTCGCGTGCAGAATACCGAATCTTGCTGCGTCAGGATAATGCCGATTTACGCCTCACGCCCCTTGCAGCAAAAATAGGTATGCAAGGGATGGAAGAGCGTATGCGAGTCGTCGAAGCTAAAAAAGAAAGTGTCAGAGCAATCCGTAAGTTTGTTCAAAAAACAAGCATCAGCCCCGACGAGGTCAATGTTTACCTTGAGAATAAAGGCAGTGCCCTGCTTAAGCAAAAGGTAAAAATAGAAAGTGTAATCCTGCGTCCGCACATCAATTTTGCGGAAATGAGGACTTTCCTCGGTAACTTACATGAGTTTTTGCAACCCTACGATGAAGAAACCGTCTTACTAGCAGAAGTCGAAATGAAATACGCTGGCTATATCAAGAAGGAAGAGGAAATGGTAGAAAAAATGAACCGCCTGGAAGCCGTGAAAATCCGGGAAGATTTTGATTATGCCAATGTCTTGTCTCTATCCGCAGAAGCTAGAGAAAAGTTGAATCGTATAAAGCCTCATACCATTGGGCAAGCTAGTCGGATTAGCGGGGTTTCTCCGGCTGATATTTCGGTCTTGCTGGTGCATATGGGAAGGTAGCGGGGACTTTGGGACTGAGAGACTGAGAGACTGGGGGACTTTGAGACTAGGGGACCGGGAGACCGGGATAGGGAGAGACTCTGGGGGACCGAGAGATGGGGAGAGCAGAGAGACCGGAGACCGGGAGACTTAGGGACTGACTGGGAGAGGGGGAGTTGGGGAGAACAGTGAGAGCAGAGAGACCTGGGGACTTTGGGACTAGGTGAGGGGGAATTAATCATTACATCATTATTCATTGGCCGAAGGCTTTGGCGTAGGCTGACAACATTATAATAAATGTACAACGGATTATTACACGCACACTCGGGCCTACGTTGGCTAGTATTATTATTCTTGATCTTAGCTATTGTGAATGCAGCGACTAAGATGAATGGCCAAAAGGCATATGGCGCTAGCGATAAACGAGTCGGTTTATTGGCGCTTATTTTTACGCATGTCCAATTAATTTTGGGTTTGGTTTTATATTTCATCAGCCCGAAAGTACAGTTTGCTGGCGAGGTGATGTCCGATAAGATTTTACGCTTCTATACGGTAGAACATATCTCTTTGATGCTGATTGCTATCGTGTTGATCACGATGGGGTATAGCAAAGCAAAACGCAAAGCGGAAGATGGCCAAAAATTCAAAACCACTTTTTGGTACTACTTCATCGGTTTGGTTTTGATTCTGATTAGTATTCCCTGGCCGTTTAGAGGTCTAGGTGCAGGCTTGTTTTAATTTTTATTTTTATAATTTATAGAAATAAGCATACATAAACTTATCCTTTGCAGGAACATAGCGTAGTAGTAGCTGATAGATGTATCTAGAATACGAATGCATCAGCTGCTACTATTTTTATATATGAATCGCTTTCCATATATTTAATAAGCTTTTGAGTCATATCTACAACATTTCATACTCCCCCACGACCTTTTTGAAAAGGAAACGTCTTTCCTTTTACCTTCTTTTTTGAGTAGCCAAAAAGTAACCTATTTGATTGACCACTTTTAGGTCATCTAGGTGATATAAGAGAAAACTTTTTTTTACTACCCTTGCAGCTCGGTTGTTTTTACAAGCCGCCAAGACTGCACATACTATGAGAAAATATGAAATTGAGATCTTCTACAATCACATTGGTGATAGGAGTCCTCTGCCTGTACTTCATTACACCTTTTACAACAGCAGCCGGATTTAATCAGCAAATGAATGTTCTGCAACTTGATCCAGCATCAAGTGCGTTCCAGACCTTTTTAGTCGATGGAAGTGCTAGCGACAAAGCTCAGCATTACATTCGCCTATACACTAAGAGATACCCTCAATACACCGCCAAAATGCTACATAAAGCACAAGGCTACTTTCCTACTTTCAGCTATTACTTAGAAAAAGCAGGTCTACCCGAAGCTTTAAAATTTCTCCCCTTAGTAGAATCTAACTTAAAAGAAGATATCGTATCTCCAACTGGAGCTGCTGGTCTTTGGCAGTTTATGCCCGCTACTGCAAGGTATTATGGCTTGGAGGTGAGCGATACTCAAGATGATCGTTTGGACATCCACAAATCCTCTGCCGCTGCCGCTCAGTTATTAAAAGAATTGTATCAACAATTTGATGACTGGGAGTTGAGCTTAGCCGCCTATAATTGTGGAGCAGGCAGGGTAAGAAGAGCTATTAGAAAAGCAGGTTCTAGAGATTTCGAAGCAATAAAACCCTACTTGCCAAAGCAAACCCAATACTATACTGACAAGTTTTTTGCTATGGTTTATGTAGGTCACCATCATCATGCCTTCAAACTTGAACTATCTACGACTAAAGAACCCTTCACAAATATCCTCATTAAAGGTGTTTATTCCGTCCGAGCATTTTGCGAGGAAGCCAAAATTACACCTTATGTATTTTACCAGTTAAACCCTGAACTTAAAGACCTTGATTATATCGACGCTCCCTATGGAGTACAGGTTAAAAGCCTTATAAATCAAAATTTTACTATTAAAAATCTTTCTGCTTCACAAACACATGCTAATCGCCTGGCTTTGCAAAACGAAATGCAAAAGAGCCTAGGACTCATTTGCTCGAAAGTCTTTTCAGTAGATGACTTATCCTGCAATAAGCCATGGAGGCCCCATTTTCCAAAAGGCCTCTTGGTAAAAGCAAAATCAATCTGGGCGATCAAAGAAAAAACAGCGGTTATTTAATTATCGCCGTATTTCAGATTTCTAAATTTTAAACAGACCGGTGTAGGACTTTTTAATTCTCTTGGTGTCATTAGAGAGCCATCGGAGTATAGATCATACTCTAAAATATTGTCACTATTTTGGTTAGCCACGTATAATTTTTGAATCGTAGGATGAATTACAAAATTGCGTGGAAAATCTCCACCACTTGTATAATGCTCTCCCGCACGTAGTTGCCCATTCTCCTGATTGACCTCAAAGTGTGCCAAAGAATTGTGCCCTCTATTACTCACATATAGATGCTTCCCATCTTTAGTAATTTGGATATCAGCCACGTAACTATCACCCGTATAGTCTTCGGGCAAGGTACTAATGGTCTGAAGTTTTTCGAGGTTGGGCCCCTTGGCGTCTTTTCGGTATGCCGTAACGGTATTACTCAATTCATTCGCTACATAAAAGAAATCTAAATCCGGATGAAAAACAGCATGGCGAGGCCCTGTTTGTGGATCGACTTCTACCTCTACTTCATTTAATCTGATGAATTGATTGTTTTGCTGATCAACTCCAAGTACCCAGATTTTATTTGCCCCCAAATCTGGTACATAGCAGTACTTACCATCTTTACTGAATACTGTGGCATGAGGATGAGAACTATCTTGCCTTGGATGATCACTCTTGCCCTCAAATTGGATGACACTCGAGGCAGCTTCCAAGTCCCCCTCTTCCGAAATAGGATATAGAGCCACTGCGCCCCCCACATAATTGGCGACAGCAAGGTGCTTTTTATCTGGATGGATAGCTACATAGCAGGGTGCAAAACCGAAAGTGCTATGCTTTTTTTGAATCTTCCAAGTACCATCTTCCTGAACTTTTAGCGCATAAATATAGCCCACCGAATCTACATCAGGTCCAGTTTCTGATACTGCATAAATCCACTCACCAGCTTGATCGACCGCCAAGTAGGAAGGGTTGATGATTTGATCATTAATTATATTGGCATTGGCAACATCATATTGGTTTTGGAAGGAGAAGCCTGTAATACCAGGTGCTTTCCCATCGACGTGCCCCTCTTTTTTGGTGTACGTACCTATGATTAATTCGTAATCATTACGCTCTATTTTATCCATATTTTTAGTGTCAGTTGGTGCTTGGCAGGCAAAAAGTAGGCTTAGGCTTAGTAAAAAGTAGGTACGGAAACTCATAAGTTCATACAGATTTAATGGCAAGACGCCTATTATTTTATTAAAATTGCCCTTCGATTTAGAAAACTACCTTGGCTTGAAAGAGTTTCATTGGGGTAATATTCTATCACGCTATTGTAAATTAATCGTTTTTATATGGCAAAAACAAATGCGGAATCAGCAAGACTAAAGGAACATTACAGTAAAAATAAAAACTGGATGCAATGGGGCCCCTACTTGAGTGAACGCCAATGGTCAACGGTACGCGAAGACTATAGTGAAGACGGTAACGCCTGGGGCTACTTTCCCCATGAACAAGCACGTTCTCGGGTTTATCGCTGGGGAGAGGACGGACTAGCGGGCCTGTCTGATGAGAAGTGCAGGCTTTGTTTTGGAGTGGCTTTATGGAATGGTAACGATGATATTATAAAGGAACGTTTATTTGGGCTCACTGGTCCCGAAGGGAACCACGGCGAGGATGTCAAAGAGTTGTACTATTATCTGGATTGTACACCTACGCATTCTTACATGAAGCACCTGTATAAATATCCACAGGCGAAGTTCCCTTACGACAAGCTCATTGAAGAGAATGGAAAACGTAGCAAAAAAGATCTGGAATATGAACTCGTTGATACGGGGGTATTCAAGAACAACGCCTACTTCGATGTGTATACAGAGTATGCCAAAGCAGATACCGACGATATCCTCGTCCGTATTTCTATTCATAATCGCGGGCAAGAATGGGCGCCGATTACAGTTTTGCCAACGCTTTGGTTTAGAAACCTATGGTCTTTTGGCTTAGGAGAAAAGCCTGACATCAAGCTCATTGCGGATAAGCAGCACTATGCTGTATTAGAAGCACAATCCGAAGATTTTGAATCGCCTTACTATTTATATTACGAGCATCCAGAGCAAACGCTTTTTACAGAAAATGAAACCAACAAAGAGGCTATCTATGGTCATGCCAACGAAAGTCCTTTTGTAAAAGATGCCATCAACGATGCCGTTGTCCAGAATGACTTCAAGATTTTCAGGAAAAAAACCAATGGCACCAAATGTTCTCCGCTCTATCAATACGAAATTCCTAGTGGAGGCAAGGTTGAAATACGCCTCAGACTCAGTGCAGAAGAATTCACAGCCAATCCTTTAAAAGAAGGCTTTGAAAATATTTTTTCTGCACGGATTAAGGAAGCCAATTCCTTCTACAAACAGTTTCAACCCAAAAACCATCCCGCCGAGCCCGAGTTGGTCAATATCCAGCGTCAAGCATTTGCAGGTATGCTGTGGACCAAACAATATTATAATATCGACGTCACCACTTGGCTCAAAGGAGAACACGAAGTAGACCTACCCGCTCGCCAGAAAGGAAGCACCCGGAACAAAAAGTGGAAGACCCTCTCCAATGAGGATATAATTTCCATGCCCGACAAATGGGAATACCCTTGGTATGCTGCTTGGGATTTGGCATTTCACTGTGTACCCTTGGCCATGCTAGATGCCAATTTTGCCAAGCATCAGTTGATCCTATTCCTTCGTGAGAGATATATGGCTCCAAACGGACAGATACCAGCCTATGAGTGGAGTTTTAGCGATGTAAACCCTCCTGTACACGCTTGGGCTTGTATGAAGGTTTATAAAATGGAAAAAGAAAAAGAAGGAAAAGGAGACGTAGATTTTCTCAAGCGTGTTTTTCAAAAGCTATTGATCAATTTCACCTGGTGGGTGAATAGTAAAGACCGAAACAATAATAATGTCTTTGAGGGCGGATTCCTGGGACTTGATAATATTGGTCCTTTTGATCGTAGCTCCAATATTCCTGGAGGAGGCTTTTTAGAGCAGGCTGACGGTACCTCCTGGATGGCCCTTTATTGTCTCAATATGTTGGATATGGCGCTGGAGATCGCGCAAGTAGACCCTACTTTTGAGGATGTAGCCACTAAATTTTTGGAGCATTTCGTTTATATCGCGGAATCCTTGAATAAGATTGGTGAAGACTGGACAGGATCATGGGATGAGGAAGAAGGGTTCTTCTACGATATTTTGGCCTTACCCAGCGATGAATTTATACCGATCAAGATTCGCTCACTGGTTGGATTGACTTCTTTCTTTGCCACCTTACTCATTGAGGAGGAGCGCTTGGACAAGGTACCGAACTTCAAAAAGAAGATGATATGGTTCAAAAATTTCCGCATGAAGCACGGGTTATATGCCGTCATGGAGGAGTTTAAAGAAGATGATAATGTGCTACTCTCTTTACTTCCTAGAGAACGCTTGATCAAGATGCTCCATGCCTTACTAGATGAGAAAGAGTTCTTTTCTCCCCACGGTATTCGTTCTTTATCCAAAAAGCACGAAAAACCCTACGTCTTTAGTATCGAGGGAAAAGAGTTCAGTATTACCTATGAACCTGGTGAATCTACTACACACATGTATGGTGGCAACTCCAACTGGCGAGGCCCTGTATGGATGCCTGTGAATTATATCCTTATCGATGCTTTAAGGATAATGGACAGCTACTATGGAAAGTCTTTGCAAGTGAATTGCCCAACGGATAGTAATAATAAAATGAACTTAGGAGAGGTCGCCACTACGATTTCCAGAGCTTTAATTAGTCTATTTGAAAAAGATAAAAAAGGGCACAGACCAGTAAATGGTGCTTTAAAATTGTACCAAAATGATCCTGATTTTCAGGATTTAATTTTATTTTATGAGTACTTTCATGGAGACAATGGTCGTGGCTTAGGGGCATCGCATCAGACAGGATGGACAGGAGTAATTGCCCAACTAATCGACCATTGTGGGTGGAGTAAAAATGCAAAACCGTAAAGACTCTCTATTGCTAATTATACCAATCAAAGTGGTTTAAGAAGTATGAATAGTCTTTTATATTCTTCCTATTTTAAAAATCCTTCACTATGAAAAATCGACTGTATTTCATCCTTTTTTTAGTGCCCGTTACACTTTTATTATTTCGCTGCGGAGGAGGAGGTTGTGTAATAGACTTAAGTGCTATTCAGTATGACCAATCGCTCTCGCTCTATCCAGCCATAGAACTACCACTGAACGTAGAAATAGAAAACCCTAGCGGTTGCTTTACAGACTACTTCTGGTCTAGTACAGCTGGTCGTATCGACCCTGATAATGGCACCTTATCTCCGACATTAATCACCGACTGCGATGCCAAATCGTATTCGATTACACTTGATGTCAAAGATCAGAATGGAAAAATCATTAAATCCAGAAGCCTGGAGATCAGTACCTCGAATTTAGAGAGCGTTGACGTAGCTACCGAGTATACCTCATCTGGTTATTTTGGCGATGCCTCAAAAGTCAAATTTGAGAAAGTCAATTATCAAGGAAAGGAAGCCGAAAAATTCGACTTTGACCCAAACGGCAACCAAGGCTTTGCTGGAGTATACTACCAATATCCGTCTGACAACTGGGGAGATTATCCAGGGAAAGACCTTTCAGGCTATAATAAAGTGCGCTTTGAAGCTTGTTCGCCAGATGCAGCTGTTGTCAATTTTATTGCCGGAGGTGTAGCCGATGGCACCAAGGAATATAAAGATTCTTTTAAAGGCGTGACCGGCTTTAAAAACCTCACTAGCGAATGGCAAAGCTTTGAAATCAATCTAAAGAAAAGAGACCTTTCTAGTGTATTAGGAGGTTTTGCTTGGGTGGCCAATAGAGATTACAACGCAGCTTCTGTAGAATTCTACATCGCTAACATTGAGTACATCCGCGAGAACTGTAATTAATCACGTTCTATCATATTTTTGACCATCGCTCTTGAGAATCGTTCGGGGAGCGATGGTTCCTCTTACCGACGAAAGCGGGTAAATGATACTATCTTGCCCTACGATTGTCCCTGGAAATAAGACACTATTACACCCAACTTCTACGCCATCTGCCAGCAAGGCACCAAATTTATTGGTCCCACTCGCTATACGTTGGCCATCTACCCGTACGTATATTTCATCTCCTGTAGATTTGT
Source organism: Saprospiraceae bacterium (assembly GCA_042095835.1). Classification (GTDB taxonomy): domain Bacteria; phylum Bacteroidota; class Bacteroidia; order Chitinophagales; family Saprospiraceae; genus DATFKA01. The sequence goes on from JBELML010000013.1 coordinate 45,802, forward strand.
AGTTAGATACAATCGCACCTGCTCCTAGATGCGCTTTATATCCTAAGATGGAATCACCTACATAATTGAAATGAGGAACTTGTACACCATCAAATAAAATAGCATTCTTCACCTCTGTAGCATTACCAATCACTACATCATCGCCACATAGTACTTGAGGCCGTACAAAAGCATTGTGGCGAACTTGACAATTAGCGCCAATAATACAAGGCCCTTGGATTAGGGCGGTCCTTTCGATAGAAGTACCTGGACCTACCCAAACTTGTGGAGCAATCTCCTGATAATCCGCTGGTAAATGCGGTATAATAGCTTGAATATAGGCAGCTATTTTAGGAATAGCCTGCCATAGTTGTATTTCTTCTTTTAAAAAGTCCGCAGCTCTAGACGCTTCTATTTGATCGAAAAAATCAATAGCTCTCATTAGCTTTCAATACTATTCACCAAGATCCAGGGATCTTCTGGTGTCAGGTTATTATCCACACTATAATAGAGCTTAACAAATGAAGCCGAACCTGCAATAAGGTCCTTGGTTTCTAAAAGAATACTGAAGAAGAGTATACTATTTCTAGCGCTGTACCCTTTTTCTTTGATCCCGGTAGCTTGAGTAGCTAGCAGGTTATCAATACTATTAAATATCGGTTGCCTTTGACTTAATAAATTCTGGTAGTTGGTATAGTTGCGGCTGCGAATCATCTCCGCGCAGGCAGCCAAGAAGCTATTCACCTCTTCTGCAATTTGCTTTAAGTGACTAATCTGTTTGTTTTCGAGTGGCATCAATACATCCGCTACGTGTCCCTCAATGGATTTTGTAATCAATTCCGCAGATTGGATGATGTCTTGTTCCAAATCATAGGCGAGTAGATAAGATCGACTGCCTTCTGCGTACTCCTCAGAGATACGCCGTATGCTTCCGTGGAAAGTGTATTTAAACTCCTCATTAGACCGGCTAAGGTCATCCATTGCGGTTTTTACCTTCTTGAGTTGCTTGCGGTCTTCACTAGCTAGACCTTCAATACTCGACCAATAAGCTGTTCTAATTGAATCTATGCTATCCGCTACGCTTTGCGAAGTATCATCAATAATACTTTTGGCAGTGACTTGATCTATTTTTTGATGAGCCGTCTCTAGGCCTACTTTTTGTTTTTCTCTACGACGATGAAGAAGGAAGGTATTGGTAATAAAGAAAATAGCAAACAAGACCAAAATAACGATGGCAACACCACCAAAAGTAGAGATCAACCAAGCAAATAATGCAGATGCACTAAAGGCAATGAATGCCGTCATAAACCATCCGCCAATTACATTCAATACCCCTGCTACCCGATAAACTGCTGAATCACGCCCCCAAGCACGATCTGCCAAAGAAGTACCCATCGCAACCATAAAAGAAACATAAGTGGTAGATAAAGGCAACTTCAAAGAGGTCGCAATAGCAATCAAAATACTAGCAACGGTGAGGTTGACCGAAGCACGAACGAGGTCAAAAGCAGGAGGGTCTATCTCTCTGACATTGCGTGGACTGAAAGCCTGGCTAATCCGCGTGTTCATCCCTTCGGATAGCATACCTTGTGAACCAGCGGAGACAGAAGTCATGAACCGAACGATGCCTCTAGCAAGAACATTAGATTTAAAACGCTCTAAACCTTCTGATTGGCGACCTAAATTCACCTCTGTTTCGGTCACTGATCTTGCCTTTCTAGACAACCATAAAGTCAATGCCATAATCAGCCCAGCGGCTAATAATATATAGGTTGGCGCTTTAAATTTACCAGTCAGCACCTCCATTGTAAATTCTGTAGCTGCGCTTCCATCCGCTACCCAGGCATTGTAGGACTGAAAACCAGCGAGCGGTACACCTACAAAGTTGACCAAATCATTGCCGGCAAAGGCCATTGCTAAAGCAAAAGTCCCAGTCAATACCACTATCCTGAGAATATTGACTTTCATTCTATCCAACACAAAGGAAAGGATCGTTGTAATCCCAAAAGTAAGGAGTAGTAATAGCAGCCGATTATCCTGTGTCCATGTTTTAAAGGAATCGCTTACAAACGAAGCTCCTTTTAGACCTTTGATCAATAAGAAGTATGAAATAGCTGCCAACGCAATCCCTGACCAGATAATCCCTACACTACGCATCTTTTTCTCATAATTAAAGGTAAAAAGGAGGCGTGTAAGGTATTGTATAATAGCACCTACGGTAAAGGCGACCCCCACCGAAAGGAAGATACCAGCAATAATTTTAAACGCACTATCCGAATTGATATAGGTAGAAATGGCGGCTAAACCCTCCCCATTCGCCATCACTTTGATAGCGGCGACCGCTACCGCTGCTCCCAACAATTCAAACACAATAGAAACCGTAGTAGAAGTAGGTAAACCGAAGGTATTAAACAGATCGAGTAGGATAATATCAGTGAGCATCACCGCCAAAAAGATGACCATGACTTCGGCGAAGACGAAATATTCCGGATTGAAGATCCCCTTCCTGGCTACTTCCATTAGACCACTAGCGAAGGTAGCCCCTACGATGATACCAATACTGGCAATGATCATAATGACTCTACGACTCGCTACACGAGAGCCGATGGCAGAGTTGAGAAAGTTTACGGCATCATTTCCTACACCAACAATTAAATCTGAAGCTGCAAGAATCACCAAGAGAATAACAACAATTAAATAAAATTCCATTAGGAAGTTAGTTGATTATAGGAATTTCCTTTTGAGTAACGGACAAAGAATAAGTCCCGCATTTTGATCGAGAAAATTTTGTACCAAGACAAGGCAAAAAACGTAGGCAATGCAGGGCATTGATGAGGCTTTTTAACGAAGTATTGGAGCAAAAGATTCCATCAAAATCGGTAAGTTGTTTTTTGGCTGTTACTGAAACAAGGTTTTCAGGTAGCACACTAAAGAGTGCAATCTAACTAGTGATTATAAACTAAAAGTTAAATCAGAAGCAAAATACAAGATCATCTTAAAAATAGCTGCATTCCTCCTAGTTTTTGAATAGTTTGGTGAAAATCTTTTACCAAACTTATCTTTTATACCGTGAAGTTGTCTAAGGTTTTCTGTTGCAGGCGAGAAAACAGTATTTTGAGGCTAATCGAGGCAAAAAACGCAAGCTATGCATCGCATAGATGAGGCTTTTTAACGAAGAGTAGCCTTAAAAGATGTTTTTGATAGCCCAACAAGGAAACTTTAAACAGCTTCCGTATAACTCAGCTCAACAATGAATCTGTCAGCTTATCAAAAAAGGTATATTCTCCCTAGTATTTTTCAGGCTTTTCCGACAGTGATTGCTGCGCAAAGTACGCGCCTAGGCGGTGTAAGTGCTGCTCCATATACCAGCCTAAACCTGGGACTACATACCAATGATCAGCTACAAAGTGTTCAACAGAATAGAGCGCTATTTTTCTCAGATTTAGGTTTTACAGAAGCCGCAACTGCTGGTGGTTTTCAGGTTCATCAAGACCAGATCAAGATAGTAGATAAGCCTGGACAAGTCACTGGCTATGATGCCTTCATTACCCAACAAAAAGGCATTTTGCTTTCTGTGACCATTGCCGACTGTACCCCAATACTTCTTTATGATCCTACCCAAAAAGTTATTGCTGCTATCCATGCGGGTTGGAAAGGGACTAGAGATCATATTGTAGATAAAACCTTACAAAAGATGATCCACACTTTTGGTACGATGGCGAGCGACTGCTACGCCTATATTGGTGCCTGCATCGATGAATGTACATTTGAGGTAGATGCCGATGTGGCCGATCATTTCGCTACGGATTATAAAAGGTGGGACGCTAAGCTCAATAAATATTTTGTTGACCTCAAACAAGCCAATAAGGATCAGCTTCTCCTCCACGGCATCCCCGCAGGGCAAATCGAAATCAGCCCCTATTCTACCGTAAGCCATAATCAATACTTTTTTTCTCATCGCAAAGAGCAGGGTCAAACGGGTAGAATGTTAGCAGTGATTGGGATAAAATAAACCCATATTCTAAATTTCTCCACTTTTTTGCAACCAAAACAATACCTCTCCGTAAATTCTATTTGATTAAGTACAAGTAGACTAAACCACTTGTTCAAAGATTACAAAAATGCTTTTTTCAGCGGGTGAGCAAATCAAAGATCAACTTTCGGGGGGACGTTCGATCTTTTGCTCACCGTTTTTTTATACAGAAATTTAATAAAAATGCACTTCGGTCATGACCGAAGTGCATTTTTATTTGAGCCTCTTACCCGCTAGGAAAGACAAGCCTAACGATTACTTCACAAACTTTTTAGTCGCTACACCTTGATCTGTAATCACCTGCAACCAATACATACCTGGTACCAAATCAGATACATCCAATACAGATTGATTGGCAGGAATTCTGCGGATCAAGCTACCATCGGTACCCAAAATCTGATAAGATGATATATCGAGCGACTGCGCTTTGATCCATAATCTTGAGGCTACCGGATTAGGATACAAATCAATTTGTTGAGCCAAGGCAGGATTATTCCTTACACTTGTGACCGTTTGTACCACAGCGCCGGTCATTGGAGTTAAGGCAGCGAGTTCGTTTTCGTCGGCATCAATCACTTTTACTTGCTCGATTTGAAAATTAGCTAAACTCAAAATAGTATTATTGATCATAAACTGAACACTGGCCAGTTCTCCAAATCCTGAAATATTCTGCCCATCAATTTTTGAGATCGCAACGTGGATTAAGTTGTTCTCCATATCCACTCGACTTACTGCGATTGGAGCTGTTGTGGTATTGAACCAACTATTATCAAAACTCACATTAATCGTAGAACCATCAATGATATCGCTATCGTATCTCAAACTAAAAGCCAAGCCATACACCTCTGTAGCTGGAGCACTATCTTCTCCAAAAATAATAGGGAAAGACTGGACCTGCTCCGTAAATAAAGTATCCACATCTAAATACAAGGGTACATTTCCACTTAGGCTGCCAAGCGATCTTCCGCCTAGAATATCTAGGTTGAAGTTTTGATTAATGGCTTCTATATCACTGCTATCGATTTGGCCATCGCCATTACAATCAATATTTTTTAAATCAATTGATGATTTTGGAGTAGCCCTTAACCAGGAGTAAGCAAAAGCATCTTGATCTATCCTCTGTGCCCTACGATCGGGGCCATCGGCTCCATGTGCCAAACCAATATTTAAGAGGTCAAAATGGTTGACTCGACCGTTGTTATCTGCATCGCCTGGTACGACTAGCGTAGCTGCGTTAGCTACGGTTATTGATCCATGCATTGGGCGTACTAAAGAAATAGATCCATCACCATTGGTAGCTACCTCATTCACAGAATATAGAAATGGACTTACGCCCTCGAAACTCGAACTGGCTTTGAAAAAGATCTTTGCCACCATCGCTGAATCGCCACTTGGGCTTCCTCCTTCTTGAAAAAAGAAAGCTTCGTAGGTACCATCAAAAATATTGCGATCCACCATAGTATCTCCACTGGATAAGAAAAACTGAATAGAGTCCGCCTCCAGTAAACATGGATCCCAATCGATCGTATAAACGATACGCTCCAAACCTTGATGGTTTCCGATATAAATAGGATACTCGAAGCTTGCTCCTGGCTCAATAATCAAGTGCTCAGAACCAAAAACAGGCGTTTCTTCGCCTCCACATCCATAAGCATCAACGGGCTCGGAAAGTTGACGAGAAAACCGATTCCCTAGTGCATCAATGACTCCAATAAATAGATTTGGAAGATTAGCCAAAGGTTGGCTACTACGATAGTAACTGGTGTCTGAAAAACCATTACCCCAATTGAAAATATAGGGCGGTGTAGACAGGTTGCCTAATACCTCATTATAAAGGGTAGCATCCAACTCACCCGTTTCCTCATTTTCTTCACAAACAACATACTGTCTTACATTTAATTCTGGTGCTTCTCCCTGTAAAGCGCAATCGGTAAACAAATTTCTTATGGTGTCTGTACAACCAGCAGCATCTGAGATATATAAATCCAAGGTTTGTCTAGAAAAAATCTCTGTAGATATTTCTGATCCACCCATCATAGTCGTTCCATCACTCCAAGTATAGCTAATCGGTGCGGTATATCCACTCACCTCTATATCATAGCGGGTACCTAAATAACAGTTTCCTTCAATGATACAGTCTACATTTACAGATACCGTTCCCGATGTGGGGTCTCCAATTTCCTCTTGGTCAAAAATGACAACTTGTGTACATCCCGACTCCGTTTCGGTAACCGTCACAGCATAGGTTCCGCCTTGCATAATGGAGATAGCTGAGGTGGTTTCTGCCGTATTCCAATCAAATGCGTAAACCTTATCATCTGTTGTTTCAATACTGAGCAAGGTATTTCCTTGGTCACAGCCCTGAAACTCGATCACTTTATTAATCGAAAAGTCACCTTCTTCTTGAAGAATCTCAAAACTCCATTCAATCGTACAGCCTTGCTCATCTATGATAGATAAAAAATAAGTACCTGGAGCATTAACGATACGTACTGAGTCGCTTGGACCTTCGATCCAACTATATGTCAATCCAGCAATATCTCCTTGATAGACAACCCCAATTTCTACAGAATCCAGCCCGCAAGATAAATCTGCTTGGATCAATTGAAAGTCAGACGATAATAATCCCTCGTTAGCGCGTACAATTTGGAAAGTTGTTATTTCAGAGCAAAAATCCTCGGTCACAGTAAGCGTATAAGTACCTGGCTCGGAAGCCGTGATCGTAGAACTTGTACTCCCGTCACTCCATAAAAAAGAAGCCGTTTCTGGTTTATTTTCATTGGATTGACCAAGAATAATGGCATCACCGATACAAAGGATGGTATCCAAAACGGTGAACTCCTCAATTGGATCACTTGGTCTTAATTGTACCGTAAATGCATCAAAACAATCATTACTCGTAGAGTTGATCGTCACACTATAATCTCCCGCAGCTAAACTATCAGCAACATTGGAGCCATCACCGACCCAAGTGTACAGAAAGTCATCAATATTCCCATCAGACGGAATCAAAGTAATACTACCATTTGCAGCGTCACAGCTGGGTGGTGTTCGTAGTATCTGAAAGGCTGGAAAAGGTAGGCCATCTTCGTTCCCCATAAAGTCTACCCAAAAAGTACCTGTAATCGTATTACCTTCTTGATCTGTAACTTCTAAGGTATATAGCCCCTCGTTAGGGAAATTAGTGAGCGAAGCAGTATTCGTAAAAAACACGCCTTCTCCTCGCCAAGCATAGTCATAAGGTGCTACTCCTCCACTAACATTAGGATTGATGACAGCCTCAAAGCTTCCGCAGGCAAGATCAAAATTAATAAGCGGATCAATTGATAAAGCATTATTGTCATCTTCGACAATGATACCTCCGGGAGTGAAGTTGGCAATTCCTAGAGGCTCCGCAAACACCCTGTCGTCAACAATCACTTCAGGAGCAATAAAATCTGCATCGAAGCCAACATAATAATAACCGCCGCTGGCAGTAGCCTTGATAACCAGGCAAAGCTCAAATAAAATAGCCCCATCCTCTAAGCTTAGGCCATCAGGAAAAGTACCGGTTATCCAGGAGACCTTAAGGTCTCCATTTTCTACATTGGTTCTACCAAAGTCAGATTCGCTAAGGTTGGACAAAGATTGGTTGAGATCAAGACTTTCATAAGTGAGTGCGCTGGTGTCCCAGCGAATGCCAAAACCTATACCTTGAACATCTCTAAAATTGGACGCTGTAATGGGTACACAGATGGTATCACCGGGCTGGCCGATCTGGTTCTCGACTTGAAAATTGACAATTGGCTTTTGTTGAGCGAAGGTGGTCATACTGCTGAGGAGCAGTAGCAAAAAACATACGGTTAATCGCATAAGTATGGGATCAGAATTGGGATTAATAAATAGATTCTCAAAAGAGAAATAAATATACTAAGCTTCCCGCTACTATTCCCAATCTGCGTAGAGTAGAGTTCCAAAACTTAACAAATATCTAATATATGACCTTATTTGTTTGGCATTGGTGAATAACTGTCCTCTACTTTTAGGATAAAACCTACCTTAAAGACATTTTCAATACTAATACTAGGATCCGATTTTAGCATTTTTCTCAGTTTAGAGATAAACACGTCAAAACTCCGTCCTAAAAAGTAGTCCTTTTTTCCATAGATTTTTTCTACGGCCTCATCTCTTCTCAAGATTTGGTTTTGGTGTAGGCATAACTGGCGAAGTACTTCATTTTCTTTTTCGGTAAGACGGTATTTTTCTTCGCCACGTTGGAGTTCTTGCATACTATAGTCAAAAAAGAAGGACCCCAACTGAAATTGCGTTTTGAATTGGGGGCGATCGCGCTGCTCTTGTCTACGCATGATCACCTGTATCCTACAGAGCAACTCCTCTTCATCAAAGGGTTTAGTGATATAGTCTTCTGCTCCTAGCTTGAAGCCAAGTACTTTATCTTCTTTGCGTGTTTTGGCACTCAGAAATAAAAAAGGTACTTGATCATCTTCCTGTCGAATACGCTTGGCTAGTTGAAAACCATCCATATTGGGCATCATAATATCTAGAATACAGAGATCGAAGTTTCTTCTCCGGAAAGCTTGTAGGCCGCTTTCTCCATCCCTACATAACTTTACCTGAAATCCCTCTTCTTCCAAAAACTCAGAGAGTAGAAAACCCAGATTCATATCATCTTCGATCAATAAAATTGCACTACTCATACTTCAACATTTGTCAATGGGAAAAAGAGATTAAAGGTACTCCCTTGCTGTGGCATACTATCTACACTCAAGAAGCCGGCATGTTTTTCAACTACATTTTTCACATAAGCCAAGCCTAGACCAAACCCTTTAGTGTTATGCTGATTCCCCTTAGTGATCCTGTAGAATCGCTGAAAGATGGTCTTCTGCTCATTATTTTCTATACCGATTCCATTATCTCGGATACTAAGGCGTGCATTTTTCCCCTCTACTTCAATTTGGACATCAATCTCAGGCCGGCCATCACTATATTTAATAGCATTATCGATGACATTCCTTAAAGCATTACTGATATGCAAGGAATCACCAATTATTTCGATAGGAGGAATGGCCGGCTGCCAATGGATACGCCCTCCTTTGTGGGTGGCTAACAATTGCATTTCTTCGACCACCTTTCCCAGGAGTTGATTGACATCGATTTTTTCTGTTTTCAAGACAAAATCACCTCTTTCAAAACTAGAGATATGTAGCACCCTTTCTACCTGTTCTAATAGCCGCCTGTTTTCAGCATGAATAATTTGGTAATAATTATTCTCTTTTGAAAGCTGCTCTTTTTTATCTAAAAGATTTAAAGCCAGCTGGGTATTGGTAAGAGGTGTCCTAAACTCATGCGCCATATTATTGAAGAAGTCAATATTCCATTGATTGAGCGCCTTTTGTTTGAATAAATGATAAAGTGTGATAGCAAATAAAATGACCACTAAGGAAAGTAGCAATATAGTAGCCATTGTCATCCAACCTATTTCTTGGCGGATATAATCGTCTCTACCTAGAAAATCCACCTTCATGATTTGACTTTCATCCGAACCAATACTACAACTATAATCTGAACCTGCTGATTTGGCGGTAGATACTGGAAAAAGGCTACCCAATTGGGGCTCAGCAGTGACCAACTGAAAGCGATGCTCCAAATCAATATCATATTTAGCAAAAGTCCTTTCAAGGATCGCAGCTAAGGCCTCTTTTTCCATTGTGGTCTCGACTAATCCTTCGCCGCAGTTAGCACCTTCTTTTTGGCATAAAAATTCGAAACTCTCCTCCGCATCGATCACTTCATTGGCCGTTTGCTCGGCTACAGAACACAAAGCCATCGTCACTTTCTGATCAAACTGCTTAGCCACTAAAGACTTGGAATAATTCAACCAATGCAACTGAAAAGCCACCAAGCCCAATAAAGCCAGCGCACAAAGCCCGCTAATCCACCAAATTTTATTTGTCCACATACTATAGTATTGAGTACCAGTCAAAAATAGTTATTTTTTAAACGTCTGTTTTGTACTTTAACAGGTGGCTAACAAGTGACTAACTATGGTGCAACAAAAGTCTTGCCTCTGATCAACTACATTTGTTGTGAACATTTTTCTAATTTTTAAAATCAAAAACATGAAATCAATTGTGAAATTATTGGCACTATGCTGTGCTTTTTTATTGACTACACAATTAAGCGCCCAAACAACGGCCAGCACTCAAGCTAAAGATGCTAAGGAAGCTCAATGCAAACCTGCCGACTGTGATCCTAAAGCTTGTACACCTGAACAAATGGAATGGTGCAAAAAGAATTGTAAAGATGCTAGTCAATGTAAAGGTACAAGCGCCAAAGCAGTAAAAGCATCTACTGCTACCGCTGAAGCGACTGCTGTTGTTGCCTTATTTCCAGACTTCTCTAGCAAAATGAGCTCTAGCTGTCAGCCTAAGCCAACTTGCCAAGCTAAGCCAGCTTGTAAAGCAAGTTCAAAAAGTGTTGCTAAAACAGAAAAGAAAGCATCCACTAAATTGGCGCTAGCGAGCAACAAGAAGTAGACCTCTCCTGATTATTCCTGTCTGTCTGACCGATAGACAGGAATTGATCCTCTCCTTTATCTAAAGACTATGTTGATTAAAAATCTCCTATCCCCGGCTTTCCTGCTATTCTCCATTTTCAGTTTTGCACAAGTAGAATACCAGTTTCCAAGTCTAAGTCCCCAGGGGACCTTACAGCAAGTTGTGGGCAATACCCATATCAAAATCACCCAACTGTAAACTTTATACATCCCATATCCAGGCACTATGTATGTTATCATGCATAGTGTTTTTTTTCGTCCAAGTAAAACTTATTAACAATTGACTTTACTGCCAAATCTTTTCTCCCTATATAATCTATACTACCTCTAAATCCTTTGTAAACTTAGGCTTAATCTTAGTTTTACACAATATTAACAGTTGTGGAAAACTAAAAAAAAATCAAAAACAACAACGACTTATCCACAAACTTATCCACATCGGCTAGTTTCAGGTCGATTGACTAACTGAAAATTTAAGAATAAAACAACTCCTAATAAAAGTAAAGCGCCAGCTTGGTGATAAACCCCTAAGTCTACCGGAATACTAGCTTTGCTATTGATCACGGTAAAGATTCCCAAAGCCACCTGAATTATCAACATTCCTAACATCAAGAATAGACTTATTTTAAACATCTTAGGAAGTTCCATTTTTATACCTCTACCAAAATATATAAGTCCTATGATTACCAGGAGATAAGCAGTAGTTCTATGGAGTATTTGAACGAGGGCGCTCATAAAAGATGTTTTATCATAATTCACAAAATTTTCCACATTCCAGTTGGCAGATTCTAATAATACCTCCGGAAGGTATTCCCCATTCAAATCGGGCCACGTTGGGTAAAAGAGTGCTGCCTTCATACCAGACATAATCCCACCTAATACGATTTGGAGCGCTAGCACGCTAATCAAAATGAAGGCACCTTTTTTTAAAAATTTACTGTTGATAACTTGTGAATAAGGTTGAAAAACCTTAAAGGTAGTCCACAAAAGGTAGCTAAAAAGGACTAGCGCCAAAGATAAATGCATAGTCAGTTTATAAGCATTTACCCAAGGCCGCTCGATTAGACCACTAGCCACCATGATCCAACCAAAGGAAGCCACCACTGCTGCCAGGGCTACAACGATCAGTAAGCGCCTTTTAAGCATTTTATCTATCCAACCCTTGGAGAGGAAGTAAAAGAAGGGTATAGCGAATACAAAGCCCATTGTGCGTGCCCAGAGACGATGGAAGTACTCCCAAAAATAGATAAACTTAAACTCGCCCATCGACATCCCTTCATTGATTTGCTCATATTGAGGTGTCGCCTTGTATTCATCAAAAGCCTCCTCCCAAGCCGCTGCATTAAGCGGAGGAAGTGTTCCTGTCACAATTTCCCACTTGGTAATCGAGAGCCCCGAACCTGTCAAACGAGTAATACCTCCAATCACCACTTGCATAAAAACCATAAATACGCCAATAGCCAACCATACCTTGATCACCTTTGGATAAGATATTCGCCTAGACTCTTCCATCATTTTTTTATCTACTGCTGTTGTCTCCATATTCATCTATTTCATTCGAAACAAAAATATATTGTTTTGTTTCTCTCCGCTAATTTCGAGCTTGCCGATTCTTCTATTGATAATAATTATAAATAAATAAAATTTTAAAAAATTCGTCTCCATCATCAGCTGTGTTAATATGTGGAGAAAATTTGGGATAAATATTAGGTTAAGTTTTTGTAAACTCCATTTTCTACTTTATTCACATTGAATTCACATACTAAAGCCCTAGCTATTCTAAGTTCTGCTCTTTTATGCACAGTGCCTTATATTTCTTTCCACTGGAAAACTTTCTCATTTTGCGGCCTTGATAAGTTGCTCAACTGTGTATAAACCTATCTTGAATGCTGTTCATAAAAAACTGAATCATGGGGAAAAGTATTTTTTTCTGAACTCATCTTAGTAAGCGTGTAAAACTCACTACTCTATAAACAGCTATTCCCCAAAATGGTGTGGAAAACACAAAAAGATAAGTAACTGATTACACTTGTTTTACAAAGGGGATAAATTCGAAATGTGGATAACGAAAAAGACAAGGGCCGAACAATTTGGTCTTTTTACATCGAAAAGTTCTTAATAAGACTGTGAATTAAGGTTGGTTGGTGTTGAAAAACCACCTGATATCAACATACATACAAAAGGTTTTAATTTTGATTTAAGATGTTTTGTTGGTTTTTTATTCTGTATTGGTATTTAATATTGAAATAAAAATAGATTAAATTTGTTTAGAGGGATTGTTTTAAAGTTTTTTATTCGCCCTGAGAATCGCGTATTTTATTTTATCCTTTACCTAGGTGCTTTCTATTTAATTCTCAGGCGGAATAAAATTGATACTTTTGATACAAAAATGTAATAATTGTTTTAATTTTACACAAAATGTATTTGAATGTGTGGACGCTATTCTTTTTCAACTGATGAGAAAAAATTGAAAGACCAACTCAAGGGTCTAGATGTAGGGCAAACTTTAGAGATTAATTTTAATATCGCTCCTACTCAAAATGCTTATGTAGTTGCAGATGATAATCCACGAACGCTTCAGCAAATGCGTTGGGGACTTGTTCCGTTTTGGGCCAAAGATCTCAAAATAGGCAGCCGCATGATTAATGCTCGAAGTGAAACCATCTTAACCAAACCTGCTTTTCGGAATGCGATACGTAAACGACATTGCCTCGTAGTGGCAGACAGTTTTTACGAATGGAAAAAGATCGATGGAAAAAAAATACCTTATCGGATTTTACCGTCCAACAATGATTTACTGATTATGGCCGGTATCTGGGAAACTTGGAAAAAGGAAGGCAAATTAATCCGCTCTTTTTCTATTTTGACCTGCCCACCCAATCAAGAGATGGAATCTATTCATAATCGCATGCCGATTCTTTTACAAGAGACAGATTTACAGCAAGCTTGGTTGGAGGATAAATCAGAAGAAGGCATACAATCTCTATTGCGTATCCCTGAAGATGGTCTACTCAAGATGTATCCGGTATCCACACAAGTCAATTCGGTAAGAAATAATGGTGCCCATCTACATGATCAAGTAATGGAACAAGGTGATCTTTTCGGTTAATGATACAATGGGTAGTGCGGTAATGATTAAATTAGACCCGTCGATCAGAATTTGTGGAATTCTTCGTCAGTAATTACATCATTGCAACCTTATATATATGTCAAAACAAATCTCCTTTTCCAGAGGCTTAGGTAGTATTCTATTTTGGTCAATTATCTCAGCGGCCTTTATTGGACCAGGTACGGTCACTATGGCAGCAAGTTCTGGAGCTGCTTTTCAGATTAGTCTATTATGGGCTTTGATTTTTTCCATTATTGCGACCATTGTTTTACAGGAGGCGGCAGCTAGAATCACCATAGCATCTGGTAAGAATTTAGGTGAAATCATTGCTTTAAAGTTTAAGCAAGGAAAGCGCTGGCAATGGATTCTATTTCTATCTGTTGCTTTTGGTTGTGCAGCCTATCAAGCGGGTAATATGTTGGGAGCTATCTCTGGGCTCATCTTGTTTGATGCAGTAGATCGGAGAATAGGAACCTTGATTTTGGGAGCTATCTGTTTTGGACTTTTATGGATTGGTAATTACAAAATTATAGCACGTCTGCTAGGTGTAGTAGTGGCTTTAATGGGTTTATTGTTTATATATGTGGCTACCTACAGTCCTTATGATTTCTCAGATATGGTAGCTGCTACCTTTTCATCGGTAGTTTATGAAGGGAGTAGTTTGTATATCATAGGTTTGATCGGTACTACTATTGTTCCCTATAATTTGTTTCTGGCATCCGGCATCAGTAAGGGACAAAGTATACAAGAAATGCGTTTGGGGTTGATCACGGCAATTATCGTTGGGGGTATTATTTCTATTGCCATTATGTTGGTAGGTACACAGGTAGAAGGTACATTTTCTTTTGCTGCTTTGGCAGATACCTTATCAGTACAGCTTGGTCCATGGGCCAATGTGTTTTTTGGATTAGGCTTATTTGCAGCAGGAATGAGTTCTTCGATTACCAGTCCGTTAGCAGCAGCAGTCACCGGACAAAGTTTGATAGGAGAGGATTCGGATCAATGGAAAAACAAGGGGCGGTTTTTTCGGTATACCTGGGGAGCCGTTTTAATCGTCGGTTTAGTTTTTGGTTTGTTAGATGTGAAACCTATTCCTGCCATCATCCTGGCTCAAGCGATTAATGGAGCATTACTACCCATCGTTGCTATTTTTCTTTTTATCGTAGCGAATGATTATCGATTGCTAGGAGTGAAGTATGCGAATAAAACTATCTCAAATTTGCTCACTTTAGTGATCGTAGGGGTAAGTTGTTTTATTGGATTAAACAACATTGTAAAAGCAATAGCCAAATTATTCAACATTTTGTTGGGATATGAGTATTTATGGGTGCTGGGTGGATTGTCTTTTTTGATAGTTATACTATTGTATAGAAGAGCTTTAAAGTGGAAATAGGTAGCTGTTTTATGTAGATAAAAAAAGAGTTATTTTTTTTGAATTGTGGAAAATATACTTTTGAAGCCAGCTCTTATTTTGATTTATTATGAAGTTATTTTTAGTATAGTCTAAAAAATAATTTTACAGGAATAAATTTATAATTATAGACAATAAAAAAGAGGATGCCGTTGGACATCCTCTTTCGTATTTTATTTGATTTACTTTTTTACTTTACTCCGGCTTCAATTTCAGCTACACTGATCATTTTTTGTTCGTAATCACCAGCGGCTAATTTATCGCGAATAGCGCGGAATGCGACGATTGTTTCATTTACATCCTCTTCGGTATGTGCCGCAGATGGGATTAAACGAAGTAGAATCATTCCTTTTGGAATTACCGGATAAATAACCGCAGAGCAGAAGATGTTAAACTTCATACGCATATCGTGCGTCAAGTTTGCTGCCTCTGCTACGCTACCATTCAAATAAACAGGTGTAACACAACTAGAAGTATTCCCTAGATTGAAGCCTGCTTCGCGTAGGCCAGATTGTAACAAGTTCACATTACGCCACAATCTAGCTTTATGCTCAGGATTGCTACGAAGTAGTTCTAGGCGCTTCAAGTTACCGATGACGAAAGGCATAGGTAAAGACTTTGCAAAGATTTGCGAGCGAGTCGTATAGCGTAGGTGAGTGATGATATCTTTATCACCTGCTACGAAGGCTCCAATGCTCGCCATAGATTTTGCGAAAGTACTGAAGTATAAATCTATTTCATCTTGCACACCTTGTTCCTCACCAGCACCAGCACCTGTTTCACCCAGTGTGCCAAAGCCATGAGCATCATCTACAAGAAGACGGAAGTTGTAATCTTTCTTAGAAGAGACGATTTCTTTCAAGATACCCTGCTCTCCACGCATACCGAATACACCTTCTGTGATCACCAAGATACCACCACCAGATTGCTCAGCAGCAATAGCAGCACGCGCCATTTGCTTTTTGAAGCTTTCATAGTCATTGTGCTCAAAAGGTAAGCGTTTTCCGAGATGCATGCGAATACCATCATAGATACAGGCATGGTTGTCTTTGTCATAAACAATTACATCGCGTCTATCTACTAAAGCATCAATAACGGACATGATACCCTGGTAGCCAAAGTTGAGTAGCATACCCTCTTCTTTCTGCACGAAGTCTGCTAGCTCCTCCTCAAGTTGCTCGTGGTACTTCGATTCTCCAGACATCATTCGGGAGCCCATTGGATAAGCCAAGCCCCATTCTTTGGCAGCTTCAGCATCCACTTTACGAACCTCTGGGTGATTACCTAGACCTAGGTAGTTGTTCACACTCCAGACGATACATTCCTTTCCTTTGAATTTCATACGGCCGCCCAGTTCACCTTCTAGTTTAGGGAAAGTGTAATAGCCGTGCGCATCTTCTGCATACTGTCCTAGCGGGCTTTTGTTTTCCAATATTTTCTGAAATAAATCCATCGCTAATTGATTTAAGATATTGAACGTAATTTAACCTAAGCCACAAAGTTACAATTGTTTAGTTACAAATGAGTTATGGAATAAAAATCTTTGTAGATGCGGCTAAATTATGTTATAGAAATGACCTTTTTCGGAGAGGCTACCAGGTTTTTTGGGCTTTTGAAGCATCTATCCATTTGCTCCAATTCTTGTTATAGCCGTGGACTATTTGGGTAGGTTCTTCATTTTGATCTACTACTTGCTGGCCTTGATTGACCCACTCGAAAATACTACCATAGAGGTTGTATACATTGGTGAAGCCCATTTTCTGTAGCTTTTGTCCAATCTTTTCGCTCCTGTATCCGATAGAACAATAAAGTATAACTTCTTGATCCTTAGGGACTTTTGATAGAATGTCTGCATCAAATTTATGGTAGCCAATGTATTGAGCTCCGGGTATATGACTAGTCTGATATTCTTCTAACTCCCTGGCATCCAATAAGATATAGCCTTTTTTCTTTTGTGCAAGATGCTCTACACTAATTAAAGGCACATCAAAGCTGAGTAAGCTTTCAATTTTTTTGTCAAAGGCAGGATTGAGCGTCGTGGGTTTATCTGCTGGGATATCTTGAGTACAGGCTGTTAATGGAATGAATGCTATTAAACATATAATCAGTGTTCTCATAAGTATCTTCCTCTTTAATGTTAAAATTCTACGGGGCCTATACCGGCATGGTCATGAATGAACTGACCATCGGAGCAGAGTCCCTTTAGGCTATCATTAATAAAACGATCTATTTGCGGCTTTATGTTTTTGGGATATAATAAATGAATATTAGGCCCTGCATCTAGCGTGAAGTAAACAGGAAGCTTGTGATGGTCTCTAAAGCTCCTGATGCGATTAATAGCTTCAAGTGTATTCGGCTCCATTAGAATATAGGGAGGCATGGAGGTCATCATCAGGGCGTGAAGCGTCATAGCTTCTGATTCGGTAATAGCGCCAAAGGTATCCCAATCGCCTGTGCGTAGTGCTGGGAGCAGCTGTTGTAGTCTTTGATTAGCCTGCTTGTATCTATTGTCTGCGTAGATATTATTCTCCATTAGTTGATGACCCGCTCGACTCGATACTGATTTTTCGCTGCGGCTAATCAAAAGGATAGTATCCTGTACGTCTTGAAAAAGCTCATGTAGTGCGGTATTGAAAGGGATAGCGTAGAGGTCGGATCCTTCTTCAACGTCCATATGTTGTCCCCAAATTGCTCCTTGAGAAAAGATGGATCGACAAGCTGAACCAGAACCCAAACGAGCCATGTAAGAAGCTTTCTTTTCAAAGTCTGGGCGCTCTTTGACGGTGCCAAACATTTTTTCTTCAATAGAGCAGAGGCAGAGGGCTAAGGCGCTCATCCCGGAAGCAGATGAAGCAATGCCCGCAGAATGCGGAAAAGAGTTTTCAGAGCTAATGGTGAAATGTAGCTGCCGAATGAATGGGAAGTAGGGGAGTAGGCTTGAAAAGTATTTTTTGATTTTCTCTTCAAAGCTCGCTTGAGCTTGACCGTGAAATAAGAACTGCAAGCTCACTTCATGGCTGAGTGTTTTCTTCGCTTCGTATCTAATACTCGTCCTAGAATGGGCTTCACTCAAGGTGAAGCTAAAGGATGGATTCCTGGGTAGTTGTACGCCATGTTTTCCCCAATACTTGACAATAGCAATATTTGAGGGACTCTGCCAGGAGACGGTACCTGGTTGTAGGCTACCACTTTCTACGATGAGTTTTGAGTTTTTATAGTTGACTTCGTTCATTGGTTGAGGAGTGAGATAGTAATAAAATACCTGTCTTTAGTTGGTGTTACCACAGGTTTGTGTAGGTAACAGTAAAACTCATAAATCGTTAAACAGAGCTTAGAGAAATAGGTGTTAAATTAAGGTTAGTAGCCAGGATTTGAAGTCTTGATATTGTTTACTCATAGGTATGGCTACCTTTTCTTTGTCGGCAAGTATTGCTAGTCTTTCAGGTACCTTAATCGCTTCGCCAAGAATGGCTTCTACGTCAGGTTTGAATTTGGAAGGGTGGGCAGTCTCAAGGATAACTCCTATAGTGACTTGATTTGTTTTTTGGTACTCTTCTAGAGCGAGATAACCTACGGCACCGTGCGGGTCTATAGTATAGTTGTATTTTTCTTTGATGTCCAGCATGGCTTTTTTAGTCGCCTCATCGGTGTAGGCATAACCCGAAATGTGTTCCACCATATGGTTCCACGTGGAGCCATCTTCTGATTTATAGAGGTCTTGCATGCGAGCAAAGTTGCTTGGATTGCCTACATCCATTGCATTAGAAAGCGTACGCACAGATGGTTTGGGTTGGTAGTTTCCGGTGTTTAAATAGTCAGGTACAACGTCGTTTCTGTTGGTTGCAGCAATGAAATGATGGATAGGTAGCCCCATTTGTTTGGCTAGTAGTCCGGCGGTAAGATTGCCAAAGTTGCCACTAGGTACACAGAATACCACGGGTGCATCTATTGGTTGCAGTTGTTTGTAGGCTTCAAAATAATAGAAAGACTGTGGGATAAGTCTAGCGATATTAATAGAGTTGGCAGAGCTTAATCGAAGCTTGGACTTGACTTCTTTGTCAAGGAATGCTTTTTTGACCATAGCTTGGCAATCGTCAAAAGTGCCATCAATCTCTAGGGCTGTGATATTGTGGCCTAGAGTGGTGAGTTGCTTTTCTTGTAGCTTACTCACTTTGCCAGAAGGGTAGAGGATGACAACCTGGATTCCTGGAGTCTGGTAAAAGCCAGCAGCTACCGCACCGCCAGTGTCACCTGAAGTCGCGACCAGTATATATAAGTCCTCCTGCTCCTGTTGATTGAAGTAGCTCATCAACTGCGCCATAAACCGCGCTCCAAAGTCTTTAAAGGCTAAAGAGGGCCCATGAAATAACTCTAGTATTTTTTTGTTTTGGTCCAACTCAATCACTGGTGCAGGAAAGGTAATCGATCGATCAATGATTTGCTCCAGTGCTTCCAAGGGTATAGCCTCTTGCAATAGCGTCTTAGACACCTCCAATGCAATTTCTTTGAAGCTTTTGTGTTCAAGCTGTTCGATAAAGCCAGGATCTAGTTGGGGGATTGTAGAAGGCATATAGAGGCCATTGTCTTCTGGTAGGCCTTGCATAACCGCCTTTTTCAAATCAGCGGTGAGTGTTTTATTTTTTGTGCTGTATAGGATCATTATTGTAATACTTTGTCTCTTGAGTTTTTTGCATAAAAAGGAATGAGTAGTCGCAGCGCTTCCCGCACGCTCGCACCTTTTCATTTCTCTACATCTTCACCGCTCCTTCTTGATTAATTAGTGAAATAAACAGTTGGTGCTCTATCTTTTGGTCACTGAATATTCTTTGCATGGCTTGTCCTAAGTTCTCGGCTATGAGACTATTTCTACTTAAAGCAAAAATAGATGGGCCAGCTCCGGAGATACTGCATCCTAGGGCTCCAGCTTTTAGTACCGCTTCTTTGACTTCGTAGAAGTGCGGAATTAAACGGGCGCGCTGAGGCTCGATAATCAAGTCCTGTAGCGAGCGCCCAATTAGATCGAAATCTGAATTGTATAAACCTACAATAAAACCAGCTAGGTTGCCGCTTTGATGTATATGTTGGTCCAAGCTCACTTGGTTAGAGAGTAGGTCTCTGGCTTCTTTTGTCAGTACTTCTACTTGAGGGTAGATGACTGTAGCGTAGAGTCCCTTGGGTACATGCAAGCGATGTACGTCTAAATCTTCATTGCTTCTGATGAGTGTGATGCCGCCGAGTAGGGAAGGGGCTACATTGTCTGCGTGGTAAGCACCATCGGCAATCTGCTCTCCCAATACGGCAAAAGGTAGGATTTCTCTTTTTGTCAAAGGGCGGCGCAAAAACTCATTGACGGCCATTACGCCTGCTACGGCACTCGCCGCACTCGAACCTAAACCACTACCAAAAGGCATCTTTTTATGGATTTCCATATCAATGCCTATTTTCTCTTCGCCTAGATGTTTGAGGAGTTGCAATGCCGCAAAACCAGCTGTATTCTTTTCTAAGTCATAGGGTAGTTTCCCTTTCGCTCCCGTGATCTTGGTAATCTTCAGACCAGGAGTTGAAGAAGGCTTTACAATGATTTCGTCTCCGGGCTTTTCTAATGCGAATCCTAAGATATCATACCCTACCGCCACATTTGCTACAGAAGCTGGCGCAAATACTTTTAGTCCTGTCTTCATCCGTTTTTATTTTACACTAAGTAGTTTCCAATTTTGATAATCTCTGCAAAGACGCCTGCTGCCGTAACTTCTGCACCAGCTCCTGGGCCACGTACGACGAGCGGGCGCTCTTGGTATCTCTGGGTCGTAAACACAATCATATTGTCACTACCCGATAGGCTATAGAAAGGATGACTGGTATCCAATGCTTGTAGCCCTATAGTCGCTCGCTCAGGGACGAGTGTCGCACACATACGCAAAACCTTTCCTTCTGCTTGTGCCTTTTGGACCAACTTTTCAAAGTGATTGTCCTCTTGCTCTAAAGCCTCAAAGAAAGCCTCAATAGTATCAGCTGCTTGACACGATGCTGGAAGCGGATTTTCAATTTCAACGCCATCTGCTTCTAAAGGAATACCTGCTTCTCTAGCTAGAATAATCAGTTTGCGGCGTACATCCATCCCGCTTAAATCTATTCTTGGGTCGGGTTCGGTATAGCCTCTTTCTTTAGCTTCTGTAACGATCTCACTGAATTTCATCCCTGGCTGAAAAGTATTAAAGATGAAAGATAAAGAGCCGGATAAGACCGCCTCAATCTTTAAGATCTTGTCTCCACTTGTAATCAGATCATTTAGGGTGCTGATTACAGGTAGACCAGCTCCTACATTGGTCTCATAAGCAAACTGGACACCTCGCTTACGAGCGATATTCTTCAGTCGCTGATATTTCAAATAAGCAGACGAAGTAGCAATCTTGTTTGGTGTAGAAATGGAAATGCTGGAATCTAAAATCGATTCGTAGAAGTTGGTTATCTCGTCGTTGGCGGTATTGTCTACAAAGATGGCGTTAGAAAAGTTCATCTCCTTCATCCGATCTGTGAAGTCATGAAAACTCATCTTTTCTTCAGAGTCGCTGAGTAGCGATTTCCAATTGTCCAAGTCCACACCTTCATCATCGAAAAACATCTTCTTACTATTGGCTATGGCAATGACCTTTATCTCCAGGGCGTGCTCTTGCTTAAGGAATTCGTTTTGCTTCTTGATTTGCTCTAATAAGGTACCTCCGATCAATCCTACGCCGATCATAAATAAATGCAGCGCTGTTGTGTCAGAAAGAAAGAAAGCCTCGTGTAGGGCATTCAGTGCCTTGGTTTCGTCGCCTTTATTAATGACTACTGAAATATTCAATTCAGATGAGCCTTGTGCAATGGCGATAATATTGATACCATTTTTACCAAGTGCCTGAAATAAGCGTCCTGCTACACCAGGTTGGTAGCGCATCCGCTCTCCAATTGCTGCCACTACAGAAAGGTTGTTTTCTACCTTAATCGGTTCGACCATGTGTAGCTGCATCTCGTACTCAAACTCCTTTTCTATGACTTCCTTTGCTAAGTCAGCCTTGATCGGTTGTATTGCAAAACTGATCGAGTGCTCAGAAGAGCCTTGAGTGATCAAGATGATATTGATATCGGCATTGGCCAATGCGCTGAATAGTCTTGCTGCGATTCCTGGCACTCCGAACAGTCCACTCCCTTGTAAGGTGAGTAAGGATATTTCATGAATCGAAGAAATCCCTTTGACTGCTTTGCCATTGGATTCTTTTTGATCAGAAATGAGGGTACCGACAAAATCTGGATTAAATGTGTTTTTGATGTATAAAGGAATCCGTTTTGCTAAGGCAGGCTGTAGGGTAGGAGGGTAGATGACCTTCGCCCCGAAATGAGACATCTCCATGGCCTCTGCATAGGTCATTCTTGGTATGGTGAAGGCCTTGGCTACTCTTCTAGGATCACAGGTCAATACGCCATCTACGTCAGTCCAAATCTCTATCACTTCGGCATCTAGACCAGCTGCTAATAGAGCGGCTGTATAATCTGAGCCTCCACGTCCTAAGGTAGTGGTTAAACCACCTTTTGAAGAGGCAATAAATCCTGTAACTATCTGTATTTCAGGGTTTTGTATGTAGTGTTCTTTGATTTTTTGATAAGTTACTTCAAAGTCGACCTTAGCAGAGCCAAAATTACTATCCGTTTTGACTACATTCCTTGCATCCAGGTAGCTGGTCTTGATACCAATCTGCTGAAAGTAGTGGGTGATAATAAAAGCCGAACTGCGTTCCCCGAAGCTAAGTACATAATCCATCGTTCGGTCAGAAGCTTCTCGCACCAGAAAAATACCATAGAGTAAATTCTTAAGGACTTCCAAGTTGTTTTCCATTTCAGGAAGTACCTGACTGAGAATAGGCTCATCAAGTAGCTCATGGATGGCGTCCAAGTGGCGCTGCTCGAATACGTCGAATGTACTTTGATAAGAGACATCGCCGGCTGCTGCCTTTGTACTCATATCAATGAGTGCATCGGTCACACCACCAAAGGCTGAGAAGACGACTGTGAAGCGCTCCCCTTTCGAATAATACTGTTTTAGGATTTTACCGATTTGCTGGATGCGTTCTGGCTTAGCTACCGAGGAACCACCAAATTTCAAAACCTTCATAGGATTTCTAGTTTTTGTGTTTACGACTTCCGTCTAAAGAATTTCCAGGCGGAGTGTAAAATAAAATAACTCTCTTGTGTCTATTTTTTCATCCTTAAACGATTTACTTTTAAGTAAAAAATAAGATGAAAAAATGTACGAGAGTTGGTGTCTTTATAATTTGGGTGTGCTGGTTTAGGGATGTTTTTTGAGAAAATTAAGATCAGATTTGAAAAAAATCAACTCAAAAAATACTCGATTTTACAAAGAGTATTTCCGCTTATTGCTCAATTTGGTGCCGCAATAATAGGCATTTTTTCTGGGAGCATTGTGGAAAAGTTTTTGAAAGAATACTTGGAAAAATTAAAATTCCGCTGCTTGGGTTTTTAGCGGTTTTATGACTCCTAGGTCGAGGAAAGAAAAATCGGCGCTTAAAATCAAAATTCCATTTTTAGCGCCGATTCCTGTTGTTTTTTGTTTGAAAACTTGTTGGAAGTAGAAATCTAATTTTTTAGCAGTTGACTGGGCGAAATGCCAAAGCGTTCCACAAATTTTTTGGAAAAGTAAGAGGCACTATCTATTCCAACTTCATAGCGAACTTCAGAAACGGACAAGTAACGCTGCTCGATAATCAGCTGATGTGCTTTTTGCAGGCGTATCTCCAAAATCATCTCCACTGGACTTAAGCCAATTTGCTTTTTCAAAATTCTACTTAATTGCCTTTGGCTATAACCCGCTGCCTGCGCAAGATCAGTCACTTTGAATGCTACATCGTCGAGATTCTCCAAAATGATAGCCTCCACTTTTTGTAATAACTGCTGGTCAGCTGGAAGCTTATCGAGCTCAGGATCTTCTGTAAGTATACTTGCTTGCTGGCGCTCTATTTGGTTGCGGAGCAAATTATGTATTCTGGCGATGAGCTCAGGAGTAGAAAAGGGCTTGGTGATATAATCGCTGATACCTAATTGTAGCCCTTTCATTTTGTCCTGCTCTTCAATACGAGCGGTCAATAATACAAAGGGTATGTTTTTCCATTGCTCGTTTTCTATCACCTTTTCCCGAAAGGTAAACCCATCCATATTCGGCATCATTACATCTGAGATAATGAGATCAATGGAATGTTTGTGGAGCATCTGTAGTCCCTGCTGTCCATCAAGAGCGCTATAGCAATAAAAATAGGTAGACAACATATCTTGTAAAAAGCGGTTCATCTCCACATTGTCTTCTACAATTAGAATTTTAGGTTTTTCTCCATTTAGAAGCAGCGGTTGATAATTCGCTTTCTGATAAGGGTTTTTTACCTCAAGTGCTTCTTCAGGAATGGGCATTTGTTCTATAGACCGCACTTTTTCTATTGGGAGACTTACTTTGAAGGTACTGCCCATTCCAGGCTTGCTAGTTACTTCGATGGTTCCATTGTGGAGCTGCGTTAACTCTTTGGCAAGGGCCAAACCAATACCTGTACCTCCATATAGTTGTTCGCCTTGTCCTTGAGCTTGATAGAATCGATCAAATAAATGCGGAACATCTTCCTCGGGTATGCCAATGCCGCCATCTATCACCTCTATAGACAGTAGTCCCGGCCCTTCGCTAGCTTTCATGACAATGGTATCACCAGCATGAGAAAATTTTAGCGCATTAGCCATTAAGTTGTTGAGCACCTTTTCCACTTTGGCTTGATCAAGCTTGGTCGCTAAGTCTTCCTCAATTTCGGATTCAAATAAGAGTTCTATATTTCTAAGATTGGCTAAAGATTCGTAGGCATAGAAAACCCGTTTGAGGAATGGGATAATCTGCACATTGGTTGTATAAAGCTCTAGTTTACCGGATTCTAGTTTAGATAGATCCATGATCTCATTCACCAATTTCAAGAGTTGCTTGCTATTCTGATGAGCAAGTTCTAGGTCCTTATCTTTATCATTACTGGCCAGTGCATTCTTGAGTGGCCCCAAGATCAGGGTGAGTGGTGTACGTAATTCATGAGATAGATTGGCGAAAAAACGGGATTTAGTTCGATCTAGTAGACGGAGCTGCTCCGATTCGAACTGCTCCTTCTCCAGGGCTAAATCAGCTGCTTTTTTCAATCGGTTCTGTCTATTGTAGAACCATTGAAAGAAAATGCCAAGGGCTGCTAACAGTCCAATGCTTATAATAAGGAGGCGGTTCGTTCTACTTTTTTGCTGAGATATCTCTAGTTCTTGCTGAGCGATTTCCGCACGAGCTTGCTCGTTTTCGAATTTTGCGTCGGCATCAACCAACTGTCTGTCGAGCTGTAACTGATGTATACTATCCCCAAGCTCGTAAGTTTCTTTCATATAGAAATAGGCGGAGTCATTACGTCCGATTTGGTGGAAATAACTACTGAGCCTTTGGTATCCGTACTGTTGTTCTTGAAGAATTTCTCCTTGATTAGCGTAGGCAATGGCTTGTTTGGCAAAATAATTCACCGAATCTAGTTGGTTGATTTCTAGATGACAATTAGCTAGATAGTTGTAGTTGCTAGCTATGGAACTTGGATCACGGTATGTTAGACTATGCTGTAGCCCTTTTCGAAAATAAGGAATCGCCTCATTGTACATTTGCTTGTCTGCATAATAGGTGCCTTTTGCGGTATACACATTGGTGAGCAACTCTTGGCGGTTTATTTTTTCACTTATTTCGATTACACGATCTATATAAGGTAATCGTTCATCTGGATCCTGGATAGATATACTTAGAGAATATAAAGCATACGCTATGCTAGCGGAATCTTTGACGTCTTCTGATATCTCAAGAGCTAGACGAGCGTATTTCTCCGCCAGCACATAGTTGTCTTGGGCATAATAAGATTGTGCGGTATTGTTGTATCCGGCAGTCATTCCAAGACTATCATTGAGTTCGATGGCCAATTGTAACGACCGTTGATTGATTTCTAATACTTTGGATAATAAATACCTTCTTTGGTACACACCACTGACCAGCGCACAAGTAATCATTTCTTTCCTTTTTCGGTCGTGCTGTTTACATAGATCCATAGCTTTTAACCCAACGCGCTCCGCATTTTCATTATCATCAGATAAAAAGTAAACGACCCCCAATTGGTAATGAGCAATGATGTTCATATCTACTTGCTTAGGGTAGTCTTCTAAAATAGAGATAGCTTCTTCTCCGTATTGAATCGCTTTTTGGGCATCATAAAAGCGGTATTGCGCACAGAGCCAAGAAAGGGTCTTCGCACGTGCGGTATCGGTTTGTTCGGTCTGCAGTACTTGTTCCATGCTGTCAAGCATCGGAGATTGACTGTAAACTTTATGAACAGTGGTAAGTAGGATGATGATGATCAACCAGCAGGTGTGTAGAATAGTTTGTTTCATGAAGGCAGATTATAGGTTGTGGCTTCTAATTTAGAACAAAAAATAAAATGTTGCACTACTAAAAGTGATGTAAAAAGATATCAAAGGCACTGTTTATCCTCCTTAAATGAATTGGAATCTCTCAATTGTCCAATTCAAGCAACACAATGTCCAATTTGGACAAGCACCTTCCCTACTCAAAATACAACTTTGTAGTATTCAATTAAATGGTGAACTGCTGTGCCCTTTATCTATAGATGATTGGCACACGGTACCTTAAATTTTTTATCATGAAAACCATCATTAAATTATTGCTGCTTTGGTCGGTAGTTCCTTTATCGGGCCAAAGTCTCTCCAATCAGGTGTTTGCTAATGGAGGCCATTTTACCCAAATCGACCAAGTCGGGTCTTTTACCTGGACTATTGGGGACTTATTTACCACAACCTTCAAAAATGAAGGCACCCTCACACAGGGATTTCAACAAGGATATAACATTGTGATTACGGATATACAGATCTTAGAAAAAGAGCCCATCCAATTCACGATTTATCCCAATCCAACGATTGATCGCTTTTTCGTGGAGCCATCAGCGTGGAACGTCAAAACCCAGGCTCGACTTTACAATCTCATGGGGCAGCCACTCCAACAGTTGAGCATCAACGGCAAGACAGAAGTTGACCTGTCGATCTACCCTTCGGGAATATATCTCCTGGAAATAAAAAATCCTGAAGGTTTGTCCTCGCTTTATAAAATTCAAAAACAGTAAAATTCACCATCATGAAATGAGCATGATCTTATTTAATCATAAAATCACCTAACGGTGATGATTAAAAAAGATTATGCGAAAGCGAAGCGGTTGCAGAGGTTTAAAATTTCTGCAAAAACTTAGCTTTCAAGCATTTGCATAAATTTTAAACTAATGAAAAACCTATTATTACTGTGTAGCATCCTTTTGCTACACCAACTAAGTTATGCCCAAAGCAATCCTGGCTTCAATTATCAAGCTGTAGCCAGAGATGCCAATGGTCAAGTGATGAAAAACCAGCAATTGGATTTACGTTTTTCAATCATCCTTGATAATTCGGGAGTCGGCAATGGCGCCATTATTTACAGAGAAAAGCACCTACCTACTACGAATGAATACGGTTTATTTTCTACCATCGTTGGCCAGGGAGATTCTCTTTTTGGAGACTTTCAAAAAATAGATTGGGAACAAAGTAATCTATTCTTGCAAGTTGATATTGACCTGGACTTGGACCAGCAATATACATTTATGGGTAAAACGAAGATCTTACCCGTACCACTAGCACTACACGCGCTAAGCGTAGAAAATGTAGATGATGCCGATGCTGACCCTAAAAATGAAATTCAAGTGATAGGATTTGATGCAGCTACAGGGGTTTTACAACTATCGAATGGTGGTGGACAGGTGGACCTGAGTAGTTTAAAATCTAATGGTACTGGTACCGATGATCAAACCATCACTTTAAACGGCTCCATTTTGAGTATTGAAGATGGAAATAGCGTCGACTTTTCGGCTTTTCTCAGTAGTGATCCGGATCAAGACCCTCAGAATGAGATTCAACAACTTACTTTTGATACCACTACTTTTCTGCTTAGCCTAAGTAATGGTGGCCAAGTTGATTTATCTACGCTGAAAACAAGTGGCGGCCAAGGCGTACTTCAAAATCTAAGTCTAAATGGAAGTAATCTGGCTATTACGGGCGGGAACACTATTGATTTGAGTGGCTTACCAGATGCAGTAGATGATGCGGATGCTGATCCACAGAACGAAATCCAGGCGCTCAGTCTAGATACCGCCACGAATATCTTGAGCCTGAGCAATGGCGGACAAATTGATCTTGCAAAATACACGACAGATAATACGGCTGATGCGGATGCCGATCCACAGAATGAGCTACAGGCGATTAGTTTTGATACCACGACCAACATTTTGACCTTAAGTAACGGTGGTCAAGTTGACTTAACTACATTGAAAGCAAGCGGCGGTCAAGGTATCCTTCAAAACTTAAATCTAAATGGAAGTAATCTGGCTATTACGGGCGGGAACACTATTGATTTGAGTGGCTTACCAGATGCAGTAGATGATGCGGATGCTGATCCACAGAACGAAATCCAGGCGCTCAGTCTAGATACCGCCACGAATATCTTGAGCCTGAGCAATGGCGGACAAATTGATCTTGCAAAATACACGACAGATAATACGGCTGATGCGGATGCCGATCCACAGAATGAGCTACAGGCGATTAGTTTTGATACCACGACCAACATTTTGACCTTAAGTAACGGTGGTCAAGTTGACTTAACTACATTGAAAGCAAGCGGCGGTCAAGGTATCCTTCAAAACTTAAATCTAAATGGAAGTAATCTGGCTATTACGGGCGGGAACACTATTGATTTGAGTGGCTTACCAGATGCAGTAGATGATGCGGATGCTGATCCACAGAACGAAATCCAGGCGCTCAGTCTAGATACCGCCACGAATATCTTGAGCCTGAGCAATGGCGGACAAATTGATCTTGCAAAATACACGACAGATAATACGGCTGATGCGGATGCCGATCCACAGAATGAGCTACAGGTGATTAGTTTTGATACCACGACCAACATTTTGACCTTAAGTAATGGTGGCCAAGTTGATTTGACGACCTTGAAAACAAGTGGCGGTCAAGGTATCCTTCAAAATCTAAGTTTAAATGGTACGGACCTAAGTATTTCAGGAGGCAATACGATTGATCTTTCTATCTTAGGGAGTGGCAGCTCTCCCTGGAATTTAATTGGAGATACTGTCAGCTACACGAATGGACCAACTGAGGTAGGCGAATTATTTATTAAAAATGGGGACTCTGTTTTTTACCTTTTTGAGGACTTTTTGTTTTTTGATTTTGATAAAAATACGTTTGGAGATGGACTTTATCTAGGAAATAATGGATTTGAGTATAGTCCAATGGGGGAGAATTATGTTAAGCTTACTGAAGATAGCCTTTACCTACAAAATTCGGATTTAAGAGCGAGTAATACATTTAGTGCAACGAATATTAGTCTGGTTGATCCACTTAAAAAAACAGACCTAGATATCGATGGTCTAAAATTTGAATTTAATCCAGCTAGTGGCAATAATGCTTATTACGGCCACGATAGCTTAAGTTTTGCGGCTAATCTTACGACGCTTTTGCCCGCATTTTCGGATATGAATGCTTATCAACTCAACTTTTACACTTTTGCGGGTCGATCATTGCACGAAGCGGGCTATTCCCAGTATAGTTTCGCACAGGATACCTTAGATATTACGGCTTTCGGTTTAGTGAATAGAGGGCTTTCTGCCAATACACCTTATGAGCGGTTTCGTCTGGAAGCCAATAACTTCACGATGTATAATGATCAACGTTTTAAAAGTTACGAGTTTATTAATCCTAATGGAGCTAGCTCGACTCAATTTAATATGTATCCTGGTACAGGACTACCCGCTTATTTTCAAGTACAAGCAGATCCTTTAGACGGTTTGAATCCACAAGTAAGTCTGAATTATGCGGGCTCCATAGCTGCTCAATTGACTACAGAGATAGGTGGATACGGTAGACTAAACCTCTTTGATCCAAATGGATTTGGACTAGCCGAAGTGTCTGCCTTGAATGGTATTTACTATCAAGATAGTTTAGGTTATGGATTCTCAATGGGACCAACTGGCATTAATAAGCGACAGGAGTTTCAAATTTATAATGGAGATGCCTTGGTAGTTGATACTGTAGGGAACATCAAGTGGAAGTGGACACCTACTCAGCTGATTGGTTTACGTGCTGATAATGGTTTAATGGCCTTGAGCGTGGGGACATTTACCAATACGAATGAGAGTTATATTGGTCTTTTCAACGGAGACCTATCAATTTATGCCGACAATCCAGATCCCATCACTCAGATAATATCCCAACCATTGACCCGCTTAACCAAAGATTCGAGAATAATCTTAAATAATCCAAACACTTCATTTAATGGTCTTCAAATGAGCCATAGTGACTTGAAGATATTTGATAGTAACGGCGGGGGACTAAATCCAGCTATCAGTATGTCAGAAGCATCAGGAACTCCTATTTTTCAGATTTACCACCCAGATGCTTCCGCTCCAAATATAAGTCTGAGTACCAATTCAGTTGGTGAAGGTAGTATTTCTCTACGAAAAAGGGATGGTAATGTTGCTATCAGCCAATCTGTCAACCAATCGGGTATTCCAGTATTAGCAGTACATGATGGAAAATACGAGCTCTATAATCATATTAAAGATATAAAAGCACAGCTAGAAGTTGTAGAGCAGACCGGGAGGCTAAGACTATATGGATCAAATGGTAATATGAACGTAGAATTAGGTACTTCAGGGTTTACTAATCTAGGGTATGTATCTACCCGTAATGACCAAGGTACGACCACTGCTCAAATGGGAAGCTTCCTAACAGGCGGATTAATGAGCGTCAACCGAGATGATGGTCAAGTTATGCTAAATAACTACGTCACTACTAGCCTTTCTGGACGACAAGAAACCTATGGATCTAATCTCACCCTCAATACAGTAGTGGGCGCCAATGAGAATTTTGAAGATCGTGGAGGCATAGCGGTCTACGACAACTTTGGTGTACTCAAAGCAGCCATGTACGTCGACGAGTTTGGTTTAGGGCAAATCATTGGAGATACTAAAAACTTTGTGGTCGATCATCCCAAAGATGAATCTAAGGAAATCTGGTACGTATCTCTTGAAGGTCCAGAAGCGGCGATGTACGAGCGTGGTACGGCGGAGCTAAAAAATGGAGAAGCCTTTATACCGTTCTCAGAGTCGTTTCAATTATTGGCGAATGAAGAAAGCATGACCGTATTAGTTACGCCATTATCAGCAGAATCTACGGGTTTGGCAGTCGTTAAAAAGACCCTTGCAGGCGTATACGTCAAAGAATTATTCAAAGGTCAAGGGACTTATACATTTGACTGGGAAGTAAAAGCAGTGCGCAAAGGGCATGAGAATCACCAAGTGATTAGGGATAAGAAGTAGAAATAGGTTTTCATGAACCTGATTGAGCCATCCTGGACCTTGGTTTGGGGTGGTTTTCTTATATCTCAAAGATAAAGCGGAAAGCATCACCAGGTTTCAACTGAGCCATTTGATCAAGCCCTTCTCTTGATAATATTCCTATACGTGGGTAGCCTCCAATGGTTTGTGCGTCGGCTTGCAAGACGATAGCTTGGCCTTCGTTGGTAATCTGAATAGTACCAGGAATAACTCCAGTAGAGATGAGCTTGGTATTGGCTTGGTACTTCGTTAAACGAGGCAAAAGGCGCGCACCCATACGATTTGATGAATTTGAAAGCTGATAGACGTTCGAAAAGAATTGAGCAACCGTACTTCGATCCATCCGTTCCATTTCTGGACCAGGAAGGACGGGTATGATGGCGGGAGTATTAAAGACAGGATATTGATCAGGTGGCAGCTTTCTTTTTCTGACGTATGGTGTCGCATCAATTTGGATGGACTGTCCTTTATATAATAAACTGGCAGGAGTCAATGCTTTGGACTGGAAAGGTGCTAGACTTTTGCTACCTAACCACTCAGGGATTTTCCATTCTCCACCTATAGCTAAATAGGCTCTACAACCACTCAATAATTTTTTAAAAACTATTTCCGTTTCTCCTTCAAATGGTATCGTCTCATAAAAGGAAATAGGAGCTCCATTTTTGTATACTTCAAAAACAGCTCCTGCTAAGGCCATTTGTCCACTACCCTTGATTTGAAGTTTTGGTCCTAGTAAGGTGATTTCTATCAAAGGATAATGATCAGGATTGCCTACTAGTCGGTTGGCAAGTTGATGGGCCGAATGATCTAGCGATCCGCTGATAGGTATCCCTTGGTTTTGATAGCCCAGGCGCCCTAAACCCTGTATAGACGAGTGCAAGCCTGCTTGTTCAATGAATATGTCAATTTGATTAACCATAGATTATATTCCAATCAAAAGTTTTTCCTTCCAAATCTGCTTCTATTTTATTAAAAGTATCCAAATCAATAGCATAAAACCGTACATCATCTCCTGCTTTTAAAAGAAAGGGGTCTTCGTTTTTTGTTTGAAATAATGGAATTGGTGTTCTGCCGATGATTTGCCACCCACCAGGCACCTCGTCAGGATAAATACCTGTTTGTAATCCCGCCAAACCAACAGAACCTTTAGGTACTTTTAGTCGAGGCTCTTGCTTTCTGGCAATTTCTAAGTAGGGGTTTATCTTTCCCATAAAAGCAAAACCAGGGATAAAGCCTAGCATGAAAACTCGGTAGGCTTTCTGAGTATGTAGATTTACAATTTCCTGCCAGGATAATTTTTGTTGCTCCATGACGTAGCTTATATCTAAAGCAAGAGTGGGGTCATAACAAACAGGTAATTCAATTGAACGCTGTTTATTTTTTGAACTATTATTAATGAGCTGCGATTCAAAACTTCGGATTTTTGCTTCCAAATCTTGAATAATGATAAGCTCTGGGTCGAATACAATAGTGAGGGTATGGTAGGCCGGTATCGTATATAATACACCAGCTGGCCGACTCTGGGTGAGCAACTCATCAAGGAGATGTACCTGTTCGTTTACTGCGATATCAATCTTTTCTTCGAGAGATACGATGATAGCGGAGGAGCCATAGGTTTGGATGGTCAACATATCAGCAACTAGATTTTTGAACACCAGCCTTTTGTAAAGATTGGTGTAGGGTTTCTAGAATGGCTACTACATTAGGATTGTCGCCGTGTATGCAGATACTGTCAGCCGTTAATGGTATCGATTGTCCTTCGGGGCCTTCTACTCTATTTTGCATAACAATATCGAGGACTTGCTCAGCAATAGCTGCGGGTTCATGCAGTACGGCGCCTGCTTTTTGTCTGGACATTAAGTGACCATTGGCTTCATAGCGACGATCGGCAAAAGCCTCGGCGATAAAGCGAGCGCCTTGCTCTTCGACAATACCTTGCACCAGGCTTCCGGCCAAACCCATCACGGCCAAGCCGTCATCGATGGCGAGAATAGCTTTTACGACGCAGGTAGCTTCTTCTACATTTTTGGATAAGGAATTATACAGAGCACCGTGTGGTTTGACATAGGCTAAACGCCCACCTAAACTTTCTGTTAATCCTTTCAATGCCGCCACCTGATATTTGATGATGGAGGAAAGCTCGTTCAAAGGAATGTGCATCTTTCTACGTCCAAAGCCCATTAAGTCGGGATAAGCAGGATGTGCTCCAATCTGAACACCATGTTCCAAGGCCAGCTGGATGGTTTGTTCGATATGCATTGGATCACCACCATGGAAACCACAGGCAATATTACAGGAAGTGATGTAGGGGAATACGGCCCTATCGTTGCCTATAGTATATCTACCATAGCTTTCTCCCATGTCACAATTTAAATCAATGGTGTATTTACTCATGAATTCTTATTCTCCTTACAAAATTCTGATTCAAACGTTGCAACGACGGTACGCCAGCGAGTTGCATGTTTCTATACAATTCAGATTGGAGGATGTCAATGACATCTTCCACACCCTGCTGGCCTTTTGCTGCGAGCCCATAGATATAGGGGCGGCCAATACCCACGGCTGTAGCTCCTAATGCTAATGCTTTAAATATATCGGTTCCCCGCCTGAATCCACCATCGATGAAAATAGGCATTTTTCCTTTGATGGCTGGGGCTATTTCCTCCAAAGCTTCTAATGTACTCAAATTACTATCTAATTGGCGGCCACCATGATTAGAGATATAAACAGCGTTTACTTTTTGATCAGCTGCAATAAGCGCATCATCCGCTGTGAGTATACCTTTCAGCACAATCTTCATTGTTGAGAAAGACCTGATCCAGGGAATGATTTCCCAAGTCATACTCGGATCGTGGTAGGATTGGTGTAGGGGGAGTTTTGGTAGATTGCCCAGTGTACGTTCTGCCTCGGGTAGCGTATGGAGGATCACCTTGCCCTGGGTAGATCGATTGCCTAGTACAGGTACATCTGTAGTGAGTACCAGAACTTTTGAACCCGCATTTTCTGCTTGCTGAATGAGTTGTCGAGTGAGGGATCGATCCTGAGTAGGATAAAGTTGAAACCACGGTTTTCTATTGGTGCACTCCTGCGCAATTGTTTGGAAAGGAACCTGAGTCACCGTAGACGCAATCATAAGCGTATTCGTTTTTTGGGCTGCCTTTGCAGTAGTGATAGCTCCCTTTGGATGGAAAAACTTTTGGTACCCAATCGGGACCAGGAATAGAGGGCTGGGCCACTGTTCACCAAAGATGTCTACCCGATGATCAATAGAACTGACATCGACTAACCTTCTAGGGCGTATCTGGTACTGTTTGAAAATGGCGGTATTCCTATTACTGGTCCACTGGTGCTCGGCACCACCTTCGAGGTACTCCCAAGCTTTGGTACTCAGCTGGGTAGCAGCTAAGTCTCGGTAGTCTGCCACCGATTTGGGCGATGCATTCATCTTTTTTTCTAAAAATATTAAAAAAAATGAATCAGGTGTTGCATGGAATATAAAATACGCTTAAATTTGCATTCGCTAAGAAAGAAATCACAAAAGCGTGGTTTTTTAAAATAAAATAGGGAGATTAGCTCAGTTGGATCATCGCATCCCGATATACATCGGGAGAGTCACTGGGACAACGAAATAAAAATAGGGAGATTAGCTCAGTTGGATCATCGCATCCCGATATACATCGGGAGAG
>JBELML010000014.1:0-4133 GCA_042095835.1 Saprospiraceae bacterium
ATTAGCCTCAAAATACTGTTTTCTCGCCTGCAACAGAAAACCTTAGACAACTTCTTAGTCAATACCTAATAGTTGATATTCAACTTGATTATAAATGACTTGATCTCCTACTTTTTTCCCTTGAAGGGCCTGACCAATCGGCGAACGTAAAGAAATAGCAAAAATACGCTGATTATTTACGCTGATTTTTCCTAAACCGATGCCTATAAAAAATAGACCTCTATCTGTGGTGATTAGGCTCCCTGGGGCTACCTGCTGATGCTCTTTTTTCCAATCAAGTTGATTTAAGCGGGCGAGGGTTTGCCGTAATTGTTGGACTTGGCTTGCGGCTTTATCTTCCTCGATTTGCATCATTGCCCGTCCGGTTTCATATTTATCTCCAGCACTGCTTTTGGTTTCATTATTCCTGGATTCGGCGATGTCTGCCAGTCTTTTCTCTAATGCGGTAATTTTTTCTGCTAAAGTCTCTTGGCATTGAGTGATAATCTGCTCCTTCATGGAAGTTTTCAATTTCTAATTTCGTACGGATATACTAGATGGTCAAGATTAAAATCTCCAATAAACCTACGCTTAATTAAGGAATTAATCTACCTTTGCGACTCGTTCGGGTGTTGATGGTAGCTCTTTACCATCCGCTTAAAAGGGAATCCGGTGAGAATCCGGGACAGTCCCCGCTGCTGTAAGCTCTAGAAGCAGCTTTTGATCTTTTACCACTATTCCGTACCTCGGAATGGGAAGGTGTCAAAAGTGGAGTAAGTCAGAAGACCTGCCAGGACGAGTTTAGACTCAGGCTTTCGGAGGAAAAGTTTGGAATGCGCTTACAGCCGTTTGAGTGTATACTCAAAATGATCGGCTGCACACATTCTTACCTATCTTAGTCAGCCTCATTTTTTAAGTAACGGACAAAGGATAAGTCCCGCATTTTGATCGAGAAGATTCCCGACACAAGGTCGGGATAAATTCGTGCCAAGACAAGGCAAAAAACGTAGATGATGCAGGGCATCAGCGAGGCTTTTTAAGGTCGTATTGGAGCAAGCCTGTCCCGGCTTCAGGTCGGGAAGATTCCATCAAAATCGGTAAGTTGTTTTTTGGCTGTTACTAAGTAATTTTTAATTCAAAAAAATGAGAACGTACATTTTTCTAATCCTATTTCTAGGGTTAAGCTTATGCAGT
Organism: Saprospiraceae bacterium; assembly: GCA_042095835.1. GTDB lineage: Bacteria > Bacteroidota > Bacteroidia > Chitinophagales > Saprospiraceae > DATFKA01. The sequence continues at coordinate 1,174 of JBELML010000014.1, forward strand.
CATGCTCAGGAGGTGGCCGACACCATCGTATTGAGCGAAGTGACGGTTACCCATTCAAAAGCTCCACTGAGCTTACGCAAAACCGCCAAACCTATTTCGGTGATTAGCCAACAAGTCATCCAGCAGAACCTTGGAAAGGACCTAGCACAGGTGCTTAATGAACAAGCTGGAGTTGTCGTCAATGGCGCTTTCAGTACACCTGGTAAAGACCGAAATATTTACCTGCGCGGAGCCAATCCCGACAACACCCTTATCTTGCTTGATGGACAGCCGCTGTATGATCCTTCAGGTATTGGTGGTGCCTTTGACCTCCGCCTTATTCCATTAGAACAGGTCGAACGTATTGAAATTCTAAAAGGAAGTCAATCTACGCTATACGGCTCGGATGCCATCGGTGGTGTGATCAATATCATTACCAATAAATCAGCGGATCAAACCTTTCGACTAAATGGTAATGTGGGCTACGGCTCCTGGAATACACTTAAAGGCAATATTGCCGCCAGTGGTCAAGTAGATAACTTTGATTATTTAGTGAGCCTGGGCATTCATCAAACTGATGGTTTTTCAGAAGCAGAAAATAATGACCCTAATGTCGACTTTGATGACGATGGCTTTAGTCTATTCAATACGCAAGCAAAAGTCGGCTATCGGTTTAGTGATGTTTTGCGGGTAGAATCCTTTGTGCGCTACAACGACTACGATGGAGACTTTGATGATGGTGCTTTTGCGGATGCTCCCAACGAATATACGGCCAGTGTACTGAATACGGGTTTGTCTTTACAATACCAAAAAGACGCCTTGCAAGTAACAGCCAATGGTACCGTCACCAATACAGATCGGACTTTTATCTCTTCCTTTGGGGTGAGTCCATTCGAGGGGAGATTCAATAATCTTGACCTTTGGGCCAACTATGACTTTACCGAAAATTTGCGCGCACTGGTAGGCTTAAACTATCAGAATAACCAGATTTTAGATGATTCTGGGATCGAAGTGGATCCTTCGGAGAATATTTTCTCGCCTTATCTCAGTTTGCTCTACAGTCAAAACAGTAAATTTAGTCTAGAGGCAGGACTTCGCTATAATAGCCATTCTACTTTTGGGAGCAATCTCAATACCTCTTTGGCTGCAGCTTATTGGTTGAGTGAGGATATCAAGGGATTCAGTAATTTCACTACGGGTTTTAAGGCCCCATTATTATCTCAGTTATACGGAGCTTTTGGGGCCAATCCGGATCTAGACCCCCAAACGAGTCAGTCATTTGAATTGGGCTTGCAGTATGGAAATATGGTGGATCAATTTTTCGCCAGATTGACGTATTTCAATCGATCTATAGAGGATATCATTGTTTTTGATTTCAACATTGGTTATTTTAACCAAAATCAGCAAGATGATTCGGGACTTGAGCTAGAAATGGGCTTGAAAGTCAACGATCAATTGGCTTTTAATGCGACTTATAGTTATTTGACGGGAGAGCAGACGACGATTGATCCAAATGGAGAAGAGGCCCAGTCCAATAACCTGATCAGACGACCACCTCACCGGTTTGGTTTAGGAGCAAGATACCAGCTTAGTGAGAAGTGGCTGATCAATGCTCAATTGCAGTACTTAGAGGAGCGGGATGATTTGTTTTTCAATCCAGCGAACTTTTTTGCTGCTGAAAACGTGATTTTAGATGCGTATTATTTATTGAATATTTATACAGAATATAGGATTGTAGACCCTGGTCTTATTATATTTGTAGACGCAAAGAATTTGACAGATCAGTCATTCAATGAGGTCTACGGGTTTACAGGTGCTGGAATTAATTTTCTAGCGGGGATTCGCTTCCAATTATAAAACCTATTGACTCATTAACTCATTTTTAACCGCCGGAGCTTCATGCAAAGGAGGTCATTCATTAACTCATTGTACAGCATGCAACCTAATCAACTACGAAACGGCGTACTATTGTCGTTCATTTTAATAATCGCAGCTACTCGCGTAATTTTAAGTTTAGATGAATCTACGGCTCCCTTAGCTGGCTTCTCAGCCGTTGGTGCCATGGCTTTATTTGGAGGAGCTTATTTCAGGAATTGGAAAGCTTTTGCGCTTCCACTTTTAGCATTACTAATTAGTGATCTCCTGATCGCGCGTTTTGCCTACTGGGGCGGAGAATGGACCTTCTTATATGAAGGAGCTTGGGTGGTCTATTTGGCAATTGCGATGATGGTAGTGGTTGGTCGTTATATGATGAAACGACGCACGGTCGCTAATTTTCTGCTGTCTTCAGTAGTCATCGTATTGATTCATTGGATTGTAACGGATCTGGGGGTTTGGCTAGGAGGTACGATGTACCCTAAAACGCTAGCTGGCTTTGGTGCCTGTCTAGTAGCGGCTATACCATTTGAGCAAAACTTCTTCATTGGTACCCTGGTTTATGGAGCCATCATGTTTGGTGCTTTTGAATGGGTGAAGTTGCGTTTTCCAAGATTAAGTATTGCTTAGTAGAAGTCTATGAATAAGACCTGCACCAATTGCCATAACAGTTTTGACTGCCAGGCCGAAGCTATAAAAGATTGTTGGTGCAGGTCTTACCCTGCTTTGCCCATAGATACGGACGCTCCAGATTGTCTTTGTCCTGACTGCCTTAAAGAGACTTTGAGTCCTCAAATCGAAGCCCAAAAAGAGGCTATCCTCTCTAAAAGTGTACCCAACAAGGTCTCCGAACTCTACCCTCCCTACACGAAAAAGCTCATCGAAGGCATCGACTACTACCAAGAAGGTCGATTAATGGTCCTGACAGAGTGGTACCATCTCCGCCGTGGGTATTGTTGTGGTAACAAATGCCGCCACTGTCCCTATGATCATGAGAATGTTCCTGGATAGGGTTTTATGTGCTATGTGCTATGTGTCATGTGCTATGTGTCATGTAGTTCAGGGTATCTATGTTTCCTATCAGCCCTATGTGTTTTAAAAGGTCT
>JBELML010000014.1:4233-31710 GCA_042095835.1 Saprospiraceae bacterium
TAAATGCGCTTATAATCCCTTATATGGTAATTCTTAAGTGCTATGTAATATGTGTAATGTATTATGTGTCATGTAGTTCAGGGTATCTATGTTTCCTATCTGCTCTATGTGTTTCAAAAGGTCTTAAATGCGCTTATAATCCCTTATATGGTAATTCTTAAGTGCTATGTAATATGTGTCATGTAGTTCAGGGTTTCTATGTTTCCTATCAGCCCTATGTGTTTCAAAAGGTCTTAAATGTTCTTATAATCCCTTATATGGTTCAAAAATAACTCCTATTCCAGCCTATGAACCTTATGTGTTTTCTGGTCCCTGGCATCCCGACATCCGCTACGCTACGTCGGGATTAATTCGACCAAGGCTGCTAAAGCATCGGGTCTCATTAACTTAACATCTTAAAATAGAATCTTAATCTAGATTAATGCATTTGAATAACTGACTCTGTACCTTGTGGTATTAACCAACAACAACTCTACCTAATGAAGAACCTTTCTATCCTTTTTAAAACTGCTGCTGTACTATGGATCATTTGGGGTTTGGTTCATGTCCTAGCGGGTGTTCTGACTATGCAGAAAATTTTAACCGGCGATATTTCTGGTTCCATATCAGGAATTGCAGATGCTATTGATCCCGTTACCGCACAAATGGATTATCCCAACGCAGCAGGAGCCATCATCGGACAGCACGGTTTCAATCTATTCTGGATAGGAATAGTTACATTTATCTGTGCTTTCTACGTTTGGAAAGGCAATAAAAATGCCATCTTTCTGGCAGCAATAACGGGCGGCCTAGCTGACTTGGGCTATTTTCTCTTCATGGATTTGGGGGGATATGTTAATTTTGTGCCAGGGACAGTGATGACCATCGTATCTGCTTCTGCAATTATTTTGAGTTTCTATGCTCATTATAAAGGCAAAAGCGAAGCCTAATTTTATCAATTTATTCACTTCCAATTAAACAAAAAAAAATGCGCTCCTATAAAATTGCTTATTGGGTAAGTACAGGTTTACTTACCGCTTTAATGCTGATGTCAGCAGGGATGTACCTCTTTAATAATCCTTCTGTACAGGAGGCTTTTACCAGTTTAGGTTATCCTACGCATATTATTTATCCTTTAGCTATTGCAAAAATTCTCGGACTAATAGCAATTTGGACCAACTACAATAAATCACTTAAGGAGTGGGCCTATGCAGGGTTCTTCTTTGATGTTTCATTGGCTGTAATGGCACACCTTGTAGCCAATGATGGCCAATTTGGTGGAGCTGCTGTAGGGTTGGTTTTAGTTTTAGTTTCTTATTTCTCTTGGAAGAAGATTGGCTAAACTCCTTTAGTAACAGCCAAAAAATAACTTACCGATTTTGATGGAATCTTTTGCTCCAATACGGCGTTAAAAAGCCTCGTCAATGCCCTGCATTGCCTACGTTTTTTGCCTTGTCTTGGCTCAAAATCTTCTCGATCAAAATACGAGACTTATTCTCTGTCCGTTACTTAGATCGTATTGGGTTTTATAGTAAGACCAAAAACATGAATATGGAACTTGGGATAGATAGCTTTGCAGCAGCGCCTCCTATTGAAGAGGGTAATCAAGCCGCCGAAAACGTAAAGTCAATAGCTCAATTGTTGGAGCGTATCGAATTAGCTGATCAAGTAGGACTCGATGCTTTTGGTATTGGAGAGCATTACCGCAAGGAGTTTTTAGATTCCGCTCAGGCAGTGATTTTAGCGGCTGCGGCTGCCAGGACACAACAAATCAGATTGACTAGTGCAGTTGCTGTCCTGAGTGCCTCTGATCCAGTTCGTGTTTTTCAGAATTTTGCTACGATAGACCTGATTTCGAATGGTCGGGCGGAAATAGTAGCTGGCCGAGGTTCTTTTGTAGAATCTTTCCCGCTTTTCGGATATAATCTCAACGATTATGATGCCATCTTTTCGGAGAAACTAGATTTATTGCTGAAAATCAGAGCTAAAGAGGTCATTACCTGGTCGGGACAATTTCGGCCAGCTCTGAATGAACAAGCCATCTATCCCAGACCTCTACAGCAGCAATTACCCATTTGGCTTGGGGTAGGTGGCACACCCGCCTCCTTCGCTCGAGCTGGTAGTTTGGGCCTACCTCTAATGGTAGCCGTGATCGGTGGCCAGACCCATCGCTTCCGACCATTAGTTGATATCTATCGACAAGCTGGCGCTCAAGCAGGATTCGCCCCCGAGGAACTAAAAGTAGGCCTACATTCTTTTGGTTATGTCGCCGAAACTAGAGAAAAAGCTATCGAGGATTTTTATCCCAGATATAAGGAGGTGATTACCAATATAGGTAAAGAACGAGGATGGCTGCCGCCTACACGCGCTCAATTCGACGCACAGATCGATGATAAAGGCGCCATCGTCATTGGAAGCCCCGAAGAAGTCGCTGCTAAAATCTTGAGGCATAGCGAAGCGCTAGGAGGGATTAGCCGTTTCAATTTTCAAATGGATGTGGGCCTCTCCCACGAACAGATGAAGCGTTCTATTCAGTTGATTGGGCAACAAGTAGCACCTTTGGTAAAAGGATAAAAACTAGAAACCAGGATCACCTTCATTTAAGATATGGTATCCTCAGTAAAACGATCATCTCTTTATCACAAATAGATCGAGTAGTCCTCAGTAAAAAAACATTACCTGAGGATAAAATGACGCGCAAGCTTTCTCCTTTAGGAGATTTAGAAAGCCATAACGTAGCGATCTATTTGAAAGAACCACAAGAATTGGTAGGCTTATATGGATTCAAGAAGAGCTATAGCACTCTAGGTATATTTGTTGACGACCCGAAAAGTTTTATAGAAGCCTTTTCCGAATCCCATAGGCACGAACCGGATTCTTTTTGACCAATAAATCCCATTCTTCCTGGGTGAATCCTCGCTTCATTAGTGCGGGATAGAGGTGGTCAAAAAGGTTGACATAAGCTTGTATAGATTGTGTTTCTTTTTGGGGATCGTACCAACCGGCATCGTGGGAGAGTAGAATCTTTTCCAAGATGCCTGCATCTTTGGCAAAGACTAGCTTTTCAAGATGGGATTCCCAGTTCCAGCCTATACCATCAAGACTGATCCAGCAACCTGTCTTATAGGCTTGGAGATAAGCAAGGGTATCGTTTTCTGCTTGAGCGTGGACCCAAATAAAGGCTTCGGGAGCGACCCCTTCTTCTTTTAAGATTTCTAGCTGAGGCCACAATGCTTTCGCCTTTCCAGTGTGGGAGGCGATGGTCAGACCCGTGGCTAAATGGGTAAGTGCAGCAGCTCGTACAATCTTCTGATCAATTGTATCAAGTGTAGCTTGATTATCAACACTGATCTTCTGTAGGCCTGGTCGAATAGTGCTTCCATCAATTCCATTGTTGTATTCAGCTATCCACATTTGGGCAAGGTCCTCGGCTGATTTTTCATAAGCGTAGGCAGGGACATACTTATTATTGACGGCTCCATAAAGCCCAGTATTGCTTAGTATTTTTAGGCCGGTTTGTTGAGCGGCTTTTTCCAATAAAGCTACATCTCGACCAAGGAATTGAGGAGTGATTTCTACAAAATATTCTACACCTCGATCTTTCACGGCTTGTAAGTAGGGAAGCATGACCTGGAGGACCGTATCTGCTTGCCAATCATTCGGATCGATGCGATCTGCACCAATGAAATCTACCAGAATATGTTCGTGCGTAAGCCAAATGTGCTCTCCTTGCAAGGTGTCGATCCCATTGATGTGTTGGATGATGAACGTAGGGCTACTTTCTTGCTCACAAGCACTACCCAAAAGGGCTAATAGTATTAACAAATTTCTGATCTGCTTCTTTATCATTTTAGTCGCTTTAAAGCCTTTCTGGCATTTTCATTTTCAGGATTTAAGTTAAGGAATAAGTCAATAATAAATTAAACATCTTTACTTGTTCTTTTGCCGCCCAGTTTCGTTAAAAAGCCTCGTTGATGCGCTGCATCGCCTGCCTTTTTTGCCTCACTGAACAGCAAAATACCTGCGTAAATCTTGTATGTTTTTTTAATGCCCCATTCCTAAGTGATTTTGCGTAATGTTCGATGGAGGCTTTTTCTTTCAGGACATAATAGGCAATAGGATTTAAAAAATTACTACTGATTTTCAGCTATTTAAAGGCATGAAACTATCAATTTCAAAGTATGACTATAAAAATAGTTGCATTTGATTTTTAATAGTTATATCTTTGATTTGTAATAATTGGTGATTATGGATAATAATTTGGAAAAGCTGACGCAAAAGGAAGAAGAAGTGATGCAGGTACTTTGGAAATTAGAGCAAGGATTCCTAGGAGACCTCCTAGATGAAATGCCAGTACCGAAGCCACATCGCAATACCGTAGCGACGGTTATTAACCGCTTGAAAAAGAAAGGCTACATCGGCGCAGAACCTTTTGGACCAGCAAATCGCTATTATCCATTGGTCTCTAAAGCCAATTATAAGAAAGTCTTTTTTGATAAAATCTTGGACAGCTATTTCGATAAATCACACAAAAGCTTCTTAGCCTATTTCGCCAAGGAGGAGAAAGTATCGAAGGCTGATTTGGAGGAAATTATCCGCATGATTGAAGGGAAAGAGGAGAGGGAGTGACTTTGGGACTGGGGGCGTCGAGACTGGGAGACTGTGGGACTGGGAGACTTTGTGTGTCGGGAAGGAGTGACTGGGAGACTGTGGGACTTGGAGACTTTGTGCGTCGGGAAGGGGAGACTGGGGGACTGGGAGATGTGATGTCGAGAAGCAGGGACTGGGGAGCTTAAGTGATAAATGATATTGACCTATTTATACATTTACTCATTATACATTGATCTATCTACAATACATATTTTATTCCAGCTTAATCATTGCTGTACTGACGGGCTTCTACTGGGTATTCTTACGCAGGGAGACTTTCTATGCCTGGAATAGATGGGTACTGCTTGGTGGATTACTAGTAGCTCTGGTCTATCCATTGATTCCTGTTCCTGATTCCCTAGTATTGTTAAAACAGGGAATAGAAGAAGCGATTATTCCGGAGGAATTACCCGATGAAAACGTTGAAACAAGGCCGCTTGAACTACTTGCAGACGAAGAGACCCAATTGGTGCCAAATCCAGATCTAGCCGATCCTATTGTAGCTACTCCATCAATAGAATGGCAGCTGATGCTATTTTGGATGTATATTGTTGGACTCGTTTTGTTACTCTTTCGTTTGATTGTTCAACTTTTTGGTCTCGGATTACAGCTACGTAAGGCCAAGGTGACAAAAGGGAAGCAATACCATTTGGCAAGCTTGGAGGCGGATACTGCTCCTTTTTCTTTTGGGAAATACATTTTTCTCAACCCAAACCAATACAACGAAGCGGAGTTTGTGCAGATTCTGCAGCATGAGAAAATACACGTACGTTTACAGCATACCTTTGATTTGATTCTGGCCGAGCTATTGACCATTATACAGTGGTTCAATCCGATGGCTTGGCTCTACCGCTACCTGACGGTCGAAAACCTGGAATTCCAGGTCGACGAGAAAATCTTGGCCTCTGGCGAGGACAAGAAAAACTACCAGTACCATTTGTTGAAGATTGCGATTCCAAATTATCCTTTATCCATCACCACCAATTACAATCAATCATTGATTAAAAAAAGGATTACCATGATGAATCAAAAAAAATCTTCTTTGAGTGTGGTTTCAAAATACGCACTCTTGTTACCTGTATTGTTTATAAGCTTAGTAGCGTTTAGAGAGGCTAGTCCCCAGAGGGACACTAGTGCCCCTTATGAACGGGTTTATGTATTTGTATCTGATCGTGCAACTCAAGAAGAGTTACGTACTTTACAAGAGGAGCTACGGCAGGATGGATTTTCACTACAATTCAAAGATTTGAAATTTGAGGGTAAGCTCATCAAAGAAGCCTTAGTCGTTTTTGTAGAAGGAGAAGAGGTGCTCGGCGTGAGTCAATTCGAAAGAGGAGAAGTAGAGCAATTCTTGTTTTTCAGTAGAGAAAGAGATTTGGACCAGCATGGTACAGGTTTTTCCCAAGCAACAATTCAACGGATACTCGAGCTAGATGCTAATGATAGAGTTTATAGTGCGGGTGCCTCTTCTTCTGCATACATTGCCTCCGTCATGCAATCTGCTCTGGATCGTTTCGACGCTATAGAAGAGCAAGGCCGTGATGAGGGCGAATTAACCAAAACAAAAGGCTCTTATATCACCTCTTATGACAAGGTGGACCAAGGTGTATTTAACCAAGTTAAAAAGGAAGTATTAGACACTAAAGGTAAGGTTACTTATACCGTTGATGGCCTACCTTGGGAAGCTAGTGAGGTGTGGAATCTTGAACCCAAAGAGGTCCAAAAAATGGTAGTCGGTCATATTCAGTATCAAGAAAAAGATCGTCAAGGAAATGTAGTCTCTTCCTCGCCTTGGGATTTAGAAATTAAGATTTCCAGAGCCTTTCCAGAAGAGGAAGAAACCAATCTTAGCAAGGGCACTTACTGCATAATGACCGCAAGAGTCACAGAGAGGGATCTCAAAAAAATGCAAGAGGAGCTAGAGCGACGCGGCATCAACTTCTATATCAACAACAAGAACTTCAACGATGGCTATCTGACGCAGATTTCCTTTGATTGGGAAGGCCGTAAAGGGCACCACTCCAATGGTAGTTATACCTTTGACGACCCTTCCTCCAAGGTTTATTTCTACGTCGGTAACAATAGAAAGGGAAACCAGATCACTGGCAACGGCAGTCGCTCTAAAAATACCCAGGTTTGGGTGCAGGGCGAGCAGATGCCGGCTAGTGTACGCCGAGCGATTGAAAGCACCAATTCAGGCTATAAGATTGGGTCTTTCTAACATTGCGTACATCCATAGCCAAAAGGGAGTATGAAGTTTAGACTTTGTACTCCTTTTGTCATTAATCTAACAAGACACAAGGAATATTTCTGAGTAGAATAAGTATTTTGGTGTATACTAATTTTATACACACAAACTAAACACACCCTGAGATGAAGCGATCAACCTTAGTTTCCAGTCTATTATTTAGCTGTTTCTTCCCTTTATTTGCCCAGGTGGCTCCACCACAAATCATCACTGAAAAGTTGTCGTATACCGTAGACGATATTCAATTTGGAGATATTGATAATGATGGTGATTTAGACATCCTCACCGTTGCTTCAGATCAAGTTTTGGATAGACCATTTTTTTGGTTCGAGAACCAAGATGGTGAAGTTCAAAAAGAGCCCCTTCTTATTGGAGACTTCGATTTTATAGGGACAACCTATTTCCTTGAGGACATTAATAATGATCAAGCACTTGATATTGTTTTTACGGCATCTGTTGGCGATGGCAACCTCATAAGAGCATTAATTAATAATGGACAAGGGGCGTTTCTACTACAAGATTTGATTGGTCCTAATTTCTCTGGTGGTTTACATGATTTCACGATGATCGATGTAGACCAGAACGGTACTAAGGACATTCTATTTGCTAGAGGTGACAGTGATAGTCAACTGGTGTATTATCCAAATGATGGATTAGGAAATATTGGGGCTGAGGTATTCATTGCTGATGAAGTTGATTTTTTCAATGGGGCGTTTATTGTAGTTGATTTAGATACTAGTGGTACCGAGGATTTGATTATTCATGATCCAGGGTCTGGTGAGACCGCTTTAAGATGGTATAAAACAAAGGCGCAGGGTGGCTTTGAATCTCCTGTATTAATTAATTTAGCTGATCTAGGTAGCGTTAATGAAATCTATTTTACTGATATCAACCAAGATGGGTTACCAGATTTATTTGCGACGACTTATAATCCTGAAAACGGGGTTCAGTTGCCTGAAAAAGTGATATGGAAAGAGAATCTGCGTAATGATCAATTCGGTGAAACAAATTTTATCCTAGAAGAAGAAACTGGCACATTTTTAACTTCTCCTTTTTTGGTTGATTTTGACCAAGATGGGGACATGGACTTTTTTTATAAACCTCCCAGTAATCCGATTGCTCGCATCACCTGGTACAGTAATGATGGAGATGGAAACTTTTCTTTAAGGAACCAAAACTATGAAAACATACCCGACATTCCATTGTTAAGTGACTTTCGACTGGTAGATCTTAATGGAGATAAAAGATTGGATATCTTTTTAGTTGATCCTCGCATTGTTTGGCTAGCAAGTAAAGCTCCTTTCGAGTACGAACGAGTAGAATATATCTATTCCTATCAACCGCTAGCCGACCCAGTAGTAGTGGATGATAATCAAGATGGGAAGCAAAGTGTAGTTGTATACGACTTTAGTCTAGCGGAGAAAAATATTGACTTATTCCAAAATAACGGTCTTGGTTTTTTTACTCCAGCTCAAACGCTTCTTCGCACAGATCAGCTATTCTCCGATCTTGAGATAGAAGATTTGGATGGAGACGGATTTAGGGATATAGCCAATATTAGATCCGCTCCTGATCAGAGGCTATCTATCCTATGGGGAAATACTGATCGGGGAATGGATTCCACTACCGTGTCAGATTTAACTACTGCCAGTAGCAATATAATCTTGACAGACTTTAACCAAGATCAACAAGTTGATATTCTGGTGTATGACCGATCAGGTTCTAGTATAGATATTTTATTTAATCAAGGAAATCGAGAATTTAGGGAAGTATCGGTATTTACTACGCCCTTATTTCAATCGATTCCGTATATGGATGTAGGAGATTACAATGGAGATGGTCGCATTGATATCGTCTACGCCGCAGTGCAAAGCTTTGGGATAGAATTGTTTGCTTTAATCCAACAAATAGAGGGTACATTTTTGAGTACTAAACTGACAACACTCCCTATTGATTTTAGCCTGAAAGGACTTGAGGCCATCGAAGATATAAAAAGAGATACTACTCAGTTCGTTTTGTGTTATTTCAACAACCAGACAGATTCTACCCACTTTGCTTTATTGGGAAATGACCCCAATCAGGCACCAAAAGAATTACTGCAAATTGAAGGGCGAGGAGATTATTTCATGGCCTTTAATTTTAATGGTGATCAAGAGGCTGATATTTTATTCGCTAGAGATACGGAATTAGACCTATTTCAACTGAGTATTTGGACTAGTAGAGAGGGGACTTATCAAGAACTACCCCTTTTTGATCCAATATCCTTTGAACGCCTCATTCTTAATCATGGCGACTTTGATGGCGATGGTGATCAAGATATACTCCTAGGACAAGCGAATGAATTTAGTAGTATATTTCACCAAGTAGTTTGGTACGAAAACCTATCTGGCTCACCCTCCATTCAAGGGCGCACCTTTTGGGATGAAAATGGCAATGGCGTTTATGATGAAGGAGAACGTGGCCTAGGCCTTGTGCAGACCTTTTTGGAACCCCTGGCCCGATCTGCTTTTACCAACCCATCTGGAGCATTCCAATATTTTGTAGAAGAAGGTAGCTATCAGATTTTTGCAGAAACTCCTGAATCCTGTTGGATGCCTACTACGCCTACGGCGATCCAAGTGGAGGTAACTAAGGAAAGTACACCTAATATTGACTTTGGCTTTCAACCGGATGGCGCGACGAAAAGCTTAAGTACTAACATTCGATCCGCCATCACACGATGTGGCTTCAATGTCCTATTTTGGGCCAATGTCTTTAACGACGGTTGCCAAACGCAAAGTGGACAACTGAAAATTGTCTGGGATGGAGATTTGGAGATCGCTGCACAACCCGAGTTTACCTATACGATAATTGATGATACTTTGACGATCAATATTGATCCGCTTGCACCATTAGAGCAAATTCAGCTGGAACTCCTTCTTCAAATGCCAGGCGTAGAAGCCATCGGTGACAGCATCACCGTTACTGCTCTCGCTTACAACAGTGACGGCACACTCGCAGATAAATACGGCTACTCCTCCGAAATCCGCTGCGCTTACGACCCCAACGACAAACTCGCGAATCCCAACCGTGGAGGCGATAACAACTACGCCCTATTCAGCGAGACGATGGAATACACGATCCGCTTCCAAAACACAGGAAACGATACTGCCTTTACGGTAGAGATTGTAGACACTATCCATCCCAATCTAGACCTCACTACTTTACAGCCTTTAAATGCAAGTCACGATTTCACTACTTTGATTGATGAACCGAGCCGAACCGTCACCTTCCGCTTTGAAAATATCCTTCTACCAGATAGCACCACCAACGAGCCACTGAGTCACGGCTATGTCTCCTTCAGCATTGAATCGATGGAAGGATTGGACGAACGTAGTATCATCGAAAACCGAGCAGGGATTTACTTCGACTTCAATCCGCCGATTATTACGAATACGGTGTCTAATACGCTGGTGACGACGATTCCAGTAGATGTCACCTCTGTGTGGGTTGGTGGGTTGGAGGGTATGCGGGTTGGGGTGTATCCGAATCCGTTTGGCGAGGTGGTGCAGTTGCGGGTGGAGGCGGAGCGTGGGGAGCGTTTGCAGTTGCGGATATTTGATTTATTGGGAAGGGAAATTGCAGATGAATTTCTAAATATTCGTAAAGGAGAGCAATCTATAAGCATTGAGTGTTTGTCAAACGTACCACCTGGGGCCTACATGATTCAACTTACGAACTTCAAGCAAATATGGAGTAGTAAGATCATCAAAAACCGCTAAAAGGATTATAAGATGGTGGCTTTGTAACTCTTACAAAGCCACCATCTTATAATCCATACCTTTACTTCCGTTCAATCACTTTTACAACTACTGGGTTGAGCGGTGGCCCTGTGCCAAGCAGCCTGCTGACTACGTATATTTGACTACCATCGGGGCTGATTGCTATCCCATTTGGAATATAAAACTCAGCCGTTATACCATCTCCGTCTGCATTGCCGCTCTGGCCACTTCCTGCAATTAAAGCTACTTCACCAGAGCGGTCGACCTGGAAGACTTGGTTGGCCTGCCTACCTACGACGTACAGGTGATTATCACGATACTCAATGTGTGCTAATGACCCACTTGGGAGCGATGCAAATACGGATATCTCCCCTTCTGGCGTCACTTTCAGTACTTTATCATTATTGAAATTGACTGGGTAGAGATTGCCAGCATCATCTATGGTAATCCCATTAGGACAATTCAATAAATTACTTTCAACAAAAATTTCAGCTTCTCCTTCGGGTGTGATCTTTGAGATGGAATTTCCACCGCAGTTACAAACATATACATTGTCACTATCATCTAGTACCACACCAACGGGGCTCCTGAAACCAGTACCAAGAAAGGTGCTAACGCCTCCTTCTGGCGTGATTTTGCTGAGCGAATTACCGGCGATATTGGCTTGGAATAAATTGCCCTGGCTATCAAAAGCGTTTCCCGAAGGACCACGCAAACCAGTGGCAAAGATCGATAAGGCCCCGTCTGTCGGATCTACCTTGGTCACTTGTATTCCATTCGCATTATTAATCTGATCTCCAAAATCAGCAACGTAGAGGAAACCCGCAGCATCGATAGTGGCATCGCCACTTCCATTGAAGGACTCGGTCAGTGTCCGGACGGTGTATTCCGATCTCAAGTCAGTAACTTCGGGTTCGGTGGGATTGGGATTGGAAATATCATCGCTGTCATTACAGGAAAGGTAAGCAAGCATACTAAAGGCCAAAATCAAAAGTTTCATTTTCATTCCGAGTGATTTAATTTATAACTTGTTAACGGCCGAAAGGTAATTGGAGGAAGATTGGCTTCCAAGAGCTGGTTTTCTCATTTTTGAGATATGAGAAGAATAGATAGAGCTAATCCGATAGCCAATTTTTACGGAAGAATTCAAAAACCACTAAGGTGCCATGCAAGATTCTTTATTTTGGATTGTTATAACTGGTTATACGATGGTCCAGAGCTTTATCTTCTTTTTGGTTTTCATTACCAAACGCTCAATCGAGCCCACGCTTAAGTGGATTTTGGTGGCGCTTACTTTTTGCTGTGGTATCATCCTCACCAAGGAATTTCTGACCGTTACCTATGGCTACCTACAATTTCCGCATTTGATTTATGCAGAAGCTCCCTTTATATATGCATTGAGTCCTTTGCTCCTATTGTACTTACAGGCACAAATCAAAGGACAAACCTGGAAGCGGATTTATCTTTTGCACTTTATTCCAGTAGCACTCGTTTTTTTAGGGAACCTGAATTTTTATTTCTTCCCTGCTGACCTAAAGGTGCAATATCAAGATGGGTATACCCAAGGGAATTATACAGCTCCCATTCATCATATCAATTTTATTCTTTTCTTTCTGCAAGGATTGATCTATACGTTATTGTCTTGGCGACTTATTCAATCTACGCCTCCTGGACAAAAGGTCTATTTATTCCAGAAAATATTGGTTGCTGGGCTTTTCGTATTTTCCATTTTGGGGCTGCTACTCATCTTTGGGGCGAATGCAGGAAACCAGGAACTCATTTACCTCAACGGGGATTTATTTATTCTTTGGTTGGCTATGTTTTTGATCGCTCTATTCATCCAAGGTATGCAGTTTCCTAAGCAACTCTTTTTTATACCGACGAAGAGAGAAGCTTCCCTTGATCAAGGTCAGCTTGTAGAGGTTATGGATCGGGTACATACATTTATGCAACGAGAAGCTCCTTTTCGAAAAGCAGATTATGACATCCATCAAATGGCAACTGCGCTAGGGTACTCCAAAAGCTTTTTACAGAAAACCATACGGCAGCAGCAAGATCTTAGTTTTCGAGATTTTCTAAATGAATATCGAATCGAGGCAGCTAAGAAAAAACTGGCCGATCCTCAAAGTCAACATTATACGATTCAAGCAATTTCTGAAGAAGTGGGCTTTGGAAGTCTCGCCACTTTTTATCGCCTTTTCAAAAAACACGAAGGTATTACCCCTAAAACCTTCATTGAAATACACAAAAACAATCCATAAATGAATACTCAAGGAAAGCTGAAACGGATCGCTCAAAAGTATAAGATTAGTTCACAAACAGTCGAGTATCTCTACGAGGCAATTGCTAAAGGAAAAGGTACAATGGCACAATTCAATCTTCCAGAATTAGGAGGTATGGGGCAATGGATGAAAGGCGGGATGACCATGGTCGGTGACCTATTTAACAATAGTCTAAAAGCTAAAGTAGATCAGCTTTGTACGGAGTTAAGTACCCTTTATGCCATCGAAGGTCCACTTACTAAATCAGAACCAAAGTCGGTAAATTGGTGGCCGGATCACTTCGGTCACCCCACTATTTCAGGTGCTCAAAACGATCTGTCTTATGCCTTTTTTCCCTCCAAACGGCGCTTACTAGTCCAATTATCTGGACAAATTTATGTTTTCAATACCCTCGATCACCAGGTCTCAGGAGTAAGTCAAAAACAAGGAGGAGGTCTCCAATCGATCGTTTTCACTAGTCAAAAGGGAAAATTTCGAATTGATGTTTTGGGTATAATTAATTGATTTTCATTTTATTATGTGAAATATGAAGTGTCTATTCAAATTTTATTACGATAAAAATCGTAATAAAATTTGCTATTACGGGAAAAATCGTAGTAATTTGTACGAGTAAAATCGTAGTAAATATGACGAATTTAAAATCCAACCAACAACCTACTGCTGCAGAGCTAGAAATCCTCAGGATTCTCTGGGATCGTGGGCCAAGCTCCGTAAGAGTAGTCCACGATATTCTTTCCGAGTCAAAGGAGGTAGTTTATACCACTACTCTGAAAACCATGCAAGTCATGATGGACAGAGGTTTTCTCACCCGTCAGGAGAATGGCCGCAAACACATCTATGCGCCTGCCCAAGCACAAGAAGATACCCAGACCGATCTCTTGGACAATTTTCTACAAAAAGCATTCGGTGGATCCGCCATGAAACTAGTGATGAAGACCCTCGGTAATTACTACAAAACGGATGATGGCGAATTAGATAAGCTTAAACAAATGATCGAGTCCATTGAGAAAAAGGACGATGATTCTACTCCAGATCTTTAAAATTAATCCAGATGCAACTCTTAGAATTTCTTTTCTCTGAATCTGTTATAGCTGCCTTAGGTTGGGCATTGATCCACTCCATCTGGCAAGGTGCCTTATGGGCCATTTTTCTCGCAGTTTTGCTGGTAGCAATGCGTAAGTTTTCTTCACAGACCCGCTACTTTATATCCTTTATGGTCTTGTGTCTGTTCGTTCTGTCGGTCGGCTTTACTTTTTACCTATCCTATCCGCAGGATACAACTTTGGCTAGTGCAGTTACAGCTCAGGATACTAATCCCGTAGCACAAATAGCAGAGATTTCAGCTGAGACCTTATCGACAACAGAAGTAGAAGAAATAACTACACCGGTAGAAGAGGTTGTGCCGACCTCTGAAAGCTTTTTCAATACATGGGCCGCTTATTTCTCAGAGCACATTCCCTTTATTGTGACCGTTTGGTTCCTTGGCGTTGTGGTGCTATTACTGAGATTCCTAGGAAACCTGGCTTATCTCGAAAGATTGAAACATTACAAAACTGGCCTCATTCCACCTAGTTGGGAGGCTAAAGCAAAAGACCTAGAAAAGCGCTTACAGCTCAAACAAAAAATCAAATACATCAGCTCCGGCGTGGCGCTGACGCCTATGGCGGTAGGCTATCTCAAACCCGTAGTCATCTTACCGGCTTCTTTGATCAACGGACTTAGCAAAGAAGAGGTAGAAGCGATTTTAGCCCACGAGCTAGCCCACATCAAGCGTAATGACTTTTTGGTCAACCTTGTACAATCACTAATCGACATATTATTTTTTTATCACCCGGCTGTATGGTGGGTATCGACTACTATACGCCACGAAAGAGAGAACTGCTGCGATGATATCGCTGTCTCTCTCACAGGAGCTACCTGTGATTATGCAAAAACCTTAATCATGTTACAAGAAAAACATGCCAACCAAGCTAAGCTGGCCATGCATTTAGCTGGCCTAAAGTATGGCTTCAGTCACCGTATCCAACGCATTTTGTACAGTACCAATTTGAGGGCCAACTTTAGAGAGGGCTTTATTAGCGCCTTTTTGCTGATGGGTTTTATTGTCTTATTGAGCTATAATGCGATGGGCTTCACCGCACAAGAAGAACCTTTAGTGGCAGAAGAGTTGGAGGAGCAAATTCCAATGCCTGCTGACAATGCGGTCGATAAAGCCGCTCCTCAGGAGCAACCGGCTCCCATCAATCAACCAGCACCTCCTCCTGTCCAAAGCGAAACGCCAGCTGAGCAAGGTGTCACCTATGTGCTCACACCTTCGACACAGGCGCCTTCAGACGTAGATCGTTTAATCGAAGCTATTGATGATCGTAATCTTGAAATGGTCAAATTTATCATTGATAAAGGCGTTGATGTAAATGGTCAAAATAGCGATGGCTGGACGCCTTTGTTGGAGTCAATTGATGAAGGAAGTTTCCCCATCGCCGAATTATTAATTGAAAAGGGTGCCGATGTCAATAAAAGAACCGGAGGAGGCTGGTCTCCACTCTTGGAAGCCATTGACGAGGGCCGGACCGAAATAGCTAAGCTGTTGATCGAAAAAGGTGCGGATATCACCCGTGGTACAGACAAGGGTTGGACCCCAATCATGGAAGCCTGCGATGAAGGCCGCCTGGAGATCGCCAACCTGTTGATCGATAAAGGTGTAGATGTAAACACGGTCTTTGAAAATGGCTGGACGCCTTTGATCGAGGCAATCGATGAGCACCAGACTTCCTTAGCCAAAATGTTGATCGACAAAGGTGCTAACCCAAACTATAGAACCTCCAAAGGTTGGACTCCTTTAATGGAGGCGATCGATGAGGGACAGCTCCAAATTATCAGGCTACTTAAAGAAAATGGTGTAGACCTTAACCAGGAAACCTATGACAATTGGACACCACTTTTGGAGGCGATTGATGAAGGCCATCCGAGTATCGTACAACTCTTAATTGACGAAGGTGCCGATGTGAACCAACAAGTGAGTAATGGCTGGACGCCACTGATGGAAGCTTGTGATGAAGGGCGCTTAGATATTGTGAAATTACTGATCAAAAATAAGGCAGATGTGAACGCAGAGGGCAAAAATGGCTATACAGCGCTCGCAGAAGCTGCCGACGAGGGGCAACTACGGATTATTGAATACTTGCTTGATAATGGAGCAAAAGCCAACCTAAATGGACCTACGCCGTCGAAACTAGTGCTTGAAGCTATTGATGAGAGTAATGTGCAAATCGTCTCAATGCTTTTCGATAGAGGATTAAAGCTTACGGAGCAAAACAGCGCCGCCTACCTGATCGAAGCAGCTGATGAGCATAGCCTACGCATGATTGAGCTACTCCTCGAAAAAGGAGCATCTGCTAACGCAAAGGATGTCAATGGCTACACACCCTTGATCGAAGCAGCAGATGAGGATCAGTTCCAGATTGCAAAATACCTGCTAGACAAGGGCGCTGATGTGAATGCACAAACGAATAATGGTACCACCGTCTTACACGAAGCCATTGATGAAGGATCTTATAATATTGCCTCATTGGCCATTGATAGAGGGGCCAATATTGAAGCAGAGGTGAGCTATAGAAATGTGATGACGATGAACAATGACATTAAGGTTGAAAATATAACAAAGGGCTGGACACCTATTTTTGAAGCCATCGATGAGGGGCATCCTGAGATTGTGAAATTACTCATCCAGAAAGGGGCCAATGTCAATAAAGCGATTTTCAAAACCAACATGAACTGGCATGCCAAAGAGAAGAAAAGCTACGATGGTTGGACACCTCTCATGGAGGCTGTAGAGGAAAATAAACCAGAAATTGTCAAAATATTGATAGGTGCTGGAGCAAATACACAGGCAAAAACAAAAGAAGGCGTTTCGGTACTAGATATTGCAGAGGAGTACGCTGATAAGTCTATGCTACAGCTCCTTAAAACAAAATAATTACGCAGACTAATCATCCATAAAAATCATCCGACTGTTTTTGAATAGGCAAGTCAGCAATGTCTGACTTGCTTTTTAGTTTTTCAAAAGTACACTACTACCAATAATCATGCTAGCGCCGACGAGCATCGGCCAGGTCAATATTTCGCCCATGAAGAGGTAGCTCAAGACAATCGCTGAGACGACCTCCATATACATCAGCGCTGAAGCAACCGAGGCTTTTAGTCGCCGGAGACCAAAAAAGAACAAACCAAATACGCCCAGGCCGATCAATGTGGCATAACTTAAACCTAGGGTATAATCCATCGTTGTGGCTTTTGACAACTGGAAAAAGGGTAGCAAAAGAAAAAGGCCCATAAAGTTTTGGTAAAAAATGAGTTCTTTCCAGCTATAATTTTTTGTTTCGGATTTAAAAAGTACCACCGTGAGGGCGTAAATGATGGCAGAAAGTAGAGAGGCTAGCATGCCTATAAAGTCAAGGCTTTTAAAGGAAAATTCCTTATTTGAAAAAACTAGAATGATGCCCGCAAAAGCAATCACCATCAGTAAAATTTGTCGTTGTGTGACTTGCTCTTTGATAATCCAGAATCCAAATAATGCAACGAAAATAGGGAAGGTATAAAAGATGATCACTGCATTGCCAATGCTTGTATAATAATAAGCCGCAAAAAAGAAGACCATACGGATGGTTCCTAAAACGGATATGCCCGTCATTTTTTGCCAATTTCCTCTTAAAAAAGGTATTCCTTCCCACCACATTAAAAGAGCCATAACCAAAGTTGGGAAACCCATCCTAAGCCAGGCTTGCGATACCGGCGAGATAGATATATTTTTGATAAATAATCCAGCAGTTCCGGCTAGGCAAGCAGCTAGTAGTACTGCCCCAAAGGCAATGGTAGATGATCCTGTTTTTGTCATTTTATTCTTAAATTCAAATACTCGAAAAACTGATTAGCGCTATTCTTTCTACCAAATCCTCAAATTAGAATAATTAAATATAATGAGCATCAGAGTTATTATTTTTTTCCTTATCGTTAGTTTACTTACTTCCTGCTCTTCTCTCAAGAAGCGAAACCTTTGGCAGCAAGGGCGGATCATCGACCTTAGTGAAAAACAGACCTTTCCCTTCGAGCGGGAATGGGGCATGATCTTTTTGGAAGTCAAGATCAATGGTCAAGCTTTCAATTTCCTTTTGGATACGGGCGCGCCTAATGTGTTAGATGAAAAGACGGTAGAGCAACTAGGCATTAAGTACAAATCTTTCGGATCTGTTGGGGATGCCTATGGTCGTCGTCAAAAACTCAACTTTACCAATACCGCCACTTTTGATATTGGACCACTCCACTTTGAGGAAGTAGCTGCCCTGATTGCAGACTTCAGGTCTGTCCAGATTTTTGACTGCATGGATATTGATGGGCTCATTGGGTCCAACCTGATGCGTAAAGCCGTATGGCAATTCGATTTTGAGAAAGAAGAAATAACCGTGGCTCCTTCTATCCGAGACTTTGATGTAAGTCGAGCAGATACACTCGCTATTTTTCCAAGTTCTCAAGGTACGCCTCGGATTAATTTCTCCTTAGGAAGTAAAGAGGTTTTTGGAGTGAAAGTCGACTTTGGTTCTGGCAATGGACTGACAACACCCCGAGAACTAGTTCCTGAAGCCATGATTGATCAGGCAGATATTACTACCGTTGGCGAAGTCGGTACCGGTTTGTATGGTGGCCAAAAAGATACCGTACACTATGTTTATTCCGACTCTGTGAAACTAGGAAAGACCCTGATTGCACCAGGTGTCCTACGGGTAAGACCTAAAACTGAAGGTCTCGTCGGGCTCAATTTTTGGGAAAATTATCTAGTGACTATCGACTGGAAGAATAAGCGGCTCTACTATGAATTGAACAAGGACGCTCCAAATATGAGGCAAAAAACTTTTGGCTTCGGTTTGGAATTAAACAAAGGGAGCGTTTTTATCAATTCTATGTCTACACCATCACCTGCCTCTGAGGCTGGCATTCAATTGGGAGACCAGGTCCTGGAGCTGAATGGACAGAAAGTAGCAGATATCCCCTATTGTGGTTTTTTGGAGCAAATACAAGATATGGATGAGGTGAATTTTAAATTGAAGCGGGATGGCGAAATGCTTGATTTAACCATCAAACGGACCGATATTTTCCAAGCTATCTTTCAGGCGAACCAACGATAGAAGAATAATGAGGTAAAATGATGTGCCTAACGACACATTGCTCCTTAATTAACTCTTGTCCCATTGAAGTTGTCTAAGGTTTTCTGTTGCAGGCGAGAAAACAGTATTTTAAGGCTAATCGAGGCAAAAAACGTAAGCTATGCATCGCATAGCTGTCCCGGATTCACTCCGGGATTAACAAAGAGTAGCCTTAAAAGATGTTTTTGATAGCCCAACAAGGAAACTTTAAACAGCTTCTTTACTAATCATTCATCCATAGATCGTTTATGAATACAAATTACTCCGAATTAAGCCAAGCAGCGCTGATCGCTGAAGAGAAAAAATATAAATCTCGTCAAAATATAAATGCGGCGCTTTTCGGTATGATAGTGGGCGTGGCCATTTGGGCTGCAACCCACCACGCTGGGTTTTTAATCACCGTAGGGTTGCTCATTATTCCTTTCAGGATAGGGCGAAAAAATACCCAGCAGCTAAAAGATATAAGAGCAGAACTGAGCCGGAGGTCAGCTATATAAAAGGCGTTTTTGAATAAGTAACAGCCAAAAAACAACTTACCGATTTTGATGGAATCTTTTGCTCCAATACGACGTTAAAAAGCCTCGCTGATGCCCTGCATCATCTACGTTTTTTGCCTTGTCTTGGCACAAAATCTTCTCGATCAAAATGCGGGACTTATTCTTTGTCTGTTACTAAAAGCCATTTGCGGCGGTCAAAATTTCGGGTTGACCATCGCGTACAATTACGGTATGCTCATGTTGAGCTACGTAGCTATTATCTTTTGGACGAAGTGTCCAACCATCTTCTGCTTCGTAGACATACTTTGCTTTGGTAGAAATGAAAGTCTCCACGGCGATGACCGAATTTTTGCGAAAGCGATCTCGATTCGTTTTGTCTTTGTAGCAGGGAATTTCTCTGGGGTCTTCGTGGAGTTTGCGACCGATGCCGTGACCACAGATATTTTTGACCACTGCAAAACCGCGTCTTTTGGCCGCTTTTTCAATGATGCCACCTACATCGGCAATCTTGACGCCTGGCCGGATTTTCTTTAACGCTACATGTAGGATATCGAGCGAGGCATCTACAAGTGGCTGTAGATTATTGATATCTTCCCCCAAGATGAAAGAGCTACCATTATCACCATAGTAACCATCAATTTCAGCAGATACATCAATATTGACGAGGTCTCCTTCCTTCAGGATTTTACTGCGAGAAGGAATACCGTGACAAGCTTCGTGGTTCACGCTGATGCAGGTATAGCCAGGGAAATCATAGTCCCTTTTAGGAGCAGAATAAGCGCCGTTTTTTTTCATCAGTTGACCAGCATACTCATCTATTTCTTTAGTAGACATACCTACTTTTGCGTAAGCTTTTAGTGCTTTCAAGATCGTAGCCACAACTTCATTGGCTTTTCTTATTCCTGCTAATTCCTCCTCTGTTTTTATAGACATGTATCGAATGAATCAATGAATGACCTCCTTTGCATGAAGCTCTGGCGGTTAAAAAATGAATGAATGTAATTATTAGCTCATTAATAATATCTATCTACTGAACACTTAACCTGCGTTTTGTTTCAATGCAAAGCGAATAGAATAGTACAAATTATCAAAAAAGCTCAATGGATATTGGCTTAGGTTCTGTGATGGACTCTTGATGAGCTTTTTGCAGTACTGCTCAAGCATACTCGAGGCGACACCAAAGGTCTTAAATGCGGGGTTTTTGGTCTGCTTGTGATAGTAGCGGTAGTAGATTTGCTGAATGATTACCGCCAAACGGAAAACGCCAAAAATGTAGTAGAATTTTTGATTCTCTACCTCTAAATTCATTTTAGAAAGGTAGTATTCCATCAGCTCTTCTCTGCCAAACATTCCTTTTTCATGCGTTGGTTGCCGACGAATGAGCCGCCAGCAGGCAGGATCTTTCGCTTCAATCCAATAGGCCAAGCTGCCTCCCAAATCCATCATGGGGTCTCCCACTGTAGCCATTTCCCAATCGAGTACGCCGAAGACCTTGGTCGGGTCTTGAGCATCATAAACTAAGTTGTCAAACCGGAAATCATTATGAATAATACAAGGGGCCAAATCATCGGGCATTTGCTCCTCCAGCCAAGTCATGACAGACTCATAAGAAGGTACATCAGGTGTAACGGCATTTCTATAGCGTTTGGACCAGCCCAATACCTGTCGTTTTACATAACCTGGACCTTTATAATAATCCTCGAACCCAGCAGCCTGATAATCGACCTGATGCAATTCTACTAGCTTATCAATGGCGGCCATGCACATGGCGCGTACGAGCTCTGGTGTGGCATTCAGGTCTTTTGGAAGATTGGCTCTCGGAATCAAACCTGTGAACTTCTCCATCACATAAAACTCAGAACCAATGATGGATTCATCTCCACTGTAGGCAATCATTTCTGGAACATAAGGGTAGTGCGGTTTTAGTTTTTGCATGACGTCATGCTCCCGCTTCATATTATGTGCTCCTTTGGCTTTTTTACCAATAGGAGGACGACGCAGAATGTAGGAAATATCCTCAAAATCTAGTCGATAAGTCAGGTTAGATGCGCCGCCTTTGAACTGTTTGATTTCGGGAATACCATTGAGGCCCAAGACCTTGTTTTGTAGATATTCGGCGATCTTATGAGCATCTATTTCTTCGCCTTGTCTTACACGACCTGCGTCGTCAATTAATTTCGTACTCATGGATCGGACTATTATTTATACTTTCTAATTTCGTAGCGAGCGACCATTGCGCGGTGCACTTCATCGGGCCCGTCAGCAAGGCGAAGTACCCTGGCGTAGCCGTACATAGCTGCTAGTGTCGTATCGTTGCTCAGCCCCATGCCGCCGTGCATCTGCATAGCATCATCGATGATTTTGCAGGCAATTTCTGGGATGATAGCTTTGATTTGAGAGACCTCGCTGATTGCGCCCATAACGCCATGTGTGTCTAGCAACCAAGCAGTCTTTTTTACTAGTAGGCGAGCCATATCGATATTCATTCGGGCGTAGGCGATGTGATCTACATTTGCGCCTAGTTTAACCAAGGGTCTTCCAAAGGCGACTCTTTGTAGGCCACGTTTTACCATCAATTCCAGCGCTCGCTCTGCGGCACCAATCAAGCGCATACAGTGGTGTACACGACCTGGTCCAAGACGGCCTTGGGCAATTTCAAAACCTCTTCCCAAGCCAGCAATGACGGCACTTTTAGGTAATTTCACATTGTCAAAACTCACCTCTCCATGCCCATAAGGTGGATCATAAGTGCTAAAGACAGGTAGCATCCTTTCGATTGTAACGCCTGGAGTATCTAGTGGAACAAGAACCATAGAGTGCCTGCGGTGCTTCTCTGCTTCTGAATCTGAAAGCCCCATAAATATGGCAACTTTGCAATCTGGATGCCCAATGCCTGTACTCCACCATTTGCGGCCATTTAGTAGAATATGATCTCCATCTTCGGTAATGGTGGCTTCCATATTGGTCGCATCGCTGGAGGCTACTTGAGGCTCGGTCATGCAAAAGGCAGAGCGCACCTTGCCTTCTAATAATGGTTTTAGCCAGGTATCTTTTTGCTCCTCGGAACCATATTTCCAAAGCACTTCCATATTTCCGGTATCGGGCGCATTACAGTTGAATAACTCAGGAGCGAGCAAGGAGCGTCCGGTCTCTTCGGCAATAGGCGTATAGTCTAGATTGGAAAGACCAAGATCAGGGAGGAAAAGGTTCCAAAGCCCTTTTTCCTTAGCTTCCTCTTTTAATTCCTCCAAACGTGGGTGAGGCGTCCAATCTTTCCAGTTGGGTGTGAGGGTTGCCCAATCTTCTTTGAGTAGAATTTCCTCTTCGAGGGGAATGACTTTGTCGTCAATAAACTTTCTGGCTTTCTTAAGGAGGTCCTGCCCTTTTGGCGAGATGCTTAGGTTCATAATCTATGCGAATTTTCGCTAAGATAAGAAAAGCTGAAAAAGGAAATGAGAAAACAGAAAAGGGGAAATATCAGCATTGTGTATTTCCCCTTCCCTATTAGCATAAGCAGCTTGCTATTACATTTGTTTCTTCTTTAGATTGACATAATCTAGGAAGTAGATGACCTTCAGAGAAATACTATTCCGTTGAGGATTTTCAAAAAGACCATCCAAATTGCGGAAATAGTCCAAATTACTGGTTTGCTCAAAGTCCAGAATCGAGTTTTTCCATATAATGAAGATGTCACTTCCTGGTGCAAAGCGCCAGCGGTAGATCATATCGATATTGAAAGCATTGAAGTTGGTATCGTGCAGCCCATCATAGTCTGAAGCGCCTAAATAACCATCCTCAAGCAGCGTATGATAGCTGTGGTATTTTACTTTTGACCAGTAATGTCTCATCCGGAAGGTCAAGGCCATATTCGCATTGAAATTGTAGCTGGTATTAAAAGTATTGGTCACTGTAGAGACATCTCGACGGCCAAAGATGATATCCTCTTCGCCATCTATATTGGCAACTTTATTGACGTAGCCCTCGTCATTATTTTCCTCTCTAAGATTTACCGACCATCTGAAATTCAACTTATCACTGAACCGGAAGTTGGGGCTAATCTCAAAAGACCTGGTGTCACGCCCTTCTTGATCGAAGCTTTGGTAACGACCGAACATAGAGAAGAAGAGCCGCTTTCTAGAATCTGACCTCAAGAAGAAGCCAGTCGCCCCTAGAGCTGGATTGGTATAATATCGGCCTTGTGTGCGAGGTTCGAAGTAGTCATAACTCTCGGTAGGCTGTCGATAGGTAAATACATTAACCCGCCAGAAATTTTTCAGCTGCCCCCAGGCCCAAGACTCAATACCAAAAGAAGTGAAGACATTGGGATTATACAACATTTCATAACCTGTCCATAGACCTACTCCACCACGGTTAAAAATCCAAAATGGTTTGTATTGATTATACTCCTGAAACATATTAACAGAGCGCTCATTATTATTAAAAAGGAAACCCAAATCATTGATTTGGTAGGTGTCGCTCTCCTCGCTAAAGTTTAATCCAAAGTTCCAGTTGCCACTCAATTTCCGAAAGCTAAAACGGGCGGCATGCCCCAGATTTGTTTCTTCAGGATTATAAATCTGGCTGAGTTTATAATCACCACTGATGCCAAAGGATTGCTTTTTATTTCTAAGATCAAAAATAGCTCCAGTCACATTAGCATCGTAGGCATTACCCTCACGCAGGACGGTAGTGTTGATCAAGGAGATGTAGGAGTTGTTTTTGAGGTTTTGGTCTAGTACGAATATATTATAGTTGGTTAATGGATCGGTCAGGATTTTACGATCTCCGCGCTCTTCACTACGCAGCGTTGCATAAGTACGGCCAGAAGTCGCATTAAAGAAACCAATCCCTAAGCCTTTTTTAGTACGACCTGAGATTTTAGTGGCATTAAAAAGTTGAGCATTCGCAGGATTGTCGACAATCTCTTCATCGGCCTGCTGCTCCTCATAAACTCGATTGGCAAACAGTGGGCGTCCTCCAATCCGGCGAGAATAAAATAGATTTCCTTTATTAAAAAGCTCTGTTCCCTCTGTAAAGAATTGGCGATTTTCATCGAAGCGCACCTCAAAGGGAGACAGGTTCAAGACATTGTTGTCGGACTGTGCCTCTCCAAAATCGGGGATCAAGGTCAAATCCAAGGTGAAGGCATCTGATAAACCAAACTTAACATCCATACCGCCGTTGATGGAGTGTCCATAGCTATTGACGGGCGTACCATTTTTGTCATGGTAGTTCTCTCCATATACTGCGATAAATGGTGTAGCTTGTAGACGTACGGGAGGTTTGATGTCTTTGATACCTTTGATATATCCAGCTTGATTGAGAAAGCCGTTTTGGTTGGGGTCGATTTCACTCCACCAACTTTTCTCTTGCGTCTGCTGGTCCATACGGCCAAAATTTAGATGCCAAACCTGCTCGGGCACCTCTGGGAAACGAATCGCTGAATAAGGCACTCTCAGCTCGGCCACCCAGCCTTCGCTAGTGACTTGTACTTGACTTTCCCATACGGCATCCCAACCTTCATCTTCACCGAAGGTAGAATATTTGGCATCGAATTGCACATTAGCTGAGGTGACGATAAAACTCACGCCATTAATTCCATCTCGGTAAGGGTCTAGGAATACTCCAAACCAGTCGGCATTACCTATCCCATCTCGTTGTGCCAATTGAGTGGGGATTTTTCCAGGTGCAGGATCATACATTTTAGCAGCGATGTATAAACCTACATTGTCGTACAAAATCCGAACTTCCGTTTTTTTGGAAGCTTCCTCACCTGCACTAGGTTCGAGCGTCGTAAAAGCAGAAGTGGTGGGCATGGCGTCTTGCCATGCAGCTTCATCCAGTACACCATCAATGTTGAAAGTAGCGTTGGTACGAAAGGCGCGCATCTCGATCTTTTCTGGATCAAGATTCTGCGCATTTGCCATGGCGAATGCCAGGCAAAAGCAGAGTGTTAACATTTTTTTCATCGGGTGATTTCTAGTTGTGTGTCGCTAGATACTGATTTGCTGAGGGCTGAGTAGAAAACTTTCGGCTTTCATTAAGCTTCCTTAGCATGGTCAGTTGATCTATTCGTGTTTTAATATTCCTATTATACTTACTTCTATTATGATGCAAAGTTACAGTGGAAAGTAATATAACTAAATACTTAGTTGGTTTTATTCGTCGAATGACTCTTTTTTACCTATCAACTAATCAATTAGTTAGAAGAAAAGCACCTTTCTAAACCCTTGATTCATCTGATAGACGAGAAAATGTAGAGAAGGTTACAGCGTGGACATATGAAAAATGGCAGGTCTGTTTATTCTAGGTCTTCTAAAGCGTCAAAAATTTCATCCAATTCGTCGTAGGATTTGAAACCCACTTTTTCCTCTGCTCCACCTTTGACGAGAAATCCTTGTATCGGAAAAAGGTCCAGGCATTCGAGCATTTCTTCAGGACTAAAATCGACAGCCAGAATCATAGGATAGTTGCTACAAAGCTCCTGAAGGCTATCGGTATTAAAATGCGGATGGCCTTGCCAATCGGTCTTTTTCCAAGCTGCTTTTTCAAAGTTGAGGATGAAGTGACTGACATGAGGCGCGAAATCTTGTAGTTGAGATTCTAGTGTTTCTAGTTTGGTATCTTTCTCAATGACGATTTCCTTGATTTTGGGTACATCAGCTTCTATCTGAAGGATAGTCTCCAGGCTAGAGAACATACCAAGTTGTAATGCTTCAAATCCTAAATCCTTAAGGAGTAGGTCGATTTCTTCGGCAGAGTGCAAATCGAACATGCCCAACATCTGCGGACCTTCTACCCATTCTTTGATGGCTAGCGCTTCGGTGGGTGACAAATAACCTTCCGTCCCGGGATTGAGATTGAAGCTCATCCAGTCTACACCCATTGCTGCAAAGTATCTCGCATCGGTCAGATTACCGATTGCACTAGCCAGGATTTTTGTTTTTAGCATTTTGTGTATTATGTTTGATCAGGAGTACAAAAGTAAAAAATCCATCCTACACTATGGCGAAGCGTCCGATATATTATGAATTGGTTTATGAGGTTGTCCAGCAGATCCCAATGGGTCGTGTCTCGACTTACGGTGCGATTGCCGATTATTTGGCGCTGGGTTCTGCGCGTATGGTTGGCTATGCGCTGCGACAATCTTTAGTGGGTATGGGCGTTCCCGCGCATCGTGTCGTGAATAGTAAAGGAGAACTCTCTGGGAGGATGGCTTTTTCTACACCCACGATGATGGAGGAGCTATTACTTGCGGAGGGTGTGGAGGTCAAGGACGCGAAGGTCCTACATTTTAAGAAGTACTTTTGGCACCCCAGTCAGGGTTTGGGGGAATAAAAAAAGCGTTGCCTCTCCCTTCCAAAGGAGGCAACGCGATAATCGTTTTCATGATATAAAAAGGATCTAGACTATTTTGGTTATGACTATGGGTTGGTTTACAAAACTGGTGTTCAATGTATGACCGAAAAATCGTTAAACCTTTCGATACAAAGATGCAGCTAAAGGGCTGATCATGCTTTCACATAATTTGCATCTGCTTGTACAAAACTTGCAAAGTGACGTATTTTGGCTAGATATTGTGTAGATTTAAGGGATGTTTAGGGTGTATGCTACTTATTATTAGGTATAAAATTATTTGCCATCGCGCTCAATTTTTAAATTATTGAACTCTAGTACTTCTTCTTTTACTTTTTCTATCAACTCATCAAAAGGTGGGCTGTCGCCAGGGATCATCTCTTCTTGCATTTTCTTGTAATCAGCCTTCCATGCTTCGATATACCTATCAGGTGGGATTGGATTTAAACTTGGTGGAAAGTGGGACTGATAATCCACGCCGTTTATTCCATTAAACCGTTTTCGATG
>JBELML010000014.1:31810-80278 GCA_042095835.1 Saprospiraceae bacterium
GTGGAAAGTGGGACTGATAATCCACGCCGTTTATTCCATTAAACCGTTTTCGATGAGCGATTGCTAAAAGGATCTTTTAAGGACCTACTTCCTATTTCTATTTTTATTCTGGGCTGAATATATTCTGGATGTTCTATAATAGCTGGATATCGCACGAGTATGGAAACAGGATCCTGATCTCGATCTCCTAAGTTCTCATAATCAAAGTCTAAAGTATCAAAACCTGCTCGATGCATCGCAGATTTTAATGCACCGCTGAATTGCTCAGTTATATATTTAAATGATGCAGTTCTTAGCTTTTTGACCTGAGTTTTGCTAATTAATCCAGAATCAAATCCTAAGAATTCTCTATTCAGTGCTAGGTCAATATCTTCAGAGAATCGATCGATTAAGCCCCAAGCCTTGCTCAATGAAGTACCTCCTTTGAACAATAGGTGTCTCCCCGCTTCCATCTCATAGATTAATCGTAATGTCTGTACAACCCACCAGTCTTTTTCTATGGCATAAGCTGGTAGTTGTAGTTGTGCTGAAGCTTCTTGGAGAACAAGGCGCTTTTCTTCTTTCTTGGCTTTATAAAAATCCAAATAGCTCATTGTCTCATAGCTTTAGTCATGATTTCTGCAATCCAAGCGGGTGCCAATGCAATGTCATGCTTTAAATCTCGAATATTTTCTTTTTTGAGATGTTTCAGTAGAACTTCTTCTTCTTGTTCTGTAAGATTGCCATTACCTATCTCACTCAAGGCCTGGATGACTAATCGACTGATAGCTCCTTTTAGGGCTAGTTTTTTGGTACTCCCCTTTTTGAACTGAATGGTTGTATTACGAACTTTGAGCGTTCTGGCTTTTCCATCTGTGTAATAAACTAATTTTAGCGGAACCTGTGTTGATAAACCTAATGCGTGAAGAGCATAACTACCAGTCGGTAATAATCTTGCTTTGTCTCGTTTCGCTATGGCTTTGGCTAATTCTTCTGCGGTAGATAGTACTTCAGAATTCAGCAGCTCACTTAGCCTTGGTTTTACATATATCCCCTGTGCCACTCTATCTACTAGCCCTCTCTTTGTCATTCTATGCAAGGTTGTGTAAATAGCAGCTCGAGAACCAATAGATGAAAAATCATCCACAAAGAATAATGTTCCTTCTTTAGCTTTTTTTATTGCTTCTTCGATTTGATTATCAATACTCATAGGAACAAATGTAAGAAATATATACCTTTTTTGTAAGAAATAGATATGCTATATCTTACAAAAAAATGATTTAATCTTACATTTTGCTGTATGCCTAACCGAAATTAGAATCCTTTTTCAAAGGTTATTTATGTGAATTAGCCCACCTGATGTATGCACAGGTCTAAGTGACAATAACAGCAATTAAAATCCAAAATATTCGAGAATAAATGGACTTCAATAATTGCTTGGGTATTATTCTGAATATAATTCTCAAGAGAACGTAATAATACCTTTTCTAATTCCCATAATCCTTAAACAACTGTACCAGGTTCCAGACATCTTCAAAGCTGTTGTAGATTGGGGCAGGCGCAATTCGGATCACACCACTGGCGTCCTTGCCAGGCAGGTGGTGCTCGCGCCAATCACAAATCACGCCAGCTTGGGTGATGTAGTCAAAAAGCGCTTTCCCTTCTTTACCAGTGATGAAAGAGAGTTGGGCACCGCGCTGCTCAGGATCGCGTGGTGTGATGAATTCAAAATGATGCCCTTCCGTAGCCAACGCATCAATCAAGAACTCTAAAAAGCCGGTGAGCTGGATACTTTTTTCGCGCAAGCGATCCATTCCTGCCTCGTGGTGCAAATTGTGACTGATCAGCATAGAAGGCATCGCCAAGATCGGCGCATTGCTCAATTGCCAACCGTCGGCTCCCTTGGTAGGTATAAAGCCTTTCTCCATCAAAAAACGCCGTTCTTCGTCGTGCCCCCACCAGCCTGCAAACCTGGGAACTTGGTCATCAAAAGCATGTTTTTCATGAATGAAGCAACCACTCAGGGCTCCTGGTCCTGAATTGATGTATTTGTAGGTACACCATACTGCAAAATCTACGCCCCAGTCGTGCATTTGTAGTGGTACATTACCAGCGGCATGTGCCAAGTCAAAACCTACCGTCGCTCCATATCGATGGCCGACCTCCGTAATGGTGGGCATATCAAATAATTGTCCAGTATAGTAGTTCATTCCACCAAAAAGTACGAGGGCCGTCTCTTGTCCATGTTCTTCAATAGTACGGATGATGTCCTCGGTCTCTAAGGTGAGTTTGCCAGCTCTTGGCGCTACTTCAATAATGGCTTCATCTGGCTGAAAACCGTGAAATTTGACCTGACTTTCTACCGCGTATTGATCAGAAGGAAAGGCGCCAGCTTCCATAATAATCTTGAATCGATTGTTGGTCGGCCGATAAAAAGATACCATCATGAGGTGAAGGTTCACGGTGAGTGTGTTCATAATGATCACTTCAGAGGGTAGGGCACCGATGATATGGGCCGATTGAGGGACCAGCGCTTTATGATATTCGGTCCAGGGTATGCCTCCCGCTTCTGGTGCTGCCGAATCTTGAGTACTGGAAGGGAAATGCCCTTCTACGCCAAGGGTTTGCCATCTATCAAGCTCTTTCTCTAGAGCTGACCGTACCGCTTTGGGTTGAAGGCCCAGGGAGTTTCCGCAAAAATAGAGGCAATCTGCTCCTTGATGCTGTGGAAAAAGGAATTCATGGCGAAAGCGACGCAGAGGATCCTGGCGATCCATATATTGAGCAAAAGCTAAGCTATTTTCAAATGTGGTTGTGGTCATGGTGGAATTTGGTTTTACCATTCGGCGACTACAACAAAAGTAGTACTTTTATGTTTTTTAAAACGCCAAGACAACAAACGTATAAGATACATTATTATGTCAAAAACAATCGTCTCCTATAATGTAAATGGTATCCGTGCCGCTATTAAGAAAGGCTTGGATGAATGGGTTGCCTCCCTACCGATCGATATCCTCTGCATCCAAGAAACAAAAGCTCGTCCCGAGCAGGTGGATGCTACAGTGTTCGAAGAAATGGGTTACCATCATCATTGGCACTCGGCCGAAAAAAAAGGATACAGTGGTGTAGCAACTTTTAGTAAAGAAGCCCCAAGTTTGGTTGTAGAGGGCTGCGGCATTGAAAAATATGATAAAGAAGGACGTATCCTCAGGACCGATTTTGGCGATTGGACACTCCTCAATATCTATTTTCCCTCAGGTACTTCAGGAGATGAAAGGCAGGCTGTAAAAATGGATTTCCTAGCAGACATGCACCAATGGATCAACGAGCTTCGCAAAGAGCGCCCAAAGATGGTTATACTTGGCGACTACAATATTGCACATACAGAAATGGATATCCACAATCCTAAGAGCAACAAAAAAACTTCCGGCTTTCTTCCAGAAGAAAGAGAATGGATGAGTCAGTGGTTTGCCGATGGCTACACTGATGCTTTTCGTTTTCTCCATCCGGAAAAGGTAGAATATAGTTGGTGGAGCTATCGCGCAGGAGCTCGAGCAAAAAATAAAGGTTGGCGGATCGATTATCAATCGGTCACCGATCCGCTTAAAGATAAATTGATCAATGCCTATCAGGCGAACGATGCAGTACATTCTGATCATTGCCCCGTTTTGATAGAGATCGATATTTGATAGAGTTGGATGCTCTTTTTATGTGTTATATCAGGGGAACAAGTGCCAAGTGCCAAGTGTCATGTGCTATGTTAATGAGACCATTTCGGTGCACAGCAACGGAATCTGGTCGAATTCATCCAGGCTGAGTGCAACGAACGTCGGGATACCAGGGGAACAAGCGCCATATCCATATTAGCTTCCACTTGACACATTTTACTTGACATTTACATTACAAGACTACACCATTGATCAGAACCGGAACCATAGCAGAAGTCGTGGCGCTTTCCCAGGCGATACCTGAGTTTATCGATCCGCACGGAGCGGAGGTATATCGTGAACGGTTGCTTTCTGTGCCGCATCTCATTTTAGTGGCAGAGCAAGATGACAAACCTGTAGGTTTCAAAGTGGGTTATGAGCGAGAAGGAGCGTTTTACTCTTGGATGGGCGGAGTACTGCCAGGCTATCGACGCTTAGGAATAGCCCAAAAATTGGCTAAAAACCAAGAAAACTGGGCAAAAAGTCAAGGCTATACAACCATTTTGTTCAAAACACGCAACCATCATAAGGGGATGCTTATCTTTGGGCTCCAAAATGGATTTAATATTGTAGGCTTTAAAGAAAGAGAATCAGTGGAGGTGCATCGGATTCTTTTACGCAAAAGCCTTTAAACCTAAAAAGTACAGCACATGAACTTACGTCTCATTATCTTTATATTATTGCTAGGATTTGGAACGCCTTTAGTGGCACAAACGCTAAGCGGTGGTTTCAAAACTGGACTGAATTTTTCTCGATTCGAGGGAGATCTTATCGAGGGCCCATCAGGAGAGCAATACGAATCGTTTAGCTTTTCAACTGGGTTTCACGTTGGCGCCATCATCAACTTGAAATTTACAGATTATTTTGGTTTGCGTGGGGAGATTCTTTACTCTCAAAAGGGTAGCGACTATGACTATAATGGACCATCTTATTTGCGCTTGTACGATGCATTGGGTGTCAATAGTATCACACTTGAAGGGACACGTAATACCACGATTAATGTAACCAACTCCTATGTAGATATTCCGATTTTGGCCTATTTGAGGTTTGGAAGAGTAGAGTTTGGTGCAGGTGTTAGTGCAGGTGTAATGCTAGGATCAAGAGCAACTGGAGAGGTCGCCTTGAGAGAAGCTGTCACACCTATCGGATTAACAGTTGAAGATGTGGTCATTGCTTTTGATGCCAACTATTTCCAAGATGAGTTTCAGATAACAGATTTCGCAGATGCTATGGAGGTTAGAATCCAAGGAACAAATGTCATTCAACCGGCCACTATTGGAGCTTACTACGATGCCAATGATAGCAGAGAAAACCTATATAAACGACTTGATTTAGGATTAATTGGTCAAGTAGGGTTTTATTTGAATCAGGGACTTTTCCTATCGCTACGTGCCAACTATGGCTTGAGTGATGTAACCAACCAAAGTCAGGATATCGACTTTGAAAGTCTGAATGGCAATAATGTCATACTCAGAGACGACTTCGATCGCAACCTTTCTCTACAAGCGTCGATTGGATTTAGTTTCTAAAGGGTATTCAGAAATAATTTATACTAGGGGTTCATCTTCCTGAACCTCTAGTATAAAGCCTTTGCCATGCACATTTAGGATTTGAACATTAGGGTCTCTCTTTAGATATTTTCGAAGCCTGGAAATAAAGACATCCATGCTTTTGCGACTGAACTCATCGGTACTGCCCCAAATATCTCGTAAAATTGCTTTCCGCTCTGTCAATTGGCCTTGTTTCTTCACTAATGCCAATAGCAAGGTACTTTCTCTGGTGCTTAATTGGAAAATGTCTTCTTCTAAAGAAAGCCGTTGTTTATTCGGCTCAAACCTGAATTGACCAATTGGATAGCTCGCTTTGGCCGTTGTAGTGGGCTTTAGTGTTCTTTTCAGGATCACCTGGATTTTTACTAATAATAACTCCTCATCAATAGGTTTGGTGATATAATCATCACATCCTAGCTGATATCCTTTTAGTTTATCTACTTTCATCCCTCGGGCACTTAAAAATATAAAAGGCAAATCAGGGTAGTCAGCTCGAATTGTAGTGGCTATTTTAAAACCATCCGTATCGGGCAGCATGATATCTAGGATACATAACTGATAATGATTCTTTTGGATCAATTTCAGACCTTCAGCACCCGTTTTAGCCCAGTCTAGCTGATAAGATTTCAAAGCGAGGTATTCTTTGAGGATGTATCCGAAACTGAGATCATCTTCTATCAGGAGTAATTGGTTTTGTGGCATGATTAGATAGGATTGATAGGTAATTCAATAATAAAGTTACTTCCCTGTTTAAGGGCGCTCTCTACTTTGATCCGACCTCTGTGTGCTTCGACAATTTGTTGCACATAATTGAGTCCAAGGCCAGAACCCGAAGCATTCGTGTTTTTAGATCGGTAGAATTTTCTAAAAATTGCGTGCTGTTCATTGGGTGCAATACCAATCCCATTATCCTGAATACAAACTAGAATTTGATCCCCATCCTGACGACTTTCGATGCGTATCTTGGGATCATCTGTGGTATATTTAAAAGCATTGTCTATTAGATTGTATAAAACATTCTCCATATGCAACTTTTCTAAGTGCAGAATTGAAATATTTTCTTCCAGGTCTAGCTCTACACCGATCGATCGCTGCTCTATTTGCAATTCGAATCGGTTGACGGTATGTTGGATTAGGGAGTTGATTGAAATAGCTTCTAAATCGAGATGAAAATTGCCAGATTCAATGATTCCAATTTGTAGAATATTTTCTACTCTATTTTCCATTTTTTTACTTTCGTTGCGGATGAGATCGATGATCTTCTGACTTTGCTCTTGCTGCGGAATTAACTGTAGCGTTCGAGTTGCTAATTGAATCGAAGCTAGAGGTGTCTTAAACTCATGGGTCAGGTTATTGATAAAGTCTACTTTAAATTCATGGAGTCGTTGCTCTGTTTTCCATTGCCGAAATACATAGAAAAAGCTGAGTAGCAGCAGCAGAGAGAAGAGGATACTCCAAGCAAACATTTGCCTCGCTTTTGTAAATAAAAAACCTGTCCATCTAGGGAAGTAGACATGCAAATACCAAATTCTTTCTTCCTTGATATTCATGTGCTCAATCATTTCTTGCTGATCATGTTCAATAATAAAACCTACTCGTCTACCTGCACTTGAGATTGTATCTGGATTGACAAAGTTGATTCTGATAAGGCAAGTCAAGCAGGTCTGATAGTCAGATTTTTGTAATTCCTCCATCGCCAAGCGGGCTTTATCGGGCAGGATAGCTTGCTGCTGCTGGCTATTGAAAATGCCAAATACAAATGTTTGCGGTAGCCCCTTGCTTTGAAAAGCCTGCATAATCAGGCTATCCATTTGGAGCAGCGTCTGCTGTTGTAATACCTGATTGGAGTCTAGCTCACTCCAATTGATACCCTGCTCGGTTCGCCATTTTGCCCCGATTTCTTCTAGGGTGGTATTCACGATGGTCATCATTTCTTGTTCCTTTTGATGGATCGCTTCTCGTAACCAAATATATTGTAGGATACTGAGACCAAGCATCGCAAAGGCAGTAATGATCAATATCCATTTTGACTTATCCATAGGTCTATATTCTTAAGCCCAATATAAATCATTCACTGAGCTAGAGGGCTAGAATTAAGTTTTCATTAAGTTATTTAGTTTTTCGTTTAATCTATTTCATTTTTCCTTGGTGGAATAAAGGCTAGACACCCTCTAGATTTGTAATCGTAATCAAAACACATCAATCATGTTTACCACTATCATTTCTAAATGTCTACCATTCTATTACCTACTTTTTTTATCCTTTTTTTGGACAGCGAATAGCCTGATAGCACAGCCACTAAGCGAGGAAGATAAAGCCCTACTTCAAGAAAAAATTGAAACTATTGCTGCCTCAGATCAACGCTATCGAACACCACTCTCGGTTGGCACGCTGAATGATTCTATCCTGCAAGTTGATAAAGAAAAAAGTAAAACCCTTTCTATCCAAGAATACATGGCCTTTAGACAAACCTTGGATTTAAAATTGCCAAAGGAAGTGAGGGATTCTTTGTGGCAGCTACAGCGCGCCTTGGACCGACAAAACTTGGAAGCCTTTAAGGAAATCGTCGCTCAATATGGCTACCCTTCAAAGGAGCGGTTAGGTACGAAATCAGATCGCTTGTTTACGCTTTTATTACATCCGCCCTATGACAAAGAAGAGATTCCTGGGTTTATGGAAGAAATGTCCGCTTTCCTATTACCCGAGGTAGAAGCAGGTCGAATGCCCGCTAAGTTATATGCTCTATTTTATGATAATATGCTTGGTAAGATTCTGCGTAAGCCACAATTGTACGGCACCAATCAACAGTTCGATCCCCAAACAAATACAGTTTTACCTCCAGGAATTATCGATATTGAAGAGACCAATCGTGCTAGAGTATCTATTGGTTTGCCCGTTTTGGAAGAAGGTGCGTATAGAATCATAACACCAGAATAGCTTAAGCAATAATAAAAGAGTCATTTAGGAACAATGCCTGGATGACTCTTGAAGTTGTGTAAGGTTTTCTGTTGCTGGCGAGAAAACAGTATTTTGAGGCTAATCGAGGCAAAAAACGCAATCTATGCATCGCATAGATGAGGCTTTTTAACGAAGAGTAGCCTTAAAAGATGTTTTTGATAGCCCAACAAGGAAACTTTAAACAGCTTCTTTTATAAAAAAAATCGATTCAACTATTCTACTATAATTATAACAAGAATTCACTTGGTCGCAGGCCTCCTACGTCACAGGTGTAAAGAGGCCCATTAGGTTTGGTTAGAGCTGAATAGTTTTAAGACAATACGTTATGCTTTACTGGAGAGTATTTGCTCTGATGTAATCGTCTCATCATTCAAGCTTTTGATGATATCAAAAGTGGTGACAATACCTACCAAATCTCCCTGGTCGATAATCGGAATAGCATGGAAGCGATTAGTCATGAAGACTTCTAGCGCTACATTGATCCTTTCATCTGAAGCTAATTTGGCAAGCCCCGTGGTCATAATATCCTCGGCACTATAAGCTCTCAATCTGGCGTAATTGATGAAGCGATCCTCTTCATTTTTACTAAATCCTCTGAGGAAGTAGTTGAAGTCAGATTTACTGATGATACCTACGAGTTCTTTAAAGCGTACGACAGGGATATGATGGATGTTATTGTTGTCAAAGACTTCTTTCACCTGAGTAAGCTTGTCTGCTGGATTGACCGTGATCAAGTCAGTGGTCATTATGTTTTTAATTGGTGCTAAAACATTCATTGTTGCTTGCTTTTGTTCATTTCAAAGATCGAAATTACAAGCCCAGCATTTATTGAAATTCGTCAATCTAAAAAGGTGATAAATGTCATCTTTAATTCGAAGGACTCGCTTATTGGCGGGATAGAAAGCTATTCACTTGCAGGAAAAAGTCATTTTTCATTTTCTCTGCATCAATACTTTTGTAAAAAGTAATGATGCGACTACCATTATCTTTTGAGGTCATAATGGTTTGTGTAGTAGCCCATTCAGGGTGGCGAATAGCCTGTATTAGCGCTAAATCCCAGATCGTTCTGCTCTTTCGACCACCATCGAGGTGCTCAAACCATCGATCTAGTAATAGCCTACTGAGGGAGTGGTCTTGTGGTAGCTTTTCTTTTGTTTCCGCAAAATCAAAGGTCATAGCTGCCGCGATATTGACGGGTATAACGTGCATTTCTACTTCAGATTCTAAAACCGTTTCGAGGGCTTGCACATCCATTACGCAATTGAAGTCCAATTTTTTATAAATGCCATCCTCAAAATCATAAGTAGATCCCAACCAATAAAGTCTGATTCTAGGAGCGATTGTTGGATCAATGAAGATAGCAGAACCAATATTCGTGAGGGCTCCCAGAGCAATGACATTCAGCTTTTTCTCCTCTGGTAATGCTTTGGTTTGTTGTATGATTTCATAGGCTGCCGCAGAATGCTGGGCTTGGTCTCCCCAATCAAACATTCTCGCTACACCTCCTCGGCGTGTTTTGACCGAGATGCCCAATTCTCCTAAAAGTACTTGATTAAGGCGATAGCTGTTCTCCATTGACTGTGGAATGCTCCAATTGCTGGTCTGCCATTGTGTAGCATTGAGTGCCAGTACTTCCCATGAGGGTTCGATCAGGGTTGCTACCAAAGCATAGTAATCATCAACTTCGTTGCCGGTATCTGCATCTAGTATGACGGAGAATTGGACATTATTTTGCCCATAAATTAGATTTCCGAAGCTCAAGAGAATGCAAAGGACCACCAGTTGATATCGCTTTTGCATAAGCTGATTATTTGATTTCTTTTTGCTCAGCAGCGTTCACAAAAAGGGTGTTGCCAATGTTGTCATAACCATCAAAGATTTCTTTTCCATGATGCTTGATGACTTCATCTCTAATACCAATAATGGTTAAATCTGCATCGCGAGACTTTTTGCGAATGACAGACTTGACTTCAATACCGTCAGTCAATGGAATCGTCTCAATATTCTTTGGGGTAATCGGTAGTTTACCTGTTTCTACTAATTGATAAAGACGATTGCGCTCCTCTTCCATGTTTTCTTCAGGGAAGACCGCAAATATCTTGATATAGCCTTGAGCCCATTCCTTATGTCCTAAAAGGATATATCCAAGCAAGATCATCAAATTGGCATTGATATAATCAGCAGAAGTGACCCAGATATGGATACTCTGCTTCAAACCATAACCCCGCTCTGTACTACCTAATATAATTAAATCAAAGTCTACAGATTTAATCAATTTGAAATTTTCTACAATGGCTTCCAGGTTGTCTGGGTTCGTTTTAGAATATTCCAGAAGGAGTAGGTTGTTTTCGGTACCTGATATACCTGGTAGCTGTATCACTTGGGCAATAGCCGAGGTATAAGAGGGACTAATCAGTGTATCTACGTAAATATTACTGTTACTCTTCTCCGCCATTTTGATCAAACGCTCCTTGCAATACTTGGCCTCCTGGTGCGTCGACTTGGACAGATAGCCGGTAAGTTTATGGATATAAGAGCCAAACCCGTAGCGCTGAGATATCCAGCGCAGCAAATCGAAGGCCCCCATACGCGTAAAGGAGTGCTCAGAGATACATACGGCTGAAGGACGCCAACTTAAAGTGGTCTCTTTCTCGGCAGATTGTAAGAAAACCTGTAGCTGGCGACTGAACTGAAAAATCACACCTTGGAAGATGAGTGCCATGTTCTTTTTGTCAGGATTGTACGTACTCACCAAGAAATAAAAAACCAGCATCAACAGTAATGCAAGAATAGCATAAGCCGCATTCATGAAAAACATCAAACCGAAACAGGCAATAGCACCAAACAAGGAAATATACCAGCGTGAGCGGAAAGTTGGTCGATATGATGGATCAGCCGCAAAATGCTGTAGAAAAGAGATTAAACATAAGGTACCATAGGTCACCATGAAGAACATAGAAATAATCTCTGCTACAAAATCTAATTCTCCTATCATGATGAAGACAAAAGCCATGACCACCGTAGCAACTGTCGCATTAAAAGGTTCGTCGTTTTTGCCGCGACCTCTCGATAGCCAGAAATTAATACCTGCAGAAGGGAGTACCCGGTCTCTAGCAATGGCTTGCAAGGTTCGCGGGGCTACCAAGATAGATCCCAAAGCAGAGGAAATCGTGGCAGCAGCTAAACCTACCGGAATAATCCACCATCCTTGCCAAGCGATATCAGCCATGACTAGGCTACTGGTATCTGCCAATGCCTCCGGCGGTGCGGAGGAGGCTAGTTTAATAGCGATAAAGAAATAGACAACCATCCCCATGAGCGTACCCGCTAGAGTACCTAAAGGGATGGATCGACCTGGGTTTTTGA
Organism: Saprospiraceae bacterium; assembly: GCA_042095835.1. GTDB lineage: Bacteria > Bacteroidota > Bacteroidia > Chitinophagales > Saprospiraceae > DATFKA01. The sequence continues at coordinate 43,371 of JBELML010000014.1, forward strand.
GGTCTCCAGATAGTCCTACACCAGCAGTCATACCTGTAAAGGCTGGAAAGATGATCGCAAATACCGTGAAGAATCCAGGAATCTCTCTAGGTACTGTAGGTTCGTTGGTGGTATTGATCCGCTGTAAATTGGGATCAGCAGGTTCTAGGAAGGTCTGATTCGTTTGGTTTTGGTTAATGCTGTCTTCGAGTTGGGCGGTTTCGGTATCTACGCCATTATTACCTATTTGATCTACCTGAGTCACTCTGGCAAATGGATCAAGGCTGTTGTTTTTGCTATAGTCAGTTGTGCCTATAAAAAAGGCTACTAAGGATAAAAATAAGGTCACCACTACCACGTACAAAGCTTTGACACCAAGGTCGGCTCCTTTGATGAGTACAATGGCTACTAGTATAATTAAGGCAGGAATACTCACGGTCTGTTTACGCTCCAAGAACCATATTAAAGTAGGATGCAGGGCATAGGTATCCAGTAAGTATTCAAAGAGAGAGCTAAACGCCTCCGCAAAAGCCATGATATAAAAGGCTACACTAATCGCCTGCGAAAAATAAAGGGCAATCCCAATAGAAGAGCCAATAACCAAACCAAATGAGCGGGAGATGATATAATATTCTCCTCCACCTTCCACTTTCTGATTGGTCGCAATTTCTCCAATGGCCATAGCAGTAGGAATCGTCACAGCATGGCCAATCAATATAATAGCCATGGTGCCAGCTAAGCCAACTACCCCAACGGCATATCCAAAACGTAGGAACATGATGGCTCCCAATACCGTAGAAATTGCGGTGAAAAATACGGGAGCTGTTCCAAACTGGTTCTTACTTGTTGTACTCATTTAGAGAATGATGTAATTACTGAGGAAGACGAGCTTAGGCGTCTTTTGTCAGTAGTGATATATTTTTTTAGAATTCCTGATGCTTTATTTACTAATGCGTTTACCCCAGATAATCTTATCGATGAGTTGTATCGTTATATCTTGTTCAATGGTGATTTGACAACTCAATCGCGGATAGCCAAAACGCTTGGCAGCTTTATCATGCCAGTGCTTGGGTGCTGGTTCTCCTTTGCTGATCAGAACGCCACAAGTTGCACAGATACCATTCCCTCCACAGTTGAGCTTATTGGTGATCGGCACATAAGGGCTTAAGTCATAGTCAAGCAGGAGTGTTCGCAAATTACTACCCTTTGGAGCTTCAAAAGTATGCGTTTTTTCTTGTTGATCCACTACATTTATTATCGGCATAATCAAGATTCTTCAATTTTTTCGCTTGCTGATGTTGGTTCAATGCTGGGACTTGAATCTTCGACTGCTGCTGGCTCGAAGGGAGAATTGGATTGCTGCTCCTTGATCAATTTGATAGAAAAGAAGATAGCTGTGCCCAGCGTGACTAAAGCCAATACAATCAAACCATCGTAGATTTGCTGAATTACAAAAAAGTCATATAAACCATGTACGCCTATGGGAATAAGCCAACCGAGCCACAAAAATCTTTTCTTCTTCTTTTCTTCCTTTGCAAATTTGGCCTTGCCCACAAAGAAACCCATGATGGCCGCAAAGCAAGCGTGGGCTGGCACCGCAGTAAACCCTCTGAGTACAGTAGTAGTCATTTCAAATTGATAAGCATAAAAAACATTCTCCAACATTGCGAAACCCATACCAATCATCATGGCATATACAATCCCGTCAATAGGTTCATTAAAAAAGCTTTGCCGATAAGGATAAAGCCTCAAAACGGCGTATTTAAGACTTTCCTCTGTCAAGGAAATGAGGATGAAGGAATAGATAATGGTCAATAAAATGGTGCTATTGCCAGCAATCCCTAAGCGATCAAACAAGGCTTGTAGTTCAAATAGAGGGAAGGTGATCAGTATACCTAAAAGAAAGCATAGCACTAGCGGAAAAACAGCCTCTTTCTCGTACCGATCAGCTCGGTAGATGAAAAAAATGATGAGTAAACATGGCAGAATAGCTAATGCAACTTGCAAGATAAACATGGGTTCATTTTTTGAAACAAATCATCGATTATTGATGGTTTTCAAGACCCTATCATAATTATCAATCTGGCTACGCCAATCGTAGCGCTCTACTGTTTTGGACAAAAGCATAGCAGATCGACGAGTCGCCTCAATTTCTAAGACGGCTTTTTTCAATAAAGGGTACAGGTCTTTCTCTTCTTTGTAAAAATACAATGTTTTTTCCGTCTCAGGTAGGTGTTCGGGATAGGCTAGTCGATCTGGCAAAATTGGGTAGGTATGGCAGTACATAGCCTCCACGACGCTTGCCCCAAAAAAATCCTGATTAGAGGTGACGAGCAAGATGTCTGCCAAGTGTAAATATGATTTAAATTGCTCCTCATCTACCACGTATCCAAAGTGTAATAGTTCATTGGCCAATCGCTGCTGTGCCTCTTTAAAAATAGCGGGCATTTTTCCATAGGCTTCTCCCAAAACAATCAATTGAAAAGGGATGGCCTCTGCTTTTAAGCGAAAGAGCGCTTTGAAAAAAGCCTCCGGGCCTTTGTCATACTCCCAACGATGGTTCCATAAAAGTACGGGCACTGCCTCTTTTTTCGGAATCGTAGAGATGTTTAATTGTTGTAGGTCTAATGCCAAATGTAATACCTGGCTCTTTTCTCTCAGTTGGGGTACAAGGTGGCTGGTTTGAAAGTCGGGAAACTGCTTTAAGAACGAAGGTAGACTTCCTAAAAAGCTTTCTAAATGATAATGGGAGTTAAAAAGGAGGCGATCTGCGACTAAGGCAGAGGTGTAATTGATAAAGCCATATTGATTGTGGCGTTGCAGTTTAACATCTGGATCGGTATCAGACCAAGGATAGGTGATTTGATTTTCGTGAAAATATAAGGCCACAGGTACCTGCGCCGTTTTCTTTTTTGTCATAGCCAGGAAGGTGGCTAAATCTAGCATGTCAGTCGCTAATAGGAGATCTGTCTTGTCGATAGTTTTGAGGAATTGCTCTGCCAATGCGACGGCACCACCATACATACGCCACTTCCAAAAGCGACCAGGTAAGGTAAGGAGCTGCACATCGTGTCGACTGAACTTTTGTAGACCAAGCGCCCATTGTCGATGGGATCCCGTAAAAAAAGGTTCAATTAAAGTAATATGCATGATCTATTTCTTATCTTTAAGATAGCAACTCACTCCAAGGTAAAACCTTATGTCGGATTATTCAGCATTAAAATCTCCCTTATCCTCCATGGAGGAATTACAAAAAGAATTGGACCTGAAGCAACTTCAGGTCAACGGATTGCTGAACCTGACACAGGCCATCAATAATAACGTCAAAGCCAAAGGACTGTACGAGATGTATAAGTCCTTTATTGGCTGGGAGCTAGGCGTCCAAAAAATGGCCCTCTATATCAAAAGTGCAGCCGGTCAATGGGAATGTACCTCTTCTATTGGTTTAGCAGAAGACCTTTGTAAGAAAGATATTGGCACGGAACTGAGCCAGTTCAAGGAACTGAGTCACCTTGAGGAGCGTGATCATCCTCTAATTAGGGAATTCGAAATTGTTATTCCTGTTTTGCACAAGGAGACCCCAATCGCCTACGTATTTATTGGGGATTTGGGAGAGAATGAGGATATGTATAATAAAGTGCAATTCATCACTACAATTACCAATATCATCGCGGTAGCCATTGAAAACAAACGGCTATTCAAAAAGCAAATTGAGCAGGAAAAACTGAAAAAAGAAATTGAGTTGGCCGCCGAGGTGCAGCAGATGTTCATGCCTTCGATCTTGCCAATGACGCGGGAGTATGAGTTTGACTATATCTACAAACCTCAATTGTCTGTAGGTGGAGACTATTTCGATTTTATTGAGTTCGAAGATGGTAAAATTGTATTCTGTGTAGGAGACTTTACGGGCAAAGGACTCGCCGCTGCCATGCTTATGGCCAATTTTCAGGCGAGCTTCCATACCTTAGTGAATCGCAGGATTGATTTGACCGACTTTGTCAGAAAACTGAATCGCTCCGTAAATGAGTTGACCCAAGGTGATCGGTTTATTACTTTTTTTATAGCAGAGTATGATGTGCATAAGCGTATTTTGAAATATGTAAATGCGGGGCATAATCCGCCGATTTTACTCAATAAAGACGAGTTGTTTGAGCTAAAGAAAGGTACCATTATGCTGGGGCCTTATGAAGACCTGCCAAAACTAGAAGTCGGCACCGTACAAATCGATAAAGAAGCATTAATCTTGTCTTTTACAGACGGCCTGACGGAGTTGAGAGACGAGACGGGACATATGCTTACCGAGGAGAAGCTTCACGACTTCATGAAGGAGCATTGGCAGTTGCAGGCAACGGACTTCAATAAAGAACTTACCCAGTTTATCAATCAGTTTAAAGGAAGTGCTTCCTACTTGGACGATTTCACTGTACTGACATGCAAGCTATACTGTCCTGACGCTCGCCAGCATTTTGTAGAACGCTCTTTCCAGAAAAGGAAACTGTGATACCTTGCTTTTAGGATCGATTAAACTACATCTCACTTAGCTTTACTATACTACTATTTAGATTATGAAGGTTTGTTTCGTTTTATTTGATAAAATAACGCTTTTAGATTTCATAGGTATTTATGATCCATTGAGTCGTATTCAGTCCAAAAAATTGATGGATGACTTTTCTTGGGACTTGGTCGCCATGACTCCTGAAATCAAGGACAGTTTTGGATTAACGATCAAGGTGGATAAGGTCCTGCCTGATCTGGGAGCCTACGATATGGTCATTATTCCTGGAGGCTTTGGTACGCGGCCTTTGCAGTTCGATACGCCTTTTGTGAATTGGATTAAAACGGCCAATGCTGAATCCTATAAAGTCTCGGTTTGTACAGGTAGCCTGCTCCTAGGAGCTGCGGGCTGGTTGGAGGGAAAAGTAGCGACAACCAATTTTGGTGCCTATGATCTACTTGATAGATGGTGCGACCAAGTGGTCGCCAAGCGGATCGTTCAGGATGGAAAAATAATCACGGCGGGAGCTGTAGCTACCTCTCTGGATGTAGGTTTGTATATTTGCAATCAACTGGTCGGTGCTGAAAAAACCGAAATCATCCGCAAAAGTATGGACTATTATCCAAGTACGTTCGAAATTTTAAAACACTGATGCTAAGGAAATTTCTTTTCTGCTGTTTTATTCTGCTCGCCGCCTGCCAAACCCAGGAGCAGTTGAAGACTGGACCGGTCAAAGCTGCTTTCGGTACCGTGGTCAGGCTAGAACAAGTTCAATCAGAGCAGGTTAAAGACCGTAAGGTTGATGTATGGTTGCCAGATGGGTATACCAAGAATGAAAAATACCAAGTCTTGTATATGCACGATGGACAAATGCTATTTGATACAAGTATCACCTGGAATAAACAAGAATGGCAATTAGACGAGGCACTACAGCAACTCATTAATGATAAAAAGGTGCCGCCTACGATTGTCGTTGGTATTTGGAATACAGACCGTAGGCATGCTGAATATTTCCCACAGCAAGCTTTCGAAAGTTTACCCAAAACTAGTCAGCAAAAGCTATCAGACCAGATTCAATCGGATGCCTACCTAAAGTACATTGTGGAGGAAGTCAAACCGCTCATTGATCAGCAATTTTCTACCCATACAGATGCTGAACATACCTTTATCGGTGGCTCTAGTATGGGCGGACTCATTTCTATGTATGCATTGTGTGAATATCCGGAAGTCTTTGGAGGAGCGATGTGTTTGTCTACGCACTGGATTGGATACGAACGATCTGATGATAATCCTGTACCACAGGCATTTGTTGATTATCTGTTAGAAAAATTGCCAGAACCCCATGCGCATAAGTTCTATTTTGATTATGGAACAGAGACACTCGATCAGTATTACGAGCCACATCAATTGAGGGTAGATTCGGTTATGATTGCTAAAGACTACGACAATCGATTTTGGAAAACAGCTAAATTTCCAGGTGCTGATCATTCTGAGAAGTCTTGGGCAAAACGACTACACATTCCATTGACATTTGTATTATCTTCCACGCCATTATGAAACTAGAGATCACTTTAAGCGAACAAGATTATTTAACACATCAGTTGTTTATTGCTTCTCAATCGGAGAGTGTGATTAAAAAAAGGCGGGTCGGACGTATTGTCATCCCGATTATTTATTTGTTGATTGGTGTGCCGTTTTTCTTATGGAACAGTAACGGTCCAGGTATCTTTTTTATCATTATCGGCATCTTGTGGTTTTTCTTTTATCCTTTCTATTCCAGATATCGATATAAAAGGCACTATCAAAACTATATCAAACAGTATTACCAACCGCGGATTGGCCAAGCTGCAAGTATGCATTTTTCTCATTCACTAATCAAGACAAAAGATCATACTGGGAAAGCAGAGATCAAGATGGAACAAGTTGATCAGCTCGTAGAAATAGGCCAGCATTATTTTATACAGCTGAAAAATCATCAGACCTTTATTATTCCTAAAGATCAAATCAAAGACCGCTCTGGTTTCACAACTTTCTTCGAGGGATTAGATATTGATATTGTCGATCAGCAAAATTGGCGCTGGACCTAATCCATATTGAGAAATTTCTCATACCACCGTTCCTGATAGGTCATCTCCAAAATACGCCCCTCGAGTTCGTCGGTCAGTAAGTAAAGTTTGCCATTAGGGCTTTGCTTGACCTTTCTCAAGCGGACAGGCTCCTCCTGCATAAGGCTGGTCTCCTCGAATAATTGCCTACCACGAATCACTCTAAAACTCCATAAGCTGCCTTCAGAAAGACCAGGAACGAGTAATCTATTCCTGAGGTATTTTATGCGCCTACCTCTATAGAAATGCAAGCCCGTTGGTGCGATGGTTTGCTTCCAGCTGATGACGTGTGGCATATAGTCCTCTATCTCCAAGTCAGGAGGTGTGTAGTCTTCGTCTCTATAGGTGCCAGTCGTTTTGATAGGCCATCCATAATTAGCGCCTGGTTTGAGCACGTTGATCTCATCGCCACTGCGCGAACCGTGGTCGGTAAACCAAATGGCTTTGTCAGTGGGGTTAATGGCTAAACCTTGCGTCGCTCGAACTCCAATTGCGAAAGTACCAGGAATAGCCGCTCTACCAAAACGCGGATTATCAGCTGGAATGCTGCCATCAGGATTGATTCGATAAATCATACCTCTAGCATCAGTAGGGTCTTGAGCAACGGGAAGGCTTGGTTGATCCTTTTCATTATAAAAGCGCTCCCCTACACTGATATATAGTCTATCATCTGGCCCCCAGATCATGCCACCACCGTAGTGGAATCGGTCTGTACGAGCAGGCGCTATATCGAGTAGAACTTTATGATTGACTAGGGAATCATTACGTACTTGGGCTCGAATTACTTTGGTTGTGGTTCCCTCTTCTTTTTGAGCTGCATAGGATAGGTAAACCCATCGATTGAAATTGAATTTGGGATCGAGTAGGATTTCAAACAATCCAGCATTATCTCTTTCATCTTTCGCTCTGATATCTTTGACTAAGTCAACGGGTAAGTTTTTGAGGGCCTTTCTTTCTTGACTTTTTAAATTGGCTTTAATGAGGCCACCATCTTTTTCGGTGATGAGTGCAATACTGTCATTTTGAAAAGCAATACTCCAAGGATGTTTTAAGTCCGAAACGACAGTCTCGTACTTAAATCGAGGTTGGGTTAATGGCTCTTTGAGTAGGCTTATCGGAATCATCATCAAGATGAAAAGAAAATAACCAAGGAGAACGGTGATCGGGCCGAGCAACCAGGATGGGAGGTCTTTTTCCATTTTCCAATAGACCCAAGTATTGAGGATCATCAATAGAATTAAATTCTCGATACTGAAAATAGGGATAGCGCTATTTCTGATATTAAGCAGGATAATACCCAAGAAAGCTGCGTGGCCCACTACAAAGGCTTGGATTACTAAATGCTCTGTATATTTTCTTTTCCGGAAAAAAAGACTTGCTGGTAGTGAAAATGCAAAAATACTGAACAGCCAAAAATATTTACTATGAGAAAGTTGACCAAGGAAATAGCCAAACTTGTAGGAGGCCTCCAGACCTGCACCTATGGTACGGGAGCTAAATGGGCTGAGCACATTTTCATAATATTCTTTATTGGGGCGGAGGTCATCAACAAAGTCTCCGATCAGCAGCAAGAGTGTCACTCCAATAAAAGCATAACTGATGGGATTGTAAACTTGTATTCTTTTTCCGTCTAGATAACCCCAGATGGTGTTTCTAAAATCTTTGGTGAGGTGAAAAAGGTTATACCAAAAACCCTTTTCTATATTGGTGATGGTTTTAAAGGTATTGGCGAGTAAGATTCGGAAAGTAAAGTCATGGGTCTCCCGTTTTTGCCCACAATTAGCGCAAAACCTTCCTCGTAATTCCGAACCGCAATTTTTACAAATATGCATATGATCTAACTATATATCGTACATACTAACTTTCGTGGGCCCGCATGGTTGCGAAATTCGCATAAATAAATGCCCTGCCAGGTACCTAAATTAAGCTTCCATTTGCTTACAGGAATAGAAATAGAAGAACCAATCATTGCCGCCTTGATATGGGCAGGCATATCATCAGGTCCCTCGATAGTATGGCTTAGAAAAGGAAGATTCTCTGGCACAAGGTAGTTAAAAATAGATTCAAAATCGGTACGTACATCAGGATCAGCATCTTCGTTGATGGTGATTGCGGCTGAAGTATGCTTGATAAAAACATGTAGTAATCCCGTACCTGGCAAATCTAGTTGCTTGCTGACCATATCTGTGATCAAATGGTAGCCTCTGGGGAAAGCTGGCAGTGTGATTTCTGTCTGTATGACCATTTTTAATCCTAAGATAACACCATTTTGTTCTGTTCAAAATATCTAAATTCTATCTTTGGTAGTTTAGGAACGGATAAAGAATTAACTAATCAATTTTGATGGAATCTTTTACCCATTAGGGCAAACGCATTAAAATAAAAACTTAAAAAGAAATGCTTATTACCCGAAATTAAGTGAGAAAAAGGTGATAAGCGAAGTGCGGGATGCCGCCTAGGCACTGTTCGAGTGGAACGAGTTTGGCTAGGCAAGATTTTTTTGCTTCGTTTTTGTATCGAATGACAAAAATGAAGATGCTAGAGCGGTTTTGAATTGGAGTGTCAGTAGGAATTATAAAAAATTGCAGGGTAATTTTTTTGGGCGTTTGCCCTATTTACCCATTCCTTAAAAAATAAAACAAAAAATATGCTTAAAATAAATGGTAAAACGATCAAAGGTGTCATCTTCGATATGGATGGTACGATGATTGACAATATGATGGTCCACCACCGGGCTTGGCAGCGCATCCTAGCCAAATATGGCGTAGACTTGCCATTAGAAGAAGTCAAAAAACGTATCCACGGCGTCAATAAAGAAATTTTAAAACGAGAGTTTGGCGATCGTTTCACAGAAGAAGATCGGATCAAAATATCAGCAGAAAAGGAGGCTGCTTATCGGGAGATCTTTAAGCCACAGTTGCGTTTGATCGAGGGTTTAGATGCCTTTTTGCAACAGCTCAAAGCAGCCAATATTCCAATGGCCATTGGTACTGCCGCACCAGGAGAAAATGCAGACTTTGTGATGGAGGAGCTCCAATTGCGTTCTCTATTTCCGACTGTTGTACACGCTGGTCACGTCAGTAAAGGCAAACCCGATCCTGAAGTTTTCGAAAAAGCGGCCGCAGGCATAGGCGTAGCCCTAAAAGATTGCCTCGTTTTTGAAGATAGCCCCACTGGTGCCGAAGCCATCCATCGAGGTGGAGCGACTGCCATCTTGGTAACGACCACCCACGACCCCGAAGAGTTTGCTCATCTACCTAATGTAGCCCGTTTTATTAAAGACTTTACAGCAATCAATTTGGAGGTGTATATGTAGTGACATGGAGATGTGTACATATAGTGACGTTGTGATATGGAAATTTGTATATGTAGTGATGTTGTGACATGGAGATGTGGATCATCTACAAGATGTGCTCTATTTATGTTGCTCTAGGTCTAGTACTTCTTTTAGGGTGATGACTTCCCAGGAGCGTAGGACTTGTTTGACTTGTTTGACGCGTTTGCCTGCGATGGCGATGAGGGTGCTTTCGGGATTATTAGAACTGTTGAAAAGGTTTTTAGCGCTATAATATTCAGGCTTTGGAGAGGAATCTAGCATTCTGTTTCTGGTAGCGTTGGACCAGATTTCGAAGGCCATTCCTTCTTGTTTGGCCATCTTTTCAAGGAGATTGATATCTGCTTCGGAGGCTTCTACAATAATGGCAGAGAAGGTATGGTAAAAGGCTCTTTTGAAGAGATGAAGCTCTGGATAGATCGGTATTTTTTTATGTTCAAAAATAGCGTAGCCTAAACTGTTGCGATCAAAAAGTAGGAAATCGCCAAAAGATCGATCCGATTCTGGGTGAGGAATACTGATAATTCGACCGCATACAGGATTATACGGTTTGACCCAGATAATTTCATAGATGCCATTATGTAGAATTTGAACGGCAGCCACAGATTCTAGAGGCTTTTGATTCCAACCAAATTTATTCCATATGCGTTTTGCTTGGCGGAGTTTTCCATTAGCGAAAGCTGCGATACTCAGATCCCACCAAGCTTCTTGTTGACTAGGGTCTAGAGCGACGGCTTTTTTATTGTAATGGGCTACGGCCTTCCACTCCTTTCTGCTTTTGTAGACCTTGGCAAGGAATAAATGTGGTGCTAGCCACTCAGGAGTTTGTTTGATCAATAGCTTCAGGACTTTCACCGTGTGATAAACGTCCCCTTGCTGATGGTATTCCTCAGCGCTGGAGAGTAAATCAAGATGCTGTTGATCTGGAAGAAACACGATAATTATGATTTTTAGAGATTACCAAAGTAATAGAAATTTTGCATACCTCGCCATTCTTTCCGAACGGAACAATATAGAGCAGCGAAGCAGCGATGTCACTATTCGTCGCATCTTCAGGTAAACATGCAAGCTCAAGCGCTTGGATTTTTCTACTTTTGCGCACAATTCAATCATTCATTCCAATATTAGATGGATAACAAGACGAATCTGCTCGGAATTATCAAAACCCTTTTCAAGTGGCGATGGCCGCTTTTGATTATAGGTGCTGCGACTTTTGTAGGCGCCTGCCTGATTTCGCTTCTTTTGCCCAACTACTATGAAGCAAGTACCGTATTTTATGCGGCAAGTGAAGATTTGGCAAAGCCAGAAAGCCTTTTTGCCGAAAGAGGCTCCAATATAAAAACCCAATATTATGGGAACGAGGATGACGTCGAAAGGCTGATCACCGTCGCACAATCCAATGAGCTCAAAGATTATTTGATTACGGAATTTGATTTGTATACGCACTACAAAATTGAAGCTACCAGTAAAAATGCCAAATATCGACTCCGCAAGAAAGTCAATAAATATTATGATATCATGAAGACCGATCGGGATGCTTTGCGGCTGTCTTTTGAGGACAAAGATCCCGCTTTTGCTGCTACCATTGTTAAATCGGCTCGCGGACAAATAGAAGAGATTGCGATTGGGTTGATTAAAAAGAATATTGCCAATTCAGTAGAAGCTAATCGACAGAACATCAAGGACAAATCGGTCCAGTTAAAAGAGGCAGGAGATAGCTTAACTATACTGCGTGAAAAATATGGAATATATAATGGGCCAACGCAAACAGAAGAATTTGCCACCTTGGTCACTTCTAGTGAAATCTCCTTGAATAATGAACGTGCTAGATTGGATCAACTGAAAAATGCCCGAGGGATCAAGCGAGATACGATCAGCTATTTGACGGCAAAAGTAAAAGGGATGGAAATTGCTATGGACTCCTTGAAAAAGAGGTCTGCGCGCTTCCGAGAAGGTATTATTCCAGTTTTGAATTTAGAAAAAACCTTCTTCGAGCTAGGTCAACGTATCGCAGAAGACCAAGAGCGCACTAGAGTGTTGGAGGCCACCTATAAAGCGGAGGTGCCTGGTGTACTTGTCGTTGAGGAAGCGGAAGTGCCCTTATATAAATCAAGGCCAAGTAGAAGTATATTAGTGGTACTAGCCACGCTCATAGTAGGTGTGTTTACTGCCTTTGGGATTCTATTGTTCGAGTATTATAAAGATGTGAATTGGAAAGAAATTCTTGATGCCTGATCTATTCCAACATATCTTCAAGGACTGGTCTCAACAACATTGGTTGGTGTGGGGCTTTGGTCTGTTGAGTATGCTCCTTTGCTGGATCGCTATTGCCACTGGATTCTATCCTATTGTCTTGTTGCCAATAGCATTGATCGTACTATATGTAGGTATAGTGAATTTTAGGGCTTTATTCTATCTTTTGATCATTTGTGTGCCTCTGTCTACAGAGATTGTTCTACCCAATGGATTTGGTACCGACCTGCCCACTGAGCCTTTGATGATTGGCCTGATGCTCATCGGGGTACTCTACTTTATACAAAAGGGACCAAAGGTCGACTTATCCTTTTTACTGCATCCTATTTCTTTATTGCTGTTGTTGCATTTGTTTTGGATTTATGTGACGACATTAAGTTCCAATTTGTTTTTTGTTTCGCTGAAGTTCTCTTTAGCGAAGACTTGGTATCTAGCCGTTTTTTACTTTTTGGCGGCCTACCTATTGAAAAATTTAAAGCAGCAGAAATTATTCCTTTGGTTACTTTTTGTGCCACTGTTGTTTACGGTAGCGGTGACTATGGTGCGGCATGCTGGCTATGGTTTTTCATTTGTAGGTATACACAAGGTGTTGCATCCTTTTCAGCGCAATCATGTCAACTACGCAGCGATGTTGGCTTATGTGCTTCCCTTTGTATGGTTTACCTGGCATCGTTTTCCGAAGTGGTCAAGGGTCTGGTGGTTTTTGCTCGGGAGTATCGCTTTGATGGTGGTGGCTGTCTATTTATCTTTTACAAGAGCGGCCTATCTAGCTTTGCTGATTGCCGTAGGTACCTATTTTATTTTTAAATGGAAATTAATTCGCTATGCTTTGCTTGGTGCTTTGGTTGCCGTGGTGATAGGAGCTGCTTATTTGGTTCGGCACAACCAATACCTGGAGTATGCGCCCAATTATGATCGTACCGTCACCCACTACGAATTTGACAACCTAGTAGAGGCGACCTATAATTTGGAAGATATTTCTACCATGGAGCGCTTATATAGATGGGTGGCCGCTTTGAATATGTCTCCCGAAGAACCTTGGGTGGGTTTTGGTCCGGGGAACTTTATCAACTTTTATGAATCCTACACCCTGAATACTTTTCGTACCTATGTCAGCCATAATCCAGAACGATCGGGTATTCATAATTACTTTCTGATGATCCTGGTCGATCAGGGGATCATCGGCTTACTCCTCTTTTTGGTCTTTTCGGCTTTCCTTCTTATCAAAGGAGAGCAAATTTATCATCAAACTCAAGGGCAGGCGCGGAAAGGCGTAGTGATGGCTTGCCTTTTAGCCTTGGTGGTGATCTATGCTTTTCTTATCATCAATGATTTGTTAGAAACGGACAAGGTCGGCTCGATATATCTGGTTTGTATTGCCATCTTAGTGCAGACAGATTTGTATAATCAAAAGGAATTAAGAGCATATTCAAAAATTTATCCTTAGGGCTAAAATTTGCCCTTTTGCCTCTATAAGGAATGAGTCAATAATAAATTAAACATCTTTACTTGTTCTTTTGCCGCCCAGTTTCGTTAAAAAGCCTCGTTGATGCGCTGCATCGCCTGCGTTTTTTGCCTTACTGAACAGCAAAATACCTGCGTAAATCTTGTATACTTTATTAATGCCCTATTCCTAATTCGTTAAAAATGCTCGAAATAGCTAGGCTATTACTGCGCTTTTTGCCTTTTCTAGAGACAAAATCATCAAATTTTAACACCAAAAACAAAATTTAAACATGCTCTAAAGCCCGCCCAACTTGAGACCAAGATAGATGCCACCCAAGCCAAGGAGAAGGCTTAGCGCAATATTTCCTATCGCATGATTCGTCATGCCATTTTCCAGAAGGGCAAAATTCTCGTAAGCAAAAGTCGAAAAGGTGCTGAAGCCTCCACAAAACCCCGTCATCAATAAGTACTGCATACTGGGCTTCAGAAGCCCCTTGGCATTCATGGCTACTAAGTAACCTAGAATAATACAGGCCAAAATATTGGCTAATAAAGTTGCCCAGGGAAAAGTGTACGCTTGATTAGCTAATAGCTTGGCAATCCCATATCTGCAAATACTTCCTAATCCTCCGCCCAGAAATACCCAAAAAAAACTCATTTGATGGCTAGCTTAGCTTGCTCCTTGTGTCGATGATAAACGGAGCGATGTAAAAAATAAGTCAATCCCAAGACGACCGCTAAAAGAATCAGTACAATATAACTTGCATTTAAAAACGAATCTAGTAAAAAGACTAAACTGATTAAAAGTAAATTGGTCATTACCAGTACACCCGTCGCTTGTAGATGTGTACATCCTGCATCAATGAGCAAATGGTGGATATGTCTGCGATCGGGTTTAAATGGAGAGCCGCCCCGTAGGATGCGTGTAGTAAATACGCGCAGAGTGTCAAAAAGAGGGACTACCAGAATACCGATTGCAATAGCAGGACCTGCCTGGAAGCGATAAATCGAATCTTTGGCCAGTAAATAATTGTAATCAATAAATTTTAAAGCTAAAATGGCCACAGTTATACCTAGAATTAAGGAACCTGTGTCACCCATAAATATTTTTGAAGGAGAGAAGTTATACTTCAGAAAAGCAAGCACAGCGCCTAGCGATGCCAAGGCTAAAATAGAGAACTCATAGTGACCAGCGAGATAAAACCATACGCCAAAAACGCTAAAAATAACGGCTGAAAGACTGCCAGCCAGCCCATCGATGCCATCAATGAGGTTGATCGCATTCATGATGACCAAAATAGTGAAAATGGATAAAGCGATGCCTAGCCAATTGGGTAAGCTACCATAAAACCCAGCAAGACCATAAAGACTATGTAGCTGTACGTCTGATTTCATCACTAAAATAGAAGCAGCAAGAATTTGGGCAATCATTTTCTTATTAGCTGCTACTGGGGCTAAATCATCTTTGGCTCCAATTAGAAAAATTAAGATGAACGAGCACAATACATATTGCAGATTGATAAAAAAACTAGGCGGGGTCCACAGGACCATAGAAAAGATAATGCCTCCAAAAATAGCGATGCCTCCTAATGATGGAGTAGGTACCTGATGTGTACGTCTTTCATCTGGTTCGTCGCATAAATTTTTAGCCAAAGCTATCGAGATAATAGGTGGGATAGCAAAGTAGGTTAATGAAAAGGCGGTTGCAAAACATAGAACCAATTCGATCATAGCGTCTAATTTAAGTAGCTGTTGTTCACGGAATCTTGTATTTGGGGTAACAACGAGGAGGTATTTTTGCTACTGCACCAAAAATAGTTAAATTTTAGACATACTCCTAGGTATTTATTGATTTTCAAATCTCTCCAAAGTAGAATGCGCCTGGACTATGCTGCTCGGCTTTAAACTGTAGATGCTATAAAAGGGAAAAGATTCTAGTGAATTATTCTTATTTTTGGACCTTCAATTAACGATATCGCCGAATTGACCATGAATCTGAGTGAGCAAATTAATAAGGATAAGTTACCAAAGCACATTGCCGTTATTATGGATGGCAACGGGCGGTGGGCAAAGGAGCGCAGCAGACCTAGGGTTTTTGGGCATAAAAATGGCGTGAAAGCCGTACGCGAGATATCCGAAGCCGCCGCAGAAATCGGGATAGAATATCTTACACTTTACGCTTTCTCTACCGAAAATTGGAAAAGACCCAAAATTGAGGTAGAAGCACTGATGCATCTTTTAGTAGATACATTGACTAAAGAGGTGGCAACCCTGCAAAAAAATAATATTAAACTTGCCGCTATCGGTGAATTGGATAAATTGCCTTCTAGAACCCACGCTGCCTTGCTTAAAGGCATAGAAGAGACCAAAGGAAATACGCGGATGACGCTTATCTTGGCCCTCAACTATAGTGCGAAGTGGGAACTTACCAAGGCTACTCAATCACTGGCAACTGCAGTTCAGAAAGGAGAAATCGAGGTAGAGGAAATCGAGGCAAAGCATATTGAGCAGCATCTCAGTACAAAAGGTATTCCTGACCCCGAGTTGCTCATCAGAACTTCTGGGGAGCATCGATTGAGTAATTTTTTGCTTTGGCAATTGGCCTATGCAGAGCTGTATTTCACACCAATTTATTGGCCAGATTTTCGAAAAGACCACCTTTATCAAGCAATCCTGGATTTCCAAAATAGAGAAAGACGTTTTGGGATGATCAGCGAACAAATTGTCTGATGACTCCCCTTAATTCGCTCCTAGGAGCAAGGGATTAAAAATGCCCAACCGAGCTTATTAATAACTTTTTATACATAAGCTTAGATAAATACAACCTATTGGAGAGCGACTTAGTCTTTGTGGTGGTAGCTATCGCCTTGATTATCGGTAAGATAAAATTTCGCAAGCTGCCAGGAAGTGATTACTTTCGCGTTCTAAATCGATCAAGCCCTTTAATGGGCAATAAATCTAGACTCTTAGCATTTAAGGACAGTAGTAAATGAGGAGTTCACATTGAAGGAATAGTAAAGCGCTAATGGCAACACAAAAAGCAAAACGTCTCGTTATGACACGTTTGATATCAGGATCAGCATATCTTTTAGTTTTCGGATTACTCTTAGTGGGCCTGCCTTTTACAAGCTCCGGCCAATCGAGTGATACTACAGGTATCATCGATTATAGCCAGCAAGGCGATTTCGAAATTGGAGGAATTAAGGTTACAGGAGCTGAATATAGTGATGACAACGCCATCATTAGTATTACAGGTCTTAAAGTAGGGGATAAGATTAGAATCCCGGGGAATAGCATTCCCAAAGCCATCAAATCACTGTGGAAATTACGACTTTTCACAGATGTACAGATCGTTCAGGAAAGAATGCTAGGCGATGTCGTTTTCTTAGAGGTTATCCTTGAGGAGAGACCTCGTTTGAGTCGATATTCCTACAATGGTGCGAAAAAGGTGTACCACACCAAACTCAACGAGATTGTCGACCTCTATCTACTGAAAGGGGGTATTGTCACAGATAATGTCAAGGTGAATGCTAGTGAAGGTATCGAAGAGTTCTATCGCGGCAAAGGTTTCCTAGATGCGGAAGTCTCCGTCACAGAGTTTCCAGATAGCACTCGCCCCAACTCCGTTCGCCTAGAATTTAATGTAGAGTCAAAAGATAGAGTCAAAATTAAATCTATTGACTTTGTAGGTAACGAGAGCGTAAAAGATAAGAAACTACGCAAAACCCTCGGTAATACTAAAGAGAAGAAACGTCCCTTAGCTGGCTCTAAACTGATTGCCCAAGACTATGAAACGGACAAAAACGATGTTATCGCTTTCTACAATACCCTTGGTTATCGCGATGCCCGTATCCTTTCCGATAGTATTTGGCGTAATGAAGATGGCGAATTGATGATCCAAATTAAGGTCGCAGAAGGTACACGGTACTACTTCCGTAATATTTTCTGGAAAGGAAACTCTGTATATCCTGATGAATTCCTGGCACAGCGCCTAGGCATCGAGCGAGGAGATATTTACAACCAGGAATTCTTAGAGTCTAAACTGAAATTCAGCCAAGACAATAGCGATATTAGTGCCTTATACCAGGATTTCGGATACCTCTTCTTCCGAATTGATCCTACCGAGGTGGCTATTGAAGGAGACTCAATCGATATAGAGATGCGCATCTTCGAAGGGCCTCAGGCGACCATTGATAAAGTCGGTATTGCTGGCAACGATCGTACACATGAGCATGTCGTACGTAGAGAGATTAGAACCATTCCTGGTGAAAAATTTAGTCGTTCGGATATCATTCGTTCTCAACGGGAGATTATCAACTTGGGCTACTTTAACCCGGAGACTTTAGATATCCAAACGCCTGTGAATCCGCAGCGAGGTACAGTAGATATCAATTATGTCCTGGAAGAAAGACCCTCGGATCAGCTTGAGCTATCAGCCGGTTGGGGTGGCTTTCAGCGAGTGATTGGTACCTTGGGGGTTACCTTTAATAACTTCTCTTTGCGGAATCTATTCAATAAAGAAGCATGGAGTCCACTGCCAATGGGAGATGGTCAGCGTCTATCGATTAGAGCGCAAACCAATGGAGACTTTTACCAGTCTTATAATGTTTCTTTAACGGAGCCTTGGTTGGGAGGTCGGAAGCCGAATTCCTTAACAGTAGCTGGTTTTTATAACCGATTTGGTTTTGGGCAACGCGGGACGGCATCTTACCAGACTTTCGATATTACCCAGATGTCTGCGAGCTTGGGTACGCGTCTAAAGTGGCCTGATGATAACTTTATTTCTAGTACTGCGATTAATTTGCAGACTCTACGTCTGAATAACTGGACTTCAGGATTATTTTCTGCTGATGATGGCAGCCCCGTTACCGAAGGGACTTACTACAACTTCAGTTTGAAACAGACCTTTGCACGTTCATCGGTCAGTGATCCTATTTATCCACGTTCGGGCTCACAGATTTCCTTGTCTATTCAGTTGACACCACCCTACTCTTTATTCCGTGAGGACAGAGACTATGCCAAGCTATCGGCAGAGGATCGCTTCGAGTACCTAGAGTACCACAAATGGCGGTTTGACGCAGATTGGTATACACAGATTACCGAAAAGCTCGTCTTGAAGCTACAGGCGAAAATTGGTATGTTAGGTTTCTATAACCGAGATATCGGTACACCTCCATTTGAGCGCTTCCAGTTAGGTGGTGATGGTATCAATAACCAGCAGTTTGGTTTTGCGGGTGTAGATATTATCTCTCTGCGTGGTTATGAAATTGCGGATCTTGAGAATAATCAAGATGCGAATGGAGCCACTACGGCGACATCTGTATTCGATAAATTCACGGTAGAGTTGAGATATCCTTTATCCTTGAATCCAAGTTCTACTATCTATGTATTAGCGTTTGCTCAGGGAGGTAATGCTTGGCAAAACTTTAGAGATTTCAATCCATTTGATTTGAAACGAAGCGTCGGGATTGGTGTGAGAGTATTCCTACCGATGTTTGGTACACTTGGATTTGACTACGGTATTGGATTTGATAAGTTTGGCGCCAGAACATTAGAGAATCTAGGAGACTTCAACATTATCTTAGGCTTTGAGCCTGAGTAAAGTTGTGCATGGCCTACATAAGAAAGCCTTCCAAGCGTACGCTTGGAAGGCTTTCTTATTGTGTGATAGGTTATTTTTAGTTGCCGCTGATATCCGCTGCACCACTTGATCTGCTAGAAACGATCTGAGGTGAGCCGGTATAAGTAATATCACTAGCTCCTGAAGCAGTCATGGATAATTTGCCTGTCACGTAAATGGTCGCATCTGATCCGCCTGAAGTTGAGATTTTGCAATCGGTTGCTTTTAATCCTCTGGCATTAAGATCGGAACCACCACTAGTGCTTACTTCTAGCATTTTGGCACTTCCTTTTACATTGAGGTCTGAGCCACCACTAGAGCTGAGGGATAATCTCTCGGCCCTAACATCTAGATTAATATCCGAGCCACCGCTAGATTTTACAATAAGCTCCTCTACATTTAATGCTTCAGTTTCGACGTCTGAGCCTCCTGAACTCATCAAGGCTTCGAGGTCCGTCAAGGTGATATAGACCTCCTGCTGAAGATTACCCCGATAGCGGGTGTTTTTTTCCATTTTAACGACCAGGGTGTTTCCTTCTACTTTGGTAATGATACGATCAATAATGTTTTGATCTGCTTTGACTTTTATGTCTATGGCGTTGCCTTGTCTGATATAGGCATCGATTCCGTCTTGTACACTTACTTTAGTGAACGTAGATACGAAGCGCTCTTCTTGAACTTGTTTTCCACTTCCTTTGATATATTGAGCATTGGCTTGACCCAATCCAAACGTTGCTAAAGCGGCGAGGCATAAGATAAATCTCTTCATGATGTGTGTTGATTTTTTGATCAAAGACCACCTTTCTAGTAATAGGTTGCAGTGTTTGGCATAAAACAGAAAAATTAATTTAAAGCCATGGCAAAAGTCAACTAAAATAAGTCATTGATAATGAGTTGTTTATATTGTTTGTAGTATGGTGTAACACTATTGTAACGCTCAGGATTATTTTTTTTGGAGCAGGTCAGCTTTATTTGTGTCAATATTTTTGTCAAGGGGAAATTATTCTGTCCATAAGCCATTATGAGTTTATGGACTTTTTTTGTTAGTTTTACTCATCGCAAAAAGAAACCTACTCTTATTCTCATCTTAAAGTTCCCCCTTTATCTTTCGTTGCTCAATTTAGACGACGCTAATTTTTGATCAATAGAAACCCGATGAGAAAACTTAAGTTTGTTTTTCTAAAGACAATATTGCTACCTTTTGTCTTTCTACTAGCGTCTAATGCTATCCTGAAAGCCAGCCCTCCTGCACATTCACCATCCATTGATAGTCTTGAGCAAGTTATTAGGGAGCTAGATTTGGCTTATCCTGAGGGATCAGAAGCACATATTGAGGCCTACTACCCTTTGCTTGAGTTGTATGCTATAAAGGCTAACCCGAAGATTGATTCGGTAGCAGACCTCGCGCTTGGTTTAGCCGAAAAATATCAGGTAGACTCTTTGAAACTGCAAATTTATTTTGCTATTACCAATGCGAGTATCATCCGAGGCGATTTTTTAACCGGCTTGGATAATGCCAGAAAAGGCGAAAACCTTGCTCAGCTTATGGAAAATCCTAAAGAACAAGGAGATCATTTTTCTAATGTGCAAGGTATTTTTTACGCCAGGTTAGAAGATTACGAAAATGCTGCAAATGCTTTTCTGAGGACCCTAAAATATATTGAGAATAACTGTGATTTGGAGCTAGAGCAAGCAAAATGCATTTATAAGATTGCTCAACTTTACAATAATCTTGGTACGGTATTCCTTTTTCAGGATGCTTTAGAGGAAGCGGGTATCTACTATAAAAAGGCTTTTGCCTTCACTCAAGAGTATATTACTACTATTTCTGATACGGTTTATGCTAATCAAGTACAAGGTGCAATTTATAGTGGCCTTGGACAGCTTGCTTTTAAAAAAGAAGAACTAGACAGTGCAGAGTTTTACACCGACAAGTCAATTGATTTGTTGAGTAAGTCTAACAATTTACTCAACCTTGCTCAAGGCTACCAATATAAAGGTGACCTCTATCTTGCCCAGGGGCATTTTGCGGAAGCAGAGGCAGCTTTCCAAAAAAGTATAGGTATCCAAGAAGAGAATAAATTCTACACCTCTATTCTTCCAAAAACATATCTGGCTTATGCCAAGCTTTTATATCAGCAAGGTCAGATGTTGGAGGCCTGTGATTATATTGATAAAGCCATCCCTATTGCCGAAGCACAAAAGTCAGATAAACAGCTAGCTGATATCTACCACTTAAAAGTTCAAATTTTTCGGAAAAAAGGAGACTATAAAGAAATAGCGGAAGCCACTCAAGCAGAGTTAGATCATATCTCCAAATTCTACAAAGAAGGTCAATTGGCAAAAGTAGAAGCACTCAAAGCAGAATCTGATTTATCAAAAAGTCAAAGCTTACTCGCTCAAAAAGATCTAAAGCTGACTAAGCTAGAAAGCCAGGCAAATAAAAGGGTGTACTTGATGTGGATTATCGGCTTAGCATTTGGTTTGGCCTTACTTTTTGTGGGGTACAGTAATCAGGTTTACAAACAAACCCAAAAAACTAATGCCCTACAGCAAGCTACACTCCGTATGCAAATCAAAGAAAAAGAGAACGAAATTTATTATAAAAATAAAGAGTTGGTTAATGTAGGTAGAATGCTTTTGGATCGCTCCAATCTTATCCAAAAACTTGAAGAGGAGCTGACACGCGTCACTGCTGATCAGAATATTTCTATGGCAGATTTCTGGAAGAAATTCAACATAGATCAAATGGAGCAGGCAGATATTGATAAATTCCAAGTCCTGCTAGATGATGTCAGTGTCAATTTCTTCGCTACCCTCTCCGAAAAGTTTCCAGAACTGAACGAAGCGGATAAAAGGTTATGTGTAATGATAAAGCTTGGTTGGAACTCCAACGATATTGCTACCCTTGAGAATAGTACCCCAAGCGCTATCCGTACTCGTAAGTCTAGGTTGAAAAAGAAAATGGAACTCAGCGGAAGCGAAGACTTGCAGCAGTATCTTGAAATGGTGTAATATTGATCGACTCCATAAGAAATGAAGTAGTTTATTTTGGGAAATCAGAATGACTTCCCAAGGTCTCTCAAGAAATCAAGGTGCCTACCAAGTCATCTTTAAGCCCTCTTTTTTTTCATGGCGCTCAAAAGCATAGCCGATCAGTTGAGTAATCAAATCTGTATAAGATAGGCCTTCGTGTTCCCATAGTTTAGGGTACATGCTGATGCTGGTAAAACCAGGTAAGGTATTGAGTTCATTGACGTAGATATCTCCAGAATCCGTAAGAAACATATCTACTCTAGTCAGTACTTCGCAGTCTACTGCTCGATAAGCTTGAATGGCAACTGCCCGTAAGCGCTCTATATCAGAAGCGCTAATCTGAGCAGGAATATGGATAGCGGTCTCGCTAGAATCTGCATATTTTTCTTCAAAGGAATACTCCTCTGTGGTCACTATTTCTCCAATCGTAGAAGCTTTAGGATGGCTATTACCCATGACGGCGCACTCTACCTCCCGACCGTGAATCATACTTTCGATGAGTATTTTGCGATCGTAGAGGAAGGCATCGGCGATTGCTTTATCAAATTCTTCCTGGTTACGCACCTTATGTACGCCTACCGAGGAACCCATATTGGCTGGCTTGATAAAAACAGGCTTTCCTAATTGAGTACTGATGTGTTGATAATCCAGACTTGCAGCTTGGTAATCATAGGCCGTTAATCCTGGAGCGACCATTACACCTGCCTCCTGAAGTAAACGCTTGGTGATCTCTTTATCCATTGCTGCTGAAGCGCCTAGTACATCAGGGCCAATGAATGGGAAACCAAGTAGGCGCACTAGACCCTGTACCGTACCATCTTCACCATTAGGCCCGTGTAGGACCAAGTAGAGGAGGTCAATTCCCTCAATCGCTGTACCCGATTCTTTTAGAAATAGCGGATGCTGTTCTCCCAAACTGAATGCAATCTGAGGCCCTGATTCGGGAACATATTTATCGATATGCTCATCTTCTAGCAAACGCCAGATCCCTTTTCGGTCAATACCAATCAGGCTAAGGTCGAATAAAGAACGATCGATCGCAGCAATAATATTTTTAGCTGATCTTACGGAAATTTCGTGCTCTGGTGATTTTCCACCAAATACAATTGCAATATGTTTTTTCATACTCGGTCAGATAAGGATTAAATAAGTTCTTTTTCGCAACTCATATCCATTGGGCTCTTTTCAATAGAAATCTCAGCGGTATAAGTAATAAACTCCAGGGAATTTCTGCAAGAACCATCAAAATTAGAATATATGGAGAGAAAAAATTTGCCGCTAATACGATGGCTAAACCGTTGTTCATGTAGGCGCTTTCGACGATGAGCGCGATTTTATCCTTTTTGTCCATCTTATAGGACATGAAATAGCCAATCAAGTGTAGTAAAATAAATACAAAAACGATCACTAAAGTATCTCCTAAATAAGTCAAAGGCTCCGCTAGAATTAAAGTTCTTTGAGAACCAAAAGAAGTCACCACAATTAGGAATAGGATGATGATATTGATAGCCGTGAAAGAAGGCATCGCTCGTTTGATTAGCTTTGGAAATAAGGGTTTGATGACAATAGATAGTATCATTGGAATGAAAATCATACTCGCTGCATCCCAAAATAAAGACCACTGGTTAATCGCAATTTCAGAATCAATCAAAAAGTGGAACAACAGTGGAAGTGTAAAAGGAGCCAAGATCGAAGTGAGGAGCGTGATGCTCATGGCTAGTGCAGCATTTCCTTTCAAGACGTCAACCAAAACAGGTGCACTAGTGCCTGCTGGCATTGCGGTCAATAGTAAGATGGCTATCGCTAATTCTTCACTGAATAACAGCCCAAAACCGAATAGTACTAAAGGGGTAACAATCAAAAAAACACCCGAGATGTATAGCATCAATCGATAATCACGCACCTTTTCCAATAGCTCAAGCACATCGATTTTGAGAAAGATCAGCAGGAGCGTAAGCATAAGCTCTGGCTTTAGCAAAGGGAGCATCTGCTCCATCGGGAGCGGAAGCAGTAGGCTAAAGACCATGGCAAAAATTAAAAAAGCCCAGAAATGGGCTTCTATCCACTGGATAATCTTCATTTGGGTTGTGTGTTTAGTACACAACCCAAATGTAAGTCCTTTTTAGAATTCTTCTAGATTTCCTTTTAAGGTCATTTTGAAATCATCAACTTTTCCTGAAAGGATCAGCAAGCCCGAAAACTTACGAAGTACTTTTGACTTACTACCTAGTTCCTCAAACTCTGGTGTTCCTTCTTGTAGACCACTGAGGGCACTTTTTTCTTCAGCTCGGTGCAAAAAGTAGACTGTAGCTTTTTCTTTAATAGGACCACGGCCGTTTCCAAATGATAGCGTTCTCAAGTTTTTGGACCAATCTGTAAATTCAATTTTTATACTAGATAGCTCCCCTTTTGCAGTGAAATTGATGTTACTAAAGACGACCTCTATGCCGCGGTCGGCAAAGGCGCTGGTAATGGCCTGTAATTGCTCCATTTTGACCTGTTTGCTGATGACTCCAAATACTTTTTCTCCCTGCATAATAGGAGTTCCTTTGACTATGGTTTCGGTATTGATACCGGAATGCATTGACACGGAGCCTTCTACTTTTGCTGTTTGAGATTTCAAAGGAGCGGCGACAAGAAAAAGGCAGCCGATAGTGGGAAGTAGTAACAAATATTTTATAGGATGTAAAAATGATGGCTTATTCAAATTCATCATGATGATGCGTTTTTTGAGTAGTGATTGATTAAAGTGATTGGCGACAGTCAAGTGATTAAAATTGGGCATATTCAACGAAACTAAACTGTACTGGTAGCGCTTTCGGTCTACCCCACTTTGTAAAACAGCACGATCAGCTATAAACTCCAGGTTTTGTTTGATCGCTTTTTTTAGCGCCCAAATCACTGGATTAAACCAAGCCAAACAGCATAGAAACTCCGCTAGGAGAATATCTATATTGTGTATCTGCCGGGCGTGTACGTGTTCGTGCTGTATGATATAATCTATTTGTTCCTCAGTGTATAAGACAGGATTGAGTACAATCCAACCAAAAAAGGAGAAGGGAGCCGTGACTCCGTCAGCAACTAAGATTTTCTGACCATCATATTGCTGCGTCTTAAGCCTAGTCAAAGCTGTCAGAACGCTGATCAATTGCACACCCAATTTTCCCAATAGCCAAAGACTAGGCAGCATAAGTAATAGCCAGACCAAGGTCTGGAAATGCTCTGTAGCCTCTTTTAAGGCATGAATACCTCTTAAGGAAAAATCCATGATAACTTCAGGAGAAATGGCCTCCGTTTCGGTGCCATTTACCTCCGTCACCGTCATGCGTATAGGAGTAGACGGTACTGTTTCTCCTGTCTGTACTTGCGGCCAGATAGGAATAGAAACCAATGGCAAAGCAAAGGCTAAAGCGATCAAGGCTAAAAAATAGAAACGATGAAACAGGAATTGAGGCTCCCGCTGGTAAATCAATCGAAAGACGAGATACCCTGCCGTCAAGACTAGGTTGGCACTTATCAAATACCAGAAATAGGCGCTCATATTATTCCTTGTTTTCTTTTCCTTCTATCAAATCTATGATGTCCTGCAAATCTTCTTTGGTGATCTTTTCTTCTTCGGCAAAAAAGGCGACTACGTTCTTGTAGGAATTACCAAAGGCATTGGCCAATTTGGGGCCGAGAAAGTCTCTTGTGTAAGCCTCCTTGCTTACCAATGGATAATATCGGTAAGTCGATCCAAATTTGTCATGCCCTAAGTAGCCTTTTGCCTCCATACGGCGTACTGCCGTCGATACAGTATTGACATGAGGTTTTGGATCGGGGAGTGCGGCTTGTATGTCTTTGACAAAAGCTTTCTCCAGGCTCCAAAAGACCTGCATGATTTCTTCTTCTTTTTTAGTTAGCGGATTCATAAATGCCCATTTTAATCTTGTCTCGCCAATTGATACCTCCAAGGTGCAACTATTTTTTATCATTGTCAACTATTTTAACAGTTAGGTGTGATGTTTTTTAGTTTGGGAATAAAAATCCATCTTAGTTTGATTTTTAAACTAAGTTAATGTATACTTGTAATGTAATACTTAGTTTAGTTTTAAAACTAAGACAATTTTTAAACTTTAAACCGGATAAACTATGGGTTATGCAAGATGGTCAGGACAAGATTACACGCAGCTCAGAGCGCGCTACGCTAAACAATCCAGAGATGACATTTTTGAGAACAACCGCTTGGGGAGAATTTCTCCCTTGATGAATCCCCACGGACTTGGTCTAAGAGAAAGCCGAGATTCCGAGCTCCACCCCAATGCACTAGCGATCTCCATATTTCTAGATGTAACAGGCTCAATGGGACGAATACCGGAGTCTTTGATTCGACACAAATTAGGTACCCTAATGGATACCTTAACCCAGCATCAAGTAGAAGATCCACAAGTGCTTTTTGCAGCAATCGGAGACCAGTATACCGATAGAGCACCTTTACAGGTAGGACAATTTGAATCAGGTGCTGTAGAGATGAACCACTACCTATCTCAGATATATCTAGAGGGTGGTGGCGGCGGTCAAGCTAAAGAATCTTACCAGTTGGCTTGGCTGGTTGGTGCAAGACATACTTCCATTGATTGCTACGAAAAGCGTGGACAGAAAGGATTCCTCTTTACCGTTGGAGATGAAATGAGCTGGGATGCTATTGAAGCGCCTCTATTACAAAACATGATGGGCTATGCGGGTGGCCAGGCTTTGCGGGGCGTTGATCTTTTACAAGAAGCACAGGAAAAATACCACGTTTACCACATCCACGTCAATGAGACCGGATACCGCAACAATCCACAAGTCATTGGATATTGGAAGCAGCTTCTGGGAGAAAACTTTTTGCTTTTGGATGATCATGCGCTACTAGCAGAACTCATCGCCAGTATTATTGCAATGCACAGTGGCGTGCAGTTAGACCAGCTCACAGGTCAATTCTCTCGAAATACCGCTACACTAATCAAAAATACCCTTAGAGGTTTGGGAAGTAAAGTAGGCCCATCGGGACTCAATCGACTAGTTGATTGGTATTGAGGCGAGGGACATTCACTTAAAAAACACATTTTATGAAACAATCTATTGTATTAGGTCTGGGCTATGGCGATGAGGGCAAGGGACTCACCACAGACTACTTGTGTAGGCAATCGGAGCACCCGATGGTGATTCGCTTTTCAGGTGGGCACCAAGCAGGACATACCGTCGTCAATGAGCAAGGACAAAGACACGTTTTCTCCCATTTTGGTGCGGGTACCTTGGCAGGTGCCCCCACTTATTGGAGTGCCTTTTGTACATTCAATCCACTTGGATTTTGGAACGAAAGGCAGGCTTTGAACAGCTTGGGATTAAAGCCGGAAATTTATATCGATGCACTTGCGCCAGTCACCACACCCTATGATGTTGCTTTTAATAGGAAAAGAGAAAAAGATAAGCAGCATGGGAGCTGTGGCTTGGGATTTGGCGCAACAGTTGCTCGTCAGTTGACGCCTTACAAATTATACGTCCAAGATTTAAAGTATGCACAGGTCGTAAAGCAAAAACTAAAAGCTATCCGCTCCTACTACCAGCAAAAGACTAAAGAAACCGATTGGCTAAGGAAAGCGGATAAACAAGCCGACCTATTTTTACACCTGACGGATGAACTATACCCCCAATTAAATATTGTCAACGAAACCCATTTTTTTCAAGAACTTGCCCTCTATGATCATTTAGTATTTGAGGGGAGCCAAGGTATACTCCTGGACATGGATCATGGTTTTTTTCCAAATGTCACCTTTGCTCATACGACCTCCATGAATGCATTTATACTTTTAAAACGGAATCGAATACTTTATGATCCGGAGATTTATTATGTCACACGGGCCTACCAAACTAGGCATGGGAATGGTTATCTTTCGAATGAGGGCATAGACCTAGACTATCAGCCCAATCCTCGAGAAACCAACCAATATAATCTTTGGCAAGGGCAGCAGCGAGTCAGTCCCTTAGACCTAGATATGCTAGATTATGCATTGGCCTGTGATCGGAATTATTCTGGAACGATGACCAAGCACTTGGTGATGACCTGTCTTGATCAAGTGTCGGGACCTATCATGACGACTAGAGGTGGAGAAATGATACCCTTAGAAAATGCTCTAGCAGTAGCGCATCAATTGGAGGAGCCTTTTGCCTACCTGTACGAAAGTAGGTCGGATTGCGGCCATTTGTCGGCCTGTGAATTGGTCTCGACCTTCAGTCGACTACCTTCCTAGCGTTTATCGAAAAAATCCTAGTAGCTGTAGATGATAATGGATTGCTAAGTTTGAAGCCTGCACTTTGTAGTCAAATTAATTACATACACAAGGACAGTCATAAATGAATCACTTTAAATTATTATTTACTTTTCTATGCCTACTTGTTTTTTCAAAAAGCGCTATTGCTAATAAAATAGGGCATTTAGAGGAAAATTTTGCTTTGACGGACACGATCAAAATCAGTGTTGACTATAAAGAGGTCAGTAAGCAGAATATTGATTTTGTAAGCAAAAAATTTAAAAAAATTCTTCGAAAATTAGATAACAAAAAAATCTACGAGTTTACCGTAAAAGCTAATCTTCCTAATCCTTTCTCTGAAAGCGCCGAGTCCATGAAAATAAAAATTTCAACTTCGGGGAGTGGCAAAGAACTTCGGGATGACCTTGGAGAAGCTTGGGATTATATGATCGAAGAACTCAAGGAATAAATTAAACCTCACCCCAATCAGACCATGAAGACATCGCATAGTGAATTACCTTTTTCTATTAACGAAGCACTGCCTAGGCAGTGCTTTTTGCTTTTAACTCTCTTCTTGTAATTTTAGGTATTGATTATGAATCCAGAGTATAAGTACCCCAAATAAAACAGCTGTTACGATCAAAACGGTATTCAAAAGTCCTTCCGTGCTAAAGGATATTTTAATCAAAATCGTAGAAATAATAAATCCCGAGTTTCGAATAACTTTAGGAAAATAGTCGGTTTGTGTGAAAGAAAATAAAAGCAATAGGACATCGGTCAAGATGAGGATAGTAAAAAAGTCATCGTAGAAAATTTTGTTGACATCACCCATATTGTTGACGATATCCTCAATAGAGAAAAAGTTGGTAAAAATCCAGGTGCTGAAGCTTACGGTTGCTAAAACAACTAATACTGGTACTAATACAAGGCTGAGTATCTGCTTGAGTTGTATGAAATTTTTCAACTTCGTTTGGTCTATATCCATTACTTTTTGGCGGCGCTTATCTAAGCTAGAGAATAAGTAAATTAGAAAGAATAGCAATAGTGTTGCCAGGATGTCGTAGATCAATTGGACATCATATTTGTATTGAAACCAATCTTTCGAAAGTTCGAGGTTAGCTAAATCCTTAAAAACACTCCGAATAACAATCAAGGTGATAATCTCATACTGCTTACGGATGTAAGTGGTGATCGATTTAGGTATATAATACACCAAGAGATACACTTCATAAATAAGTATAAAAGAGAAGGGGGTATAAATAGCTGCAATTGGATTGGTCAGGAGCTCAGCATCTTTATTGATGCCAATCAATCCAAAGTCAACCAATCCAATGAGCAGTAGGTGTAGCAAAAAGCTAATAATAGCTCCTTTTATAATGATATGCTCACTCCTCTCTTTTGTTTCCTTAGAAAGGAAAAGTCGATACAGCTTGTCCACATGTTTATCCATCCAACTCATAGAGCCAAAACGGAAAAAGACCAAATTAGTTTTATTACTCGTTTCTCAAGCTATTTGCTGGATTACTTTGTGCTGCAAACCAAGTTTGCGATAATACAGTAAGCATACTGATCCCCAGGATCAAAGCTACACCACTAAGGATGAGCAAGGGTTGAATGCTAGTCCTCAGATAGAAGAATTGCAACCAAATATTTCCTCCTAGTACCGCGATCGGAACGGCGACCAAGATGGCAACACCAAGGAGTAAAAGATAGCTCCTAGAAAGTTGCCAGGTGATATTTCGCGCACTAGCTCCCAAGACTTTACGGATGCCTACTTCCTTGACTTTTCCCTCAATATTGTAGATGACCATACCCAATAATCCCATGCAGGAGATTAAAATGATCAAACCACCGATGAAGCCAATGATTCTGGAACCCATTTTAAAGAACTTGGTCATAAAGTAGATGCGCTCCTCCATAAAGTAAGCAGAGACCAAATCATTCGGGACTAATGTCCCCATCAATTGATGGACTTGGGAGACTACAGCTTCGGTATTATCATCAGATAGGCGAAGATTGGCATTTTTAAGGCTAGAAATATTGTTTCGGATACCAAAATACTGGATGGGCTCCCACCATATCTGATCGTGGTGAAAATCTGCAGCGACGCCCAAAATGGACAGTGCGAGCGTGTCTATGATGATCTGATTGCCGATAGCACTTTCTGGACTTGGATAGCCCATGCGTTCTATCGTTTTTTCATTTAAAATGATAAACTGCTCTCCTTGGTCATTTTTTGTGTCTGGGAAGTTACTACCTGCTAGTAGCTGGATGTCGTGATTCTCCAGATAATTAGCGGTGCCATTGAGGAAGTAGAGTTGTAAAGAGTCTTGTTCATCCTGAAAGGTGACTTTAGTAATCTGATTTTCACCTGTAAGAATACCGATGTCCGAACCCGAGATACCGGTGATGCCTTCAATTGCTAAAGCTTGCTGTTTGAAAATATCATAATCGGCTCCATTCAAGCGTACATTCAGCATTTGCTCAGTACGGATACCTAGGTCTGCATTCAGCACATGATGTTGCTGACGGATCACAATCGTAACCGCCAAGATGAAAAGCAAGGAAAGGGTGAATTGCGCGACGACTAAAATTTTTCTAAAACTCATCTTCGCATTAAGGTCCAGGTGACTCAATTTTTTCAGCGATTGAATCGGTTGAAATCCAGATATGCTAAATGCTGGAAATGCCCCCGCTAACAATCCGACTGTTAAACTAAATCCAAAAAATAGGAGATAGACTAGAGGCGTCTTTTCCAGCTCAAATATGTCTTCTACAAAAGGGTCCAGGGCGTAAAATTTCGGGACTAGCCACTCCAAGAGCACTAAAGCTACACCCAAGGCGATAAGCGCCAATAAGATAGATTCCCCTAAAAATTGAAATACGATATGCCTTTTAGTGGCGCCATTTACCTTGCGGATACCAATCTCCTTGGAGCGCTTGATAGAACGCGCCAGCGAAAGATTCATATAGTTAAAACAGGCAGCTGTGATGATGATAATACCCAAGGCAATCAAAAAATATAAAACGATATAAGGAGTGGCCGTACCCGTTTCATTGCTATAATCTCTACTAGGCATGATATCTAGCAGTGGCTGAGGAGATAGGAAATAGGCAGAGGGCGCCACTATTTTGCTTTGTTGCTGGGCAATTTGAGCTAAAGCAGATTCTAATTGACTTTTTGAGGCTTCTTCTTTTAGTTTTAGGTAGACATATCCGCGCCAATGCCCCGTCTCATCAGCTAGATTAACCATGTTTTTTTGTTCTTCTGTGAATACTTCGACCGAAGAGTAGGAAACCAAAAATTCAAAAGCCAAATGTGATCGAGGAGGTAATTCAGGAAGTAAACCAGTCACCGTGAATAAACCCAACTGATCGAAGGTGACCACTTTACCAATTGGATTCTTTTCTCGAAAAATAGTGGCTGCCATCTTCTCTGTAAGTACAATCGAGCGAGGGGCTTTTAAGGCAGCTGCTAAATTCAGATCACCGGTTGGGAAGCTAAAAATCTCAGCGAAATCTTCTTCGACCATAAAGCCATTATGATCAAATACGGCCTCTCGGTCTGCCCATTTGAATAGACCTCCCATGCCAATGATCTTTGTACTGTTCTCTACGATTGGGTACGCTTCTTTGAGCATATCTGAAGTCACCAAGGGAGAAGTAGCAAAGCGTGGTTTTGTAGGTACACTATTTTCGCCACGACCAGAAACGACTCTATAGATACGGTCTTTATCAGCATGAAAGAGATCATAACCCAATTGGTCATTCAGGATAAGAATGAGTAGTAAGCATACAGCCATACTCGTTGCCAG
Source organism: Saprospiraceae bacterium (assembly GCA_042095835.1). Lineage (GTDB taxonomy): Bacteria > Bacteroidota > Bacteroidia > Chitinophagales > Saprospiraceae > DATFKA01. The sequence goes on from JBELML010000014.1 coordinate 75,726, forward strand.
ACCAAAAATATTGAATACAGAAAACAGCTTGTGTTTCCACAATTGACGGAGGGTCGTTAATATATAATTCTTGATCATAATGGTTCTTTTTTAATACTTTTAGTTCAATACAAGCTCTAATTTTACTCGTTCTTCAAGCTACCCATTGGATTCGCTAATGCGGCTCTAATACTTTGGAAACTCACGGTAAGGAAGGCAATGCCCAAAGCCAAAACGGCCGCTTGCAAAAAGATCCACCAAGGCATGTTGATGCGATAGACGAAATTTTGAAGCCATTGGTTCATATATAAATAAGCTAGCGGGAAAGCCAAGATGAGGGCTACAGTCACCAGTTTTAGAAAGTCTAGAGAAAGTAATTGAACAATACCTTTCGCGGACGCGCCCAATACTTTTCGGATACCGATTTCTTTGGCGCGGCGTCCAGCTCTGGCGGGTGCCAAATTCATAAAATTGATACAGGCAATCACCAAGAGGAAAATAGTAATAGCAGAAAATAATCTTACATACTCTATTCTGCCACCGGCTTGTTGACCTTCTTCATATTTTCCATACAAATATTGCTCGCTAAGCGCCTGCAAGAAATAATCTTGAGATAGTTCTTTAGCCTGCCCCAGAAAAGCAATTTTTTCATTGATTTGATCGAGGTCGCTATCCTTGACCAATTGTACATAAGTAGGGAAGATGACATTCCCCCAAGTCTTTACCCAGTCGCGATCTTCGGCAAAATTACTCCAGGGAGCCAACCAAGTAAACTGGATGTCCGAATTGCTGGGTACATTCTCCACTACGGCTTTTACGGTAAAGGGCGTTTCAGCACCATCCATTTGTAAACTTTCGCCAACGGGATCGACCGTTCCGAATAGTTTTTCTGATACTGCTCGGGTGATGACTATGGAATTGGGCTCTATTAATGCGGTGCTAGCATCGCCATAGATGACCGGGAAGGAAAACATGTTTAGGAAATCGGCATCTACGTAATATCCGTTCTCCTTCAAGCTCCTATTCCTAAAGCTCAACAAGGATTCCCAGCTCCAGGTTAAACGGGTAGCTGCTACCACTTCAGGCACTTCCTCTTTAATGGTGGGCGCCAAAGGTCCAGGCGCAGAATCTGTTGTTTGCAGACCACTCCATCGCAGATTCGTTCTGACCATATAGAGTTCGTCTAGGTTGGCATGAAATCGATTAAAACTCATTTCGTTTTTCACCCAAAGACTAATCATCATGGCAAAAGCGATCCCTAAAGTGAGGCTCACTATATTAACTAGAGAAAAGCCTTTATATCTTAAAAGGTTACGCAGCGCGATTTTAAAGTAGTTGCTCAGCATAAAGAAGTGGATAAGATGTGACTACATCTTTTCCATAACTGTGCCACTTTGTATAACTATTTGAAGGTTAAATAGTTAGATGCTGTGTAGCTATTGCAAAGTAATTGAAAGTGTATAAAAACGTACACTAGGATGTATCATTTTTTGACACTCACTTGTTTCTAACTAGGCTGGTGATAAAGACCATAAAAGCAAGTGGTGGCAAAATCTCTAAAGTGAGGTAGGCCCGCTACAAGTGTATTAAGCTTTCGTGGTTGAAGGCCAAATTTTACTTCATAATTGGGGTTGATAAGGTATAAATCTCTTTGGTCGCAGATGTATCCTTCTTTCTGCATGATCCCTTCGAAACGATTAATACTGATACCCGTTTCTTTGATAAACATCAGGTTATCAATCTTAACTTGGGATTCACCAAAAGCTTTCATAAATCCTTTATACAATGGATTGGGCAAAAGGTGGGTATAAGGAATTTTACTTGCAATCTTATGATTCATTACCTGTTGGTGCCCACCAAAAGGCATCCGCCAAGGCGGGAAAGCAAAAAATATATGCCCATTAGGCTTTAGAAATTGCTTGACAAAAGCTAGGAATTTTTCCTGATTAGGAATGTGTTCAATGACATCCTTCATGAATATAAGATCGAAGGTGCCAAAGGTCTCAGCATCTGTATCGTAGATGTCGCTACAGACTAATTGGGCATTCGTACTAGGATAGTATTTTGCTAGAAACTCTTTGCCTAATTTTATGAGGTGCTCTCCTAGATCAATCCCTACTACTTCACAACCACGGTCCATAAATGGAGCCAAATTGCCGCCAAACCCACAACCGACTTCCAAAATTCTACTATCTGGATTGATCGGCATGTGTTTTTCTACATAAGGAATAAGGTATTTGCTGGTGGTAATACCTTGTTCTTTATAATATTGTTCTCGATTTTTATGCCTTTGTTGCATACCTTTATTTGTGTTTGGCAAAATTAGAAAATTCAGACCAATACTTGGGTATTTATTAAAAAGAGAACAGATAAAAGAATGAATACTACTGCGCCAGCTTCCATTTATGTGCTTTACGAAAACCCAGAATGGTATACACCCGTACAGGCAGCCTTGAATAAAAGGAACCTACCCAATGAAGGTTGGGATTTGGCCGCTGGGAAAATCGACCTCAGTAGCGCACCTCCTCAAGGCGTATTTTTTAACAAAATGAGTGCATCAGCTCCTACGAGAGGCAACTTATATGCCCAAGAATTGACCGCAGCAGTGCTCCATTGGTTGGCTTCACATGGCCGCAGAGTGATTAATCCTAGCCGTGTGCTTGAGCTAGAGATGAGCAAGGCTGCCCAGCATATCGCCCTACAACAGCACGGACTATCCACGCCTAAAACGATAGTTGCATTTGGGGAGACGGCTCTTTTTGAGGCTGCTCGTTCCTTTGCTCCAGCGCCATTTATTGTCAAACCCAATCAAGGAGGAAAGGGCCTTGGGGTTCGTCTTTTTAACAATATAGAGGAACTTGAGCAGCATCTCACCTTGGTAGATATCAAGGATTGGACCGTAGATGGTTTGCTACTCGTCCAGCAATATATTCCTCCCCATCAGCAGCGGATCATCCGTATGGAGTTTATTGGTGGCCGATTCTTTTATGCCGTTCAGGTAGATACGGGCGGTGGCTTCGAGTTATGTCCAGCAGATGCTTGTGAAGTGGATCCTCAAAATCCAGGTAAGGTGCTACCAGGCTTTCAAATTTTACCCGCATTTAGCATCCCGGAAATAGAGCAATGTGAAGCCTTTTTAGCCGCTAACCAGATTGAGGTGGCCGGTATGGAGTTTTTGCAAGATGCTCAAGGAAACAAATACTTCTACGACGTCAATACCAATACCAATTATAATTCTCAAGCAGAGCTTCAATTGCCAGGGCAACAACCTGGGATGGAAGCAATAGCAGATTTTCTTGAAAAGGAGTGGAAAAAGCTTACCACAGGTGATGTACTAAAGGTTTGATTTGATCATCATAAATATTATCCATCGCTGCTTTTTGGTTGGCTTCTAGCGGAGGCAAATCGTAAACAGATAAGTTAGACATGACATGCTCTATCTTTGATGCGCCTGGTATGATACAGCTTACCTCAGGATGTGTCAGTATCCATTGCAAAGCAGTAGGAGCTAGGTTTTTTCGATTTGGAAAAATCTTCTTCAGTTGATCTACAGCGGCCAGCCCTTTGTCATAAGGAATTCCAGAAAAAGTTTCGCCTTTATCAAAAGCCTCTCCATTGCGATTAAAGTGTCGATGATCGCCCGTATCAAAGGTGGTGTCTTTATGATAAAGACCAGTCAATAAGCCACTAGCGAGAGGTACCCTGACGATGATACCGATATTCTTACGAGCCGCCTCTTTAAAGAACAAGGATGCAGGACGTTGTCTGAAGACATTAAAAATGATCTGTATCGTCGAGACATTGGGATACTCAATAGCCTTTAAGGCCTCCTCTACTTTTTCAACACTTACGCCTAAATGTTTAATCTTGCCTTCTTGCTTCAGTTGATCAAATAAAGCAAAAATCTCTGGTCGGTAATACACTTCGGTAGGAGGGCAGTGGAGCTGTATCAAATCCAAGGCTTCGAGCTGCATCCGCTGAAGGCTATCTTCTACGTATTGGCGGAGTGCCTTGGGAGTATATCCGGCGCTGACATGCGGATTGATTTGGCGGCCACATTTGGTAGCTACAAAGAGTTCTTCGGATCGTTGACGTACGACTATACCCACGGCTTTTTCACTCAAACCCATCTCATAGACATCTGCGGTATCGATGAAGTTGACACCTTGATCGATGGCGGTATTAAGGATATGGTCTGCTTTGGTATCATCGAAGCCAGAGCCCCATTTACCACCTACTTGCCAGGTACCTAAGGAGATTTCAGAGATAGAAAGATTGGTTTTGCCGAGTGTTCTGTATTGCACAATGAATGGTTTAATCGTTACTTAGTAACGGACAAAGAATAAGTCCCGCATTTTGATCGAGAAGATTTTGAGCCAAGACAAGGCAAAAAACGTAGATGATGCAGCAGGGCATCAGCGAGGCTTTTTAACGCTGTATTGGAGCAAAAGATTCCATCAAAATCGGTAAGTTGTTTTTGGCTGTTACTTGATCAAGCAAATTAGAAAAATGTTAGCGGTGTGTGTATAACGAAATGCACAAATTCGTAAATTTAGGCCAAAACGAGTTATGAA
>JBELML010000015.1:0-77630 GCA_042095835.1 Saprospiraceae bacterium
AAAAAAATATTAGTTATATGTAATCGATCTTTGAGAGTTACCGGAAATTTAGTGCTTTTTAGCTGAAATTCCTATTTTTAAAGTAGTTTTTTAAAAGGGGGAAGATGCTCATGCCACGACTTAATGTAATTTTTACACTAATTCCCTTCCTGATATTTCCTTTCTTTTTCGGCAATTTATACCTTTGCCAAAATCTATCGGAAAACAATTCTTTTCAAAGCAAAATAGCACAACTCATGGTCGAGCAATTGAAAGAAAGAAGTGTCAATTTGAAGCGTATCTTTATAGAAAGTGAGCTCCCTGAATCTTTAGCACCATTAAGAGAGATGGCCAATAACCTTTGGTGGTCTTGGAATAAAGCCGCGAAAGCACTTTTTGAATCATTGGACCCCGAACAGTGGGTAGCTTCCAATTATAATCCTATTGCTATTCTTGACAATCTAAAAGTGGATCGTGCCCAAGCGCTTGCTGCTGATAAGGACTTCATGAAGCAGCTGAAAGCGGTCAAGAAGGAGTACGATGCCTACATGAAGACTGCAGTAGACGAAAAAACACCTAGCATCGCTTATTTCAGTATGGAGTATGGTCTACATATTTCTACCAGATTATATTCTGGAGGTCTTGGGATTTTAGCTGGAGATTATCTAAAGGAAGCTTCGGATCAAAATGCTAACCTCATCGCAGTAGGTTTGTTGTATCGCTATGGCTATTTCCAGCAAGAAATTTCACTTCATGGCGATCAAATCAATCAATATCCTGCACAAGAATATACGAAGCTCCCAATGGAACCCGTGCGGGACTCTAATGGAGAATGGTTGAGGATCACTGTGAATCTTCAGGGACGTACCGTAGTCGCTAAGATTTGGAGATTGCAGGTAGGACGTATTCCTTTGTACCTTTTGGATACGGATATTAATGAAAACAGTTGGGAAGACAGGACCTTGACCCATCAACTATATGGAGGAAACAATGAACACCGCCTGAAGCAAGAAATCCTCCTAGGTATTGGAGGGGTGAGAGCTTTAGAAGCGATTCGCTACCAGGCAGAAATTTATCATTGCAACGAAGGTCACGCTGCTTTTATGGGCTTAGAACGCCTCAAAAACTATATCCAGCGCCATCAATTAGGTTTTGATGAGGCTATTGAGGTGGTGCGTGCTTCTTCTTTATTTACCACCCATACACCTGTTCCAGCTGGACACGATTATTTCCCTGAAGATTTGCTACGCAGCTATCTTTATGGATATACACACGAGCTTGGCATCAATTGGGATCACTTTATGGCTTTAGGTAAAATCAATCGTCATGATGGACATGAACTCTTTTCTATGAGTCATTTGGCGATTCGCCTGTGCCAAGAAGTGAATGGCGTTAGTGAACTCCACGGGAAAGTATCTCAGTCTATGTTCAAGGTATTGTATCCTGGGTATAATCACAAGGAATCTCATATTGGATTTGTAACCAACGGTGTGCATTTCCCAACCTGGATTTCCAGAGAGTGGACCAAAGTGTTGTTTGAAGGCAAAAAGAAAGGTTCCTTCATCAAGAACCAAGCAGATCCCAAAGCATGGGACAGAATTGCCCAGCTACCTAGTAAGGAAGTAGCGGATATCCGCCAAAGACTGAAGGTGGCATTGTTGGATTATGTACGTGAAAAGATCAAAGGCGATTTAACTCGCCGAGGCGATAATCCATCGACTATCTTCCAAACCTTAAATGGTATTAATGATAAAGCACTTGTTGTAGGCTTTGCTCGCCGTTTTGCTACCTACAAGCGTGCGCATTTGATTTTCAGAAATTTAGAGCGTTTGTCCAAACTGGTGAATGACCCAGAGCGTCCTGTTATGTTCGTTTTTGCCGGAAAGGCACACCCTGCGGATAATCCCGGGCAGCAGCTGATTAAGGATATCGTCCATATTTCTAAGCGACCCGAATTCGCTGGTAAGATTATCTTCCTAGAAGGGTATAACATGGAAATGGCCAAGTTTCTAGTGCAGGGTGTTGATATTTGGTTGAACACACCTACTCGCCCCAAAGAAGCTTCTGGTACTTCTGGTATGAAAGCCGCCATGAACGGTGTGATGAATTTTTCTGTACTTGATGGTTGGTGGGCAGAAGGCTACCGCGAAGACTCCGGTTGGGAATTGTCTCTAGAGCGCACCTATAGCGATCAAGATTTACAAAATGAACTTGATGCCGAAAACCTTTATAATACCTTTGAAAACGATATCGTTCCTACCTACTTCGAGCGTGATGAGAATGGGATTTCTGAAAAATGGATCACTTATGTAAAAAATGTGATCACCAAAGTAGGCCCTCATTTCACCATGAAGCGTATGTTGGACGATTATTATAGCCGTTTTTATAATAAATTGGCGAAGCGTGGTAGAAAGGTGAGAGAAGAAAACTTCAGTTTGGCTTATGATCTAGCGGGATGGAAAAAAAGAATCCAGCAGAAATGGGATGCGATCCATGTGATCGAAAGAGATGTATTTGATACGGATAATTACTCCCTGAAACTAGGCCAAGATTTACAACCCAAGATGCGCTTGTATTTAGATGATGTAAAGCCTGAGCATATTGGAATAGAACTGGTGTTTTTCAAGCGAAAAAGCGAAGATCAACTTGAATTAATCAAGCTCTATGAGCTCGATTTGCTGGAGAGCGATCATCAGACTGCGACCTACGGTGGAAGTATACCACTAGAGATAACGGGTGTATTTGAGTATGGTTTCCGGATGTATCCTAAACGTCCTGAGCTGCCGCATCGTCAGGATTTATCGCTTGTCAAGTGGCTATAAGCTGCTTGATCGTACAATAGAAGGCCATCTAGTTAGCTATTAATAACCCAACAAAGCGAGCATAGACTCTGCGCTCTGTTCTTTTTGGTAGAGTTCGTCGACTAGATTGCCTTTCTCATCTTTATAAATAAGGATATGCTTGGGAGCAGGTATTAAGCAATGCTTAATGCCTCCAAAACCGCTAATGGAGTCTTGATAAGCTCCTGTATGGAAAAACCCTAGGTATAAAGGCTCTTTATCCTCGCTTGGATAGGCTGGCAGGTAGACTTGACTTTCGTGTACTTCAGAGTTGTAATAATCAGAGTTGTCACAGCTCAATCCACCGATATTCACCCTGCGGTATTCATTATTCCATTTATTAATCGGAAGTAGGATAAAGCGCTCTCCAATGCCCCAAGCATCGGGAATGGTCGTCATCAATGAATTATCGATCATATACCACATCTCTGAGTCATTTTGTTGTTTTTGTGCAAGGACCGAGAAAATGACAGCACCACTTTCACCAACAGTAAATTTTCCAAATTCTGTAAAAATATCGGGCTCCGCAACGCCATCTTCTTCGCATGCTCGGGAAATCTTCTTTACGATTTCTTTGACCATATACTTGTAATCAAATTCAAAACCCAAAGAGTTGCGGATGGGCATACCTCCACCGATGTTAATCGCTTTTAAGGTCTCGGAGCGTTGTTTTAATAAACCATATAGCTTAAGTGCTTTATTAAGCTCGCCCCAATAATACATAGAGTCTTTGATTCCCGTGTCTACAAAGAAATGCAACATAGAGAGCTGGAATTTCGGATTGTTTTCAATCTTTTGCTCGAAAAGCTCCAACACTTTGGCTGCTCTAATGCCCAAACGAGAGGTGTAAAATTCAAAATTGGGTTCCTCCTCGGTAGCTACCCGAATTCCAATTTTACAGGACTTTTCAAGATGTTTATCATAATAGTCGATCTCTTGAGCATTATCTAAAATGGGTATTACGTTTTCAAATCCTAGATGGACTAAATCCACGATTTTCTGGAGGTAGTTTACGGGTTTGAAGCCATTACAGATAATGGTTATATCCTTATCAATTTTTCCTGCTTTGAGGAGTTTGAGGATGAGATCGATGTCAAAGGCGGAGGAGGTTTCCAGTTTTACATCATACTTTAGGGCTTCTTCTACAATATGGCTGAAATGACTACTTTTGGTACAATAACAGTAGTGGTAGCTACCATTATAGCCAGTTGCTTTGATCGCTCGGGTAAACAAATTTCTTGCTTTTTTAATTTGAGCACCAATTTTAGGTAGGTAAGTCAATTTGAATGGTGTACCATATTTATCAATCAAATGTTTGATCGGAATGCCGCAAAAATCGAGTGTGCCATTAGCAGAAATATCAAATCCTTCTTGAGGGAAGTAAAAGGTTTGATCAATCAGATCAAAATATCTATTTTTCACTGGCCTAAGTGATTAGGGATAAAGAAAATTGTACCTTTTCTAATGCTGTTGAATAGAGGCTATGAACGACCTCTAAGACAGCACGCAAAAGTAGTGCAAAAAACAAATTTTCAAATAGAAAGTTTTTTAAATTTTTATGAATAAAATCGATCCATTAAATCAAGTTGCAGAATTCCACCGTACTTTTCAGCATCCTATTGAAGAGCAGCCAGTTATTCCTGCTGTTGAGCGTTGCCAACTTAGGATAGCCCTTTTAGAAGAGGAGCTGAATGAACTCAAAAAAGCCATAGAGGAAAAAGACCTCACTGAGGTTGCCGATGCCTTTTGTGATATCCAATATGTACTCTCTGGTGCTATCTTGGAGTTTGGCTTAGGAGAGAAATTTCCAGCGCTCTTTGATGAAGTACAGCGCTCCAACATGAGTAAAACCTGCAAGACCCTAGCAGAAGCTGAGGCCACCCAGAAATACTACTTAGAAGAACGCGGTTTTGAGAGCACTATTGAGCAATCGGGCGCCTACTATTTAGTTTTTAGGAAACCAGATCGGAAGACACTCAAGTCTGTAAACTACTCGCCTGCGGACCTAGATACGATTCTTAAGGAATGAAGTCATTGGACAATAGTGGCTTAGAAGCATTTGCCGACTTTTTAGTGGATTGGGGAATTGATGAACCTTTCTGGGCTAGTCTGCTTGTCCAGATTCCAAGGTCTTATCAAAAAGAAGGAGTACCTCTTTGTCTCAAATGGCTTAAAGAGGACCGACCAACTTTACAAGTGTCAGCTGCTTTTTTTGAATTGCCCGATGCCCTTGGCATTTCATTAGTTAAGGATTTATTGACCAAAGAATGGAATCATCTAAAGGCGCAAAAGCCTGCTGTCCATTCCCCAAAATACCACCACTTTAAGCGTTTACTCCGAAGTGCTTCTCTAGCAGGAGGGCGGTCACAAAATGCATTTCTTGATTTAGGAAAACAAGATGCTCCTCCTCAGAGGAGCGGGCCGACTTGGAAAGCAGTATTGAGAAGACATCTGCGAAAAATGGTAGGTAGCCAAATAGGTGTAACCAATAAAAAAGTATCCAAACGCTATGGTATAGCCCCTGGTATTAAAATTCGACAGCGAGCAAAGATTGTGGTGGTTATGGATACTTCAGCCAGTGTGGAGGTAGACTTGCTACATCAATTTAGAAAGGAAATTATGGCTTTATATCGCCTAGGCCATCATATCAAGTTGATCGAAGCAGATGATCAAATACAAGATTGCTATACCTTTAGAGGAGCGTTTAAAAATAACTATATCCAGGGTAGGGGAGGGACCAACTTTAATCCGGCCCTTCTTTTGGGTAAACAACTCCAAGCAACTTTAATTATTTATTTTACCGATGGAGAGGCTGTTGCTCCTACAATAGATTTGTCTATTCCTATCATTTGGTGTCTTACGCAATCAGCGCGTTTGGATAGATGGGAAGATTTCCCAGGTACAAAAATTGGATTATTTTAAACTACAAATTGATATTCTCTATCCAAGTAATTTTGGGCATTTTCGGGAACAATAATATCTAATGGTAAATGTAAAATGCGGGGTACTTTTTTCTTGAAAACCAACTTGTTGATAATATTCATTACACCCAAATAGCCTTGCTGCGCAGGGTTTTGGTTGATGAGAAAAGTAATCTTTCCTTCCTTTAATAATGCCAGGTTTTCAGGTAGTAAATCGAATCCGATAATTCTTAATCCTTCCTGTCTATTGATTTCTAATGCCCTGACCAAAAAGTGGGCTCTGGAATTACTGACAAAGATGCCTTTGATTCCTGGGCGCTTTTGAAAGATGGTATCCAAATAATCGCTCAAACGTTGCGCATCAGTAAAGTCCGCAAATTGCCCAACGATGATAGCCTCTCTTTCTTCAAATTGCTCAGCGTAGTAATCGCGGATTCCTTTTTCTTTGTCAATAAGGTGTTGTGCATTGGTGACTTCCTTCCCTAAATGTAGTACTAAGACTGGATCGGGTTTTGCTTGACCGACATTAAATAGCTTTCCAGCCAGGACTCCACTTTGATAAGAATTCTGACCAACGTAGGATAATACTTCTTGTCCAGCTATGTCCGTATTGATAAAAGATACTAAGATGCCTTTCTCTTTGCACTCCTCTAAAAGGGTCTGAGATTCCTTCAAAAATACGGGCGGAAAGAGTAGGGCTTCTGGCTCCCTTTTTAAAGCCTGTTTACCAGCTTCTACAAAACTTTTGGGATTAAATAGATTGAAATACTGAGGGTGTAAATTGACGCCATAATGCTGCACGCCTTTGATGGCTTTCTCAATTCCCTGCATAGGATTGGCCCAATAGGGATCGATTGCTGGATTGGGCATGAGGACTACAATCTCTGTGACCGTATTATAAGCCAGCCTGCTTGCAATAATATTAGGCTCATAGTCTAATTCCTCCAAAGCGGCCATGACCTTAGCTTTGGCCTTGGCTGATACATTCCCCCTTTGATGTAATACGCGGTCAACGGTACCAGTGGAAACACCAGCCTTTTCTGCAATGTCTTTGATTCTAATTCTCTGACTCATTAGCAATTGGAGCGTTCAAAATGAATTTCGTAGAGCAAATATAAAAATAAAAATTTAGCTAAAACCCCTAAGAAATATTTTTGTGTACGCACACAGAATTAAATAATTGTGTATATTTGTACCGTAAATAAGATTGCAACACGCAAATTATTATCATTTTGGACCTTATTATCGGCATCGACATAGGCGGTACAAACCTGAAAGTAGGTTTAGTTCATCCCGATGGACAAATCTTGCAACACCAGAGTGTGCCGACTTCTACCACGTCTACCTTGCCCGATTTTTTTGAGCTCATCGCCTCCCAAATTAAAGCCCTGTTAGAGCAATTAGGGATGACAGCTGCTGACCTTTTAGGTATAGGAATAGGTGCGCCGGGGCATAGCCTCAATAGTGGAATTATACTAGAGGCGGTCAATCTTCCATTTAAGACTGAAATTCCGATTGGTCCTTTTTTAGAGGAAAGGTTTGGCGTGCCTGTAGTACTAAGGAAAGATGCCAAAGCAGCAGCGATGGGAGAGAAGTTTTGGGGAGCTGGTCAATCCACTGATCATTTTACACTACTGATGTTGGGCACTGGCCTAGGTTATGCGAGCTATTCGGATGGTAAAATCATTGACGGTTACCAAGGTTTGGCAGGAGAGTATGGTCATACCATCCTCAAGCGAGGTGGTAGAAAGTGTAATTGCGGTAAATCTGGATGCCTAGAGACTTATTTATCTGCTACGGGCCTCAAGCGTACCGCAGTAGAACTACTAGCTATTGATAATCGATCCTCAGCCCTGAGAGATTATACATATCATCAAATTAATACCAAATTAATCGCTGCCCTTGCCAAGGAAGGCGATGTCTTATCAAGGGAAGCTTTTCAGCTTACTGGAGAGTACCTTGGCTGGCAGATAGCAAATCTCTGTGAGCAATTAACGCCCGAGCTATTTATTCTAGCAGGTGGCTTAGTTCAGGCAGGAGATTTGCTTATCGAACCAGCTAAAGCCTTTTTAAGAGAGCATGTACAAGCAGTTTATCGCGACCGAATGCGTATCCAAACTTCTAGCTTAGGTGCTAGTGAAGTCGGGATATTAGGTGCAGCTGCCTTGATTCTAGATCAACACCATTTCTCAACTATAACCAGAAAACATTGACATGAGCGTTCTGAAGTATCAATTAAAATCTGTAGAAAGAATCCAAACCAAAGTCTGGGAATCCGCAGAAGAAGGTTCAAAACATATTGCCAGATCAATTGCCTTGGCCATACGTCAAAAACAATTGTCGGGTGAGCAGATTGTCTTGGGACTAGCTACTGGATCCACTCCAATTCAAGTGTACGCTGAGTTGGTGCGTCTACACAAAGAAGAAGATTTAAGCTTTCATAATGTGGTGACCTTTAATTTGGATGAATACTATCCAATGGCACCGGATGCGCAGCAGTCTTATGTACGCTTTATGCATGACTACCTATTCGATCATATCGATATTCCAAAGGAGAATATTCATATTCCTGACGGGACTATAGGTATGGATGATGTGGAAGGCTTCTGTCAAGCATATGAGAAAAATATCAAAAGTAGAGGAGGCTTAGATATTCAAATCTTGGGTATAGGTCGCACTGGTCATATTGCATTTAATGAGCCGGGTTCCTGGGCTTCTTCAAAGACTCGTTTAGTTAGATTGGATGCACTCACTAGAAGAGATGCACAAAAAGATTTTGATCGGGAAGAGGATGTTCCCTACCGTGCTATTACGATGGGGATCGACACTATTATGCGAGCCAAAGCAGTATATTTGATTGCTTGGGGCCAACACAAGGCAAGTATTCTACAGCAAGCAGTAGAAGGAGACATTACTTCCTCTATTCCTGCGAGTTTTCTGCAAGAACATCCCAATGTGAAAGCCCACGTAGATCGTGCTGCTGCTGAAAAATTGACCCGCTTTAATGCTCCCTGGCTAGTAGGTATGAGCAATTGGTCTGATGATTTAGTTTGTAAAGCAGTCGTATGGCTTTCTCAAAAGACCCAAAAACCCATCCTGAAATTAACGGATGAAGATTATGCTGAAAATGGACTCAGTGATTTGATCATTGAGTATGCATCAGCTTATGATATCAATATTAGAATCTTCAACCGCTTGCAACATACGATCTCTGGTTGGCCCGGTGGCAAACCCAACGCAGATGATACTACTAGGCCCGAGCGCGCCAAACCAAAGAAAAAAAGAGTCATTATTTTCAGCCCTCACCCAGATGATGATGTGATTTCTATGGGTGGTACTTTTCTACGACTCGTTGAGCAAGGTCATGAGGTGCACGTCGCTTACCAAACCTCTGGTAATATTGCCGTTCACGATCATGATGCCCTTAGGTTCATTGAATTTATGAAAGAATTCAATCAGGTAGAAGGCTTGAATGGAGAGACAGGAGAGAAGATCGATCAAAAATTGGGCAAGGCGATCAAATCGATGCTCAAGAAAAAGAATGGTACAGCAGATAGCGATACGGTACGTACCGTTAAGGGACTCATTCGTAGAGGAGAAGCTAGAGCAGGTGCCAGATTTTGCGGAATTGGAGATGACCAAATCCATTTTCTAGATATGCCCTTCTATGAGACTGGCAGTAGCCGCAAAAAGCCGCTAAGCAAGAAGGATATTGAGATCGTGGCGGAATTGATGGACAAAATCAAGCCTCACCAAGTTTACGCGGCTGGTGATTTAGCAGATCCGCACGGTACTCATAGAGTGTGCTTAGACGCTATATTTGGTGCTTTCGAGCAACTCAAAGGAGAGAAATGGGCCAAAGATTGTTGGTTATGGCTCTATCGCGGTGCCTGGCATGAGTGGCCCGTGCATGAAATTGAGATGGCGGTTCCCTTGAGCCCCAAGGAAGTGAAAAACAAAAAATTAGCCATCTTTATGCATCAATCTCAGAAAGATAGACCACCTTTTCCTGGGAATGACGAACGAGAGTTTTGGCAAAGAGCTGAGTTTAGGAATAGAGAAACAGCAGAAATATATCGCGAACTTGGTCTTGCGGAGTATGAGGCTATGGAGGCCTTCAGAAGATGGAAGTTTGATTGGCCTCAAACAGAAAAGTAGTTGGCCATATCAACAGCTTTAACAAATAATTCCTACTTTAGAATGAGATAAAGTTTGTGAGGTTATAAGTTGATAAGGTTATAAGTATTGGTTAATTCTTATAACCTCATTAACTTATCAACTAGACTGCCGCAAGGCAGCCAGATAAACTAATCAACTATAAACAAAACAAAATGACATTAGCGACTTTAGATTGGGTAATCATTGCGGCCTTTTTTGTGGTCTCCCTGGCCATCGGGCTAGCGGTTTCAAAGAAAGCCGGTTCAAGTGTTTCAGAGTTCTTCCTATCTGGAAGAAATATGCCTTGGTGGCTCTTGGGGATCTCTATGGTAGCTACTACCTTTTCGGCAGATACGCCCAATTTGGTCACGGATTTGGTCCGTACCTCTGGAGTTGCTGGCAACTGGGGCTGGTGGGCATTCCTCTTAACTGGTATGCTGACGGTGTTTGTCTACGCTAAGTTGTGGCGAAGATCTGAAGTCCTGACAGATGTAGAGTTTTATGAGCTGCGCTACAGTGGTAAGGCCGCTTCTTTCTTACGTGGATTTAGGGCCTTATACCTTGGACTCATTTTCAATGTGCTGGTGATGGGTGCAGTGTCCTTAGCTGCTGTAAAGTTTGGGGAAGTCATTTTGGGTATGCCCGGCTGGCAAACTTTATTGATTGCTGGCTCCGTGACTTTGGTGTATAGTGCCCTGGGTGGATTGCGGGCCGTCATTATCACAGATTTTGTACAATTCATCTTAGCAATGATTGGCTCTATTTGGGCTTGTATCTATTTGGTGAATATGCCGGAAGTAGGAGGTCTCAGCAATTTATTGGCCAATGTCAATGTATCTGATAAATTAAGTATTCTACCATCCTTTGATGATCCAGATGTGTGGGTGCCTGTGTTGATTGTTCCATTAGCGGTACAATGGTGGGCGTCTTATTATCCTGGTGCCGAACCAGGAGGTGGAGGTTATATTGCGCAGAGGATGTTTTCAGCAAAGGATGAAAAACATGCAATTGGAGCCACTTTCTTATTCAATATTGCACATTATGCTTTGAGGCCTTGGCCTTGGATTTTGATTGCTTTAGCTTCATTGGTAGTTTTTCCAAACTTGAGTGATTTACAAACGGCATTTCCAGATTTACCTGCGGATAAGCTTGGACATGACGTAGCATATCCTGCCATGTTATCTTTTTTACCAACTGGTTTATTAGGTTTAGTTGCGGCCTCCTTGATTGCGGCCTTTATGTCGACCATGTCTACCCAATTAAACTTAGGAGCCTCCTATCTGGTCAACGATTTTTATCAAAGATTTATCAAGCCTGAGGCTAGCGATAAAGAACTGGTATGGGCTGGGCGTTGGTTTACCGTAGTTTCTACCATTTTGGGACTAGGCTTAGGTCTTATGTTGACGAGTGCAAGTCAAGCTTTTACCTACCTTCTACTATTGGGTGCAGGTACGGGGCTGATCTATATTTTGCGTTGGTTCTGGTGGCGTATTAATGCCATGACCGAAATAGTGGCCATGATCAGTTCTCTGATTATTGCTAGTGTATTTACCTTTGCCGATACAGGACTGAAAGGGTGGCAAACGATTATTATTGGAGCGGTACTAACGACTATCATTTGGATTATTGCTACCTACTTCACACCACCAACAGATGACGAAACGCTGAGAGCATTTTATAAGAAAATTAGACCAGGAGGTAACGGTTGGGATGCTGTTCTTGAAAAAGCTGCGGCCGAAGGAGAGCCTATTCAAAAAGAGCAGGGACAATTACCTTTGGAAATATTAGCTATGATGGTAGCCTGTATTACCGTTTATGGTGCCCTATTTGCTACAGGCTCCTGGATTTATGGAGAAGGTACCAATGCCATGATTTTGACAGCTATCACTGCTTTAGGTGCATTATTCTTATTTAGAGTACGCACAAAAATCAAAGTAGGATAGCGCATATAAATACTAGACTTGATTATGTTTAAAGACGCTTTAAGGGAATTGCTAACTTTTTTAAAAAATCCTCAAGAGAAAATTAGCAATCCTCCCTCTCAATTAGCCCCCTTATCATTATTGATAGCGAGTTATTTGCTATTCTTAATACCAGTTTTTGCCTCAACAGGTTTTCTCAGTTTAGCCGAAAAATTTGGTGTATTTGAACCAAATGATCACGCTATCATGAAAATGTTAGATCAAATACCGGCGATTGGAGTTCTTGCTTTTGCTGTGGTCTTTGCTCCAATTGCGGAAGAAACGATCTTTCGACTGCCTTTACGATGGCCAAGAGCTTATCTTTTTCGGATTTTACTCTTTCCAATTTATATTACAGGCCCCAATTCTTTGCAAGGCACTAAAGCCAGTATCCATCAATGGTGGAACCGCAACTATCGCTTTATCTTCTACGGGGTGGCCATAGCTTTTGGTTTAATCCATGCCACTAACTTCCTAAGTAGTGGTTCATCTTCGCAAATGTTACTCTGGGCTCCACTTCTGGTTTTACCACAGGTTTTATTGGGCGTTCTTTTGGGTTTTATTCGACTCCGTCTTGGGTTTTGGTGGGCAATACTCACGCATGCTTTGCATAATTTTATTTTTATGGGAATGGCCTTATTGATGCTTTCCTGATCATATTTATATTGGCTTAGATCCAGCACAAAGCATTAATAGTTGTAGGAAGAAATCAAGAAAGCTTTTCAAGTTTTTATTAGGGGACAAGCTTGGATGCCTTTTGCGACACCTTCCTAATGACACACCGGCACCTCCTGCCCAATCTCCCAAAATCGCATTTGATCGGGAAGTTCAAAATGTAGGCCACGAGCAATCAAAAGGCAGCCAAAGAGGAGCAAGACCACAGGCGTTAATCTTTTGATCTGATTTCGCCATTGAATAGGGATAAACTGGCCTACCAGGGCGGTGGCCATCATTAAAGGCAAGGTACCCAAACCGAAAAGCGCCATATACGATGCCCCTTCTACCAAACTACCGGTGGCTACTGCACCTGCCACTGCAAGATACACCAAACCGCAGGGTAAAAGACCATTCATCATACCAAGTCTCCAATAGGTAGATGATTTAGGTTTTGCTAGGAGTTGAGCTAGTTTTCGCTTTACCCAAGCATTGAGGCTCGCCATTGTGGGCACTTTTACCAACAGCTGCTCAAGGTTGATAGCCATCAGCGCTGCAAGTATGAATAATACACCAATTCCTACTGAAAAATATACCTGCAAACCTGCCAACTCCAGAGATTGACCTACCAGACCAATCATCAGACCAATAAGGGAGTAGGTTACAACCCTACCTAAATTATAGGATAAAACATTTCCGGCAGCTACCCATTTCGATGCACCCCGATAGGGGAGTGCTAAAGCTAGAGGGCCACACATCCCCACGCAGTGTAAGCTGCCAGTGAGTCCAAGTAAAAAAGCTGTAGCTAGGAATGATGTCACAATTCTAAATTTTATTAATGAAACCCGATGCTTGTTATGTGCTATGTGTCATGTGCCAAGTACTATGTGTCATGTGCTATGTTAATGAGACCATTGTAGTGCGCAGCAATACAATCTGGTCGAATTAATCCCGGCGTAGCGGATGTCGGGATGCTATGTGTCATGTGCCAGGTGCCATATGCCAGGTGTCAAGTGCTATGTGCTCGTGCCAGTCTCCCAGTCTCCAGATCTCCAGATCTCCCAGTCCCCCAGTCCCCCAGACATCAAACTCCAACGCTTATAAAACAACAATTTCCTCTTTAAAAAAAGCTTTCCCTTCTGCTTGCCAATCGACCTTAACCTTCCATTTACCTTTTTGGAGTTGACTGGCATCAATAAATTGCTGATTATGCTCATCGACTTTTACGGCGACTTTAAAATCCAAGTGACTGAACTGAGGACTAAAGAATAATATCTCTCCTTCTAGTTCAGAAAGGTGCGCTGGGAAATAGATATTGACACCTTCCTTTTGCGGTATATTCATGATTTGCACATCCTTTGGGAGTGACTGTGCATTCACTAGTTTCTCATAGTGTTCCTGATAGGCTAAATCTTTAGCATAGTAGTCTTTTTCTACTAAGCTATGATCATAGGTAGTACTCTTGTAGAGTTGAAATAAGAGGCTGATTACAAAAATGACGTAGAAGATTGCAATGCCCCATCCCCAATTGATTTTCATTTGTTTATTTTTTTGAAACTGTTTTTAAAAGGCTGCAAGTGCCACACCATGAGGCGGGCTAACTTGCAGCTCAAGCAACAACAACAGTTTTATTTATTTGGTCCCAGAAAGTTGGTAGTGACCTTGTCTATTCGTTTACCCTCGCCATCAAAGACTTCCAGTATAAGTTTGGTCTTTCTTCCTTTTAGCTCTTTTTTATCTATGGCAATAAAAATGGCCCCTTCTGCTACAGCTTCTGCTTTGGTGGTAGGCGGTTTTCCTACCCATTCAAGCGCTCCTTCTATATTCAAGAGTTGAAAAGTCACCGGAAATTCTTCAGTAGTCTTGTTGATAATTTGGTAGTTGTATAAATTCTTTATCACATCAGGATTACTGTCCTCTGTATAAAATAAGGTGCCAGGGGTACGCAAGAGCAAGGTTTCTACCTCAGTCCTACTATTCAAAAGGACCACATTTAGAACGAGCAATAAACCTAGTAGTATGGTATATGCAATTACTCTTGGTGTAAAGAGTTTTTGACGACCCTCCTGGATGCCATTATAACTATCATAGCGTATTAAGCCTTTCTCCCGTCCAACCTTCTCCATGACTTCATCGCAGGCATCGATACAGGCCGTACAGTTGATACATTCCAGTTGTGTGCCTTCCCGAATATCAATCGCGGTAGGGCAGACATGAATACAGAGTTTGCAATCGATACAATCACCTAGCTGCTCCTGTACTATTTCCGGGCTAGCAAGTGGCATGGTCTCTGCTACTACGGCCTCTGGTTGCTTGGCACTCTGTGCTACCGTACTAGTGATTCTAGTGATTGGATTTGTTTTTGGTTTCTTCGGTTTTCTAATTTTCCCTCTAGGTTCACCCCTGATCGTATCGTAGTGGACAACAATGGAGTTGGAGTCCAATAAAACACCTTGCAATCGTCCATAAGGACAGATAGCAACACAGACCTGCTCCCTCAACCAGGAGAAAACGAAGTAAAAGGCGAATGAGAACAAGAGCATGGCAGTGAATCCTCCAAGGTTCATCTGTACGGGTTCTGTAGCAATCCGAAATACTTCTTCAATACCAATGATGTAGGCGAGAAAGGTATTGGCTATGAGTACCGAAATTGTGAAGAAAATAACCTGCTTTATTCCTTTTTTGAATAATTTTTTGGGTGTCCAAGGAGCTTTATTCAGGCGTTTTTGGGCATTCCAATCGCCTTCGATCCAATATTCTATTTTACGGAAAACCATTTCCATGAATATCGTCTGCGGACAAACCCATCCACAGAAAAGCCGCCCCCATACTACTGTAAACAAGATGATGAAGACGATAAAAGTCAACATCGCCAATACAAATAGATGGAAATCCTGTGGCATAAATGGAATCCCAAAAAGAATGAAACGGCGCTCTAAAACATTGAAAAGTAACATCGGCTCTCCATTGATCTTAATAAATGGAGCGCCAAATAAGAAAAGAAGTAGGGCATAGCTGACGTAGGAGCGCCAGTTATAAAAACGACCCTTTGGTTTTTTGGGATAAACCCATAAGCGTTTACCATGATCATCAACGGTGGCAATTTTATCTCTGAATTGCTCTTCGTCAGGAACTGTTGAATGTTGTTGTTTGTTTTCCATGTGTTGCTGGGTTGAATTTCTGGGCGGAAAGTATCCACCCAGAAAAAAAGCTACTTCATACCGATTGCACCATTAGCAAGGCTGTCAACCGGTGTATCTATCTGTTCTGCTTGTTGATATAATTCTCCCTGAGCTGCTTTCCCATTAGGAGGATTAGTACCTACGAGCGTTTCGATATAACTGGTGATTTGGTGCATCTCTGCTGGACGAAGCTGCGCTTTCCAGGCAATCATTCCTTTTTCAGGTACACCATATTTGATAGTTTTGAAGATGTCGCTTGTACTGCCACCATGTATCCAATATTGGTCGGTAAGGTTGGGTCCCACACCACCTTCTCCTAAAGCACCGTGGCATACCAGACAGTTGGCATCGAACAAGGATTTACCTATGGATAACTGACTTTCATCGGTCAAGGCAATTAAATTGTTTTCATCAATTTGATCGGCTTGCTTAGAACGATAAGCTTTGACTTGCTCCTCGGCCTTCACCATAGCAATCTCATATTCCTCTGCTTGGGATGGGCCATACTGAAAGATGTGGTAGTAGCCAAAGTAGAGGACTCCTATTATTATAGTGATATAGAACATGGCAACCCACCAAGGTGGAAGGCTGTTGTCCAGCTCTTTGATGCCATCATAGTCGTGGTTCAATAAGATATCCTCTTCCTTTTCAACCGGTACGACATTGGTCCATTTTTTATACATCCTTTTCCAAAGAGGTACTTTAGGAGCTGTTACTTCTTTTAAGTAAGCATCTAGACCATTCTTTTGATAAATTTCTATTTGCTGCATTTTGACCACTACATTCAGTAAATGGAAAACAGCTAATACAGCGCCAACTAAAACGGCTAAGGCAAATAGGAGTAAGCCATTTTGTGCCAAACGATCATAGAAGCCAGCATCCTCCTGGGCCGCTTCTTGTGCCCATCCTGGAATAGCCACTAGGCTGAGTCCGAAGAGCACCACTAACGATTTGAAATATTTATAGTTCATAATATGATATAATTTCTTTTTACTGCCGAAGCCATTTTTTAAGGTGGAATTACAGGGGCAATCCACGTCATCTAAATGGCTTGCCGGTATTTATATTTAAGCCTGATCTTCCTCAAGTGGTAGGTTCGCCATCTTGTTGATAAAGGTTTTGTCTTGCTTGAAAGCCAGGACGGCACTGACGGTAAAGACCGTAAAGAAAGTCAGCAAAGAAGCGATTGCCATCCAATTGATATTGCCCGCTGATTCTAAAATATATTTAAACATGCTTATTAAATGTTGTCTACCTACGCTACCCGAGTATGCTGAAGCTATAGCGGAAGAGTAAGCTTTGGTAGATGAATAATGATATTATGATATAATGTTGTAATGGGGGAGTTCATA
This sequence comes from Saprospiraceae bacterium, assembly GCA_042095835.1. Classification (GTDB taxonomy): domain Bacteria; phylum Bacteroidota; class Bacteroidia; order Chitinophagales; family Saprospiraceae; genus DATFKA01. Next base: position 17,048 of record JBELML010000015.1, read on the forward strand.
AGTATTAATACTCCAGATCTCCCTCCCACTAGAACTCTTTTATTCATTGTCCTCATTAGAGGCCTGTGGCAATGGTTTAATGTCAGTACCTAGGCGCTGTAAGTAGGAAATTAAAGCAATGATCTCTTTATTCTCTAAGCTCTCTTGCTCAATGCCATCTTTGCGTAATGACGCTGCCACCTGAGCCGCTTGTGCTTGCAGATCGGCTAATGCCTCGTCTTCAAACCCTTCAGGATAAGGTGTTCCTAAAGACCTTAGACCCTTAATTTTTCTAGCCAGCGTCTTCAGTTTCATATCGTTCTCAATCAGCCAAGGATAGACCGGCATGATAGAGCCTGGTGACATACTTTCTGGATCAAGCATGTGGTTGTAGTGCCAGCTATCTGGATATTTTCCACCAATTCGATGTAAGTCTGGCCCAGTTCGTTTGGAGCCCCAAAGGAATGGACGATCATAAATGAACTCACCAGATTTAGAGTATTTTCCGTAGCGTTCTGTCTCAGATCGGAATGGACGAATCATCTGGGAGTGACAAGCTAAACATCCCTCTCTGATGTAGATATCTCTACCCGTTAACTCAAGAGGAGTGTAGGGTTTGACGGATTCAATTTTTGGTACATTCGATTCAACCATTAACATGGGGAAAATCTCTACCATACCACCGATAAGGATCACGATAGCACTACCAATCAACATTTGCATTGGACGTCTTTCGATCCATCTGTGCCAGTGCTCTCCTTTATGAGGTGTAGCAGCTACTGGTCTAGGAGGAGCTTGAGCCGCTTCATCTTTAATCAACTGACCCGAACGAACCGTTTTAATCAAGTTGTAGACCATAATGAATACACCAATTAAGTACAGCGTTCCACCGATAGCACGCATCTTGTACATTGGTAAGATTTGGGTTACTGTTTCCAGGAAGTTTCCGTATTGTAGGAAACCATCAGCCGTAAATTGCTTCCACATCAAAGACTGTGTCCAACCTGCCCAATAAAGAGGAATAGAGTAGGCAAGGATACCTAAGGTGCCAATCCAGAAGTGGGCGTTGGCTAATTTTACAGAATGTAACTTGGTATTAAATATTCTAGGCAATAACCAATATAGGATACCAAAGGTCAAGAAACCATTCCAGCCTAGTGTACCAATGTGTACGTGACCCACTGTCCAGTCTGTATAGTGACTGATCGCGTTGATCGATTTAATGGAAAGGAGGGGACCTTCGAAAGTAGCCATTCCGTAAGAAGTAACTGCAACTACCATGAATTTCAGAATCGGATCCTGACGTACCCTATCCCAAGCACCTCTTAAGGTCAATAAACCGTTCAGCATACCACCCCAAGATGGAGCGATCAGCATTACTGAAAATACCGTACCTAATGACTGTGCCCAATCTGGTAAAGAAGTATACAGCAAGTGGTGAGGACCTGCCCAGATATAAATAAAAATCAGTGCCCAGAAGTGGATAATCGATAGTTTATAAGAATATACCGGACGATTAGCTGCTTTAGGCAAAAAGTAATACATTAATCCTAAATAGGGTGTCGTCAAGAAGAAAGCTACCGCATTGTGACCATACCACCATTGGATCAGCGCATCTTGTACACCAGCAAATACTGGATAAGACTGGAACAAAGAAATCGGTAACTCTAGGTTGTTACCTACGTGTAAAACGGTTACTGTAATCCAGGTAGCAATGTAGAACCAAATGGCTACATAAAGGTGCTGTTCTCTACGTTTGAGGATTGTACCAAACATGTTGATACCAAATACGATCCAGATCAAAGCAATGGCAATATCAATAGGCCATTCTAGTTCAGCGTATTCGTGTGCGCCCATCAATCCGAGTGGAATAGTTAAGGCAGCAGAAACAATGATTGCTTGCCATCCCCAAAAGTGGATTTTACTAAGCAAGTCACTGTACATCCGTGTTTTTAGTAAGCGTTGTAAGGAGTAATAAACTCCCATGTAAATCCCGTTACCCACAAAAGCAAAAATCGCCGCATTCGTATGTAGTGGACGAATACGACCAAAGGTTGTAGGTGCGAACCCAAAACTGAGGTCTGGGTAAACCATTTGTAGTGCAGCAAAAAGCCCCGCTAGCATGCCGACGACCCCCCAAAGGACCGTGGCAAACGCGAAGTTTTTAACAATGCCGTTGTCGTAGTTAAATTTTTCGATTGGTGCCATTGTTCGTTAATTAATTTGTTTTTTGTTTGTCGTTATCTTCAAATAGTATCCTCACAGAAGGCGTGTAATCATCGTCGAATTGACCCGTGCGCACTGCCCAAAAGAAGGCTGCCAAAAAGCCCAGTGCAATGATTAAGCTGATGATGATGAGTAATACGATTATTGTCATAAAATTGTCAGTGTTTGTGCGCAAGGTACTCACGCGTGAGTACCTTGTTTATGATTAATATCAGGTTGCTCAGTGAGATTTGTCATCAAGTCACTACCGAGGCCCTGTTCTTGATTCTTGTTGCTTCAGTAGCTGGGCTATCAAAAATCCGCCATCCCATAAATTGGGTGCTTAATGTCCCATATAGCGCAATGCTAATGGAGCTCAAGGGCATCAAAATAGCAGCTACAATGGGCGATAATTCGCCTTGTACTGCAAAACTCAAACCAATGAAATTATACAGAAGGGCAAAGGCATAGGCCCCGTAGACCAGCCTGATGCTCTTCTTGGTGAATTGGATTAAATCGGGTAGTTGCTTAAAGCTTTGCGCGGCAAGAATAGCATCAGATGCCGGCGTGAAGTTGTTGGTATTCTCGGTGATGACAATGCCCACATCACTTTGTTGTAGCGCTCCTGCATCATTTAAACCATCGCCCAGCATTAATACTTTATCTTCTTTCTGAAGCTCTTTGATAAACTGTAGTTTATCCTTGGGACTTTGCCGAAAATGCAAGTTGTTTTCCTCAAAATAGGGAGTGAAATAAGATCGTTCTCTTTCATTATCACCCGATAGTAAATGGATAGGCCCAAGCTGCTTGAAATAATCTATAAGTGGTGCTAATCCATCTCGAATAGGTTGTTGGATGAGGAATTGTCCTCTGATTTGTCCATTGAATTGGATATAGACCCCTTCTTGTTTTTGCTTGTCATTTATTGCGCTATCCATGAAATGGGCAGCTCCAACCTTCACTTTATGGTGACCTATATCCGTTTCGACTCCTTTGCCGATGACCTCTTGCCAGCCACGTACTTTCAAACCATATTGGTCTCCTGCTTCATAATGATCTTCTAAATATTGGAGGATAGCCTGACTTTTGGGATGATTAGAGGGGCCACAGGCTTCTTTTAGCATCCAGACTTCTAAAGAATTGAGTGTTTTTCCAAGGAAAGCTATGTTGTTTTTCTTTCTAGTGGTCAGTGTGCCCGTTTTATCCATAACCACAGCATCTACACTACTCAAGGCTTCGATGACATTAGTGTTTTTAAGAAAAAACTGCTGTTTAGCCAAGATGGTCAAGACATTACCAAAGATGAAGGGTATGGCTAAAGCCACGGCACAAGGACAAGCAATAATGAGTACTGCTGTGAAGGCATTAAAGGCAATACTGGTATCTTTAGGTAGCCAATAAAAGAGGGTCGCTAAAGCTACACTTAGAATGAAAATGGTGAAATATTTGCCTACTTTCAAGGCCAGGGTACTCGCTTTGGTATCTTGTTTTTTATCAAAGATTTTATCATTCCAAAGTTGAGTCAGATAGCTATGCGATACTTTTTTTACCAAAGTCAATTCAATATCTGTACCTACTTGCCTACCGCCTGCGAAAACCTTCTCGCCAAGTGGGATAGCAATAGGGTCTGATTCACCTGTCACAAAACTATAATCAATTTTCGCGACCCCAGATTTAATGATCGCATCTGCGGGGATTAATTCCTGGTTTTTGACGACAATGAGGTCTCCAACCACTAGTTGATCCAAAGTGATGGTCTTTATGATACCATTTTTACTGAGGTTGGCTGCAATCGGAAAGTAGGAACGATAGTCTCGATCAAAGGCAATTTGGTGGTAGGTCTTCTGTTGAAACCATTTACCAATCAATAGGAAGAGGACCAAGCCACTCAAACTATCTAAATAACCAGCTCCGGTATGACTTATAATCTCAAAAACAGAACGGCCAAATAGAGCCAGTATTCCAATGCTTATCGGTACATCGATATTGAGTTCCTGATGCTTCAAGCCTACCCAAGCAGATCGTAGATAATCGATACCACTAAAGAAAATTACAGGGAGTACCAATAAAATATTGAGGTAGCCAAATAGCTTAAAAAAGAATTGATCTTGATGCAGATTCAAACCAAGGTATTCAGGGAAACTCAAGAGCATGATATTGCCAAAGGCAAAGCCAGCATAACCCAGCTTATAATAGAAACCTCGGTCTATTTTGGGTTTATCCTGCTCCTCCAAGTTGTTGAGGTTGATCGCTGGAGCATAACCTAAATTGGCCAATAGCTCTACAATCGCCCGTAGATTGGTTTCTTCTTCATCGTAATGGATATGGATTTTTTTCTGCGAAAAATGCACTTTAGAGCTGTACACTCCAGGCAAAATTTGGTAAAGTTTTTCTAATAACCAGATACAAGAAGCACAGTGGATTTGTGGAAGCAGAAAATGCACCCGACTACTCTTGCCATCGGTGAAATCTAACAGCTTGTCTTGCACCTTTGGATCATCTAAATAGCCGTAAGAGGTACTAGATTGATTACGTAAACTAAAAGCTGCCTGTTCATCAATTTGGTAAAATTGACAGAGGTCATTAGTATTAAGGATTTCGAAAACGGTTTTACAACCTTCGCAGCAGAAATGCTTTTCTTGAGAAAGGACAGGCGATGGAGGGCAATCTTCGCCGCAGTGATAGCAGGTATGCGTATCTTTGTGTAAAGGTTTGTGCTTGTGTTGTTGTGCTGTTGTTACTGTCATTGCGATAGCGCTTATGGAACATAAATTTAGAGGCGCTATCGTGGGTATTAGGTGGCAGAGATCACTGGTGCGGGGTGACTTTTATCATTACAATGTTTTGCTTAATTCTTTTAATTCTCTGTGGATATTTTCTCTAGCTATAGACTCTTTTTCTTGGTAAAAATGGGGCGTATAGTAGATGCGTTCTCTTTCTAAAAAAAGGGATAAGGCATGATGTCGACCGGGATTATACATCTCGTCTGGATAGATCTGGTATTCCTGCCTGATCTGTTGGGCATATTGCTGATAAGTAGGCCAATCGGTGCCTAGGATGGATAAATCAAAGTCCAAAAAAAGCGGCGTGTCTATCGGATGGGTATCGGCTAGGAATTGATGTTTTTGAGTAGCTTCAATCAGGAGTACAATCGCGTCGATTTGGGCATTGCTCAATTGAGAGAATTGTAGGCGTTCAGCAGCCAAGGCTGCGCTTTGAATTTCATTATCTTTTTGAGCCACATCGTAAATAATATCATGGTACCAAATGGCCCATTCGACTAATTCAGGGTTTTTAAGGGTAGATTGATGTCGATCAAAAAAATGAAAGAGTACTGTTAGGTGTTTGAGGTTGTGATAAAATCGGTCAGGACTATTGTAGAACTGCTTAAGTTCTTGAAAAAAGATAGTAGCTTGATTATCTGGTATTTGTGCGGACTTCGCAAGAAAAAGCCATCTTTGGTAAAGTAGATTCATTGAAGAAAAAGATTTAGAAATGACCGTAATTTAACAGTTTAAAATTTCTGAATTTAAACCAAAACGGATAATGATATCGTTATTAATTTGTAACTTCCACTGTAAAAAGCATTATTATTATTATACCCTTGTGAACCTCATTACGCACTAACAACTATATCTTTTAACCAAACCCGATTTTGCCAATGACAAGAAGCAATAAACGACGCCTCGTAAGAGCGCGCATCAAGCTTAATCAGACTTTACAACAGATCTTGGACATTAATCGAAATCGAAGAAAACTACCTTTCTTAAAAAATGCATTAGTTGCAAAAGAGTCTTTAGATGAAAGACTCAAAGTACTCAATAAAACAGCCGAGCATCAAGCAAAGCTGATTCAACACTACGAAGCTAAATTAGAAAAACAAGAACAACAGGATGAGCCTATAGCAAATCCTGGATAAAGACTGGATTTCTAATCGAGTTTTTAAGAAGTTAATATTTTACTATTTTAGGCAGTCGAAAGGAGTGTATACTCCAATTTAATTTTTTAAATCAACTGCTTTAATGAAAATATTAGCTTCTTTTTTATTGCTAACTTTTGCCGTTACACTTTCGGCACAATACCAAGATGTTTATAGCCAGATCAACCAAAAAGTAGATGGTGTCGAATCCAAAGTGATCGAATGGCGCCATGATATTCATCAAAATCCAGAACTCAGTAATCGAGAGTTTAAAACTGCCGAGAAGGTAGCTGCTCACCTCAAAAGTCTTGGTCTAGAGGTTAAAACAAAAATTGCCTATACTGGTGTAGTCGGTATCTTGCGTACCGGGAAGCCAGGGCCAACTGTAGCACTTAGAGCTGATATGGATGCTCTGCCTGTTACAGAAAGAGTGGATATTCCTTTTGCTTCTAAAGTCAAGTCTGAATACCTGGGCGAGGAGGTTGGTGTCATGCATGCATGTGGCCACGATACACATATCGCTATGTTGATGGGGGCCGCTGAAGTACTTTCTAGTATGAAAGATCAACTTACGGGCAATATTGTTTTCGTCTTCCAACCAGCCGAAGAAGGTGCACCTCCAGGAGAAGGTGGTGGTGCCAAGATGATGGTAGAACAGGGCGTTTTGGATAATCCAAAAGTTGATGCCATTTTTGGTCTACATATCAATTCTCAGACTCCTGTTAACCATATCGCTTACAAACCAGGTGGCGCCTTAGCTGCTGCGGATCGTTTTCAGATCACCGTGAATGGCAAGCAATCTCATGGTTCTCAGCCTTGGGGTGGAGTAGACCCGATCACAGTCGCCGCCCAAATTGTACAAGGCTTGAATAATATTATAGCTCGCCAAACAGAGTTGACCAAGGAGGCGGCCGTAATTAGCGTAGGTAAGATTAAAGGTGGCGTGAGAAATAATATCATCCCTGAATCTTGTGAATTGATCGGTACTATACGTACGCTCGATCCTAAAATGCAGGATATTATCCACGAAAAAATAGAACGCACAGCCACCAGTATTGCAGAAAGTGCAGGCGCTACTGCCGATGTCGAAATTACCAGAGGCGTACCTGTGACCTACAATAATGTAGCGTTGACTGGAGCAATGATGCCTTCTGTCAAACGTGCAGCTGGAGATGATAATGTACATCTGATCTCTGCAAAAACAGGTGCAGAAGATTTTAGCTTTTACGCGGAGAAAGTTCCCGCCTTATTTTTATTCCTGGGAGGTATGCCTGCGGGTATGGATTCTAAAGATGCTGCTCCACACCATACGCCGGATTTCTTCATCGATGATGCGGGTATGAAATTAGGAGTGAAGACGCTTTGCTATCTCACGGTAGATTATATGGCTAAGGACTAATGATATCATTCACTCATTCAACCATTGACTCATTGACTCATCAGTAAATATAACGGCGGATCAGCTTCATAGCTTACTAAAGCACCAAGTCCACTCGAATCGTCGCTTGCAACGAAAGGGTAGACCTGGTGTTCCGCTATGTATATGGGGCAAACACGGTATTGGAAAAACACAAATCGTTAAGGATTTTGCTAAGAAGAATGGCTGGAAGTGTGTCACGGTAGCTCTTGCTCAATTTGAAGAAATGGGAGACCTTCTAGGGATGCCACAGGTTGAGAATAAGCAAACTACCTTGCGTAAACCGCATTGGGTGCCCGATCAGTTTGGGCCAGGTATCTTACTCTTGGACGATTTTAATCGAGCAGACGAGCGAATCATCCGAGGTATTATGCCGTTGCTACAGGAGGGACGATTAATGAGTTGGGCAATACCACCTGATTGGCATATCGTACTCACTGCCAATCCTGATTTAGGCGATTATAGTGTTACTACTTTGGATGAGGCGGTAAGCAGTAGAATGCTGCATTTTGAGTTGAATTTTGATCTGAAAGCTTGGCTCAATTGGGCAAAAGCCAATAAATATCCTAACTGGCTGATTGATTTTGTAGCCTGGTTTCCTGAATTGATTGAGGCAGGACAAACGAGCCCCAGGACCATAGCACAGTTTTTTGATAGCCTCATAGCAATTGAAGAACCAAAGGCGAATCGATCCTTATCCTTTTTATTGGCCAATGCACACTTAGATAATCAATTAGCGGCTGCTTTTATGGATTATGTCCAAACGCAGCGACTCCATCTGCCGAGTGCATCTTCGATTTTGTCTACTTCGGATTTCAAGGCCGAAATTAGCCCAGTATTTGAGGGTTTACTAGCCCAACAGCCACAGCGCTTGGATATCATTTACATGCTCTGGGAGAGATTAATGGCACTATTCAAAAAGGATGATTTTAAGTTAGATCGGCAGGCAAAAAATAACTTGAACGCACTCCTGCATTTAAAGAATATTCCAAAAGATGTTCGACATTTTTGGGTCAATAGTTTACTTGAACTACCGCAAAAGGAGTTCAAGCAGCTATTGGAGTCGGGTGACCTCAGGGATTTATTGCTTTAATCCCGCTATTTGGCACATCAGGTCAAGTGCTTCAATTATAAGGATATTGGGAAATTGAACCATATAAGGGATTATAAGGACATATAAGTACATTGTAGTTTTGAACCACAATAGAGACATAGGGTACATAGGTGGTTTGAGAGCTATGTTTTCTACTGTTTTCTATGTGGTCCATATAAGTACATTGAACCACAATAGGGACATAGGGTACATAGATGTTTTGAGCACTATGTTTCCTACTGTTTTCTATGTGGTTCCATATAAGGACATTGAACTCCATGTCAACACATCACTCTGGAAGTGCAAATGCCACGTATCGATCACCAGAAGCGGCATCTAACTTACCGCCACCGCAGGCAATGACGACATATTGTTTACCGTCTACCATATAGGTAGCTGGCGTAGCGAAGCCAGCAGCGGGTAATTCTGCTTCCCAAAGTTGTTTGCCGGAAGATTTATCGAAGGCGCGAATCTTTTTATCAGGAGTGCCTGCCATGAAAACTAATCCGCCTTTTGTTACAACTGGTCCTCCATAACTTTCGCTTCCACTTAAAGGTGCGTCAGTACCCACTAGTTTTGGATGTTGACCAAGTGTAACCTTCCAAGTGATCGTACCAGTATTGAGGTTGACCGCGTTGAGGGTTCCCCAGGGAGGAGTGATTGCAGGAAAGCCTTCGCTATCTTTAAAGCGTTGGTAACCGTTGAAGTAGTAGGGATACTTATTGCCTTCAGCTTTTATATCGGCGGCATTTTCATTGGATTCTATTTCTAGAATAAAATCGGCGATGGCTTTCGCCTGTTGGTCATCAATAAAAGAAAAGGAGGGCATTACACCTTTCCCTTTTTGAATGGTTTCAATGACCTGTGCACTACCAAGGCGTTCCTTAACATTTACTAAAGCGGGTACCTTACCAAAAAGGTCTCCTCCTTCAAGATTGGGACCGTGGCAAGTAAGGCAGTAGCTTTGGTATAATTTTTTGCCAAGAGAAAGCTCTTGACCACTTTCCTGGTGTTTGATCATCTGTAATACCCAAGGCATTTCGCTGGCATTAACAATTAAGTTGCCACTTTCATCGTCGAAGGCGGCACCTCCCCATTCGCCACCACCATCAAGACCAGGAAAAATAATGGCTCCATTTTCACTAGGAGGGATGAAATCAGCTCCTTCATCTAGGGTGTCCCAACGGGCTTTTACTTCAGCATAAGCTTCAGGTGTTCGACGAGTGATGTCTTCAGCGGTGAACCGATTACGAGAAAAAGCAGGTGGTGCGCTTGGTATGGGTTGGGTAGGCCAAGCCTCTTCTCCAATTAATTTGGAAGGAGGTACAGGTTGTTCCTCAATTGGATAGATAGGCTCCCCAGTTTCGCGATCAAAAATGAAGACATAGGCTGACTTTGTGATTTGAGCAACCGCATCAATTGCTTGGCCATCTTTATTTAATGTGATGAGGTTTGGTGCGGCAGGCAAATCTCTATCCCAAAGGTCGTGATGTACAAACTGATAGTGCCATATCCGTTCACCTGTTTTTGCATTGAGCGCAAGTAGACAATTAGAGAAGAGGTTTTCGCCTTTTCGGTCTGAGCCGTAGAAATCCCAAGCTGCTGATCCAGTGGGTACATACACAATACCTCGCTCGTCATCTAAACTTAATCCAGCCCAAGAATTTGCCCCTCCAGCGTATTGCCAAGCCCCCTCTGGCCAGGTATCAGCTCCAAACTCCCCAGGCCAGGGAATGGTATGAAAAATCCAAGCTTGCTCACCCGTACGCACATTAATCGCACGGATATGTCCAGGAGCGGCGCCTTCTCCCTCAGATACCCTTGAGCCTAAAATGAGTAAGTCTTCGTGGATAACACCGGGTGTATTGGCCACAATAAATAAATCGGCGATGTCTCTATCTAGTCCATCCCGCAGAGAAATTTGGCCATCTTTACCAAAGGTAGGATCAAGCAGGCCAGTATTGGCATCGATAGAGTAGAGTTGGTCTCCTGCTGTTACTAGTATTCTTTTTTGCTCCTCATTAGACCAATAGGTCAAACCTCGGTTAACCCCCATACCATATTGTTGGTATCCATTGGCGGCAAAAGGATCAAATACCCAGAGCTCTTCTCCTGTACTAGCATCTAAGGCGAAGAATTTTAATTTTGGGGAGCTTCCGTATAATACACCATCAATGACTAATGGATTACATTGAATCTGGGTGCGATTTTTTTCCGTATCAGCATCACCGCAAGCATAAGTCCAAGCAACTTTGAGTTGAGCAACATTATCTACATTGATTTGATCTAATGATGCAGCTTGACTGCTATGTTTATCTCCTAGATAAGCGGACCAATTATAGGTGGAATCAGATGACTTTTGGCAGGCTTGAATTAAAAAGATAGAGATTAATAAAAGTAATATATGGCTTTTCATAAAGACTTTTTAATACTAATCTACAAAATACCTAAGAGCTAAATCAAAATAATGAGCATAACTAACTCTTAAAACACCAAATAATATTTTACCCTAAACCCTAAACCCTAAACCCTAAACCCTAAACCCTAAACCACAATCACAATCTTCCCCTTCGCCTTACGGGCCATAATCTCCTCAAGTGCCAGGGGAGCATCCTGCAATGGATAGGTGGCATGAATATGAGGTTTTAAAGCACCTTCCTGGAACCATTGTACCAACTGAAAAGTGTTTTGCAAACTTTTGCCTGGTTCTTTTTGAGCAAAGTTGCCCCAAAAGATACCTATAATTTGGCATTCTTTCAATAAGGTAAGATTGAGCGGTATTTTGGGTATTTCACCAGCTGCAAAGCCAACGACTAGATAGCGGCCATGCCTAGCTATTGCCCGTAAAGCGGGCTCGGCATATTTGTCTCCAACCGGATCATAAATAACATCTGCCCCTTTTTTATTCGTGATTTCTTTGACTCTAGCTTTCAAATCTTCTTCCTGGTAGTTGATAATTTCGTCGGCCCCGTATTGTTGACATAGCGCTAACTTTTCAGCAGTCGAGGCTGCTGCAATAACTTTTGCGCCCATCTTTTTGCCTAATTCTACAGCAGCTAGACCTACACCACCTGAAGCACCTAGCACTAAAAGAGTCTGCCCTTCTTTCAAGCGAGCTCGATCTTTCAGAGCATGGTAGCTAGTCCCATAGGCCAAAAGGAAAGACGCGGCATGGACCATATCCATACCTGGAGGTTTAGGGAAACAAGCCTTGCTATTCACACAGACTTTTTCAGCGAAGCCACCGTGGCTAGCAAAACCAATCACCTCGTCGCCAGCTTTGAAACCCTTGACGTTTTCGCCAATGGCTTCTACCGTACCAGCCACATCACTACCCGGAGAGAAGGGGAGTGGCGGTTTGAACTGATAAAGCCCTTGTATGATTAAGGTGTCCGGAAAATTGACGCTACAAGCAGCTACTTTGATCAGAATTTCATCTGGACCAGGAGATGGATCAGGTATATTTTTATAAACTAAATTGGAAGGAGGACCAAAAGACTCGCATAGAATGGCTTTCATCTACTTTTTAAGGTAAGATAAAAACAAACCCATAAATGATCCTATAATCCCTGGAATGATTCAGAATTAAGAGAGCCTATGCTATGTGCTATGTGCTATGTGTTATGTGTCAGGTGTTATGTGTCAGGTGCCATGTCACACACGTCCCCACCCCTTAACCTCATAAACTTATAAACTCATAACCCCCTAAACCCTAAACCCAACCAACCACTAAACGCTCCTGACATCATCAACATGCGCACATCTCAATATCACCACATAAGGATCTCCACATCAACACAGCGCATAAAAAAAGGCCAAGTGAAAAATCACCTGACCTTAAGTACTGTACCCGGAGCGGGACTTGAACCCGCACGGCCTAATGGCCACAGGATTTTAAGTCCTGCGTGTCTACCAATTCCACCACCCGGGCAGATACTTGCTTTTTAAGCGATGCAAATTTACGCTAATCTTTAGGGAAATAACAAGTTTTCTGCGTGTTTTTTTAATTGGAATATATAGAAATCAAGTATGCTATTAAGCAAATAAAAAAATGTGAGCCGTGTTAATGCAGAATAAAATCTTGGGATTTTTCTTATTTAAGCATAAAAATTATACATTTGATTAATTGAAGACAGTAAGTTCCCCATTGTGGGGCTAATATTTTTTTTAAGACAATATCCATTTAAGCGCCTGTAACAAAATAAAATATTCAAAATCAACTACTTAAGCTTAAGTAGGTAGCTTGGATAAAATGTAGAACGTGCTCATATCGTCTAATTTTCGTTCAAACCAAAAGTGAATTGTAATATCCGATAAGGATAGTGAAATGAAAGAATTGCGAAATCAAAGCAGAATTAATAGCAAAAATTTGCACTGTTATCGCACACAAAATGGCTTTATTATAAAATTCAGCATAAAATTTTTGATCTAATACTTCTTAATTAACGTAGACAAACAATGAAGAAGATTTTTTACACTCTGCTAGCATGCTTCCTTATAAGTGGAGGTTTGCTTGCCCAACGAACGGTAACCGGTACCGTGACCGACAATAATGGTGAGTCCATCATTGGAGGTTCTGTATTAGTACAAAATACTACTACTGGTACGGTTACGGAAATTGACGGTACGTACAGCATTGAAGTTCCTGATGGGAATGCTGTATTAGTTTTTTCTTACACAGGTTACGAGACCCAAGAAATCACAGTCGGCAATCAATCAGTAATTGATGTGACGATGACTGAAGGGGTCGCTCTTGACGAGGTGATTGTAACTGGTTATACCACTCAGCGCAAGCGAGATATAACTGGTGCAGTTGCAGTAGTAGGAGTTGATGAAATGAACAAAGTGGTCGCTTCCTCTTTTATTCAAAAGTTGGATGGTCGTGCTGCTGGTTTAAATGTAACTACAGGTGGTGCTCCTGGCGCCAATTCAACGGTTAGGATTCGAGGTGTTTCGTCCTTCCAGAACAATGACCCATTATACGTAATTGATGGGGTACCTGTTCAGGATGGTTCTTTGAATCAATTAAATCCTGCAGATATCGAGTCTGTTCAGGTTTTGAAAGATCCCTCTACGGCTTCTATCTACGGTGCTCGTGCCAACAATGGCGTAATCATCGTAACTACTAAAAGAGGTCAGGCGGGTAAAGCACGTATTACCTATAGTGGTAGTGTCGGCGCTGCTTCTCCTGTAAAGGGTATGGATGATTTCCTCATCCAAGATGCTTTGGACTACCATGAGGTAATGAAGCGTAGTTTTGAAAATGCGGGACTTCCAGTACCTACCAACATTTATGGTAATGCGAATAGCCCATCTATTCCAAACTATATCTGGCCGAATGATGGTTCTAACCAAACACAGAGCGTGGATGAGAGTACTTATTCTAATCCAGACAACTTAATTATGCCTTCTTCTGCTGGGACTAACTGGTGGGATGAGGTATTCCGCACTGCAATGATTCAAGATCACAACTTGAGTGTATCTGGTGGTAACGAGAATGCATTATTCAACATTACTGCGGGTTATCTTGATCAAGAGGGTACAGTTATTGAAACTTTCTTCGAGCGTTTCTCTCTTCGTGCGAACTCTGAATTCAAAGTTGGTAAATTGAGAATTGGTGAAAACATTGCTTTGACAAGAACCAATGAAGTAGATGCTGGCTTCGGTAATACCGCTGAAGGGTCTATTATTGGTAACTTGATCAAGATGCAGCCTGTTATTCCTGTACGTGATGTTGCTGGTTACTATGCTGGTGCTAAAGCGGTAACGCTAGGTAACGGTACTAACCCAGTACGTATAGCTGAACTGGACAAAGACAATGTTCAGTCTAGAAATCGTGTGCTAGGTAATGTATTCGCGGAGTTTGAATTCCTTCCTGGTCTTACAGGTAGAACAAGCTTTGGTGTGCAGTATGATGCCAGCACAGATAAGCGTTTCTCTTTCCCTTCTCCGGAAGAGTCTGAGCCAAACTTAATCAATGGTTTAGTAGAAAACTATGGTCAGTCTACTACTTGGACTTGGACCAACACTTTGAACTATCAAACGACGATCAATGATGCGCACAACCTGAACGTAATTGGTGGTTATGAGTCTATCAGAAGTGAAGGTAACTTTATGCAAGCATCTATCAATGGTTTCGTTACTACAGATATCAATGCTTGGTATATTAGTTCTGTATTAGCAGATAACGCTACGCGTAGTGTATTCTCTAATGGTGGATTTAGCTCCTTAGTTTCTGTGTTTGGTAAAGTAGATTATAATTACAAAAGCAAGTACTACTTGAGTGCAACTGTACGTCGCGATGGGTCATCTCGTTTTGGTCCTAACAATCGCTACGGTACCTTCCCAGCATTCTCTGCTGCTTGGCGTTTGACAGAAGAGGACTTCGCAAGTGGATCTAACTTCTTGACAGACCTTAAGATTAGAGCAGGTTACGGGGTTACTGGTAACCAGTTGATTCCTGACGGTAGTACCGTAAACCAATTTGGTGGTGGTACAGGTACATCTTTCTATGATATTACTGGATCGAACAGTAGTATTGCTCAAGGTTTCATCCTTACTCGTAGAGGTAACGAAGACTTGAAGTGGGAGGAGAATATCTCTACAAACATTGGATTTGATGCTCAACTTTGGGGTGGTAAAGTAGAAATCGTATTTGACTGGTTCCAGCGTACGGTTGATGATTTATTATTTGCTCCACAAGCACCTGCCACAGGTGGTAACGCTGCTCCACCTTTCGTGAATATCGGTAAGATGGAAAACACAGGTTTTGACTTCTCTATTGGATACCGTGGCAAGATCGGTTCTGAAATCGGCTTTAATGCTGACTTGAACTTTGGTAGATATCAGAATGAAATTGTACGTATTGACGGTGCTCAGGACTTCTTCTTTGGAGGATACGGTGGTCGTGGTGGTAACATCGTGATTAACCAATTGAATAACCCAATCGGTACATTCTTTGGATATAAGACAAATGGTATCTTCCAAAACGAAGCAGAAGTTGCTGCTCACGCTACACAAGATGGTGCTGCTCCTGGTCGTATCCGTTTTGTTGATGAGAACGGTGATGGTGCCATTACTGCGGATGACAGAACAATAATCGGTAGCTACCACCCTGATTTCACTGCTGGTTTGAACCTAGCGTTCAACTATAAGAATTGGGATTTGAGTATGTTTATGTTTGCCTCTGTAGGTAATGATATCTTCGATATTACTAAAGAGTTTACCATCTTCCGTTTATTCTCTACTAACGTTAGACAAGATCGCTTAACTGATTCTTGGACACCAAGTAACACTGGTGCTAGATATCCAGAGATCAATGAGAATGACCAATTCTCTAGTGCTTATTCTGATTTCTACGTAGAAGATGGATCTTACCTAAGAATGAGAAACATTACTTTAGGGTACAACCTACCAGGTTCTTCTTTGGGTAACTCTGGAATTGAGAATTTGAGATTATTCCTTTCAGCAGATAACTTATTCACGATTTCTGGTTATGATAACATCGATCCAGCGCTTCCAGCGGTAACTCGTAATAGCGGTGGTGTAAACGTTACTGACCAAACACAAGGTATCGATCGTGGCGTTTATCCGACAAACAGAATCATTACTTTCGGTGTAAATGCAACATTTTAAGAATTTGACACTGGGATTGCCAAAATAAAATGCCGCAATCCCGTTTAATTCCTAAATTTGAATAAAATTTTAAAAAATGAAATTGATAAAATATTCCAAATCAATGCTCGCGATGGGTCTATCTGTCGTGGTCTTACTCTTCGCTTGTAGTGAAGACTTTTTGGATGCTCCACCACAAGGTGCCTTAGATTCTGGTACTTTGGCGAATGAATTCGGGGTGGAGGCATCGCTAATCGCTGCTTACTCTCTACTCGATGGTTATGGCCAGTTTGGTGGATGGGGAGCTGCTGGATCGAACTGGATTTTCGGTTCTGTTGCTTCTGATGATGCTTATAAAGGATCAGAGCCTGGGGATCAGCAGCCTACTACTGATGTAGAGTTGTACCAATGGTCAACTGGTGGTGCTGATGGTTATTTAAATGATAAGTGGCGCGTAGTTTACGAAGGGGTCACCCGTGCTAATGCCGCTATCACACTACTTAATTCTATCGAGGGTATATCGGCAGATGTTGCAGCTAGAGTTAGAGGTGAGGCACTTTTCTTAAGAGCTCATTACCACTTCGAAGGTTGGAAATACTGGGGAAATATCCCTTATTACACAGAAGCTGATTTAGACTTCAGAAAAGCCAATGGTACGGATCCTATTCCTTCAATTATTGCTGATCTTCAAGAAGCTATCAATAATCTACCAACTTCTCAATCAGATGTTGGTCGCGTGACTCAGTGGACTGCCAAAGCCTACTTAGGTCGTGTACAAGTGTACTCTGGCGATTACGCATCTGGACGTGCTACGCTTTCTGATGTAGTGAACAATGGTCCTTATGCCTTGAGAGATTGTTTCCATGATGTATTCTCTGCTGCTGAGGAAAATGGTACTGAAACGGTATTAGCTTACCAAGCGTCTACCAACGATGGTGATCCAGGAGGTGAAAATGCTAACCGTAATGATCGCTTGAATTTCCCTCACTCTGGTTCTCCATTTGGTTGCTGTGGTTTCCACCAACCATCTCAGAACCTAGTAAATGCATTTAAAGTTGATGGCGATGGGCTTCCTTTATTAGATGGTTCTTTCAATGATTCAGAACTTACTTCTGCCGATGCTGTTGATCCACGTTTAGACTGGACAGTAGGTCGTGACGATGTACCTTTCCTAGATTGGGGATTACACGCTCCAGGTTGGATTCGTGCACGTGAATGGGCTGGTCCTTTCTCTCCTAAGAAGAATATCTATGAGCAAGCTTCTGGTGCTCGTTCTTCAGTAGGTTGGAACAATGCACACTTGCATAGTATGAACATGCACATCTATCGTTATGCTGAGGTAATGCTATTATTAGCTGAAGCTGAGGTAGAGGCTGGTTCTTTAGAGGTAGCTAGAGGTTTAGTGAACCAAATTAGAACTCGTGCAGGTGCTTGTGCTCAAGGTCCTGATGGTGTTGCAGTAGAGGTGCCTATTGATGATCCAGGTATCACTTGGGCTACTTATAGCGTAGGAACTTATGATGCTGCTTGGACAGATCAGGCAGTGGCTAGAGATGCTGTAAGAATGGAAAATCGTTTAGAGTTGGCTATGGAAGGTCACCGTTTCTTCAATCTTAGAAGATGGGGGATTGCAGCTGATGTACTAAACGACTACATCGCAGTAGAGCAAACCAGACGTAACTACTTGACTGCATCGAATACTTTCGAAGGCCGTCATAGCTTATACCCACTTCCAACTGTACAAATCGAATTGAGTACAGTAGATGGCGAGGGACGTCTAGTACAAAATCCAGGTTGGTAATCAACCTTATTTGATTTTGAGCAATGCTCAAAATCATCAATATCAAAAGCCCGGAAAGTAGTAATGCTTTCCGGGTTTTTATATATGTTGAAGTGATTTGAAAGCTCCTTTCTTTGCTGTGAAAATGCCTTTGGATCAAACTCTACGTTGGTAAAAGCCTCATTATGCGCTGCATAATTTCATTTTTACCGCCTTGATTTTAATCCAAATCTATATTTCTCGCTAAAGCAGGAGCCATCAAATCACTTCATTAGATTTTTTATACAAACTTTAATTTTAGCGAAAATACCTACCCAGATTAATCCTATATTTGATTAATTAGAGCTGAAAAATGAAAAAACTACTTTATCTATTCCTGACCTCACTATTGATGTGGACTTGCCAGAAAGAAGTACCGCTTTCTTCGGATACTTTATTTACCCAAATACCCGCTTCTAAAAGTGGAATTGATTTTACCAATCAGGTAGAAGATAAAGAGGATTTTAATATCCTCAATTATCGGAACTTTTATAACGGAGGTGGGGTCGCAATTGGCGATATTAATAATGACCAATTACCAGATATCTATTTTACGGCCAATATGGAGGCCAATCGCTTATACCTCAATAAAGGGGGCTTCCAGTTTGAAGACATTACCGAAGTGGCAGGTGTCGCTGGTACCAAAGCCTGGAGTACAGGGGTGACTATGGTAGATATCAATGCTGATGGCTTGCTAGATATTTACGTCTGCAACTCTGGAGATATCAAAGGAGATAATAAAGAGAATGAATTATTCATCAACCAAGGGAATAACACCTTCGTTGAAGAAGCTGCTAAATGGGGCCTTAATAATCAAGGCTTTTCTACTCATGCTTCCTTTTTCGATTATGATAGAGATGGTGATTTAGACTGTTATCTACTGAATAACAGTTTCAGAAGCCCAGATCGTATCGAGTTTTATGGCAAAAAAAGAGATGAAGTGCACGCAGAAGGAGGAGACAAGCTCCTGAGAAATGAAGGAGATCGATTCGTAGATGTAACCCAAGAAGCAGGTATTTATACTAGTGATATCGGCTTTGGTTTAGGGGTGTCGATCAGCGATATTAATGGGGATATGTGGCCAGATGTTTACGTCAGTAATGATTTTTGGGAGCGCGATTATCTCTATATTAATCAAGGGAATGGTACCTTCTCCGAAGAATTAAGTGACCGTACAGACATTTGCTCTCTATCTAGTATGGGAGCAGATATTGCAGATTTGAATAACGATGGTGCCCCAGAGGTCATCACTACGGATATGCTCCCACCAGATAACAAGCGTATCAAAACGATGACGCAATTCAGCCCTTTTTATCTACAAAACTTTAAGGCAGAAGCTACCTATCACCACCAGATTTTACAGAATTGTCTCCATTTGAATGATGGCACAGGGCACTTTCAAGAGATGGCCAACTTTGCTGGAACAGCTGCCTCAGATTGGTCCTGGGGAGCTTTGTCCTTCGATTTTGATAACAATGGCTTAAAAGACATTTTTATCAGTAATGGTATCATCAAAGATTTAACCGATTTCGATTTTGTTGACTTTATCATGGATAAAGAAGCCGTCAGGAAAACAGTGGAAGAGACCAAAAGAGCAGATTTTAGAGACTTTCTACCAGCTATGCCTTCTACCAAAATTGAGAATGCTGCATTTGTCAACAATGGCGATTTGACCTTTACCAATCTATCAACTTCGCTTGGTTTGGCTACGCCCTCTTTTAGTAATGGAGCCGCTTATGGCGACCTCGACGATGATGGAGATTTAGACCTCGTGGTCAATAACAATAACATGGAGGCCTTCCTCTACAGAAATAATAGTGATCAGCAATATTTGAAAATAGAACTGCAGGGCCCTCCTACAAATCCATTGGGGGTAGGCGCTAAGGTGCAAATCAAAAGTGGAAACCGTATCCAAGAGTTACAGCATTTTCCAACTAGAGGTTTTGAAAGCTCCTGTGAGCCAGGTTTGATATTTGGTTTAGGAGAAACTACTGAGGTAGATGAGTTGACGGTCATTTGGCCGGATTTAAGTACGCAGCGGTGGACAAAAGTAGGCTCCCAGCAAAAGATTCTTGCCAAATACGCGGAAGCGAAGGAAAAATACCAAGTTCAAAGTAATACTTCAAAAACCCTGTTTGCTGATCTTAGTAACAATCTTTTCATCGGGAACACCAAGCACCAAGAGAATCGTTTCAATGATTTTGATCAGGAACGGCTATTACCAAAGTTACTATCTACCGAAGGCCCCAAAATTGTAAAAGGTAACATCAACCAGGATAATTTAGAAGATTTTGTGGTGCTTGGAGCCTCTGGTGACGAGGATAAGGTATTCATACAGCAAGCTAATGGGACTTTTCGCAGGATGCCTCAAAGTGCCATTGCGAAAGATAAAGATGCAGAAAGTAGCTGCGGTATCTTATACGATGTTGATGCAGATGGTGACCAAGATTTAATTATTGGTATTGGAGGGAATGAATACGGAAAAGGCTTTCAATCCTTTAGTAATCGAATGTATATCAATGATGGTCGAGGTCAATTTAGTCGTGGATTAGAGCAAATACCGCCCATTATCGGGTTTGTTTCCTGTATGGAGAAAAATGATATCAACGCAGACGGGAGAGATGATTTATTTATTGGAGGAAGAGCGGTTCCTGGTAATTATGGATTGAATCCTAGGTCTTTTGTTTTAGAGAAATTACCCTTCGATTGGGCAGATATCACCAATGAGGAATCAGGTAATCTAGGCATGGTCACCGATGCTAAATGGGTGGACTTTGCCAATGATGAGCAGTCAGAGTTGGTTGTAGTAGGAGAGTGGTTGCCGATTGTCTTTCTCAAGAAAGTAGATAAAGAGCTCAAAGTCGTAGAAACCATCCCCAATAGTAGCGGCTGGTGGAATACCGTCGAAGCTGCTGACTTGAATGGAGATGGCCGACAAGACTTAATTCTAGGTAACTGGGGCGATAATTCTAAGCTCAAGGCCAAACCTACGCAGCCTTTAAACCTGTACATCAATGATTTCGATCAAAATAAAAAATCGGATATCGTGATGACATGGTATCCTCCAGGAGAGACAAAAGCCTTTCCATTTGCGAGTAAAATGGATATGACCGCCCAAATGCCGGGCCTCAAAAAGAAATTTCTGAAATATAGTGATTATGCAGAGGCTAGCTATGAAGATATGTTCCCAGAGGCCGATCGCGCACGCTCACTGAAAAAAGAAGCTCAATACCTCAAAAGTGCCATTCTGTGGAATGAGGAAGATGGATTTCGACTAGAGGCATTACCTTGGCAAGCTCAATTGTCCCCAATCTATAGCATTGTTGCAGAAGATTTAGACGGTGATGAAAAAGTCGACCTTTTCTTAGGAGGCAATTTCTATGGACTTAAACCAGAAATAGGTCGTTTAGATGGAAATCACGGCACCTTTCTCAAAGGAGATGGAAAAGGTAATTTCACCTACCTTTCACCCGAAGAATCAGGACTGAAAATAAAAGGAGAAGTGAGAGATGCCACGACGATTAATACCCGAAATGGAAAGGTTTTGATCGTTGCCAGAAATAATGAAACTTTACTAGCATATAAGCTACAAACTCAATAAAGGTATGAAGGAGATTAGATTTAAATCGCTATGGTTTTTAGCAACTCTATTCCTCTTATTTAACGCTTGCACGCATCAGCATAAACAGTTTAAACTGCTGGCTCCCCAAAAGACGGGCGTAGACTTTGCCAACGTCATTACCGAAAATGATTCACTCAATATTTTGGTCACCGAATTTGTATACAATGGTGCCGGCGTTGCCGCAGGAGATCTAAACAATGATGGCTTGGTAGATTTGGTCTTTACGGGAAATCAAGTAGAAAACGAAATCTACCTGAATAAAGGACAACTGCAATTTGAGAACATTTCTGAAAGCGCTGGTTTCCGAAAAAACGACCCTGAGCAATGGTCTTCGGGTATTAATTTGGTCGATATCAATCTCGATGGCCTGCTTGACATTTACATTTGTAATACCCTTAGAGAAGAGGCGGACTTAAGAAGAAATCTACTTTTCGTCAATCAAGGAAATGATGCGGCGGGTAGACCAAGTTTTAAGGAACAAGCGTCCGCTTATGGTTTGGATGACCCTAGTCATGCCTCCCATGCCCAATTTTTTGATTATGATAATGATGGAGATCTTGATCTTTTTGTTGGAGTCAATCTAATCGAAGAGAAATATCCCACCAACTTCAAAGACGTCAGGAGCGATGGTACAGATCCTAATCGAGACAACCTCCTCCAAAATAATTGGGATAAAGACTTGAAGCATCCCGTGTTTAAAGACGTCTCACTAGAAGCCGGAATTTTGAATGATGGCTATAGCCACAGCACGCTAGTCCTAGATTTTAATAAAGATGGTTGGCAGGATATTTACGTTGCCAATGATTATCAGAGCGACGATATCATCTATATTAATAATCAGGATGGAACCTTCTCTAATCAGACGGGGGAGATTTTTAAACATTTTTCCCTTTCAGCTATGGGCAGCGATATCGGCGATGTCAATAATGATGGCTTAGCGGATATTTTCACCACTGAAATGCAGCCCTATTATAATAAAAGAAAAAAGCTATTCCAGGGCGGTAGCAATTATAAACACACCCTGCTAACCGAGCGCTTCGGCTACCAATATCAGTATACCAGGAATACTTTGCAGCTCAACCGGGGCACTAATCCGAATACTGGCTTACCGATCTTCTCAGAGGTTGGTATGTATAGTAAAGTACAAGAAACGGATTGGAGTTGGGCGACTTTATTTGCAGACTTTGATAATGATGGCTGGCAAGACCTTTATGTAGCCAATGGCTTCCCGAAAGATGTAACCGATCACGACTTTTCAGATTTTCGAGGACAGTCGGGTAAGTTGGCTTCCAACGAATTTCTACTACAACTGATTCCAGAGATTAAGTCTCCCAATTTCTTATTTAAAAATAAGGGAGGGATTCAATTCGAGAATATAGCTAAAGAAGCTGGCTTGGCTTATCCTTCTTTTACAAATGGTGCTATTTATGCAGACTTGGATAATGATGGAGACTTGGATATTGTCACTAATAATATTGATGATCCTGCCTTTATCTTTGAGAACCAAGCCACAGAGCAGGGCAACTACTTACGCGTAAAGCTCAAGGGACCTTACGAAAACCCTGGAGCCATCGGTGCGGCGGTACAAATCCAGCAAGATAGTTCCTCCCAAAAGCAATACTTAATTTCTGGTCGAGGCTACTTATCCAGCCCTGAGCAAATTTTGCATTTTGGTTTGGGAGATGCTACTAGCATCGACCGATTGATAGTGACTTGGGCGAATGGCGAAGAATCTCAAATCAAAAACTTAGAGGCTAATCAGTTAATCACCATAGCCTATGATAAAGTATCTAAGCTCAGCCCAGCAAATGAGCCTGTCGAAGGGGAATTTGTCTCTATCAATACAGACTTGGGTATCGATTATCTAAACCAAGAAATCGACTTTGTAGATTTTGATTACCAGAGAACATTGCCGCATAAATTTTCTCAATATGGCCCTTCGCTTGCCGTGGGAGACGTCAACGGAGATGGACTTGAAGATGTCTTTTTAGCAGCTAGTGGAGCCTATCCTGAGCATTGGTTGCTCCAGCAAAAAGACGGTCAATTTCGTCAAGAAGAAGTGAATTATAAAGACCATCCTGAGTCCTTTGAAGAGGATACAGGTACCCTGCTTTTTGATGCCGATGGTGATGGCGATCTCGACCTGTATATCGCTAGAGGAGGAGGCCAATATACCGAAGGAAGTGATTTATACAAAGACGTATTGCTCCTCAATGACGGCAACGGGAGTTTTTCAAAAAATGAAACGGCTATTCCTCCATTGACCACCAATAATTCTTGTGTAAAAGGAGCCGACTACGATGGCGATGGCGATATTGATTTATTCGTGGGTAGTAGAGTCAAACCATTCTCCTACCCAATTCCGGAGAATAGTCACTTGCTGAGAAATGATTCTCAGAATGGAGTTGTACAATTTGTAGAAGTCACCCAAAATGTAGCTCCTGGATTGGTCTTGCCTGGTTTGGTCAGTGATGCGCTCTGGACCGATTTCGATAATGATGGCTGGGTAGATTTGCTGGTAGCAGCGGAGTGGGAACCTATAAAAATCTTTAAAAATAAAGCTGGGAAAAAGCTGGAAGAATTAAAAAATACGGGTATTCAGGATTACCGAGGTTGGTGGAATAGCCTTGCTGCCCTTGATGTGGATAATGATGGTGATATGGATTATGTCGCGGGTAATTTTGGCGAAAATCTTTATTTCAGATGTACCTCAGCGCATCCACTTCGAGTATACGGGAAAGATTTTGATAATAACGGCGCAATCGATCCTTTGATGGCCTGTTATTGGCCTGACTCTCTCGGCAATCTGGAAGAGTATTTTTATCACCCTCGGCAAGATATGATTAAGCAATTGGTACATATCCGAAAGGGCTATAATACTTATGGGGAATATGGCGAAGCGACCGTATCAGATATGTTTCCGCCTGAGAAAATGGAAGAGGCAAAAGGAATTGTAAAGGAAGCCAATTGGATGAAGACCTCGATAATTGAAAATCTAGGCAATGGACAATTTGCCATAAAAGCCCTCCCACTGGAGGCTCAGTTGGCCCCTATTTATGGTATCGTACCAAAAGATGTTAATAGAGACGGGCTATTAGATTTAATGATGATTGGTAATGACCACGGTATGGAAGTGATCCAAGGAAGAGCCGATGCTTTTAATGGTTTGGTGTTGATCAATAAAGGAGCATTGGCCTTTGAGCCTATGAGTTTGGAGGCATCTCAGTTTGCTGTATCTGGCGCGGGCATTGCCTTGGTAGATATCCTTGGTGCGGCGGATCAACGCATTTTATTGGCCTCGCAAAATCGAGAGAAGCTGCTTGCCTTTAAAGCTACCAACACACAAGCAAGACAAGCCCTAATTCTGGCTGATAATGAAGTGAAAGCAAAGTTGTACCTAGATGAGGAGCGTTATAGCTTGGTAGAAAGCCATTGGGGTAGCACTTTTATGTCGCAAGGTAGCCGAGTCATTTGGCTTAACGATCAGATCAGTAAGGTAGAAATACTGGATGCCAAAGGAGAAATTAGTCGTGTCATTAGCTCAACATTATAAGCAGTTATGAATCTACAACCGACCTTGGAGGATGATTTGTTATTGGTTCGCCCAATGGAGCTTACAGACTTTGATGCACTTTACCAAGTGGCTCGTGATCCTTTGATTTGGGACCAGCACCCGGCCAAAGAAAGGAGCCAAGCAGAGGGTTTTAAATTGTTTTTTGAGCAGGGATTGGCATCAGGTGGAGCATTAACCGTGGTTGAGAAATCCACTGAGCACATTATCGGTAGTTCTCGGTATAATCCATGTCCTGGTGATGATCAATACATTGAGATTGGATGGACCTTTTTTGGTAGAAAATACTGGGGAGGGCCCTATAATCGGTCGAAAAAGGAAATGATGATTGATTATGCCTTACAGTATAAAAAGGGTATCCTTTTCCACGTGGCTAAAGAAAATTTTCGTTCCCAAAAAGCGGTTTTGAAATTGGGTGCTCAGTTACTGGAAGGCCCATCGGTTGAGCACCTCTTTAAGCGGCCTGCCGAGAACTTTTCTTACTTGCTCACTCGGTCCTAAAATTTAGATGGCCGATTAAAATTATTTAATATGTTTTTCAAGTAGTAGGGCAAGCTCTTCAGCACTTACATTTTTGGCAATGACAAGACCTTCTGAGTTAAGGACAATATTTTGGGGAAGCGAGGATACGCCATAAAGCTGAAAAAATACTTCCTCTTGATCTTGCAAATGATGCCAGACCTCAACGCCATCTTGCTGGATAGACTTTTTCCAAACAGTAGCCTCCTCATCACTAGAGATACTAATGATATCAAATTTTGCCTGATCATATTGATCGTAAAGGGTCTTGAATTTTGGATTCTCAATTCTACAGGCACGGCACCAAGTCGCCCAAAAATCAACCAATAGATACTTGCCCTTAAAAGTGTTTAAGGATAGGCTATCTCCTTTCAAACTGGTTCCTTCAATCATTGGCGGAGTTTTGCCAATGGCGCTGGCACTAGCTTCTTCGAGTTGCTTAGATAAGGCCAGGGTGATTGGACTGTTAGGCATCGCTTTTTGAAGTTGTTGGTATTTTTGAAACAGGTAGACCTGTTCCTTATTGAAGTCAGAGAATTGCATTGCGTAATAGGCCGCGGGGCTATCTCCGAAGCTGTCAATTAGTGCCCTTAGTTCAGCTACAAATAAGGGAACGGCAGCATTGGCCTCTTTCATTAAACTTTGAGCTTTTTCCTCATCTCCATTTGACATTGCTTGATCAATAGCTTTTTTCAAGTCACCAAAATATTGCTCTTGTAGCTTCCTTACCTTGGCCCTAACTTCCTGAATATCTTGACTATTGGGGTCGTTTTGAATAGACCAATTGTTGTTTTTATACCCTACCTTGATCTGGTCATCTTTTTCAACAGATAAAACCAATTTTCCTTCTCCTTTGATCTCTAATTCGTAAAGATTAGGAAGTGTAGAAGTTATTTGAAAATGGTATTTGCCCTGCTGGTCAGATTGCATAGAATCGACCCTTATATAGCTTCTATTGACTTCTTCGAAAGCAGATAAATAAATGCTTGTTTGTGCTTCGATTTCTCCCTGTATACTTGCTTGAGCAGACAGTCCAAGTGGACAACATAAAAGGAGGACAATATTGATCAACGATACTTTAATCATGGTTCTATTTTTATTGATGGAGCAACAAAGCTGGAGTTTTTTGTAAAAAGTATCGTTCGAATACAGGAATAGCTACGGATTTATGGCGTTTGAATTGAAGTTGCAACAATTCAAACCTAGGCAAGATGCTTTTTTCGATAGGAGGTAGGCGTGAGGCCCGTATGTTTTTTGAAGAGTGTATTAAAAGAGGATTTTGAATTGAAGCCCACCTCATACATGATTTCCAATATCGTTTTTTCTTGGTGTTTTGGATCGAGCAATCGTTGTTGAGCTAAGGCGATTCTTTTTTCATTAATCAAGGTCATAAAGTTTTTTCCTAAACCTTGATTGATCAAATTGGAAAGCTGCCTTGGAGGAATATCCAACTGTTCGGCCAAGTCTTTTAAGCTCAAATATGGATCTAGGTAGGGATGAGTCGTTTCGAGATGTTCGGACAACAGTTGAAGTCTATTATGATCAAAATCGCGACCTTTTTTTAGGCTAGCTTGCTCGACGAGCCCTTCATCAATTTTATGGATTCCTAAGAATAATTGGGGCTGCCGGATGCCATTCACATACAAACTTACGACCAATACCAGGAGAGAAAGATGCACCATTGAAATACCTGGATAGATGTCCATAGAAAGGAAAAACTGATCCAAAATATCGGCACATAATATGAGCGTAAAAAGTAAAATCATCCACTGCAACCATTTGAGTTCGATCGACTTATTCAATGATTGTGTAGCTTTCAAAACCTTTCTATATCTGATCAGTCGTAGGATCGTCCAAGCCACATAGCCTATTAAAATCAAATAAATCAGCCAACCAATTTGACCACATAATGGAATACCTATTGCGGCTAAAATTAAGAGCAATATCCCAGGAGCTAGATGCAATAAATGGATGAGCCGAAGTTGGAAATCTTGATACATTAGAGATAGGGTGTACAAAAAAAGTAGCGGACCATAATGGAAGCCAAACACACAGGCCCAGCGATCTGAAAAATCTGG
This sequence comes from Saprospiraceae bacterium, assembly GCA_042095835.1. Classification (GTDB taxonomy): domain Bacteria; phylum Bacteroidota; class Bacteroidia; order Chitinophagales; family Saprospiraceae; genus DATFKA01. Next base: position 44,884 of record JBELML010000015.1, read on the forward strand.
AATGGATATCCAATCAAGGATCATTATTGCGAACATTTGCCCACCTAATACCAGGAGGAAAATAGCCAATAAACGGTTACTCCACTGCTTTGGGCCTTTATCAATTAGCAGAATGAGGGCGAAAATCAATGCTTGAAAGCAGATTAATAATAAGATGGCCTGCGTAATCGTGATGGTCATGGAGCTTTTCTTGAGGTGCGACAATTGGCTAACCTTAGACGAGGGCTATGGACTTGATGGTTACTCACTAGGCTTTTATATTAAAAAGTCCTACCTTTTGTCCAAAATCACCCATCATGAAATGAGCATGATCTTTTTTAATCATAAAATCACCAATCGGTGATGATTAAAAAAGATTATGCGAAAGCGCAGCGGTTGCAGGTATTTAAAATTTCTGCAAAAACTTAGCTTTCAAGCATGTGCAAAAATTTTAAAAACATGAAATGGATTACTTTTTTTGTTGGACTTCTTTTCATAACACCACTTTCTGCGCAAGACGCTCCAGCACAGCAACAAGCTAGTTGGCTCAAAACACTCAATAAAGGCCATGATTTGATTGACTTTTATCCTTACAATTGTGGATTGTTGTGGCAGGATCACTTATACATTGATCGAGATAATATTGATCAACAATATCAAGCATGGAAGAAGTTGGTCAAAAAGAAGGTTAAATACAAAGCACTGAAAACCTTGGAAATTAGGGCAGATCGAAAATTTATATTAGGTGAATACACAATTGGTAAATCAATTTCCTACCTCAGTGCCATTGCGTGGATACAGAAAGAGGGTTTTTGGCAAAAAGAATTAGAGGTGCTTTATGAAAAAGACCTTGATGAAAAAACAGTATTGGATAGGGAAGGGATTGCGAAAGCGCTACAGCAATGGGAAGATTACTCCAATGCGCACCAACCTGACCTCATTGCAGAAAACCTGTGTCTAGCCAATGGCTATTATTTTAATCAAGGTAAAAAGTACGTAGGGCCTGAAATCAAGCAGGTTTATAGCTATATGAACAACCCGAAATGGACCATCAAATTAACATCAGATGAGGTCTGCTTCGTCAATGAAAACCTAGCTTATGATATCGGTACCTACCAATCGAATGGAAAAGGGCAATACATTCTCATTTGGAAAAAAGTAGAGGGTGAATGGAAGATATTATTAGATTTTAATTTTTAGAAGCCCTTTTAAAACGCACAATTTCAGTATGCTACAAGAACCTTTTAAACTTCCATGTGGAGCAAGCATCCCTAATCGCTTGGCAAAAGCCGCGATGACGGAGCGTATTTCCAATTCTAGTTTTGATGCGACCAAAGCTCATCAGCATCTGTATCAACAATGGTCAAAAACGGGAGCTGGACTTTTGATCACGGGAAATGTAATGATTGATCGAAAGCACCTGGAGTCTGCTGGCAACATAGCATTTGATCAAGATGCCAACGAAGTAATGCTGAAAGAGTGGGCGAAAAATGCCCAAGAAAATGGTAATGCTGCTTGGGTACAAATTTCTCATGCTGGCCGACAAACAAATCGCTTTTCTACCAACCATCCTCTAGCACCTTCTGCCGTACAACTTAAAAAAATGGGTTTATTTGGTACGCCAAAAGCTATGACAGCAACTCAAATTGAAGCGGTCATGAAAGGTTTCTCTACAGCAGCCCAGATCGCCCAAAGAGTGGGCTTTTCTGGAGTACAGATACACGCTGCTCACGGGTATTTGCTGAGCCAATTTCTATCTCCAATCACCAACAAAAGGAATGATCAATGGGGCGGTAGCTTAGAAAATAGGAGCCGCTTATTAAGGAGCATAATTAAAAATATTCGGCATTATGTGGGCCCTAATTTCCCTATTTCAGTCAAATTGAATTCGGCAGATTTTCAGCGCGGTGGCTTTACAGAAGAAGAATCATTGGAGGTGGTACAAATGTTGGATCAATTAGGCATTGATCTACTTGAAATATCAGGTGGCACCTACGAGCGACTAGCCTTTTTTGAGATGAATGATGAGCAATCAGAACTGCGAGAAAGCACCCAAAAACGGGAGGCCTATTTTATTGATTTTGCCCAGCGGATACGAACCATCAGCAAGCTACCTTTGATGGTTACAGGTGGATTTCGCACCCGCGCCTTTTGTGAACAAGTCTTGAATAGTGGTGAGGTAGATTTTATTGGTATGGCTAGACCTTTTATCACCAATGTAGAAGATATACCTGCTTTTTTGAATGGTGATATCGAAGAACTAGACAATCTGGTTATTCGTACAGGGAATAAACGCTTAGAAGATATGGCAGAGGGTGGCTATTATGCCAAGCAACTCATCCGCTTAAGCCGAAATAAATCACTATTAAAGAGTAAACGAGCACTCTCCTACGCTTTTTTTCTTACCCAACATGAGATGAAAAAGGCTTTGGCAAAGAAGATCAGAAACTAGACCCAACATGAACCCAAAACCTCTACTTACCATAGGTATGTCTACTTACGATGATTTTGATGGCGTCTACTTCAGCATTCAAGCCATAAGGATGTATCATGGGGATATTATTGATTCTTTGCAATTTATAGTGCTCGACAATCATCCTGGTAGTAAGGAAGGACAAGCTACGCGTCAATTTATAGAAGCCCTGCCAGCAGCTAGATATATTCCTTTTCCCTATTATAATAGCACCTCGACTAGAGACGTCCTTTTTAGGGAGGCTCCAACGCCTTATGTACTTTGCATGGATAGCCATGTTTTTTTTGCGCCGGGCGCTATTGCTCAACTTATTCGATATTTTGAGGAGCATCCCGCATCCAAGGATTTGATTCAAGGACCTTTGGTGTATGATAATCTACACCAGGTGTCCAGTCATTTTATAGAAAAATGGAATGACGGTATGTATGGTACTTGGGGTTTTGATGCGAGGGCGGCAAATCCTTTTTCGGATCCTTTTGAAATACCGATGCAAGGCTTGGGGGTATTTGCTTGTCGAAAAGAAGCCTGGTTGGGTTTTAATCCGCGATTTAGAGGCTTTGGAGGAGAAGAAGGGTATATCCACCAGAAGTATCGGAATGCTGGCCAACAAGTTCTTTGTCTTCCCTTTCTAAGGTGGATGCACAGATTTGTGAGACCAAGAGGTACTAGCTACCCAAATAAATGGAAAGACCGAATACGCAACTATTTAATTGGCTTTCAGGAAGTGGGTTTGGATATAGCCGCCTGCAAAAATCATTTCAGGCAACTACTGGGAGAGGAACATTATTTGAAGGTTGAAGCAGAAATTCTACAAGAATTTAGCAGCCCTTTTTCGTATTTTGATGCCATCTATTTTTTACCAGAACAAGGACTCGCTTATAATACAGAAGAACTCCAAAAGTTTTTCAAAACTTGGGGAATAGAGCATTTGATACAATTTCCAGCTGTAGAAGATCAGGTAGAATGGAGTCGGGAAGGGATTGTCCAAAAATCAAGAAAATATCAATACCAGCGTATTGCTATTCTTACGGGTTTTTTACCTTATACAGAGGACAACCAGCAAGGTATAAAAGAGCGCTTGCGACAACAGACTACAGAACGATGGCGACATTTCTATTTATGGCATCGTCAAGAAGGAGGGATTCATTGGGAGGCAATTAATCTCTACAATTGAAAGCAGTATGACAAAATATATAGGAAAAGCATTCGTATTTTTCCAAAAGTAGAAATTTGACAACAACCTTTTAGGCTACATCGTTTTTATACATAAAACAATTATCCATGGTGCAACGTGTATCTTACTTTCTGTTGATCCTCTTCCTTACCGCCTGTTCAGGAGTCAGCTCGGTAAAGGTGAGAGATGGTAAAACCGCCTACGATACCAAGCAATATGCCGTTGCTGTCAAGTTACTTCGGTCGGAGTATAGCAAAGCGGATACCAGATTAGAAAGAGGCCGACTTGCCAATATGCTGGGTGAAAGTTATAAGGCGCTACAGCAAGGAATAGATGCAGCAGAGTGGTATCAGAAAGCCTATGATAACAGCTATGGCGTGGAAGCACTTAAAGAAGCTGCCTATATGTTGAAGGCCACGGAGCAGTACGTCGATGCTGCGGCCACCTTTCGTGATTTAGGCTTTGAAATAGGAAGCCCTTACGAATACCGAAAAGATATTTTGGCTTGTGAATTGGCCCAAAAATGGCAGAAAAGTGATCGCCAGGAATACCAGGTGACTTTGGCCGATTTTAACTCTGCAAAAGCAGATTATGCACCTTTCCCTTTTGTGGAGAACACCTTGGTTTTCACCTCGGATCGTGCTACTAGCACTGGAGATAAGACCTACAATTGGACCGGAAACGATTTCAGTGATTTATTTCAAGTAGATTTAATAAGCGGAGATGTTTCTAGCTTTTCTAAGGTATTGAATACCGATTCTAATGAAGGTACAGCCACCTTTAGTAGAGATCAGAAAACTATTTTCTTTACACGCTGCGCGGGAGAAAAAAAATTGGATCAATATTGTAATATCTATTACGCTGATTGGAATGGTCGCTCGTGGTCTGAGTTGAAGGTTCTGCCTTTCACCAAACCGGAGGTGAATTATATGCATCCCATCCTTTCGCCCAATGGTGCTGCATTGTATTTCTCATCTAATGATCCAGAGGGCTTTGGTGGCTATGATATTTTTGTCTCAGAAAAACAGCGGAATGGAGAATGGGGCACCCCTCGACCATTAAGCGCCACGATTAATACTGCCGGAAATGAACAGTTCCCTACTTTTCACAACGATACGCTTTATTTTTCTTCTAATCGACACACCAGTATCGGAGGTTTAGATGTATTCAAAACCAATAAGATGGCTAATGGGGCATGGTCTCCCGTCAATAATCTTCAGGCACCAATTAATTCTGGAGGCGATGATTTTGGTTTAATCATTATGGATACAAAAGGAGAAGATGAGGATATTTTGCAAGTGGGTTACCTCAGTTCTTCGCGTATGGGTGGCCTAGGTGGAGATGATATCTATCGTTTTGAGAAAAGAAAATTACCACCTCTACCTGATCCACCAGTCGTAGAGACAGCACCTGAAGAGGCCAAACTTATTTTGGAAGTCTATGTAGTTGAAGGCATCTACGAAGATCCGCTCAATCCTAATAGTGCGATTTTAGGGCGTCGGCCGATTCCTCAGGCAAGTATAGATATTACCTTAGATGAAAAAGTGGAAACCGTCGAAACAGATGAAGAAGGTAAATACCGGCTTGAACTGGAAGTTGATAAAGCCTACGAGTTTCTTGCTTCCAAACCTGAGTATCTAAGGAATAAAGGTAGTTTTTCATCGCAGGGTTTGAGACCAACGTTAGGAGTAGCCGAGCAAATTTTTGAGGTAGAAATTCAACTTGAAAAGATATTTCTCAACCAAGAGATTGTCTTAGAGAATATCTATTATGATTTTGAAGAGGACTACATCAGAGAAGATGCTGAACCCACGCTGGACGAACTCGCCGCCACGCTGCAATTAAATCCGGAGATTGTGATAGAAATGTCTTCTCACACAGATTGTCGGGGTTCTTTACCATTTAATCAGAATTTATCACAACGTAGGGCGCAGTCCGCAGTCGACTATTTGGCCTCAAAAGGTATTGATAAAAGTCGCCTGGAAGCTAAAGGCTATGGCGAAACAGATCCCTCGAATGACTGTGTTTGTTCGCGATGCACCGAAGATGAACATCAAGAAAATCGTCGGACAGCTTTTAAGATTCTACAATAAAACCTACTATTGCACAGCAATACGGCTGCTGTACAAAACTCGATTGCTTGAACTTCGAAGTACCAAATGATATAAGCCAGCTGGAAGATGGCCAATAGCTATTTCCTGGGAGAATTGCTTGCTAGCAATTCGTGCTAGAGGAGTATTCGATACCTGCCTTCCTGAAAAGTCATATATGCTTACCTGTATCTGCTCTTTCTGATAAAGGCGAGCTTGGATATTGATATAGGCATCTGCTGGATTAGGGAAAACCTGAATAGATGCTACAATTTCAGGAGCTTGAATAGAGCTAACGATCAGTTCAATACTACGGATTGCTCTACACCCATTCGCATCTGTAATGGTGACAAAATAGGTGCCGGTACCGAGGCTATCTACATTTGCTAAGGTGTCACCAGTACTCCATTGATAGGTATAGGGACTGGTCCCTCCAGTAGTGATGGCCTGTATTACTCCACCGTTGAGGGTAGTATCAGTAGGGTTTTCTACATTAAGTATTACTTGCAGGGGAGGAGGACTGCCGACAGAGAACTCAAAGAAATCGGTACAGCCAAGACTATCGGTCACACGTAGCTCATAAATACCCTGCTCTAGGGCGTGGATACGATTGGTGTCAAAAGCCAGAATAACACCATTTTGTTCCCAACTTACTGAGTAAGGACTGGTTCCACCCGCTAATTCTACACTGATCTCTCCATCAGAGGCTCCAGGACAGCTGATATCGATGATTTGTGCCATCGCCTCAATGTCAGATTCGGAAGGCGATACCTCAATAGAGTCTAGGGTTAAACGACAGTTTTCACTATCTGTCAAGGTTAGGGAATAAAAGCCTGGACTCAGGTTGCTAATTTCAGCAGTTCTTTGATTATCTAACCAGGAGAAATTATAAGGCGGAATGCCTCCGCTCGCTTCAATTCTAATAGAACCATTCTCGTCTCCCTCACACTGTTGGTTTTCAACCAAGGTTTGAGCAATGGCTAGAGGGGGATTTTCATCCTGAATAGTAATGGAGGATAAAGTGTCTTCACAGTTCCTAGCATCTGCAACAATTACTTCATAAACACCCTCTGGAAAGAAGGTGTAATCTTCTAGGCTAGTGATCAACTGTCCGCTAGTGTCCTGCCAGGTATAACTATAAGGTCTTGTTCCACCATTAGCGGTGATAAAAACAGCGCCGCCATCTGTACCTGCGCAAGCGACATCAAGAGTACTGTCTTTTCTCACACTGAGAATATTAGGTTCCGAGATGGATTTTTCTTCAGAACGTACAATACAACCTTTACTATCGAGTATCGTAACCTGATAATCAGTGTCGGCTGGCAGATTTCCCAAGGCGGCCTGAGGTGCTTCAGACTTTAAAATGGTTGCATTACTGAAGATATAAGAATAAGGTGGATTACCGCCGGATACCAAGACTTCCATCTGACCATCAACTTCACCAAAACAACTAATGTCTTCTACCTTAAAGACCTCAAGTGCTAGAGGCGCTCCAGGGTCTCTCAATTTAATTGCGGGCAACAATTCTCTACACCGGTTAGCATCAAAAACTACGGCACCATAATCACCAGGAGGAAGATTACGGACGATACTATCCTCCGAGCCATTACTCCATAAGAAACTATACGGACCTTCTCCTCCCGATACCACTAGACTTAGTTGGTTAGAGCTGTCTCCCAAACAAATATTACCTATTTGAATATCCAAGTCTACCTCCAAGGAACTAGGCTCATCCACAAAATAGCTGGCATTGGCTGGGCAACCATTGTTGTCTTCAACGAAGACTTGGTAATTTCCTGAACTCAAATTATTAGCAGAATTGTTTGTGCTTTCCGTGCCCACCCAATTATAGGTATAGGGTGCCACGCCTCCACTTACTAGTAGTTCTAGGAAGGCATTAGTATCTCCCTTGCATTCTATGGGCTGTTCACTTACCAATTCAATGCTTATCGGAGGCAATTGCTCTACGCGAATAGTGTCACTACCAAAAGTACAACCTAAGCCATCCGTAATGGTAACAAAGTAATCGCCAGGCTCAATATTTTGCCGATCTCGCACAGTGGCTCCGTCAGACCAGAAATAGCTTAAAGGCTGGTTATCGGCTTTTTGTAGGTTGATGCTGATTAATCCATCGTTGGTATCAGCACATTTGGGTGATAAAACAGTGAAACTTGCTTCAATTGGCGCACTTTGCGGCCTCAAAATTAGGCTGGTATCTATTCTGCAACCTTCCCCATCCGTCAAAGTCAGGGTATAGGTTCCTGCCGCTAGATTACTAGCAGTAGCTAAGTTTGTACCATTCGACCACTCGTACTGGAAAGGAGAGACGCCCACCGCACTTACTTTTATAGCTCCATCACTTAAACCTATACAACTTGGATTAGAGGGGGCAAGGCTGAAATTTAGATTAGGCACTGCATTCAAAGAAAAATGTAGCGTATCTGAAGTGCATCCATTGGCATCTCTCGCGATGACCCAATAGGATCCTACTCCAAGGTGATTGATCATTGTGGTAGAATCTCCTGTACTCCATTGGTAGCGGTAGGGTAGCTTGCCACCTGTTCCTATTACTCGAATTAGGCCCGAAGTATCACCTACACAGGAGGGTTCTACCAAGGTATCGTTGGATAATTGGAATAGAGCAGGCTCTATAATGGTGGTATCTATACGGACTTCACATTGATTAAAGTCGATAAGCCGGAGTTCATAATTTGCTGGTTCAAGCTGTTGGATAAGCGGAGCTCTACTACCTGTATTCCACCTATATTGATAGGGACTTGTGCCGCCTTGTGCTAGTGCTCCAAGTAAGCCATCAGCAAAACCATTGCAACTAATATCCCGGATGGTATCAAAATTGACGGTAAGAGGTGGTGGGGCATCTAAGGTAAAACTATCAATCATACTACAGCCATTGACATCCGTGATCGTCACCTGATAGTTGCCGCTTACCAAACCGTTTACATTTGGTGTTGCCGGACCATGTGCCCATTGATAAGTATAGCTAGGTCTACCACCAAAAACATTTAATTGGATGCCTCCATCGGCTGCATCATGGCAGCTAGGAAGTCTTTGATCAAAGACTATCGCTAATGGGTTGGGAGCTTTTATTTCTATTCCATCAGCTATCGTTTCGCAGGAGCCATTGCTTACAGTCACAGCGTAGATGCCTGGAGATAAATTTTGAACGTCTTTTGTAGTATCGCCTGTGCTCCATTGGTAACTAGGATTACCTCCCACAAAAAGGGAAATGCGACCATCTGAGCCACCGCTGCAGCTTACATCATCTACAAATATGTTCCTAATTTCTGCGTCTGGGCCATTTACATAGGCTGGAGGCATTCTAAAGGTACAGCCCTGTGTAGACCCGTCTGTAACAGTTATTCTATAGGCACCTTGAGCAAGACTGTCAAGGATAAATTGGTTGTTACCTGGTACAGTAGTATCGCCAGAACTACCATTAGTACTGGTCCAACTATAACTGAAAGGTGCTTGCCCACTCAATGGCGTAATTTGTATCTGACCATCTTGCCCACTACAATCACTGACATCGATAATGGTCCGATTGATAGAATCAATGCTACCGATGGTTACTAATTGCACACTATCTATATTGAGGCAATTATTTTTATCCGTCACAGATACAGCATAAAAATCACTGGACCCAATAATTGGGTTGGCATTGAGGCGTACAAGCGCCTCTTGAATTCCTGTACTCCATAAGTATTCAAAAGGACCAAAAGTAGAATCTATCTCTACCGTGACATCCTGGAAGGAGGCTTCGCATAGGGTAAAGGAAGGGCCTGTGGAAAATTGAATATTGGGTTTCGCAAAATTCGTCACCTCTATGGCATCTTCGTAGGTACAGCCCTCTGGACTAGTCAATTGATAATAATAAGTACTGGCACCATCAGGTAATACCTGAAGTTGACTTAAACGATTGCTAGAGTCAAGAGGGAATGCACCAAAAAAGTCAATTTCGGGGCCCGTTAGATTGGCATCAATAATATTTAGAGAGGCTAAGTTGAAACTATCTCCTGGGCAAACCATAGGATCGTCTTGTAGTACGCCCCGTGGTCTGGGCAAAACGACAACGGTAGCGAGCGCACGCCCTGGAGAAAAGCATTGAAAATTGGTTTCTTCTGCGTAAAAATGGTAGCTAATAGCAGTTGCGCCACTATTGAGGGGTATATCAGGCGAGAAAAGATTGCCAAAGCTTAATGGAGTACCAGCACTCTCCTCCGTATACCACAAGATTCCTTGACCAGAAACGGGAATACCTTCTAAAAAAGGTGTCTCACCGCTACATATCGTGTCGCTGATCGCCAGGGGAGTTGGGAGGTTTAAATCATCTGCTAATCCATTGCAGTTATTATCGATTCCGTCACAAGGAACCTCTGGGGCGCCTGGATAAATTGTACTGTCTGCATCGTTACAATCCCCATCGAGCAATACAAAACCAGGAGGAATAAGCGTATCGCAGCTAGTAATAAAATTGGCTGCATCACCAAAAGAATCACCATCTTGGTCAGCATAGAAAATATTCCCTGGACCATCCAATAATGTAGAGCCATGTAGGCTGATATTATCCAAGGCAATATCTCCCTGGGAACCATTTCCCTTGGTGGCAATAAATCGGATTTGTAAAATAGTGCCGTCAGCATATTGATTTAAGCCCAAATAGGTTTTTAGCCACCTTCTATCTTGAGAGCCACTTCTTTGCCACAGACTAGTCCAATTCACCCCACTATCATCGGAGACTTCGACCCGGAGACTACCTACATCAAAGCCAAACATATAGTAATAAAAGGAAAAATGACAAGAATCGAAGCCCTGCTTTTGGAGTTCAAAACAGTCTGATACTAGAATAGCTTCACTTCCATTAGGACAGGTACTTCCACTGGACTCCAAATATATATAATTGCCATCACCTTCCACATCTCCTCCGGGGCCTGTATTGGGCGTCGGTGTGTTGCCAGTTGCCACCAGCCAATCGATATCATCATCTTCATCGTTACTCCAGGGACCACTAAGCGGACAAGCTAACTCACAACGGCTTTGACAAATGATCTCCTCATTAAAGTCATAGGTAAAAGTAGGCCCTGGTATTTCACAACCAGTTGTTAGAGATACGACACAGGAATTTATGGTATAGTTGTTGACCTCGCAGGGCCGTCGCAAATAAAAGTCTAGTGCTGTTTCAGGAGGAAGGTCTTGGATTAGATAAGGAGGACAAGCCCCTGCTATAAGGGTTCCATTGGTGCCAGCTTGGGCACCTGAGCCAGGCGTAAATCCAGGCGGACCATATTCAATAATGATATTACTATCCAGACAATTGCCAATACTCATCCAGTTCAGAACCACACTTGTACTATCTTGATCGTCCACTTCTACCTCACTGATGGGCAGGCAATCAATGGGTTCAAAGATGAGTTCTATAAACTCTAATCGTCCAGAATCTTGCTCGAAATCATCACAAATGCTCAGCGTCCAGTTACCATTTGGATCAGTACTATCATCATTAAATGCCAGTAAGGATTCAATTGGTAGGTAGGCTTGATCGATAAATGGTGGCGAACTATTATCCACATCATCGATGCGGATACAGGCATCATTCCTAAGGCTCAGGTATTCTCCACATTGACTACTAAATGGTGTACCATAGTTATCGATACTCCCGCCGACATCATCGGTGAGTAAAATCTGTGTGCCAGATGGAGAACTCAAACGAACCTCTAAGTCTCCGGCCCACTGATGCGCAATAATCAACCTCACCTCTGCAAGATAAACATCGGTTCCCAAGCTATTTCCTGGAGCATTATCTACATCTATGGTGAAAATATTTGGGTTGAAAAAAGCACTTCCGTCAGGACATTGATTATCCAAAATCGCTAAGCCAAGTCGACAATCTGATGGGTTGGTGAGCACTGTACTTTGGCTATAGATAGCACTGAAGGTGCAGCCAAAAAGTACAAAGATGAAAAGGTATCTCATGCTCAGATTTTCGTTGGTTTCTCATATTACTATGAGGAAATCCGGATTGATATAATCGGTTTTTAGTTTCAAACACCAAAATAGGAAGAAGTAGAAAATTAAGTAGATTAATTGGGACTCTTTTCTCAGAAAGGACGTATAAATAACAAAAACGCTACAGAAGCTATAGCGTTTTTGTTTTTACCGATTAGTAGGTGCCTTTATCTCGAGGCATTAAGTTTTACACGCACCTTAACTGGTTTACCATCTCTGAGCAGTCCGACGGCAACCATATCTCCAGGTTGGTATTTTTCTACCTCTAAAACTAGATCTTCGTAGGAACTGATTTTTTGATTATTGATAGAGGTGATAATATCGCCAAGCACTAAGTCTCCATATCGATTCCGTTTAGTCGCTTTTATGCCCGCCTGTTCAGCAGCTCCACCAGGAGCAACGCCCATCACCAATGGACCTTCTAGATTGTATCTTTTGACCCAGTTGGTAGGTGTAATCTCAATATTTAAGGTGGGTCGAGTAATCTTTCCGTATTTGATTAAATCAGGAACGACCCACTTTACCACACTCACCGGGATAGAAAAGCCAATACCTGCGGAAGCACCAGATGGACTATAAATGGCGGTATTTACGCCGATTAATCTACCTGATGAGTTGAGCAAAGGACCACCAGAGTTACCTGGGTTGATGGCGGCATCCGTTTGGATGGCATCTCGTATGGGAATGCCTCCTACCGATTCTATTTCCCGCCCCAAAGCAGAAACAATACCTGTAGTCAGAGTTTGGTCCAATCCAAATGGATTACCAATGGCATATACCGATTGGCCTACGCGCAGATTTTCACTATCGCCCTTAGGTAAGGGTTGAAGTACAGAACGGGGAGCCTTGATCTTTAACACGGCCAAGTCTTTATTCGGAGCCGTCCCTACTAATTCCGCTTCGTAAGATTCTTGGTTGGCCAGTGTAATCTTTGCGCGATCAGCACCCTGGATGACGTGGAAGTTGGTGACAATATGCCCTTCCATATCCCAGAGAAAACCCGACCCGGTTCCTCTAGGTATTTCTGTCACATCCATGCTGAAGAAATCTTGTCGCAAATTCGAAGTAGTAATAAAGCAAACACTAGGCGCAGCACCTTCAAATAAATTGATGGTGGCCAGTTCGGCATTGTTTAATGGAGCCTGATTGAGCTTGCGTGGACTATTGGTAGGAACCTCATCCATGTTATTTGCTGGAATAGCCTCCTCCGTTTCAGACGGACTATCAAGGTTTACGAAGCGCTGTTGCTCCATTTGCCTGGCTTGCTGTTGTGTACGATTTTGCCAAAAATTACCCGCTACAAAACCTAAAATTAGGAGTAGCAGGGCTACAATAATTTGGAATTTGTTGCTTTTCATAGTTCTATTATCAATGCATTAATTAGAGAATGTCTTGATTAAGTTTTGCGTTTTTTCTTTTTAGCAGCTGGAAACAAAATATTATTCAGTATCAAGCGGTATCCTGGTGAATTAGGATGCAGGCTTAGGTCGGTCTCCGGGTCTTTGACATAATGTCTGTAATCTTCTGGATCGTGTCCTCCGTAGAAGGTCCAAAAGCCTTTTCCGCTAGTCCCATGTATATACCGAGCTTCATTTGCCGGTTTGTTTTCACCCATAATTAGGACATTAGACTTAATGAGTGGCTTTCGAAAAGCGGTGGTCTGTCCCATGAAACCTTTTACGGTGCGGGTGTGGTTTTGCGTGAGCATGGTAGGTACAGGATCCCACTTGGCAGAATAATCAAAAAGCGTAAAATAGTCCCGGTTGGGAGCCACTTTACGACCTCTCGTATGATCTATATTCGAAAATTCGTACTCATATGGATTTCTAGAAAGGGTGAAATCTTTAAAGGCAAACGTTTTTGAGAAGTTTAATTTAGACTGAGCCGAAGGGTCTGCGGGGTCTCCATCATACATTTCTGCACAAATATCCAGGCCTTCAGCTGCCAGAGCGATATCGTAGGTGTCGGTAGCAGAGCACATCGCGAACATGAAGCCTCCTCCAATAACATATTCTCTAAATTTCTTGACAACGGCTAATTTAAGTTGAGAGACTTTCTGAAACCCATTTTGCTCAGCCAATCCTTCCATGCGCCTGACATTCTCCCGATACCAAGGGAAAGAATTATAGGTACGGTAGAAACGACCATATTGACCCGTAAAATCTTCGTGATGTAGATGCAGCCAGTCATATTTGATCAACTCATCATTGAGTACTTTAGTATCATAGACCGTCTCGTAGGGGATTTCAGCAAAGGTGAGGACCATCGTCACCGCATCATCCCAGGGTTGTACCCGCTCGCCTTTCTGATTAAATTCGGGCGTATAGACCGCTATTTTTGGGGCCTTTTCCAATTTCATGGCTTCCATATTGGTTTCTTGATCTCCGATATCCGTCAAGATTTTATTGAAATTACCATCTGAAATGACCTCATAGCTTACGCCTCTAGTGAGGCATTCTTTTTCAAATACCTTGGAATAGGGGAAGGCAAAACTTCCACCACGGTAGTTCAACAGCCACCATGCTTCTACATCAGCACTCAATACCCAATAGGTAATACCGTAGGCTTTGAGATGATTAGCTTGTGATTCTGAATCCATGGGTATTAAAATCATAGAGGCTTTCGCTGATTGGAAACTCAGGAATAGTCCAAAGAAAATAAGTAAAAGCAGTCGGCGTTTAGACGATTGTAAGGTTGTCTTGGCTTGCATACCTATATTAAGTTTTGTGAAGCAACAATCGAAGAGTGTCACTCAGATCTATTGATTTAACGAAAAATAGAAAAAAAGGCTTTGCTAAATTTTAATTTAACAAAACAGTAACAGGGGCCTTTAGCGTTATCCACTATAATTGTGTGTGAAGGCAATTTAAAGTAAATCTTATGGATTACGGCTACGGATTGATTGGATTTGTCAAAGTAGCTGCTGTAAAATGGTATAATCTTTATATTTTGCCCTCCTGACTGGTTTAGCCCAAAAATAAATATGAATCAACTTACTTTTCAATATCCAACCTGGTACCTGATTTTTTGTGTCTTATTAGGCTTGGCATTCGCTTTTGCCCTTTATTTTAGGGATAATCGCTTTCGCGAAAAATCGAATTGGCTGAATTGGCTTTTAGCTGCGCTCCGCTTTTTGATGGTGACGCTGGCCAGTTTCTTCCTGCTATCTCCTCTTTTAAAGGCCGTAGAGCAGCAAACCAAAAAGCCCATTATAATTATTGCCCAAGATGCTTCGGAGTCGGTAGCGGCAGCCCTAGAAGATAAAGCTGTTTTAGCGCAAAAACTTGGTGAGCTCCAGCAAAACTTTGGCGACGATTTTGATGTAAGAACCTACTCCTTTGGTACACAAGTTCGACCAGACTTAGACACGGCTATGCAAGATAAGGTGAGCAATCTTACCGAAATGCTGCAAACCGTAAATGATTTATATAGCGGAGAGAATTTAGGGGCCATTATCATGGCTTCCGATGGGATTTTTAACGAGGGCTCTAATCCCAGCTATTTTAATGGGAAATTTGCGGTCCCTATTTATACCATCGCTCTAGGAGATACAACTCCTCAAAAGGATTTATTTATCAAAAGGGCATTTCATAATAAAATCGCTTACTTAGGTGATCAGTTCAGTGTACAAGTAGATATAGCAGCCCAAAACTGTAGTGGACAAGCTACCAACCTACAGGTCTATAAGGTAGAAAATGGGAATAGCCAACGATTGCAAACGGTTCCGATTAGTCTCAATAGAGAGGACTTTTTTACTACCCAAGAAATTGTTTTGGATGCGGACAAAAGTGGGATGCAGCGCTATCGCTTCGTCCTTTCAAGCGTAGATGGCGAAACCACACTAGGCAACAATAGCAAAGACATTTTTGTAGACGTACTTGATGCTCGCCAAAAGATACTAGTATTGGCCAATGCACCACATCCAGACTTGACGGCCATCAAGCAAAGTATCGAGACCAACAAAAACTATGAGGTAGAAATTCATAATATTGCTGGTTTTAATGGCCAGGTAGAAGCTTATGATTTTGCCATTTTACATCAGTTGCCTTCTAGAACTAACGATGCTAGTAGAATCTTAAACGCCTTGGATCAACAAGGTACACCACGCTGGTATATCACAGGAATGCAAACGAATTATGTGCGCTTAAATCAAATGCAAAACCTACTGGAAGTTGTGACGGATAACCGGAACTCCAACGATGCCCAAGGTCGTTTTTCAGCCGCTTTTAATTTCTTTACGATTGATGAAAATTTGAAAGGGGAGGTTCCTAACTATCCACCGCTGACCGTACCTTTTGGAGAGTTTAATGAAGGGCCCGGTGCACAAACCTTGCTTTACCAAAGGATTCGTAAAATTGATACCCAATTTCCTTTGCTGGTTATGGGAGACAATCAGGGCATTCGCACAGGTATTTTAGCAGGTGAGGGTATTTGGAAGTGGCGTTTGTTTAACTATTTGCAAAACGATAACCATGACTTATTCGATGATTTTATGAGTAAGGTGGTGCAATTTGTTAGTCTGAAAGAGGATAAACGAAAATTCAGGGTCAGTTTGCCTAAGAATATTTTTGATGAGAATGAGCAGGTAAGTATGGATGCAGAGCTTTATAATAGAAGCTACGAATTAATCAATGATCCTGATGTAAGTATTGATATTACAGATGCCGAGGGAAAAGATTACAGCTATGTTTTTAATAAATCCGGAAATGCCTATTCACTGAATGCTGGTATACTACCGGTGGGCAATTATCGCTATTCTGCTGAAGTTAATCCCGATGGAGAGCAATTGACTTTTAGTGGACAATTTACGGTGCAGCCTATTCAATTAGAGTCTTATGCGACCACAGCTGACCACAGCTTGCTCAGATTGTTAAGTGAGAAATACGGAGGACAGCAGGTGCGTTTAGATCAAGCGAATGAATTGGTGCAGGTCATTAAAGATGAAAATACCATTGCGCCGGTTATTTATTCGACAACTAAAAATCAATCACTGATCAATGTGAGGTGGCTCTTCTTTATATTACTGGTATTGCTCTCGCTTGAGTGGTTTTTAAGAAGGTATTTTGGATCTTATTAATCTTTTTATTTCGGTCAAAAGATAGGTGTACAGAATAAAATCTTAGGTTATTTTTGTAATCTTGGGCAAATAATTACTTTTGTAGCGAGTGATAAGACATTTTATCTGTTAAACTAAATAACTGTAGCAGTGGAAAACGAGAGAAACCAAAGGAGAATGGAAAGTGTGTATTCTAAGAAGGTACGTGCTGGAAAGCGAAGAACCTACTTCTTTGATGTTCGTCGTACGAAGGGAGATGATTTTTATCTTACATTGACTGAGAGTACGAGAAAATTCAATGGGGAAGGCTACGAGCGGCACAAAATTTTCTTATACAAAGAAGATTTTAACCGTTTCATGGATGGCCTACAAGATGTTGTGGATCATGTCAAAACAGACTTGATGCCAGACTATGATTACGATGAGTATACTCGTCGACACGAAGAGTACGAAGCCAAGAAGTTGCTCGAAGAAAGTGAAAATAATGCAGAGCCAAGTCCAAAAGAGGAAGCAACTGAGACAAAGGCTGAGGCCAAAGAGGAAGCTTCAATTGATTCTGAAGAAGATATGAGCTGGTAATTCTGGCTTGTTTTTGATAGCATTAAAAGCGATAATCTAAGTTCTTGGGTTATCGCTTTTTGTGTTTTAAGAAAGGATATCCTAACTTTCACCTGATTTGGCCTTCAAGTCAAGTCTAAACATGATATGTTAAAAGATTTTAGAGTAAATATCAGCGTACGGGTTTTAGTCCTTCTCTTGGTGGCTATTGGGGTGGTCATCAGTATCGAGAATGAAATGTATCTCATCGCTGGTCTCCTTTTAGTAGGCTTGGCTAGCATTATCGTTTCTTTTATTCGATATGTCAATCAGACCAATCGAGATTTGGCCAATTTTTTTTCAGCAGTACAATACGATGATTTTACAGCCAATACGAGTTCTGCTACCAAAGGAGCTGCTTTTGAGGATTTACACCAAGGTTTTAATCTGGTCAATCGGAAGTTTAGAGACATTAGAGCTGAAAAAGAAGCCAATCATCAATTCTTACAGACTATTGTAAGGAACGTAGAAGTTGGCCTTTTGTGTGTTAATGAAAAAGAAGAAGTAATCCTGATGAATGACGCCCTCCAGGAATTGCTACACAAATCCTACCTAGTCAACCTTTCTGGCTTGAAAAAGGTCGATGATAAGCTCTCTGAAATTGTCGAACAACTTAAGCCAGGACAAAGAGAATTACTAAAAATCAGTATTCAAAATGATCTGCTTCAACTATCTATTCAGTTGGTAGAGATGCGGATGCCGCAGGAAGTATATCGATTGTATACCTTCCAAAATATTCAAAACGAATTGGAAGCTCAGGAATTGATTTCTTGGCAAAAGTTGATCCGTATCCTTACGCATGAAATTATGAATTCGGTTGCACCGATAAGCTCCCTGAGTTCGACAATGTTTCAATGGCTGCAAGTAGATGAGGAGCTAGATGAGCGTCGACTGGACCAAATCAAAAGATCGATTGGCGTCATTCAGAAGCGTAGTGAAGGACTACTGGCTTTTACAGAGACTTACCGTCGGCTGACGCGCCTCCCGCCTCCTCAATTTGAGCTGCTCAATGTTCAATCTTTGATCGAAGAGGTCGCCACCTTGATGAGTAGTGATTTTGAAGAACATCAGGTCCAATTGGAACTGGTCTACCGCAATGAAGGGTTGACTATTAATGGTGATCCTAATCTGATGGAGCAAGTACTGATAAATCTAGTGAAAAATGCCCTTGATGCTGTCAAACATCAAGAAGAAGGTAAAATCCAGATTGTAGTATTCTATACCCCAAAAGGAAAAGTGGGAATCAAGATTATAGACAATGGTATGGGTATCCCCGAGGAGAAATTGGAGCAGATTTTTATTCCCTTTTTTACGACAAAAGAAGAAGGCTCAGGTATTGGTTTAAGCCTTTCTCGTCAGATCATGCGCATGCACCAAGGTACCATAGAACTCCAGTCTACCGTTGGTGAGGGAACAGTAGTCACCTTATTAATTTGATTATCGGGAGATGTATTAAATAAAAACCAGCAAGCCCTAGGGTTTAAAGCCCCACGATACCTCTTGGAGATTTAATGATAGCAGAAATCTTGGGTGTCGCTCCTTTTCTAATGGTGATATGGATGCCCAAATGCTTTAATTGCTGGACAACTACTTGAGGATTTGGGTGCTCTGCACTGATTTCGAGCAATGTACACTTTTGATCCAAAGATGCTGCTGGATGTACAGAACCTTCCCAATCGATTAGGAAAGGGATAATGCCTCCTTCCGAATCGCTGACGGGCTCCGTTAGGGTCCAGGAAATGACATCTCCGTTCAATTTAGTGCGACTACCGCCTGACAATACGCCAATAGGGAGTTGGTGCTCTTTGGCTAGCTCAACAAAGGTTTGGATAGGACTAACTTTTGCAGCCCAATGAATAAGTTGAGGTGATAGAATCTGATCAACGCCCATCCAGCATCCATCAGCTGGCTTCTCTTGCTTAGGGTCGGGAGCGATTACTTCTAAATAGCTAGAGTGTCCAAGAGCAACAAGGGCATTCCAGGTACCTTTACCCAAATGTTGACCACCGATTTGTGGGCGAATTCCCATTTTTTGTTCTACAAAATCCATCCCTTCTTCTAAGCTAGGAGCAGCGAGGACTAAATGGTCGACACTTTTTAAAATTGATTGCATTTTTGAGCATTTATTGCCGTAAATTTACAGGAATGGTACCAAATAAGAAAATACCGATTGTAATTTGCTTGTTATTCCTAGTCAATACCTTATTTGGGCAAGGTACACCTGAAGATTTGCTTGGTTGGGATGAAAATCGCATATTCCACGTTCAATTCCTGGCGGTTGTCCTATTTGTCAGTTTTGCTGCCTACCTGAAATATCTCCAAACCTGGAATAAAGACTTTTTATACGCATCGCTGTATTTATTTGTCAATTTCCTTTATTTCATGCGATCTTTTCAGGGGAATTTACCTTTGATACAACCATTCCTTCCTTCTGCAAGCGAGAATCGACTGAACCTATGGTTGTCGGGCGATTTCTGGCTTTGTACGATGGAGGTGCCATTGATTTTGCTTTTTATCATAACGTATTCGCTATTCCTAATTCATTTTTTTGAATTCAAACGCTCGAATCCTACTATTTATAAGACGATCAGACAGGGTATAAAAGTCCTGTGGGGAATCATAAGTTTATATCTATTAGGAGGCGTTTTTTTGTATAAATGGCCTGTTTTTCAGGCTATGGTTAGTGACCAGGTGAATTTTATGATCACGGCCCTATTTTTGGGCCCCATTGGATTGTACATTTGGTATGCTATCCGAAAAGGAATTGAGAAAAAAACGCGGTTCTATTGGTTTTTTATGGTGGGTACCTCTATTCTAATCCTGGGACCAATCATGGAGCGTTTGTTGCGGTGGTTGTTTGGTTATGGTTCCTACCTGATTTTTGAGCTTGGTGTTTTGATTGAAATTGCATTTTTCTATCAAGCCTTGAGTATAAAGGAAGACTATTTTTATGAGGAAAAAGATAGAACCACTAGAGAACTTCTACAGCAAAAGCAAGAGAATCAACAGCTACAAATACAGAAGATGGAATCTGATTTTAATGCCCTCAAAGCACAGATGAATCCGCATTTTATTTTCAATAGTTTGAACTCTTTAAAGGCTTTGATACAGGCCGATGAATCTCAAAACGCAGTTGATTATTTAGTGAAATTCTCTGCCTTGGTCCGCTCTGCCTTGGAGAATGCCGACGTGCCTTTGATAAGCCTGGAAGAAGAAGTGAGCTTTTGTGATAACTATTTGGCTATAGAAACACTCCGTTTGCCAGGCTTAAAATACGAAATGAAGATTGATCCTAATCTCGATCTTAGTTTCTTGGAGGTACCTCCCTTTATCCTACAACCATTCCTGGAGAATTCGCTCCGACATGGACTGCCCCTCAAAGAGGGCCCTAAATTATTGCAAGTAGAAATTATAGAAAAAGCAGACCAAGTCTTCTGTATTATTGAAGATAATGGTATTGGCAGAACTAGAGCAGCACAGCTAAAAAAACTGGAGACTACTGGCCGTAAGCGCTCTATTAGTATGCGTAATATTAGAGAGCGCTTACAGATTCACGAACAAATTTATGATTATTCTATAGACTTGGATATTATCGATAAAGTGGATACAGAAGGTAGCGCATTGGGTACGCGTGTAGTCTTGAGCATTACGGTTTAATAACGTCTGTTATAGAATTATTTAAGCATCCTTTTGAGCTTTAGTTTACCATTTTGGATGTGACTTTTTACATGTTTTACTTTGATCTTCAACATGCTTGATATCTCCGCATAAGAGTATTTCTGGAAGAAAAATAACTCGATACACTGTTGCTGTTCAGGGCTAAGTGCTTTTAGAGATTGCATTAATTGATTGATCTTTTGAGTTTTGGAACTTTCACTTGGTGGAGCGCTAGCTGCTGCTGGAATATGATCGCTATTATCTTCAATGCTATGAAAGTATTGCCGATGGCGCAATTGCTTGAGACAATGATTTCGGGTGACGCAAAAAATCCAAGACTTGAAGTTGCGAACCTCATGTGCAATCAGTTTTTTGGGCAGTTGCTCAAAAATATCCATCGTTAAGTCCTGACAGGTAGCTGCATCCTGATAGTATTTTTGGCATTGACGCTCTACCATTTTCACATAGCGCTGATAAAGGATACCAATACTATTTTGATCTTGGGTAGTTTTGAAATATTGAATCAAAGATTCGTCAGAGGCTTGCTTAGATACTTGAGAGATGTTCATGATGGTGTGTTTGGTTATTAATTACACACCCAAGATGCAGGGAAAAAAGAGGCCAAGAAACCAGTATTGGAAGCCTTGCGGAAGTGGCTGGATAATCCGAGTAAATTTCCTTGTAATTGGATCAAGAAGAGTATTGATGTCAATTATCCAATTATTTCGTCAACTATCCATTCCCCTTATTCCCTCTCAACATCATTACATAAGGTCTCTATACCACAACATCACAATATCATTACATCACCACATCATCACATGTCAAATGTCACATCACTCCTCCACCAATCCCATCCATTGCAGGAATTGTACTTTTTTTGATCTAGCGACGCTTAAGCTTTTTTCATCTTCCATTAAGACATACCCACCATCTCCTCGGATATACTTTTGTAGATAGTTGCGATTGATTAAATGGGAAGCATGTACTCTAAAAAATTGCTTCTCTGGAAGCCCTTGTTGCAGAAGCTTCAAAGATCGGGTGACTAGTAGTGGCCTTTGGCCGCGTTGGTGTATATAGGTGTAATTGCCCTCGGCAGTACAATACATAATCTGTTGAATGGGAATAAAATCGAATCCATCTTTAGTAGGTAGGCCGATCTTTTTATCTGGATCATCTGATTTGAGATTAGTGATCAGTTCTAGGAGGTTGTCACTAGATAGAGCAGATTGCTGTTTTTCTTTAACCCTACTGATTGCCTCGATTAATAGTTGCTTATCGACAGGCTTTTGGATGTAGTGGATGGCACTAATCTTGAAAGCATCAACGGCATACTCGTTATGAGCGGTGATGAAAATGACTTCAAATTTGATCTCCCCAAGTACTTCTAGCAGTTCAAACCCAGACATACCTGGCATCATAATATCTAAAAAAACGAGATCAGGTTGGTGTTTATTTATGGCTTTCAGGCCTGCTAAAGGACTGTTGCAAATCTCGATGATCTGTACATCCTGACTACAATAGGTTTCTAAATCTTTGGCTAAAGCAGCAGTAGCTGCTGGCTCGTCATCAATCAATATCGCTTTTAACATGTTGATCCTTTTTATACAACTCTAATATAGTATTTGCGGAGCTAATCCATTTGGTCGATTGGTAAAATGAGCGTTTGGGTGGATAAATAGCGATAATATTGGATAGCTTACCGATTATTGGGCTCCCTTTATAGGTACTCTTTGTGCCAAATGACCATTTGGTGCGCTCTTCCTTCTCCTTTAGGGTACTTTGTACTCATTAATCACTCGACTATTTTAAAACACATGAAGAAGATACATTTAGTAATTGCATTTATATTAATGGGCACATTTGCCTTTGGGCAGCAGGCTATATCTACGTCTATTAAAGAGGCATTAGACGTTTTATCTGCTACAGATCTCTCCGAAGGTTCTCCAGGCTTGGCCGTTGGGATAGTCCAAAATGGAGATATCATTTACGAATTTTATGGTGGCAGTGCAGATTTGAAGAAAGACATTTCAATTGGAAAAGATACCCGCTTCAATATTGCCTCTAATGGAAAGCAATTTACGGCACTATTTACGCTAGAATTGATCGAAGACCAGCGCCTAAAATTACAAGATGACATTCGAACCTATTTGCCCAAGCTCTATCCGACTGTTCAGCATCCTATTACCATTGCTCATTTGCTGAATCACACTAGTGGAATTAGAGATGTTTACGATCTATGGGGTTTGCAGGGATACGTATGGTGGAAAAAGACTTTTGATAATGAGGCCGTACTTCAGCTATTAGAAAGACAGGAGTCTTTGAGTTTTGTTAGCGGTACAGAATATATGTATAGCAATTCTAATTATATCCTTTTGACGCAGATCATTGCTAAAGTTGTGGGCCAAGACTTTGCCACTCATGCCCGCCAACGGTTTGCAGAGATGGGCATGCCAAATACCGCTTTTGAAGATAATTATAAAGACATACCAAAAATGGCTGAACCTTACTTCAATTTCGATAAGTGGTTTGGGTACAAATGGACAACCAATGTGCATGGCGATGGCGCCCTTTTTACCACTTTAGTTGATCAGCTAGGCTATGAGCAGTTGGTCCAAGCGCAAGCTTCTGTGATTCAAAAAGCGCAGCAAACTATCCCCAACTCTGCTTTCCCCAATTATGGCTACGGCTTAGAGTTTGGAGAACTCTACGGTATACCTTATCAATTTCATGAAGGAGCCACTGGTGCCTGGAAAGCTTCTATGCTGAGGTTGCCGAGTGAGCAATTATCGGTGGTGGTGATGACGAATAGCGGCAAATGTTGGCCGCCTACCTTATCTCGTGATTTGGCCAAAGTGATCCTAGGAGCTAAGGCAGCAAGCCAAAGTTTTCTCACCCAACCTGAAAAAGTAGGAAAAGCAATTCCAGTTAAAGATTTGTTAGGCATTTATACCAATAGTCGAGGATTTTATTTTCAGTTTGTAGAACGAGAAGATCAACTTTTTTTGGAGCGATTTGGTCGTAGTGCTGTGGAATTAGAGCTAGAAGAAGGAAATATCTACCATCAGAAATTTGACCCTGCCTTTAAGCAAGTATTTACCTATGATGAGCAAGGCAACTTAGCAGTATCTGCGTATTATACCAGTCATGCGCCTTACACCTTAAAGAAAATCAAAGCGGATTGGTCTGAATTTGATCCTGCCTTAGTGGAAGGCGAATTCTATAGTCCTGAATTAGATAGAAGTTATAAATTAGAGTATACAGGAGCCAAAAATTATAAGATCAAAACCAAGAATGGGAAATTAGAGGGGCGGCTGCTTAGCCCAGACCTTCTATACGTAGGCAGTTATACCGCCGCCTTACAGCGGGATGGTAAAGGGAAAGTCCAAGCCTTATCAATCAGCGGCGATCGACTAAGGGACCTAGTGTATAAACGTCAATAAGAATAGCAATAGAAAAGCAGACCAAGCCGAAGCTTGGTCTGCCAAAAACGTCCCTTCTCTAAAAAGCTTATGTCGCTAACATTTTACGCGACGTACCTTGATCGCACATTTATCACCCGTTTTTGTACAAACACACCTTAGTTCTCTACGGGGTTGAATCTTTTTATCTCCATTCCTATCCCACCAAGTTAATTGGCAATCTTTACACTCGGGGCCTTGCTGGCAGTAGATCTCATAGCAGTTCTGTCCTCTTTTGATAGTGATAGGCCCATTTAATACCTTCATTCTTGTCGGTAATGGAACAACTTTTTTGGCAACCGTTATAGATTTTTGAGGGCTGATTACTGATTTGGCTTTTAATAAGACGAAGGTGGAATTCCAATCAATGATCCCAGGTTCTAGCTTTGGTATTGGACCTGTAAACCAAGCTGGTGGTAAGGAATCATTGACTTGAGCAATACTGCTATTGAAAGCGAAGAAAGTTAAAAGGCAAGCGGAAAAAATGATTTTTGCAATTTTCATGATGCTGTTTTTTTTGATGTTTTTAAATGTTTTACACCCAATAGACCCATAGGGGCTTCATTTTTCCCGATGCTTTCCCAATTTTTTTTTAAAAAAGTTTTTCTGGAACTACCTTTAGAGATTGATCCGCTTCTGAAAGCGCATAAACCAACAACAAATGGAGCCAACTAAACAAGCATTTTGGGTAGCCCTCAGTCCAATTCTTTTTTTTATTGCCTTGCTGATTTATGGTTTATTTATTCATCCACAAGTTTTTGGTGGAGAGATGTTGGCTATTGAGACCATCCTACTCATTGTCCTCACCGTTACTTCCTTCTTTTTAATTAGCAGAGGATATACTTGGGACCAGTTGCAAGCCGGCTTTGTCAAAAAGGTAGGGGAGGCGATTCCTGTCATGTTGATATTACTTTGTATAGGCGTACTCATCGGTAGTTGGATTGTATCTGGTACCATACCTATGTTGATCTACTACGGAATAAAATTGGTGCATCCTTCGGTGATCTACATATTTGGTTTTGGGATTTGTATCCTGTTTTCCTTGCTCACTGGTACTTCCTGGGGTTCAGCTGGGACTATCGGGATAGTGGTCATGGGTATGGCTCAATTGTATGAGGCGAATCTTGCTATCACCGCAGCAGCTGTCGTAGGGGGTTCCTTTTTTGGGGATAAAATGTCTCCGCTTTCTGATACCACCAATGTGGCTGCTCTGGCTACAGAAGTATCGGTCTATGATCACATTCGATCAATGCTTTACACCACTGGGCCTGCGGCCATCATTGCGGCCATTATTTATACCTATCTCTCCTTAAACAGGACAATCGACCCTGCTATGGAGTCTGCTTTGGTAGAGCAAATCGGTCAAGCTAATATAGCGCTACAGTCCATGTTCAACTTTAATATTCTATTACTGCTACCCGTTTTGGTGATCGTATGGGCGACTTTGACCAAAAAGCCTATCATCCTGAGTTTATTGGCCTCTTCTGTGCTTGCTATGCTACTTGCTTTGTTCTTCCAGAATTTTTCAGTAGAAGTCGTTTTCGATAGCCTCAGTACAGGGTTTTCGACAGCTAATAGTGAAGTTGCACTAGCAGATAAAAGTGGTATCACCAATATCCTGAATAGGGGAGGGCTCTATAATCTAAAAGAAGGGATGATTATCTGTTTTCTAGTCTTTACTTTTATTGGATTACTGGACGTAGTAGATGCGGTAGATCGAGTTATTCAGCCTATGCTGAAACGGATACATAATACCTCAAGGTTGGTGGCCACCTCCCTGACGGCGACCCTTTTTACCAATCTATTGGTATCGAACCAATATGCGACTAGTTTCATCATTGGTACAGCATTTAACAAAAAATATGATGATTTGGATACTGATCGTAAAGTGTTGAGCCGTTCAATAGAGGATATGGGGACTATGATGGAAAATATGGCGCCCTGGACACCCTCTGGGGTTTTTATGTTTGGTGCCTTAGGTGTATCTGCTTTAGAATATGCACCTTATCAATTTTTAAGCCTTGCAAATTTTGTGATTGCATATTTCTTTGCTTACTCAGGAATTGCTATTTTTAAAAGTAAGACTACTTCAAAACCATAAGACTACTATAACTAAAACGAAATGGACGACTCGGCTAGCAGTCGAAAAATCCATTGAACTGTACAGATGCGTATTTTAAATCAGCTACTAAAGAAAGAGAAAAAACGTTTTTCGGTCGCTAGGGCCAAGAAGTTTTGGAACTGGTTTGCCCAAAACCACCAAGCCTTTCTATTCCTTAGAGAAGTAGAGCAGCAAGAAAGAGACCGCCTTTCCAGTTTATTACTTCAAGCACTGCACGAATATAATGAGCATTTGTTCTATCAAATAGGAGGAGTGCCAGGCTCCGTTGAGATGGAGTTGATTATCTCAGCTGAAGGGGACATTGACTTCTTCCCAGATGTTGAGTTTCTCCTAAACCAGGCACCTACTATTGATCCTTGGATTTTTATTCCCTTCAAACCACCTATGGGCGTCGATTTTATCACCTCTATCAATGAGTACGATTTTGATCCTCATCAGACGATTTTCATCACTTTAGAAAGTGAAAAACACCCGCGCGCGATCGGACTACAAATCTGCTATCCCGATTTTTGTGAGGAGAAAAAAGATCTATTCTGGTTAGGTACCTACCTGATGCTAGATACTATTTTGGGAGAGCGATCTGCTGCCATAGATATTGATTATATAGAAATCATTCGAACGCCTGAAAATATTTGTGATTTTGACTATCATGTGCTTAGTGAAATCGATGAACTCATCCAAGCTAAAAAACGAAAATAGATGCGAAAGGCCACTCGGCTTACCCACGATGATGACCAATATTTTGAGCATCATGGAGCAATTGTTCCTCCCATTTATCAAAACTCCCTTTTTGCTTTTGAAAATTGGGATGCCATAGATCAAGCTTTCGACGAACCTGCCGAAGCTGTTATTTATACTCGAGGTACGAATCCCACCGTAAAATTAGTTGAAGAAAAACTCGCACAGCTCGCAGGAGGTGAAAAAGCAAGACTTTTTGCATCTGGCATGGCAGCTATATCCGCTGCGGTTATGTACTGTATTTCGGCGGGTGGACATATCGTTTCGGGGCAGCAGATATACGGGCCAGCCAATAGTTTTATGAATGACTATTTGGTGGAGAAGTGTAAAGTCTCGATTACCTATGTCGATAATTCGGTAGCCTCATTTGAGCAAGCTATCCAAGAGCATACGCAACTCATTTATTTAGAAAGTCCAGGTTCCCTAAAATTTCCAATTCAGGATATTAAGGCCATTTGTGCTATTGCGCAGAAAAGAGGTATTAAAACGATAATCGATAATACCTGGGCGACACCTTATTTTCAACGACCTTTAGAAATGGGTGTCGACTTAGAGGTCCATTCCTGTTCAAAATACCTGGGTGGACACAGTGATATTGTTTCTGGAGTTATAATAGGTCAAAAAGCGGATTTAGATCAAATCCAATTGCGTGAGCAAGCTTGGTTCGGAGCTAAAAAGGCACCCTTTGAGGCTTGGCTTTTGCTGAGGTCTTTGCGTACGCTGCCTATCCGTATGAAACAGCATCAAGCTACTGGAATGCGCGTAGCCCAATATCTCAAGGAGCACCCGGCCGTCCAAAAGGTGTATTATCCTGGCTTAAGCGACTTTCCTGACCATGCTTTAGCCAAAGAACAAATGAGTGGTTTCAGTAGCCTACTCAGTTTTGAATTGGCGACCACCGATTTAGAGAAGATCAAGGCTTTTGTCAATAGCTTGAGCTATTTCAAATTAGGCGTCAGCTGGGGCGGCTATGAGAGTTTGGTTTATGCTCCGGTGATTTCTTATCTAAAAGAACAAACGCCTGAACAGTTTGCCGCTATGGGTATTGCAGCAGGCTTAATTCGGATTTCTCTAGGTTTGGAAGATGTACAGGATTTAATCGAAGACCTAGATAAGGCTTTAGCCTTAGTGATAAATTAATACTACTTCAAATCAATTACCTTATCTTTGCACCTAGATTGACTCCAACGCCATACCATGAACTGTAAATACCATTTAATCTTTCTCCTTTGTAGTCTCTTGTCTACTTGGAGTTTGGGCCAAACTACGGTTGAGCTTGCACCTGCAACTGAGCGTATAGCTTATCAACCAAGTATACAGAATGCTTCGGTTATCAGTTTAGCTCCTCCAAATCTCGTCCAATTGCGGGCCGAGGATAAAGCATTTTCTAATAGTCGGTTTGCTGCGCCTATTCCTACCAATCTTGGCTTCCAAGACGGTGAATGGATTAGGCTAGAAAATGGTGATCGGATTTGGCGTATACAAATCAATGCCAAGGCGGCTCTAGGTTTGGCTATCTTATACGATGACTTTTATCTGCCAGTAGGGAGTACCTTGCATATGTACGATCAGAATGCTACCGAAATGGTCGGCGCTTATACGAGCGCGAATAACAATGATCGCCGCAAGTTCCTCACTGGGTTTATCCATGCTGAAACGGTGATCTTAGAGTATTTTGAACCCTACCAAGTGCAGGGACAAGGCCGGCTGCATATCTTTCGGGTAGATTATATTTATAATCAGGATAATTATGAGGCTGGGCTAAGATCGTCTGCGGTGATGGACTTTGGCTTTGGAGCTAGTGATGATTGCCACTCCAACGTGGATTGTAATGCAGATGCTAACGTCCAGATGCTCAAAAGAGCAATATGTAGAATCCTACTTGTAGTCGAAGAAGGGACAGGATTTTGTACAGGCGGCTTAATCAATAATGTTCGGGAGGTTAATATGCCTTATGTTTTGAGTGCCTTCCATTGCCAAGATGGCTTTACACCCTTGCACGATTTTTGGCGATTTGACTTCAACTACGAAGGAGGTACTTGTGCAAACCCGAGTGAAGAGCCCAGTTTTGAATCTATTTTAGGTTGTACTCAACGAGCTGGTCGTCAAGAGAACGATTTTCTTCTCCTCGAATTAAATAATGGTATTCCGAATACTTTTAACGCCTTCTTTCTTGGTTGGGATAGACGGACAGCTGTTCCTCAAGATGCTTTAATGGTCCATCATCCAAGAGGAGATATCAAAAAAATAGCCCAGACAAGCCGACCTATCTTTATTTTTGGAGGCCAAATCAATTGGAATAATGCGGTAACTACACCCGCTCAACACCATTTTGAGGTAGACTGGACAGATGGCACCTTTGAGGTAAATTCTAGCGGCGCACCTCTAATAGATCAAAACAATCGAGTGGTCGGACAATTACACGGTGGGAATGCCGCCTGTGATAATGCGCAAGCTTGGTTTGGGCGCTTATCTCTATCCTGGGAGGGTGGCGGTAATAGTGCTTCTCGATTGAAGGATTGGCTCGATCCTGACGATACTGGCGCAGAAACAAGCGATGGAAGAGAAAGTCAAAACAATACAGGTATTACCTTGAGTGGCATTGTGCTCACTGATGGTGGAGACCCCATTCCGAGTACTCAAATACAAATCCTGGGAGTTAATAATGGATTGTCGCTGGCAACAACGACGGACGCACAAGGTCAATACAGCTTTAGTAATATCGTTGCCGGGGAGACCTACCAAATTAGTGCAACTAAAACCGATGAAGCTGGTAATGGCTTATCCGTTTTAGATTTAATCCAGATGCGTAAACATGTCTTGAATATTGACCTTTTTCAATCGCCCTATCAAATGCTAGCCGCTGATGTCAACCAGTCGAATAGCATTTCTACTTTGGATCTCATTCAGACGCAAAAGGTCATTCTGGGTATCAATATCAATTTTGATAATGTAGCGACCTGGTCTTTTTTGGCAGCCAATACGACCTTCAATGATGCTAGTAATCCATTCCTGGGCATCGCCAGTGGAGGATTTACCCTATCAATTCCAGAAGCATCAAGCGATATTGATGATTTTGATATTATTGGGATCAAAGCAGGAGATGTCAATAATACGGCGGATCTGAATTAAGGTCTTCGTCAAAGCAATTGATCGTATACGCTGACCAGTTTTTCAGTTAAGACCTCTCCTTTAAATCGTTGGGCATAGGTATACCCTTTTTCTACCATTTGATCTCTAAATTTACTATCAGATAGGGTTTTATCAATCGCATAAGCAATCTCACCAGGATCAGTTGGATTGATAAGAAAAGAATCGGGTCCGCCAGCTTCTGGCATGGAAGAACAATTGGAGGTGATCACTGGTGTTTTGCTGAAAAGGGCCTCAATTATTGGGATGCCAAAGCCCTCAAACAAAGAAGGATAGAGAAACAGTTCTGCTTTCTGATAGATGAACGGTAGGTCTTCATTATCTGGTTGGATAAAGTGAATGTACTGCTCCAATTGATGTTCGTGGATATATTCTAATACCGTTTGTTTATAGCCTTTGCCGCCACCTACAATTACGAAAGGCAAGTCCATGTCTTTGGGCAGGAGTTTCATGGCCTTGATGATATTGAGCAGGTTTTTACGCTCCGTGATCGAGCCGACGTACAGCATATATTCGGAGGGCAATTGGTATTTTTGCGTGATCTTCTCAATGAGTGCCTCCGATTTTTCTTGGAAAAAATGCTCAGCACAAGATTGGTAAATAACCTTGATTTTTTCTTCTGGAACCTGGTAAAACTGGATTAAATCTTGCTTGGTAGATGCTGAAATAGCAACGACTATGTCTGAGTTTTTGCAGGCGTACCTCGTTTTTTGATCGTAAAAAAATCGATCTGAGCTTGGGTACTGCTTAGGAAAGTGTTTGTAAATTAAATCGTGGATGGTCACTATCACAGGGAAAGGCTTTCGCTTTAATCCCAAGGGGATTTCATTACTCAAACCGTGATAGAGATCGATTTTATGTCTGCTGAGTTGGTGGCGTACACGATAAGATCGCCATCCAGTCTTTTCAAAGCGACCGGGCGTCTGAATAGAATAGGATGGATTATTGAGAAACGATTGAGTATCCTGATTCTTTTGAACCGATGGTGTATATAAAAAGCATTCATACTCCGGATGATAGTACATCAAGTTTTTCACTAAAGTCCGGCTATAATTGCCTAGACCAGTAAAGTTGTTGAATAACCTTTTGGCATCAAAGCCGATTCGGTTCATAAAGTTGGGTTGATATAAAAATCGCTACCACTACAGGTCAATAGGATGGATCGACCTTAAACGGAGAAACTCTCCCCACAAGCACAAGTCCGAGAAGCGTTTGGATTATTAAATTCAAAGCCTTTTCCATCTAATCCACCTGAAAATTCTAAGACGGTATTACATAGGTAAAGGAAACTCTTCAAATCGGTGACCACTTTCTCCCCATTATCTTCGAAGATTTGGTCATCTGGTCGAGACTCATTATCGAACTCCATATTATAGGATAGGCCAGAGCAGCCGCCACTAGTCACTGAAACCCTGACGAAGTAGTCTTCTCCGTAATTCTCTTGACCTCTAATTTCTACGATCTTACTTTTAGCACTATCTGCAACGAATAGCATATTCTAATTGATTTAGTAACTAATATACAAATTGTACTATAAATCGGTTCGGTTAAGAAAGAAAATTAATTTTCAGAAAAGATTGAAAGTTTTGAAAAAATGATTTATATTGAAGGTGTAAGCAGCATTAGCGATTAAGTTGAGATTCATTCATAACCCATTTTTACATCGCTGATCAATATTTCTAGCCTCTACAGAAATACTTGATCAGCACTTAAACGAAATCCTATGACAACTACATTCATCAAAGCGGATTATTACATCCAAATTTTTCTAATCATTCTTTTGGTTGCTACCTCACCTTTAATGCTTCCACTAATAATTTTTGCACCAGCATTAGGTGCTTGGCAGGTATTTTCAGCACTGGTGAAAGGAGTGGCACTTAATGCTTACCGCTATCGAGTTTTTGCCTTAATAGCAGGTCTCTTCGGTAGTGGATTGATGTTGAGCATGAGTAAACACGATTTCTTCATCAATGAGATGATGGCTAGCTTACCACATGATATAGCGGATGGAATAGGCATTATTTGCTTTGCGGTAATTCCTGCTATCTCTGCAATTGTATATTTCCGATGGACAAGGAAAGATTATTTAACAACTACGCGATAGGCTAAAACCAAATTAATGCTAATAAGAGTCATGCTGATTTTTTCAGGATGGCTCTTTCTTTTTGGTGCTAAGGAATGAGTCAATAATAAATTAAACATCTTTACTTGTTCTTTTGCCGCCCA
>JBELML010000016.1:0-74468 GCA_042095835.1 Saprospiraceae bacterium
CTTCTGGTTCCCAACCAAAACAACTGGTCCCTTCTGGCCAATGTGATTCGGGTATGCCTATCTCTTGGAGTCCTATGCCGTCGCAGTCTTGTACGCGTTCGTAGGTCGTTGTGCCTACCTCAATCTCCACCCGAGTTGTACAACCTTGGTGGCTGACCACTTCCAATGTATGTAAACCTCCTTGGTCGAGAAGAAGCTCTTCTTGTTGCCTACTCGTCCCATCGGGTTTGTACCAGGTGATCATGTTTGCCCAGGTCGGGATATCTTTGATACTGAGGTAGCGATTTTCCAATGGGTGAAAGACGGGATTACTCGGTAAAATTTCTAGTGCTGTGAGTTCTTCCGGCTCAAGACGATTGTTGTAGTACGCTATATCGATACAACCAGTAGTCAATTCGGTGACCGTCACTTCATACAATCCTACTTCGGAGACGTAGATTTGTGGGCTGGTCTCGCCACTTGACCATTGATAGATATGTCCTTGGCCTAATGCTTCTACGTAGAGTTGCACCTGGCCATTCGTACAAAAATCATCCGTATTGGCTTTGATTTGGGCATTAAGCTCAGCGGAGAGAATAGTGTGAGAGAGGACCTTGCTCTGTCCTTGCTCATCGGATACCGTCACTGAATAGGTACCTGGAGCATCGACAGCAATGCAGGATGCAGTAGCTCCGGTTGACCAGATATATTGGGTAACTGTACCCGTCAATGTTTGAGTACATAAATCAACAACCGTATTCGTACAGATGAACTCGGGTCCGGTAATTATTGCATCAAGTAGGTCAGCATTTTGTTCATCTTCTCGTACAACAACCGATAGTGTTTTCACACATCCTGCTCGGGTATAGACTTCCACGGTGTATAACCCTGGACCTGTAACTTCAATAGTTTGGTCTCGACCAATAATTGTACTACCATCGGGCAAAGTCCAAATGATCCCCTTGATCCAAAGTGGGATGCTGGCTAGTGTTAAAAATACAGGATCATCAGGATTGTAAATAACATCCTCGGGGCCAAGTTGTAATAAAGAGTGATCTTCGGCTGAAAAGACAGGTGTTACACTTACTACCTCTGAGCATCCATAATTGGGTTCAGTTATAGTCACAGTGTACGTACCAATTTCATTGACCTGGATTTGTTGACTTGTTTCCCCTGTCGACCAATGATAGATTACATCAGGCAAGTTGGAATGAGCAGTCAATTCTACCTGCTGATCATCACAAAAATTGTAAGAACTGTATACATCATATTCTGCTTGCAGAACATTCAGTTCAAAAACATCCTCCGCTTGCGATCCATAGGACCCAGTAACCGTTACGCTGTAGGTTCTTCCCTCTGTCACATTGATACAGGGAGTTGTTTCTCCATTAGACCATTGGTAGGAAGCCACATCTCCATATACCTGCGCACATAGCTCAGCAGATTCTCCGGAGCAAATGGTTAGTGGTCCAACAATATTTACCGTAAGAGTCTCAATATTATAGTTATCTTCTTCCTCTCCTTCACCACAACCATTCCTGATGATTTTACGCGTGAGGTGGGCATTTTGATTGGAGCAGATGTAAGGCTGCGTCGGTGAGGCTTCTGGATATGCTTCGGTAGGGCTGTCGATAAAACGGCCGTTGGCCCTTAGCTCTTCGACGAGTTCTAAAGGTTCCCAAATGACTTCGTCTCCTTCGCACAACTCGATGGGGTCTCCGATATAGTTACAGTTATCACACACATTTTCGTCAATCATTAATAATTCCTCTGGAACTGGAAAACTCAGCAACTGTCCGCCCACATCTCCTCCCCAGCCGACCATGTCGATGACCCGCTTCTCTGCATTTCTGATTTGTATCACATCACCCCAATTGCGCATAGGGATTAATTCGTCCCAGGTGCCGCCACTACTGTAGCTCGCCCCATTATAGCTGGGATTGGCGTGGTTGGGAATACCTTCTGCTCCTTCGATGGCATCACAATTCCAGCCACTCACATTCACCCCACCACCATTACTGAAGGTAATTTCTGTACCTGCGGGTATGTCTTTAAAGCAAGACCCCAGTCGGATGTGTCCTGGCTCATTACCTACATCTACGCTAGCCGCATTATTATCGTCAATAATCCAGCCTGATAGGTCTACCAAGCGGCTCTCATCATCTGGATAGCCCACTACTTTTATCCGAAACCATTCGCCATCTGGACTACCTCCTGGATTATATACTGCAATAATTTTTACGATAGGGTCACCGTATTCGACAGATTCGCAAGGTTGGGCTCTACCTAAATCACCAACACCTTGGCCAATCACTTGAGAGGGTAGGACCCAACTCCAAAGAAGAATTAGTAATAGTGTGATCTTTTTCGGCATTGCAGTGATCTTAAAATGAGGAATGGGAGAAAAAACTGGCCCTTATCACAATCATAGTATTGCACATACTAAAATACTTCGCTTGCGGACCCGATGCGTCCATTGTGTATAAGGTGCCAGCTTTATTTTTTCGAATGAGCCAATGAATGAATGGCTCCATTAATTTTTATCTTTATATTTCTACTAGTACTAGCTTGTTGCCTACCGTCACAGATGGCTGATCGAAAGAGGTCACGCCGAGTTGTTCTTTGAGGTAGTTCGTGAGTTCTAGTTTGGTTTTATTTCTTGTTTTTTGTTGGATATCACCGTAGATACACCCTCCGAGGAAGCTCGCAAATTGGAGTAAGTCATCTCCGAAGCGGACATCTTTAGCATCCAAAACATAGCTGGTTTCATCGGTAAAATTCTTCTTGAACTTGGCTGATGGGCCGTAAGGCGATTGGCTTTTTACAATGATCTTATTGATGTTTAAGCCGGTGGCATTAACCATTTTCTTTACCAATCTTACTTTGGCCCGGCGGATTTGTTTTTTAGATTGATTGACTTTACCCTCTTCTGCCATATCCGAAGGATCAGTTTGTTTTTGGTAATAGGCAATAAAACCAATACGTTTATTGCTTGCAAAATAGTCGATACAGGCTTTCGCAAAGTCTACTTTGTAGCGATCTCCATCTTTGTAATTCAATCTAGAACGATAGCTGTAAGTCTCTCTGAATTGTTGGAATTTCTTTTCGTGTACCGCTCCTTGATTTTTAGTGATCAGCATGCCCATCAAAAACAATCCGCCCTTGAGCATGTGGCCACTTTCTGTAACATAAGCACTAAGGCCAGCTGCTGGTATTTCTTCCTTTGTTTCTGATCGAGCAACAGTAGGTAGAAATAAAGTGCCGATGGTTGCAGCACCTGCTCCCAAAAATTGTCTCCTTTGAATTTGTTGTTTCTCCATTACTGTTGATTGATTACATGACAAACATACAGGCATCCAGTGCCAAAATTTGGCACTTTACATTTTTTTGAAAAAAAATCGGGAATAGACAAGATTTAGTCTATTCCCGGTGGAGAGAAATGGATGGACTAAAGAGTCCTTAAAATATCAGACGCTAACCTTCTTCTAAATAATAGTAGCGCTGTTTGTATCCACAATAAGCAATTGGGGCACCAAACATTTTTAAATATTCTATTAATCGGAAAACGGTGCGGCGAGATACTTCCAATTTTGTAGCGAGTTGATCAGGAGTACCTGTTGCTTTGCGACGGATAAGATCATCTAAGCGACGGAGTTGTTTTAATTTTTCGTCTAGTTGCATTTAAACTAAGGTTACACAGTACATCCATAATGCCAAACATTAAAGATAAAGGAGTTTCCAAAAGGGGCATTAGCACAACAGCGTACTGAGGATAAGGGAATAAATATGTCAGCAATAATTATAATGATAAATATTGGTGTTTAATAGTCAATAGGGGTGTCTTTTAGTATGAATGGTTGAATTTGCTTAGAAAGCGGCGCTTTAGATATATACTAATGAAAATAAAACGAGGTACACTATTAAAAATATCAGGGATTCTTCTATTTGGGTGCGCGTACATTCCAAACCTTAACAGAAGATTCATTGCTAGTGATAGGGATTTAGCAAAAAGAAATTGTTATGTCTGCCATGCACCTGGAATTAGATATGAAGGTATCATTTCTATGAGAGAGATGCTGGAAGAAAAATCCAATGGGAAAATATTATATGCTAACCTACTAGAAGAGTTTGGCCAAAAATCGAAGAAGCGAAGTCTTTATCATCAAGAGGTAAGAAAGTTATCACCCAAGGAAATCGAGGCGCTTGTGATTTTTATTAAAAAGCTAAACTATCTGTGATGAGAACTGGATTAAAAACTAAACTTCACAAACACGTCTCCTACCAATTCACCTAACCTATCTTTATTTAAATGCAAAAAAGAACCATTGTTTCGTTTATTTCGTTTATATTTGAAAATATAATAAACTGACTATGGAATTTCAAACGCTTGAAAAGCCTACCAAGGAGGAACAAAGAGTCGCTATGGAGTCTTTTCGGGTACTTGCTTCAACGCTTGAAGAGGTGCACGATGCCAACCCAGAAATTGAAATTGAAGAAACAAGTGAACGAATTAAAATCCCATTAAAAGCACTCAAGCTATTGGCACAAATACTCGAAGCAACCGCCGAAGGTAAATCCATTTCTATAGTTCCTTTAGCAGCAGAAATGACCACACAGGCAGCAGCTGATCTGATTGGTTGTTCAAGACCACATTTTGTTAAACTGCTAGAAGAAGGTGCTATTCCATACACTAAAGTAGGTAAGCATCGCCGTGTGAAGGTAGAAGATGTTATGTCCTACAAAAAGGCGATGAAAGAAAAGCAGGAGCGCCTGTTGATAGAAATGATGCAAGCTGACGAAGAAGCAGGTCTTTATGATTCATAGTATCCCATTTTTGTGCATAAAACCATGACATGCACATTTTTTTCATATTTATTGTGCACGAAACTCAGACGCATACAATTTTATGCATATTATTGTGCCTGTAATTAAAGATTATGCCAGAAAAACAATACCAAGTTACATCACTCCCTACCGAAAGAGACTTCTATAAGAAAAGTATTGTTACCCAACTCATAAAAGCTTCACGAGCGCTAGCAGAATTAAAAGGCGAAGCGAAAACCATTCCTAATGAACACATCCTATTAAGTACACTTGGCTTACAGGAGGCAAAAGATAGTTCTGCAGTAGAAAACATCATTACTACCAATGATGAGTTGTTCAGAGCTGAAATAGATGCAAACTATTCAAATCCTGCAACTAAAGAAGTACAAAATTATGTAGAAGCACTTCTTAACGGATATGAGGAAGTAAAAAAACATGGTCTTTTAACTAATCGTACGATTCTAGTTATACAAAAGGCATTAGAAAAAAATAATGCTGGATTCAGAAAGCTGCCAGGAACTAGCCTGAAAAATCAACTTGGACAGACCATTTACGAACCTCCCCAAGATCCTCAGCAGATCATCGACCTAATGTCCAATCTTGAAAAATATATTAATGGTTCTTTAGATGAGGACTTAGATCCTCTAATCAAAATGGCAATCATTCACTTTCAATTTGAAAGTATCCATCCTTTTTATGATGGCAACGGAAGAACAGGGCGTATTATTAACATACTCTACTTAGTCAAAGAAGGGCTGCTAGACATCCCTGTTTTATACTTGAGTCAATATATTATACAAACCAAGAGCGAATATTATCGACTATTACAAGGTGTGCGAGAAGAAGACCTCTGGGAAGAATGGATACTATATATGCTACAGGGAGTGGAGTTAACGGCTTACCGTTCAGTAGCCCTCATTAAAGAAATGCGGCAATTAATGCAACACTATAAAGATATTATTAAAACACAGACTAATTTTTACCGAAAGGAGCTACTAGAGAATCTCTTTCAACACCCCTATACTAAAATTACATTCATTGAGCAGGTCTTAGGGGTACATCGAAATACAGCAGCCACCTATCTCAATCAACTGGTAAAATTAGAACTGCTAGAAAAAATTAAGCTGGGCAAAAGCAATTATTACGTTAATAAAGCCTTATTCAATTTACTCAAACAAGGTTTTGATGCCTAAAAGACTTCATTCCGTTCTCACATTTTTCTCACAAGAAACATTTACCTCTACAAATCCTTAATAACCAACAATTTATATTTCAGATTCTATTCCAGGTGGGACCACCAAACGTCAAACAGTTATTTCCTTGATTGGAAGTAGCTGTTTTTTTATGGCATAAACATTCCTGGGCGAGAAGTCTATCCCATCGACTAAAGGCCAGTGTTGATGGAGCTAGGTACTAATTGGTATGATGCAGGCTGGCGATTGAAGAATCACGCCTCCAATAAACTTTCCCAAGCTAGAATACCACCTGCAAGATTATATAAATTCTCGAATCCATATTCTGATTGTAACAAGCGAATTGCTTGTACACTCCTGGCTCCACTTTTACAGTGGATTAGTACCTTTTGATCTCTTGGTATGGTAGCAATTTGGTCTTTTAGCTTTCCTAAAGGTATTAAGGTGCCGCCCATGTCATGCGACTCGTATTCGTGCGGCTCGCGTACATCGAGTAGAAAGTGCTCGACTCTATTCTCCAACCAGGATTGATACTGCTCCACATTGATATCGCGATAATCTTTCTCTGGGAGGGCGCAGTACGTTGCTAAAGCTGCTAGGCTTTCAATTTTCAGGTCTGGATTTTTCGGAATTTTTAGTACTCGGGTCGTAAAACTGGCTGCATCAAATAAAAATAACCGCCCCGCTAAAGCCTCCCCCACGCCAGCGGCCACTTTGATGACTTCGTTGGCCTGAAGGCTACCTATGATACCTGGCAGCACGCCCAATACACCACCCTCGGCACAGTTGGGTACCGCATCGGGGTCTGGTGGTTCGGGGAATAGATCTCGATAATTGACGCCTCGTTTTCCATCCGAATACGCATAATTAAATACAGCCACCTGCCCTTCAAACCTAAAAATACTGGCGTAGACGTTGATTTTCCCTCCCAAAACACAGGCATCGTTCACCAAATAGCGGGTGGGGAAATTATCGGTACCATCTGCTACAATATCATAGGGCTCTATGATAGACATGACATTATCAATATTCAGGCGCGTTTGGTAGGTTGTAATCTCAAGATGAGGATTGAGTGCAAGCATCCGCTGTTTCGCAATGGCTACTTTGGGCTTGCCAATATCATCGACAGTATATAATACTTGTCTTTGCAAATTCGAGAGATCGACTACATCGTCATCAATAATACCGATGTGCCCTACTCCAGCCGCGGCGAGGTATAAGAGCATAGGACTCCCCAAACCTCCAGCACCAACTACCAGTACTTTGGCTTGCTTGAGTTTTTCCTGTCCCTTTTGCCCAAATTCAGGTAGTACACAATGTCGCGCATAACGCCTTTTCTCTGCCTTACTTAAAATTTCCTGCATCATTTTTTGGAGCGTTTTCTACATGATAATAAGGTTATCTATTCGAGAAAGGTTGCTATGGATATGTTGCCATTCCTGCCCATCGTTCTCTGATATATACAGATTCCCGTTATTAGTTCCAAATGCCAATAAACCGTCTTTGTACTGCAAAGCATGTCGAAAAACAATATCAAAACTATTTTGCTGGGGTAGGCCCGTCCTTTGAGCTTTCCAAGTTCTCCCGCCATCTTGGGTATAGCTCACGACCAAGGCCAAGTCTTTGGCTACCCGCATTTCATCACTTATAGCAGGAATCACCCAGGCCCTTAGTGGCTCATCTCGATCAATGGCTAGACCAAATCCATAATTAGCCAAACCTTGCTCATCAGAGATATTATCCCAAGATGCTGCACCGTCCGTCGTCCGAAAAACTCCGCAGTGGTTTTGCTGCCAAAGTACTTTGGTATCTTTATGCGTTTGCAATAACAAATGTGGGTCGTGGCCTAGCTCCGCCCTTGGGTTGGGCAGATAGGCTGCAATTAGGCCCTGATTTTTAGGCACCCAACTTTCTCCACCATCTTTAGACTCAAAGACGCCGGCACAGCTTACCGCGATATAGAGATGGTTGCTATCTACAGGATCTACAACGATAGAATGCAAAAAAGGTAAATCTCTACCTGCCCCAAACCACTGCATCACATTGGTCCGCGATGGATGCTCCCATAAACCTTTCACCAATTCAAAGTGGTCGCCATTGTCCTTGGAGTGAAATAAAGCTCCAGGTTCGGTCCCTAACCAGAGTTCGCCTGGTCGGTCATTCCCGGCATGCTGCATACACCACAGTTTTCTCAGTACTACTGCTTCTCCATTTTCTTTTGGATATTGGGGTACGGCGAGTTCATCCCAGCTTTTCCCCTGATTGGTAGAGCGGTGGAGCTTTGGACCCCAATGCCGATGAGCTAATCCGGCCCACCACGTATCGCTTCGCTCATCTACATAAACGAAAGCAATAGGAAATCCAAGAAAGTGAATGGATTGAATCTGCCATCCAGCATCTTTTTCAAAAACCACCAAGCC
The DNA here is from genome assembly GCA_042095835.1 of Saprospiraceae bacterium. GTDB lineage: Bacteria > Bacteroidota > Bacteroidia > Chitinophagales > Saprospiraceae > DATFKA01. The sequence goes on from JBELML010000016.1 coordinate 8,417, forward strand.
TTTTGAGGTCCCCACGAGAATTTGCTTCATAAGCTTTATTCGTATTATTATCTGGACTGTACTTAGCTGGTAAAACCCATAAATTAGCCCTGATTAGGAAAAGAAAACGCAGAACAATTTAGTTCAGGTTTTAAACTAAAAATTATGCTGTCCGCTCTTCAGGAACGGGAGACCTTATCGGAATCACAAGATAACAAAACAGATTAGCCTCTCTACCTTTACATAATTATAGAACCTAACACCTAATTCTCGCATCATTCCTATTGTATCTGTAAAAGGAATAGGTAGAGGCTCTGTGGGAGGGCTATCTAGAAATAGGTAACCAAATGGAACATGTACCTGCTTGGAGAATTTCTCCAACTGTTTTACCGTAGGCTGTTTTTCTTTTTCTACAGAAATAGCCCTCGACCAGTTGGATCTAGCATCCCAAAGAACGGTATCAGAGTTTAGTAGAAAATAGTATTTGATCCTACAGCTTATGCGTCTTATGGAAGGCTTTTCTTATTCTTCCATGTCAACTCTTGCATTCAGTTCTTGATCAATTTGGTTCCTTACCTTAATCATTTTCCTTAAAGTATTCCGGGAAGCACCCATCGTGGATTTTCGAGCAGCAACGATCCAACTCAGGTAATTAAGGTACTCGTTGTCCTTTTTAATTTTTTCAAAGTCATTGGGTTGCTTTTGCAAAATATTTTGACCTGTTCTTAAGTACTTAGTAATCATGTCGACTTGATTCGGTAAAATGCTTACCACAGTACTGGAAAGTGTTTTATGCATTGCATATCCATTATCAAACAAGTAAATGATATTAGACCGTAAGGTATCATTTGTGATTACAGCATATCCTAAGGATCTTAAGTTTTCATAGGTCATCATTCTGGGTTCAAATGGCTCCCATATTTCTATCCATCCAAACAATTGGGCCATTGAATCCTGATAAGTTGAAGTCTCATCTTCAAGAATACGGAGTAACCGTTCTCCCTTACTTACCATAATCGAATCTACTTCCAAAACCACTCCCATATCATTTATTGACCCATTCAAATCGGACTTTAGGCCTTGTAATAGCTTGAATTCTAATTTTTTTTCTTTCTTTGCTTCATTCCAATTATTTACTTGTAAGGCAAGTAGGATTCCAATCATAACGAGCAGGATTTCCCCTATGGCATACAGCGAGTATTTTCTGATACGCCCTTTATCCAGTAATTTCTGCCTAATCCTTCGAAATATTTTCAATGTGAGATTTTTTTTATTTCTGATAAACTACCCGTTTTGCCACTCGGCTTTTCAGAGGAACAGTAGGCTTGTTTAAAGATACCATTTTCAGAGAAGTACTTTAATTACTGGATACGATAAAACGATAATTGAAATCACTTAGGTAGCGAACTATACATGAAACCTCCGATGTTATCTTGATCCCAGATATGCATCTATCATTTCCTGTAGTTTTGCTATACTCGCCAGCGTTGCCTTATAATTACCTGCCGCATTACCAAAAGTAAGTAGCCGATAATGTACCACATTCTGGTATTCCTTACCTTCCCAAAGGGCTGGATAATCGATGGGTTTACTTACTACTCTAAATTGAAAAGAATGAAAATTGGCCATATAAAAAGGGGTGATGAAATTAAAATTCAGATCATATTCCATTTGCTCAACTGCTTTGGCACCCATAAAAATCCCCTCAAAAAGAACTTTCAGTTCCTTTCTTAAGGCATCATCATCGATGAGTTCCAGTCCAGCTGCTTTCAATTCATCATAAGCGGCTCTTTCAAAGTACCCATATTCAATGCCCCAAACTGCTCCAAATAAGGTATCTAAGGCGGGGGTATACGGGGGCATTTCTTCTTTTAACAAACTGTCCAGTCGGCTTACTCTAGCCGTCCTTTTTTCTAATCTCTTCGACCAATATTTAAATCTTGGAGAAAGATCATTTAATTCACTCTGAATCTCTATAAGCGTTTTCTCTACAAAAGCATTCTCCTTTCGCTTATCATTCCAGTTGGTCAGGTACAGAGCGATCAGTACACCAATGACGATAAGTAATACCTCACCAAAAGCATAAAGCCAATATTTTCGAATTTTACCAGAGTCCAGCAGGCGTTTACGGATGCGTCGAAAGAATTTTAGCATGGGTTTTAAAATTTTTATGTATCAATTGCCTAAGATGGAGATTGCTTCCATCACACTCCCCGTTTTCTGATACTCTCTTTCACAAAGTGCTACTTACTCCCTTTTAAAGTTAGAAAAATTTGCCAAAGTAGCAAGCAAGGTTGATTTGACGTCCTCTCTAAAACCAGTAGCGGCTTAGGGAAAGCCTAAAGCGGCAAACGGATGCTATTCTTCTACAATAATTCTAAACGGTTTTGTTTTAATTTTAAGGCGTTTGCCCTAACCTAAAAAGGCCTTTCATGTAGTTGTCATTCATTTTGCTATTACTTCTTTCGCTTTCGGTTTTTCCTTTTGTTTTTCTTCCAATTCTTTTCCTCTTCTATTGCTCGCATTAAGGCATCTATGTCTGAATTTCGATCTTGCTCAATGAGGAGGGTATCTTTATAAGACAATTTATCAATCTCTAAAATAGGAATCGGGTGGCCTAGAAATGCTTCTATAGCTTCTAATAATGGTTTTTCACCTTCACTACAAAAAGAAATGGCCTCCCCTTTTTTCCGTCCTCGACCAGTACGTCCTACTCGGTGCACATAGTTCTCTGCCTGATCTGGCAAGTCATAATTAACCACAAAATCTACATCTGGCACATCAATTCCCCGGGCACTTACATCGGTGGCGATGAGTATTTTAGTAGCTCCCTCTTTAAACTGATTGAGCGCATCCAGTCGCTCATCTTGCTCTTTATCTCCGTGAAAGGTCAAGCTTTTTATACCAACGCGCTCCATCGCTTTCATGACTCTTTCTGCTCGAACTTTCGTACGCACGAACACCAAAAACTTACTTTCTTTATTTTCGGTGACCGCACGCTCCAAAAAGAAACGCTTGTGGTCCATCTCAATGAAAGCTATATTATGGTTGATATTTTTGGCTACAGGATCTTTAGGCGAGATCTGAATCCGAATGGCATTACGCACCAAGGAGTACGCCAGTTTTTTGATTTTCTTATCTATGGTTGCCGAAAAAAACAAAGTCTGCCGCCGTCGAGGTAATACCCGAATGAGTTCCTGAATGTCTCTGATAAAACCCAAGTTCAACATGTGATCAGCCTCGTCCAGAATAAGCATATCTACATGATCTAATCGAAGATAGCCTTGACTTTTGAGGTCAAAGAGTCGCCCCGGAGTAGCAATTAAGATGTCGACACCAGCTTTTAGTTGGGCAATTTGTGGTTCTTGATCCACCCCTCCAATGATACTGAGGGCGGTCACTCTTGTGTGTTGTCCGATTTGCTGAAACACTTCCGTAATCTGTATCGCCAACTCATGCGTAGGCACCATCACGATACAAAAGACACCATTTTGTCGCTGCTTTTTTTTTCGTTTTTGTAAAAGATGAACGACGGGTATCCCAAAGGCGGCTGTTTTACCAGTCCCCGTTTGAGCAATCGCCAATACATCTTCTCCTTTCAAAATAGAGGGAATAGCTTTGTACTGAATATCGGTAGGGCGAACAAAACCCATTTTGCTCAGGCTTTTCTTGATGGCTGGATGGATAGGATAATCCTCAAATTTCATAGTTCATTATTTTTTAAAGCCCTCCAACTGTTTTTGCTAAGGAGCGATTCCTCATTATACTCCGCAAAGATAGGGAAAGTTCCTCCAAGTTGGAATCGACTTCTAAGGTACGACCCCTTATCTTCTTCCTTTTCCAGCGAACATCTAAGTCTCTTTCAACGTCATTGATCAAGCTATAAACTACTTCTATCTAAGATTAATTTAATACCAATTTGTCAAAAAAATAAATGGTACTTGGGCCAACCCAGATCCAAATACACCTCCCAAAGTATTGATATCTGCAAATAGTACGAAGATTCGGGATTGGGACATGTAGCCCTACTAATTGTGATTGAGGGACCGTCAACTTGACTAAAATGGGCGGTAGATACAACCCAGTATGTAATATTCCAGTACAAAAAAGTACAGCCAAACACGTCCTTGACTTTGAAGGCGAAAAAGTCTACTTCTGCTGCGATGGCTGCAAGGTCAGCTTCGAAAAGGAGCCCGCAAAGTATTTTGCTAAATCCTAATCATCCACCCAAAAAGCTGTGTACTAGTACAGTAAATTAAGCTTCAAGTTCTGCTCCGTAATAAGGCGGCCCGAATTCGTGAGGGTATTATTCGATTGAGTATTATTCTTGGCACCCCATAGGCGCGCTACCAGACTTACTTTGTTATTCTTAAAGGTATTTCCTGAAAGGTCTACATTGATAATACCATAGGTATTGATCAAGATGCCATTTTCTTCTTTTGCGCCACAGTTGCTAAAAGTACTATTGGTGAGCACTAAATTGCCCCCTACCGTAGACTCATCGTAGCCACCTCGGTAGTAATCGATAACATTCTTTTCTATACCCTCAAAAACACACTGATCAATAAAGATATTTTCAGCGTTGTATTCTCCCTTGTCTTCCCTTTCCTCAGACAATTCTAAACCATTCTGACAATCTTTGAAGGTAGTGAAGCGCAAGTCAATAAACTCCGCAAAGGAATACTTATACGCTTTGAGGATAAAGCCAAAATTGCTAACCATACAATCCTCTAGACTTAAATTGTAAAGGCTGGACATCTTTTCTTTCAAACTAGCAAATGCGTATTGCCCCTTACTCCCTTTGAGATTTATACTTTTTAAATTTAAGGCTCCTCCTGGATGCATTTCAAAGGCTGGCGTTTCAGCAGCACCCGTATATATAATCGTAGCTTTTTCGGCTGGATCAGCCGACTCAAGGCTTAAGGCTTTGTCAATCCTCAGAGAGGAAGCGACTTCATAATTGCCCGCCTCCAACTTGATTCTATCGCCAGGCTTAGCAGCTTGCAGGGCTTCCAACAAAGTCTTGGTAGAGTTGATGGTATGGGTTTCGCCTTCCGCTGCCGAGGCTTCGGCAGTATACCAGTCTGGTCCGTATTTCGAGGGATCCAAAATATTCGGATCAGCCCCTGGGCTTTTACCAATAGCTCCTACGCTATTATTTTCTGATCGCGCAGCACCAAATAAATCTTTTGTGATCTGATCGAAATCAAAGCCATTATATAAATCCATCTCTGGAAGATTGGCAGAAGGTGTATATAAAAAATCGTTTAGCTTGGTCAGCTCAAAAGAAGCTTGCTTCAGCCCATCGACTGATTCAAAGTCGAGCCCTTGATTATTGATCAGGTTGCTCTCGAAACGAATCCCGTCCAACTGGTCATGCGCCACAATAGGAGCAGCATCTCCCTTTGTATTGTAGATCAAATTGTTGGCTACCTCGGTGCGAATAGGGCGAGCAGAGCGGATTTCAGAAGCTGGTAATACATCTGCTTCATCTATATTCGATCCAACGCCAAACTGCCAGGGTGAAACACAATCAATCCAGGTATTATGCGCCACTACCACATCGGTCACTTGGATATATCTATTCAATGGTGATTTTGGAATACCATTCATCACCGCTAGCGGACTTCTGAAAACTTCTCCTTGGAGTTGGTAGAAATAATTGTTGGTTACCCAGTGTCCTGTGCCGATAAGGCGAACGCCGCCTACCTGCTTGGAGGCTTCATCACCAATAAAATAGTTGCCATCTACGATACAGTAATTCCCATGTCTGGTGACCAGGGAGCCTTCACTTTTGTAAAAAACATTATTTCTGAATTCATTGAAGTTGGTTTTACTAGAGATCACCTCTACTTCACCGTCACATTCTTCAAATAGGTTGTTGGCTACTAAGGTATAGCTGGGTGCCATTGAGGTAAAGCTATTACCGATCTGAATGGTCTCTGCGCTTGGTCCTCCTTTTGGTGGTCGAGGGCCAAAATGATTCCGAACGATTTGATGATAATTTTTGATCGAAGCATTGCCCGCCAAACTGACTCGAACCGTAGGCCCCCGATTAGACTTTCCAGCGATGTAGCACTGACTGAGTTCATTATACCGCCCGTGAAATTGCACCCAAATATCGGTTAAGTTCCGTTGTAATTGGTTGTAGTCGGTGATGACACAATTCTTAATTTGACAATGATTCGCTAATTGATCTTTACTAAGCGCAAATTCTATCACGGCATTAGAAGGCGAATAGCCATTCGTAAAATGTAAGCCCTCCACAATCAAGTATTCTCCACCCAATTTCAAATCAGATTTTCCTTGGATCATCACTTCTCCTGGAGTCTCCGCCCGGAGCATGATGGGTTGCCCTTTTGCACCTTTTCCCGTAAAGCGGATTTCGATATCTTCCCAGACACCATTAGCCATGACGATTTCGTCGCCCGCTTGGGCATCGGTAATAGCCGCAGCTAGTTCTGTATTATTTTTCACCATCTGTTGTCCACCATTGGTGGAGGGCTGACAAGCAACCAGTATAACTAACAATCCAAGTAATAATAGTAGATTCTTCATTTTTTAAAATTTCACTTAGTAACGGACAAAGAATAAGTATGGCATTTTGGCCGAGAAGATTTTTTTTCAAGACAAGGCAAAAAACGCAGCTAATGCAGGGCATTAGCGAGGCTTTTTAACCTGCCTGCGCCGAAACTTCGGCAGGCAGGCGCAGTATTGGGATAAAAGATTTCGCCACAAATCAATAAGTTAATTTTTGATCGTTACTTTGTACACTGTAAATTAAGTTATTTGATGTTTTGAAGTCAAGATTTTGGCAAAGATCAAGGCGTGGCGCAGCCTGGTAGCCTTAGCTACCAAGGCGAGTACACAACGAAGATATTGGTCAAAAGATGGCTTCAAAATGCTAAGGAATTTATTTTACAGTGTACTTAGCCCAAAAGGGTGACTGAATAGGCAGAACTACACCCTCATCATGGTGTACATTGCTATTACAATTCTTCTATACTAAAATCTGCATACCACAAGGTTTCATCCCTAAGGTCTTGCGCATTAATCAAGCTCCGATAAATGCCCCATTTAGGTCTTACAAAAGAGGCGTTCGGACGCCAATTCACAATGGAATTATTGGAATATTCGAATAGAATACGATCTTCATCAACTGCCTTGATGCTAATTTCATAGGTTCCAGATACTCCATACTGTATGACCTCTGTCACCTCCAACCATACATCTATCAAGGGCGCCAAATCGGTACGGGCCAAGGTCACTTGGCTATCTATCTCTGCATAGCGTAGTTCGAGACGATCAGGGTTGCTTTTTCGAGTAGTCAGCGTATACATAGGCATACTCTCCAAAGGACCACCTACTGATTTCAGCTGATGTAAGTGGGTGAAATTAGGAGAAGATTGAAAGCCGGCTGGTAGTTTAAACTTCCATTTATACACGACCATTTCATTTTCGGTTCCTAATAGATTATCTGGTGATTGATTATAGGTCTTGATCTCATTGCGCTGTCTGTCAAAATTGATACAGCGATCATTATCAGCATCGGTATGTATAAAAAAACGGAATACATTCCTGTTCAAGGTACTGTCCCAGACCTCGTCAATATGCTCGCCAAAACCCGTATGGCTACAATCTGGTGTTTCAATGGGATTATAGCCTGGAGCTAATACAGAAGTGATCAAGTCGTAAGTATTCCCTGGACCATCCGCCTTTAAACTAACCGCATCGTCCATATTTCTTTCTTTAGCAAGAGCTATGGTCACTGTATTATTGGATTGATTAGAATCGAAATAAGCATCTTTAAAGGCGAACTTAAAATCTACTGCGACGCTCACTTCTGAGGAATCCGTAGCATAGCTAATCGTTTTCTCAACCTGACTTTCTTGTGCGTCCCCATAATCATAGCTGATTGCTGTCTCCAATTGTTGTGTCAGATCAATTTTATCAAGCCAAGTAATTGTAGTCACGGTAGAAACCACGAAAATATCTGTAATGACAGGGCCCGAAACGGGCTCCTCATCCGAACAGGCATTCAGCCCTAAAGCAAGCGCTATTATCCAGCAGGATAAGATTACATAAGTCTTTTTCTTTCTATTCATATTCACCTGGATTCCTACAGAAGTATGGTCATTTAATGGCTGACACTCAGCTCGTAATATTTCACTTTAGCGAAGGCTCCTTCGTCTTTGGTCGAGAGATAATTCCCCGCTTTAAAATAATTCTCAAAGACGCCCCACTTGTCGATATGCACCCCTTCGTAGACAAGTGTTTGTTTATCATTCAATGTTACGGACATGCGTCCTTCTTCTACTTCTACCTCAAGGGTAAACGCCTCGTTGTAAACGTACTCATCAAAATAAACGCCTGCATCGTCGCCCCAAGCGGATACAGGCAGAATGTCGTCGCCTGTGGCAGACGTATTTTTTAAAATTTTTGTTTTTACCCTGATTCTGTTATTTGCCCAGTATATTTTCAGCATTGGTGGAGCGTTGTAATCGTCCTCACCGATGGCTACTCTTTGCGCCTCCGTTAGTCTTCCATGGATTTGCATGATGATGGTCCTGTGGAACTTACCGTCTGAATCTTTGGATATTTCTTCTACCTTCAATCGGCCTCTTATTTTGCCGCCTTGGGCAAAGGTCCAGTTCTCTCTGTCGCTCCCAGAAGTCATTTGCTCCCTTAGTTCTGTACGAGAATAGGAGGAATTGGCCGTACTCTGAGCCGGATAGGTGTAAAAAACTAAGCCTCCGTCGATAGAGTCATTGTACATAAACGGTTGCAGCAATTCATTATTGGCATAATTCAAAATCGCTGGCGGCTTTACTTCAGATGGTCTACCGATGGGTAAGGTGACCTTCCAATTATTGAGATCAATCTTAGGCAAGAAGTAGTCGACACCTTCTACTTTTTGTACGGTGGGTTCTTCTACTTCAGGTGCTGGTTGTTGAAGATTCTCCTGCTTGACCACAGAGCATCCAACACTCAATAAGATCACCAGGAGAGAAGCTAAAAAAACACTCAGACCTCTAGAAGGGCCTGAGTGATTTTTATTACTGTATAAAGAATAGCTCATGCTTATTCGTTTGCTGTGATTTTCACATTATCCAAGAAAACTTCGTTACTACTATCCACCGCTTTTAAAGCACGGACATAAATAACCACTTTATTAGAAGATGCCGTAAACGTAAAGGAACTCGTTGTAAACATGGACTTATCTGAATTAAAGTCATTGGTGATATCGAAGTAAGCATCGATTGCTGGATCTGATTTTGAGGCATCGATTCCAGCTTCCGTTGTGATTTCTTCATTTAGAATAAAGACTTCGGTATTGATACCTTCTACTTCAGAGCGAGTATCGATGGAGAAGGTATATTCTGCACCCTGCTCTACTTGTACTAGCTGATACAAGCGACGACAATTCGCGCTGAATTTCCCACCTCTAGTCTTGGATCCATTTTCGAATGCTCCATCTGAGGTAGAGTTCGGTTGCTCATTTGTACAATAAGTGTTATCGATGTAGCTATTCAACTCTGTATTATACCAAAGTGCTCTAAACGGACTATCTACCGTATTACCACTATTATCTACCACTGTACTATTGGGGGTCATATCCCAGGCATCAGCATTGTCACTAGTATTTTCAGTATACTCATCGAAGGTGCCGTTGAGTACAGTAACGACAAAACCTTCTGCAACGACCAGTTTTTCGGTAGAAACATCGGTGTTACCTGTTTCACTATAAGCGGTCAGTGTTACAGTATACTCTCCATCTTGATCATAGGTGTGTGAAGGATTCATCCCTGTGAATTGATATCCATCTCCAAATTCCCACAATAGCATCACCGCTCCTTCAGAAGCATCCATGAAATCATAGGTGCGATAATCATCAGGATCGACTTGGAAGCTAAATCCAGCAGTAACGGGTGCCAAGATGTTGATCGTTTTGCTGAAGGTGGTAGACAAACCTACATCATTATTAGCCGTAAGGGTAATGACATATTCGCCAGCAGTCTCATAGACATGTACAGGAGATTCTTCAGTAGACATATTTCCATCTCCAAAATCCCACTCGTAGTTGGTAGCATTAGTAGAGGTATTAGAAAAGGTGTACTCCAAGAAGTTTTCTTCCCCTTGTGCGATATTAAATCCAGCCGAAGGTGGTACAGAACCTTCTGCGCCAACATCGATGGAGAAATTATCCAACCTAGCTTCAACTGGTCCATTGAAGAAATAAATCGCAACAGTGGTATTTTCTCCAGAATTGAAAGACAACTTCTCTTCTATATAAGCAGAAGGGTCCGTTATATCATTCACAGTAATGGAAGCTAAGGTTCCATCAGCAGTGGCTTCCCGACTTTCGAAAGGTCCAAATTCGGTGACACCAAGTACGGATACGGTGACGAAAGGATCGGCCGAGTTGTTTAACATCGTATACCAAAACCTTAGGTCGTAGTTGGTATTTGCCTCCACAGCGATTTCTTGATAACCAATACGAGATTCGTCACTTGGTAATTTGGCTCCTTGAGACCCAAAAGTAACTGGACTCCCTGTTATCTGAATAACACCACCCAGGGTACTATTTCTCCATGAATCTCGGCCATCTCCAGAGCCATCAGGCAAGGAGTTGTCCTCGAATCCCGCTTCTAAAATAATGGGTTGGAAAGGTCCTTCTACGACCTCCACATCAATAGTGGTTGTGCCGGTCACTCCATTGCCATCACTTGCCGTCAAGCTAACTGGGAAAGTACCTTCACCTGGAAAAGTAAATAGAGGATCTTGCTCACTTGAGGTATTCCCTCCACCAAAATCCCACTCGTAGGTAGTAGATTCCGCAGAAAGGTTAGTGAATTTAATCGTTTTGAAATCTTCTAAGGTCGAAGCATAAGAAAAATTAGCTGTTGGAAAATCCGTATCTGCAATAGAGTTAGAATCTGGCAGCTCAACCCCAAATGGGTCATCACAGCTATTGACCAAAAAGATTATGGAAAAGCAAAGGAATATCCTTATTGCTTTTGTATTTAAATAGTTCATCTGTTTAAAATTTTAGTTTTAGTACCCCGGATTCTGCGTTAACAAACCACCACTTAAATTAATTTCTCTTGCTGGTATGGGTAGCAACAATTTTCTGGTATTGTAATCGGTGTATCCATTGTCCGCAGCGTGTGCACTTAAAACTGCATCAGCTACTCCAAACCTTAGCAAATCAAAGAACCGTTGATTTTCGAAAGCCAACTCTACTCTTCTTTCTACCAGGAGAGCATCCTTGGTCAGTGCTGCCGGACGATCATCTACTGGATCAAAACCTGCTCTTGCTTTGACTTTCATGTAAGACTCAATAGCACTACCGTCTGAGGTTTGGTCCCCGCCTGCCATGATCGCTTCGGCATGCATCAACAATACATCTGCATAACGCAACACAATGACATCATTTCCAGCGAATCCTGGACTTTGGCCATAAGTCGGAGGGAAAACAGACACATCAGAACCATCTGGCAGGTACTTGGTCACCTCTGTCCAACTTGGGAAGGTAACATAAGACTCTTCGGTTCTATTGCCACCGAATTGCGTAAAGTCAGTTACAAGATTGTCATTGACCAAGTTCAAACCATCTTGTCTACCTTGACGAACTGTAGCCGTAAACTCTGCGGAGAAACCTTGGCTTTCTTGTACATTACCTGTTTCATATTGAATAGCGAAAAGAATTTCATCATTCAATTCATTATAAAATACATCATGGAAATTATCTTCTAAGCTGAAGGCTCCACTGTTGATAATATCCTCGCACATTTGCTGCGCAGCGCCATAATCAGGCGTCGGTTGCGATAAATATACTTTTGCCAAAAGGCCCTGTGCCGCAGCTTTTGATGCTCTAGATTTATAGGTATTATCCAAATTGGCTACACCTTCTTGTAGATCAGCGATGATCTGCTGATAAACTTGTTCTTCAGCAACTCTAGTAAATAGTAGTTCATTATCTGTAGGTCCGACTACAGTGGTCACTAAAGGTACTGCCCCGTACAATCTGACTAGCTTAAAGTAGGCAAAAGCTCTCAAGAACTTAGCTTCAGCTGTATAAGCCGCCTGATTGCTTTCATCTGCTACATCGATATAGTCCAAAACATTATTGGCTCTAAAAATAATCTCGTACATCGATTGATAATAGTCCTCTGATTGCACGTTATTAGGATCTACTCTATATCGGTGAAAATCAGCTCTCGACCCTTCCAAGGTGGCTGTTCGAGTATTATCACTTCGCATTTCTGTCATCATGAATTCAAATTGGATACCACGATTAAAGCGTGTGGTATTAGATTCGGTGTTGACATTGACGCCCTGAATAGCATCATAGACCCCAATAACGCCAGCTAAGACATCATCGTCGGAGGCAAAAAATGCATCTACTACAATAGCAGAATCAGGTAATGGATTTAAAAATTCATCTTCACAGGAATAGAGCAAGAGCCCTACCACCGCAAGAGTTATATATTTGAAAAACTTCATTAGTTGATTGTTTTTTGCTTAAGATTAAAACTGAGCATTCAGCCCAACGGTGAATGTCCTAAATAAAGGCGTACCTGCACGCTGAGAACCATAGCTGATCGGTGTATTGTTCCCATCAATAAATTCAGGATTGAACCCTTTGTACTCATCAGAAGTCCTGTAAATTAGATTCTGGCCAGAGGCATACAAGCGCAAACCATTAATGAACCCTAATCTACCCAATTGGCTTTTTGTAAAATTGTAACCAATATTCACATTCCTCAGTGAAAAATAAGCCGCACTTTGTACGATATCATTGGTATGTACTCTTTGCTGAAGGAAAGTAGCATTAGGAATCACACCATCTTCAACTACCTGCTGCACATCAGATGTACCACCTTGCCAATGGGTAAAGAAGTACTGATCTCCAACATTTCTCACCTGAGCACCTTGGCTACCTTGTATCATAAAAGAGAAGTCAAAATTACCGATAGCAAACTCATTGGTAAGACTCCAAATCAAGTCTGGATATGGATCTCCAAGAATGGTTTTATCGGCATCCGAAATCAGACCATCACCATTTAAATCCTTGACGATGACATCTTCTGACAAACCGTTAATCGGAATATAAGGAGAGTCATAGTACTGAGTAGACAACTCTTCGTCTACCACGTATCCATAAAAAGAGGAGATAGGATTGCCCACTGAGTTAATCCATTGGGAGTTTCTACCCCAACCATCAACGGTCAACTGTCCGTTAGATTCACCAAAATCTAGCAAGGTATTTTGGTTGGTTGAAGCGATCACAGTAGTATTCCAACGCAATCTGCCATTATTCAGGTTAGTCGTTCTCAATTCGAACTCCCAGCCTTTATTTTCTACCTTACCCAAATTCACAATACCTGCATCGAAGCCGGTAACAAAAGAAACAGGGTTTTCTAATAATAATTGATCACTTGTTCTGACATAATAATCAATCGAACCTTGTACTCTGTTATCAAAAAATCCAAAGTCAATCCCTGGGTTAAATTCTTCTGAAGCTTCCCATTGTAATAAAGGATTAACAATACTGAGTGGTGAAACCCCAGGAGTAATACCACCTCCAGTGATCGCAGAGGAAGTACTCAACAATGCCAAGTAGGGATAGTTATTGACAATATCATCGCCTACGCTAAAGTTCTCATTACCGGTGAGTCCATAACTCACTCTTAATTTCAATCTACTCAGCAGACCATTATCATTAATAAAGTCTTCGTTATGCATATTCCAACCAACTGAAACAGCTGGGAAATTTCCCCATTTAGAATTCACCCCAAATACAGAACTCGCATCTCTTCTGAAAGAAGCATTTACTAAGTATCTATCATCAAATACATAGTTGATTCTACCGAAGTAGCCAATCTTGTTTTTCTCGTAGTTGATCTCTTCAAATTCGGAGACGATAGTTGCTCCTTGCAAGTTTTTCAGTAAGTCATTCGTAAAGCCCGATCCAGAAATATTACTATTTTCCACCTCTCTTTTCTGGAAGGTTGCGCCTACTAAAAGATTCAGCCCATGATTTCCAAACTCCTTATTATAGGCGATTGTATTATCCGAGATAATTCTATTACGTACTCTATTTTGCAAGTTATACTGCGCTCTACCTGCTCCAGAAGCGTGGTGCATCACACCGTTGTATCTGGTTCTTTTTCGATTCTCTATCGTTACCCCCAAGGAGGTTTTAGCTATTAAGCCATCGGCAATTTTATACCTTAAATAAGTAGAAGATAACAACTTGGTCTTGTACTCATAGTGCTCTCTTTCTACATATTGGGCGTAGGGGTTCATATCACCTGAAGTACGTGGTCTACTAGAACCTTGATCATCAGTAGGATCGATGTCGATATTATCTAAGTGATCCTCCAGAAAATAGTCTCCCACTTTCACATCTGGATACTCGTCTCTATCTACATACTTGATCGTCTCTTCCGTATGGTAGATGAGCAACCAAGGCGATTGTCTGATAGGATTATGAACAGAAGTAGGTAATGCTCTGCGTCTAGAGTGAGATGGATTGATTTTAAAGCCAAATTTTAGACGGTTCGAAATTTCCGTATCCATCTTAATATTACCCGCATACATGCGGTAATCATCAGTAAGGACTACACCTTGATCACCTAAAGTTCTAAGAGATACACTAAATTTTGTAGCTTCACTTCCTCCTCTAGCGGAGAAAGAATGACTAGAGATATTGCCTCCATCAAAAAATACATCTTGCCAGTCTCTATCTACGCCTGTTTCTTCGACCAGTTGTAGCGCATACTGCGTATTATTGGTAAGAAAACCTGCTTGAGCCAACTCAAAATCTGCCCATCCGGCAACGCTTTTTCGATAATCGTCACTTCCAAAGGCTTCTTTTCTTCCAAAATAAGTTTGGTAGCTAAACTGGGTTTTCCCAGCCTGACCATCTTTAGTGGTAATCATGATGACACCATTCGACCCTTCACTACCATAGATTGCGGCAGATGCAGCATCTTTAAGCACCTCAAAAGAGGCAATATCATTCATGTCGAGGTTACTTAAAAAGTCAGGATCGACAACCAAACCATCGACAACTACTGCCGGGCCAGCGTCAGCATTAATAGATCCAAAACCCCTAACGGTAATAGTAGGTGCAGCTCCAGCCTCTGCTGAGGTAGCCTGAATGTTCACCCCAGATACTTGACCAATCAGAGCTTCATCGACTCTTGCTACTGCAATTTGGTCTAGTTTTTCATTTTCTACTCTTGATACCGCACCCGTTAAATGTGATTTTTTCTGGGTACCATACCCAATTACAATGACCTCGTCCAGGAGGTCACCGTCCAACTCCATCGTAACATTGATCGTAGATCGGCCGGCAACTTCTACCTCCTGCTCCATCATACCGGTATAACTAAATACCAATACGGCATCGGCATCCGCATCAATGTTGTATCTACCGTCTAGATCAGTAACTGCACCAGTAGTGGTACCTTTAATGACCACTGTAGCACCGATAAGGGGCATGCCATCTTCCGCAGAAGTAACTACACCCGTAATTGGCGCAAACGTTTTGTTAGGGCTTGTTTTTCCCGCTAAGTTTGTCGGAAAACAAAACACCAACCCATAAATCCCCACCAGCAAGGTGTAAAACAGGGATGCGTTTGTTAATTTTGTTCGCATAAGTTTAATTTTAATATTGATTTTTTGGCTCATCTCAAAAGAGATGGGCCCTTTTATTACGTTGTCTAAGTCTTTTTGTGCATGCGATTCTAGGGTCAACAAGTAGAAACTCATTGATCAGTTTGCTTAATTTTTTAGTTTCAGACATAGGCAACCAATGTAAAGGCTTGTAAACAAATCTTTACAAAAGAATAATAATGGTTTGATTTTGGGGTACTTATTTGCCTTTACGGCTAAACGCTAATACATCACTTAAATGCAATCCCATTGCTTTTTCAGCTGCATCTGGATCTTGAGCTATAATCGCATCAAGAATCCCCTTATGCTCCTCTATGGAATTGACCGAACGCCCATTTTCACAAACGTCCAGATTAATAAAACTCTTTATAATATCTGGAGTTATGATAATCATCATAGACTTCAGTACATTATTCTTACTTGCTTCGGCAATCTTAATATGAAACAACAAGTCCTCTTCTACTGCTGGGATATCTTGTTTTGCCTTAGCATCGAAGGCCTCCATAGCCGCTTTTATATTTTGAATATCCTCCTCCGTCCGCTTGAGTGCTGCCAAACGCGCCGCTTCACACTCTAACAAGATTCTCGTTTCCACTAGTGAGACAAAATCACTGTCCTCAATTTTCAGTACATCGGATATAAGACCTTCTAAAGCAGTAACTCCCATCCCTGCTACTACCGTGCCTCGCTGAGGCAAGGTTTTCAAAATACCATAGAACTCTAGCTTCTGTAGGGCAATCCGCAGATTGCCTCTACTCACCTTGAAGGTTTCTGCCAGCTTCCGTTCGGATGGTAATTTATCTCCTGGATTAAGCTGTGCCGATACAATAAGCTCGCGTACCTGACGAATGATTTTGTCAGTTGGCGATTGAATATTTATTTCCTGAAAATTTTGTACCACTATTGGCGAATCTATGTTAGTTTAACGAATCAAAACTGGTTAACCAGTTAAATACATAATAAATGTAATCCTAAAATTGGTATATTCAAACAAATAGTCACTTTTTTTTTCTGCAACCGTTCGTCTTTTGGAGAGAGCATGACTTAACCCAATTAAATATGGATTCTGAATAGGGAGATTATATGGATAAAATTGGCACAAAATCTACTCGATCAAAATGCGAGACTTATTCTTTGTCCGTTACTTAAATAATCTCCCAGTAGGTATTTACGCTTTGCAAATCATAGATGGGAAAAGACAAGTGTACTAAGAAGATCGTAAAAAACTAGGTCAATTCAGAGGCTATTTGAATGTATGATTAGGGCAAACGCACTAAAAAATTACCCTACAATTTTTTATAATTCTTACTGAAACTCCAATTCAAAACCGCTCTAGCATCTTCATTTTTGTCATTCGATACAAAAACGAAGCAAAAAAATCTTGCCTAGCCAAACTCGTTCCACTCGAACAGTGCCTAGGCGGCCTCCCGCACTTCGCTTATCACCTTTTTCACTCTTAATTTCGAGTAATAAGCATTTCTTTTTCAGTTTTTATTTTAATGCGTTTGTCCTAATGTATGATAACAGAGCACTCATCATTAGACTTTTTGATTGGATGATGGTGCTTCTTTAGATATCCAAACAACGATGACTCTATCCCAGGTAGGAAAAGAGTCATCGCTTTTTGATAAAAAATAGTTTGCGCAGGTTTTACTGTATCTCAAACCACAACATATTCTTATCTTCTTTTTTCAGCATGGTAGATCCACCACTCATCACTACAGAATTGGTCAATCCTAATTTATTGATGATAGCATCTGACATTTGAAAGCCCTGAGGCATGCGCAAACGTAAGTTTTTCTTTGGTCTGCGATCCAAGTGAAATTGAGCTTTACCATCTACGATGCGTAGTTTCGCAGTGAATACGCCCTTTCCTTCCTGCTTACCTAGGACGATGTTTTGTATTTCTGCCTCGATTCCTTTAGGTGTTTTTTTCGTCACCTTTAAATGTAAAGAGACATGGACAAAAATGGATTCGATGTCTCCAGTATCAACTAGGTCTATCACGGCTGGAGGATTAGTAGCAGGAGTAGTTGCATTTGCAAAAGTAGAAGTAAACATGAAAGCGATGGCGATGAATAAGATTCTCATGATTGATGTGTATTTGAAATATTTTTTTAGGTACCGCAAAAAATATAATCTTTCGAGTTGGTCCTAACTTTTTGAAGCTAAGTGATTCATTTTAAACGTGATTCGAAAAGTTAGGAACTCTAAAATCGAAAGTTTATTTTTTGCTTACTACTAATTGATTTACACCCAATAGACTGCTCAGCTTGTTCTTCTTCCCGAAACTTTCTCTTTTTTTTTGAAAAAATATTTACCCAACTGTAAGAAACCCTACCAAAACAGTATCTAAGTAGCTGATGAAACATTCATTAGAACATATAATCCAGCAATACAAAACATCTATATTTAAGATATGTCTTGGCTATGCAGCTACCCAAGCAGAGGCAGAAGACTTATTGCAGGAAACCTTTATTAATATATGGAAGGGCCTAGCTCGGTTTCGAGAAGAAGCCAAGCTAAAAACCTGGATTTATCGCGTCACCGTTAATACTTGCCTGGTGAGTTTGCGAAAGAAGCGGATCCCAACAACCGCTCTCACAACCCTCCAAGAAATTCATTTATCATCATACTCTTCAAGTCCCGAAAATAGCGAAGCTTTAGAGCTACTCCATCAGCACATTCAGGCACTTCCAGAAAAAGACCGAGTGATCATCTTGCTCTACCTAGAAGCTTTGAGTCATAAAGAAATTGCTCAGGTCATAGGTATTTCTGCCAATCATGTAGGTGTCCGAATTAGTAGAATAAAACAGCGACTTCGCAGTCGAATGACTTTGGGAGTATTAGGAAAAGACAGGAAACTGTGACATTACAACACTAAATCATTACATCATTCAATATGGAGAATCTAGAAAAAATTTGGACCCAGCTTAATGACATTTCTCTTGATTTAAAAGAGGTAATTCAAGAGGAGGCCGACAATTCTATCTTTAAGCAGCTAGAAAAAGAGGAACAACTTAGAAAGAAGTATAATCCCTTTTTATTTGGCTTGATCGCCCTGATCCCTTTAGTCTTTTGGGGGCTCCTACATCAAAATATGGATTGGACGAAAGCCCTTGGTATAGCCTGCATTACTGGATCAGGAGTCGCTATTGCTACTTTTTCTCAAATCGTAAAAATCCCGCTACAGCAATTTCAGTATGATCAGAGTTCTCTAGACTTTATGTCTATCGTCAAACAGAAACTAGATCAGTCTAGAATGATGCTCGTCATTGGAGTACTGCTACAAGTACTGTTATTAGGTACTGGCCTTTATCTGCTTATTTTTTCTAATACCCCCCTGGATAATTTACTCTTATTTTCAGGTATCATGATGAGTTTATGTGGTTTAGTTATAGGCTTAAATATTGCGTCATTCAATCGCCATTACCGAGATATTTACCAGAAGATCGCTCGATTCCTAGAAGAAGATGAAGAGAATTGGTTAATTTGAGAAAAAGCTTCAATTGATTATGTCCCGTCCATCTTTGTGGATTATTCCTTTCATTCTTGGATTAATGCTAGCTTGCCAAAGTGAGCCAGCCAACAAATCTAAAATATCGCCTATCTCAACATGGGCCAAACTCACTGATCAGCAGCTCCTAAACACGGTACAATACCATACCTTTAAATACTTCTGGGATTTTGCCGAACCTCATAGTGGTTTGGCTAGAGAGCGATACATCCCTAGTGGCAAGTATCCAGCCAAGGATGCTCATATTGTCACCTCAGGAGGCACCGGCTTTGGCGTGATGGCGATTCTGGTTGGAATAGAAAGAGGTTTTATCACCAGAGCTCAGGGTATACAACGGCTAACAAAAATCGTAGACTTTCTCGAAAAGGCAGATCGTTTTCACGGTATCTGGTCGCACTGGATTGATGGTACCAATGGCAAAGTCAAACCTTTTAGTCCTAAAGATGATGGTGGTGATTTGGTAGAAAGTGCCTTTCTGATGCAAGGCTTGCTTTGTGTCCGTCAGTATTGCGATGATAAAAACTCAGAAGAAAAAGCATTAGCAGAACGCATCAATCAACTGTGGCGAACAATGGAATGGGATTGGCATACACAAGGCGGGCAAGACGTCCTATACTGGCATTGGTCGCCCAACTACGATTGGGAAATGAATTTTGCCCTCGAAGGTTATAATGAGTGCCTCATCACCTACGTCTTAGCCGCTAGCTCTCCTACACATCCAATTGATACTGTAGCCTATCATAAAGGTTGGGCCAGAGGTGGCGCCATTATAGCTACCGACAAATATGGAGACTATGACCGAATACTCGATTATTTCCCCCACGGAGATGATCCAATCGGGCCCCTTTTTTGGAGCCATTATTCCTATTTGGGACTTAATCCAAAAGGATTGACAGATCAATATGCCGATTATTGGAAACTCAACCAAAACCTAGCTTTGATTCATTATCAACATGCCTTGGATAATCCCAATGATTACCAAGGCTATGGAGCAGACACCTGGGGTTTGACAGCCAGTTATTCTAGGAATGAGGATGGTTCGGTGGGCTACGCTGCACACTCTCCTACGCAAGACAAAGGCATTATTTCTCCTACTGCTGCTTTAAGTTCATTCCCTTATACACCCGAAAAGTCTATGCAAGCACTAAGAGGCTTTTATGAGAAATATGGAGATCAATTAATTGGTCCAGCCGGCCCCTACGACGCTTTTAGTCCACACTATGATTGGGTGGTAGAAAGATACCTTGCCATTGATCAAGGGCCAATTATTGTGATGATAGAAAACCATCGAAGTGGTTTATTGTGGGATTTGTTTATGACTTGTCCGGAGATTGTCTCTGGTTTAGGGAAATTGGGATTTAAGTAACAGCCAAAAAACAACTTACCGATTTTGATGGAATATTTCGCACCAATACGGCGTTAAAAAGCCTCGTCAATGCCCTGCATTGCCTACGTTTTTTGCCTTGTTTTGGCACAAAATTTTCTCGATCAAAATGCGGGACTTATTCTTTGCCCGTTACTAAAGCTGAAAAAAACTAATACATGTATTACAAAAAAGTCAAATCAGGCGATATTACCATCGAGTTCCATAGCAATTGGCTAGGAATGGAAACCGTGATTGTCAATGGGCAAATCTTATCCAAGAAAAGCTCCATTATGGGCACACACCATCACTTCACCCTTGATGAAGATGGAGAATCGGTCAATTACATACTATCTTCAAAGGTAGGTGGCGATATGAATGCCTATTTAGATTTACGCAGGGCGGGGAAGCTCATCCATGAAAATGTACACATCCCAATGGGTTTCAAACCCAAGGCACCCAAAAATACCTTCAAATACAAAGGCATCCAACTCATCAAAGAATATGATATCGAAGAAGGTATCGCTGAACTCAAAAAGGCCCTTGAATTGGATACTGCAGATCCGGAGATTCATTTTTTCCTCGCATGTGGTTATTCTATTCAAGAGGATGTCGCCAATGGATTCGATGCGCTGCGTCTAGCAGTAAAGTATAAATTGCAAGATGTAGAAAGCATCCTCAACCATGATATGCTCGCTTATTTACGCCTACAAGATGCCTTTGAAGCTTTCTTCAATTCAGGCTATACCAACTATACACTAGATAAAACGGATGGAGATTCGGAAAATCTTTAATATCTTCTACCTAAAACCTTTATATGCCAACGATAACGAAAAACCACTCCTCATCTTGGGGAATATTCTTTTTTATTTTTGTCCTTCTCGCAAGTTGTCAAGCTCCAGCTGAAGACTTAGAGGGCTACACCAATAGCATAATTGAGTGGCAGGAGGAACGTAATGCCGAAATGCGCGACACCTCTGGGTCATGGTTAAGTCTAGTAGGACTCCACTGGTTAGAACAGGGCGAAAGTACTTTTGGTGCCGACTCTAATCATACCCTAATATTTCCGAATACTGCTCCTGGATTTGCGGGCCGCTTTATCTTGGCAGAGGATCAACTCTCTCTTGAGGTGGCAGAAGGTGTGCGCGTGACACAAGATGGGCAGCCAGTACAAGCCTTGGCTATGAACCACGACATGGATGATAATACGAGCTATCTACAGATGGGTAGTATCCAGTTTTATGCACTGAGTCGCCCCGAAGGAATGGCCATTCGAGTGAAGGATAGCAAAAGCCCCGAGCTTGTGGCCTTCGAGGATATTCCCAACTTCGATATCGATCCCAATTGGAAAATCGAAGCTCAACTCCAATGGTTTGACGAGCCACAGTCAATACAGATCCCTACTGTACTTGGATCGGAGCGTACACAAAAATGCCCTGCTCGCATAGTCTTTGAGGTAGATGGCGAAACCTATGAGCTGTCACCTTACCAAAGTTTCTATGGCGATCCGGTTTGGACCATTATTTTCAGCGACCTCACCAACGGAGAGAGTACTTATGGTGGAGGCAGGTTTCTATCTCTCGATGAGCCTGCTCCTGGAGCTACTTCTATCACCTTAGATTTTAATAAAGCGTATAATCCTCCATGTGCCTTTTCGGCTTTTGCGACTTGTCCGCTGCCACCGCCTGAGAATAGGTTGGCCGTCGCTATTCCTGCTGGAGAGCAGAATTATGGGGAGTTTCATTAAAATACTTACTGCCGCTTAATCAATAATGCCTATGGATACCAATGACCCTAACAAGGCTAAACCTTCCGGACTACCTCCTGGCGAAGTCGTCTTTACAGGAGACCGTAAAGTAGAGGAAATTCATACCCATTATTTAGAGTATGATGCGCAGCTGTGTAAAGATGTAACCCTAGATAGTGAGCATGTACTCACCTTTCATCAGCCCGTAAAAGGTGTCAACCAATGGTACGATATCCGAGGACTACACGATGTTGATTTGATCAAATCCATCGGTGAAATTTTCCAACTTCATCCTCTTGTCTTGGAGGATATTGCCAATATTTTTGAGCGCCCCAAAGTCGATGAATTTGAAGATGCCCTCTTTATCTCTCTGAAAGCGATCTCCTTTAATCGGGAAGAAACTACCGTGCATTTCGAACAGATTGGGCTTTATTATACCCACGATTTTTTGCTGTCTTTTCAAGAGGATGATGAAGACCTCTTTGCCAATGTCAGGCATCGCATTAATCATGGTTTAGGCAGAGTACGTAAGAAAGGACATGATTATTTGGTTTATGCCTTGATCGACACCCTGACTGATCAATACCTAGAAATCATGGAGCAAATCGAAGAAGAAATCGAAGCCATAGAAGAAGAGATTATTAAACGTCCTAAAGCCCAGACTAAAACCAAAATCTACCATCTCAAACAAGAATTGAATCAAGTGCGCAAGGCTGTAGTCCCTTTGAGAGAAATTGCCTTCAATCTCCTAAAGCTGGAAGAAGGTTTGCTCGGCGAAGAGATTGACGTTTACTTGAGGGACCTAAAAGACCATTGCAGCCAACTGGTTGATCAAGTTGACACTTGCAGAGATAATATCAACGGCCTCCAGGATTTATTCCTTTCGGAGATGAGTCACCAGATGAATTTAGTCGTTCAGACCTTAACCATTGTATCGACTATCTTTATTCCACTTTCTTTCCTAGCCGGTCTTTATGGCATGAACTTTCAATATATGCCGGAATTGGCCTGGCAAAATGGATACTTTTACCTTCTTGGCTTAATGGTTGTTATCACCATTGCCTTATTGCTATATTTCAAACGTAAGAAGTGGTTGTAATTACACAGTGTACTACACAATTTCCAATTGCGGTACACTGCGTAAAAACTTGGTAGACGCCTCCCTCAAGTCTACAATTTGAAATAGTACAGCTCCCTTATCGCTGCACTAATAATTTCTTAGTGATCACACCACCTCTCGCCAAGAGGCTTGTATAGTAAACGCCGCTAGCAAGTTCTTCTACATCAAAAGTAAAAATATGGTCTCCTGCCACTTGCTGGCCTTGCTGTAAGGTGCGCACCAATTTCCCATATTGGTCAAAGAGCAATACCTTGACCTGCTCTGCCTCTGGTAGGTAATATTGCAGTTGTGCTTGCTCTTGCGCAGGGTTTGGTTGAATTTCATTCAATTGAAAACCCCAAGCATTAATATCTCTTACAGATGAGGCAGCATTGGTGGAGGTCCAAGATAGATTCCCCTCAATAGTACCTTGGCTAGGAATATCCATTCCTGTTTCTTCAGCATCGATAGTCAATATGTCCCCATCTTTTGTAATAAAGGTAAAAGACACATCAGTAGTTGAAGTTGGGAACCCTGGCACAACTTCAGTACTGATCGTACTTACTTCACGGATACGAATGGCCTGAGCTGATTTCCCATTTGGCAAGATCAATGTGCCAAAAGCATCGACTACGGCACTCCGTTCTACCGTAGATGGAGTTGCCGGCAGATTCATCCCTCCAAAGATAGTTTGAGAGGTAAAAGTCCCTGTATAAGACCAATCATCCTCAAAGGAAATAGGGAAATTGTAAATTGGCCTTGTAGGAGAATACGTTCCAATGTTTTGGAAGTCTCCATCATCACTTTGGAATTCTCCAGTAGACCCTAAAGTCGATAATTGATTATTCGTGATGTGCATAAAATTAAAGATACTTCCTGATCCTTCATCATCTGAAAATTCAATCTTGGTGACAAAATTGGCATCCGGAAAAGCTTCTGGATTGAAGGCGTCGCCTGGAGCAATGACCATCTGATCCTCGGAGCCTAAGAGTTCTACCGATTGAAAATCCCAGGTATTTCCTCCGCCTGTCTGACCAATGTTGTACATAAAAGTGTTGAAAACATCCGAATCAAAATCTTCATCGAATTGAGTAGTGAGAACATTACCAATCGTGTAGTAGCTGTTAATGTCTGAAAAGGTAATCGAAATCTGAGCTGCTAAGGGTAGCGCAGACAACATAAAAAAGCTGAATACAGTGGTGAAAATGTTAGTGTTCTTCATAATACAGTTTTGAGTTTTGGAATATGTTTAGTACTGTTTTTTTTAGTGTTATCATTAGCCTCTATACATCTAGTGTATAGAAAAGCAGTATATATAAACAGCGTTCAAAAGAAAAATTGATCTTAGCCCCTTTAGCGGTCTAAAATACTATTGGAAGGATTAAAAAAATCTAATGGAAGGGTGTGGGAATAAAAGTCTACGTCTCTTTTAATTAAACTTACAGTCCCTCTAAAATATTATAGAATTTTCATTTTACCATAACATTTCTGCATTTTATACCTTTGATGAGAAAATATACAATTATGAAAGGTCTACTTTTACTGATTTCTATTCTATCCATTGCCTTTACCTCTTCTATTATGGGCCAAAGCAACGCAGATTATAAAATTTATAACAATCAAACAGGCCAGATTATCAGTCTTCAAAAGCTGGTTGACGAAACTTCCACAGCACATGTCCTTTTCTTTGGTGAGCAACACAACGACTCCATCGGTCATGCCCTACAAGCACAGATCTATGATCTCCTCCTCAAGCAGCATGGGCAGGTCGCACTAAGCTTGGAAATGTTTGAAACAGATTGCCAATACATTCTAGATGAATATCGCGCAGGCCATATCAACGAAGCAAAAATGAAAAGCGATGCCCGCGCATGGAACAATTATGACTCCGACTACCGCCCTATGGTCGAGCAAGCTATCGAGCAAGGACAAATGGTCATCGCTGCTAATGCGCCACGCAGGTATGTCAATATGGTGAGCAGAAAAGGGCTAGCTAGCTTGGAAAAGCTACCGAAGTCTTCTTTAAAATACCTCCCCAAACTCCCCATCTACACAGAAGATGAAGGCTACAAAAAACGATTCCAGGAAATCATGGGTGGAGCAGGTCACTCCATGCCCACCAATATATACCACGCACAATGCACCTGGGACGCAGGAATGGCCAATAGCATTTATCAGTATTGGAAAAAAAATAAAGACACCTTTATATATCATCTCAACGGCAGCTTCCATACCGATTATAAACAAGGCACCATCAATCAACTCCTACGCCTTAACAAAAAGATCAAAGTCCAAAATATCACTTGCTTTCCCGCCGAAGACTACGACCAACCGAATTGGAAAGAATATGCAGAGAGAGCTGACTTTGTTATCATTCATCCAGCGAAGTAATGAGAGAATGCTAAAATGGGTAAATCACATACCACATCTTACATAGCACATACCACATGGCACATGGCACATGGTACCTAGCAAAACATCACCATTTCACCACTTCCCAATATCACCATATAAAAAACTGTGCGAAAATTCGACTGTTTATCAAGGACTTATGAAGGGTACTGTTATTTTTTTTCTAAAAAAAGCTTGTTTGCTGTGCAATTTAGATATACATTTGCACCTGCTTTTAAAAAGGCAGTATTTCATATTGAAAAAATATCATACAAGTGGATACACTAAGTTACAAGACAAAGTCGCAGAAGAAGGAGACAGTGGAGCGCAAGTGGTACATCGTCGATGCTGATGGTGAGACCGTGGGTCGTATCTGTTCTAAGATTGCAACTGTCCTAAGAGGTAAACATAAACCTTCTTATACACCGCACATCGATTGTGGTGATTATGTAGTAGTCATCAATGCTGAAAAGATTCGCTTCACTGGTCAGAAAATTGATCAGAAAGTCTACATTCGCCACACCGGCTATCCTGGTGGTCAGCGCAAAAAAGTAGCTAAAGACTTGATGGCTGAGCGTCCAGAGCGTATCGTTGAGATCGCTGTCAAAGGGATGCTACCCAAGACAAAGCTGGGCAACCAGATGTATAGAAAATTGTTTGTGTACGCAGGAACAGAGCATCCACACGAAGCACAACAAGCAGAGAAATTTAATTTTTAATCATACACGCCAAAATTGTTGAATAGATTATGGAAATGATCAATGCTATCGGAAGAAGAAAGGCGTCTGTAGCGCGTGTTTACCTGAAAAAAGGTTCCGGAAAAATCGAAGTAAACGGTAAAGATTACAAAGAGTTTTTTCCTCAAAAACATATCCAAGGCGTAATTACTGATCCATTTGCTACCGTAGAAATAGACGGTAACATTTACGACCTACAAATTAATGTAAACGGTGGTGGCTTCAAAGGCCAAGCTGAAGCTGTAAGAATGGCAATCTCTCGTGCACTAGTAAAATTGAACGAGGACTTCCGCTCTCCTTTGAAAGCGAAGAAATACCTTACTCGTGATGCTAGAGTCGTAGAGCGTAAGAAGTACGGTAAGCCAAAAGCGAGAAAGAGCTTCCAGTTCTCTAAGCGTTAATTTTTTACTTTTTTTAATTCAGAATAATGAACAAGCCTACATATAAAGATCTACTCGATGCTGGTGTTCACTTTGGCCACTTGAAGAAAAAGTGGAACCCTAAGATGTCTTCTTACATCTTTACAGAGCACAAAGGCATCCATATCATTGATTTAAATAGAACTTTGGACAGCATGGATAAAGCTGGCACCGCTGCTAAACAATTGGCAAGAGCTGGTAAGAAAATCATGTTCGTTGCTACTAAAAAGCAAGCACGCGATATCGTCATCGAAGCTGCTCAAAGTGTAAATATGCCCTACGTTACTGATCGCTGGTTGGGTGGTATGATGACCAACTTCTCTACGATCCGTCGTTCGGTAAAGAAAATGCAGAATATCGATCGTATGCTCAATGATGGTACGCTCACTTCTGTAACTAAGAAAGAGCGCCTTACTTTGACTCGCGAGCGCAACAAACTAGACAAGGTACTAGGTGGTATTGCCAACCTCAACCGTCTACCATCTGCTCTTTTTGTAGTAGATATCGACCATGAGCATATCGCTATCAAAGAAGCCCACAAATTGGGTATTCTTACTTTCGGTATGGTAGATACCAACTCTGACCCAGCTCAGGTTGATTTCGCCATTCCTTCTAATGATGATGCTTCTAAGTCGATCAAAATCATCTCTGACTTTATGGCTGGAGCGATCAAAGAAGGATTAGAAGAGCGCAAGCAAGCTAAAGCAGAAAAAGAAGCTGCTTCGCAAGCGTAAGACAATGTTGTAATGTTGTAGTGCGTAATGATGTATTCCTTTTTTCTAGGCATGAACACTACATCATTTAACTATTACAACATTATAATCATTCACAAAAACGGCTACAATATTAGGATGGAAAAGTAGTATAACCAGCTGAGTTTGGAGGTACTACAGTATTAACCATTTTTATCTTTATAATAAATAGCAAATAATCACAATGAGTGTAAAAATTTCAGCCGCCGACGTAAAAAAACTGCGTGACATGACTGGCGCAGGTATGATGGACTGTAAAAAAGCCTTAAACGAGGCAGAAGGAGACTTCGATAAAGCCATCGAAATCCTTCGTAAGAAAGGAGAAAAATTATCTGCAAAACGTGCTGATAGAGCCGCTACTGAAGGTGCTGTTATTGCTTTAGTAAGCGATGATAAAACTAAAGGTGTAGTAGTGAAATTGAGCTGTGAGACAGACTTCGTCGCTAAAAACGAAGACTTTATTACACTAGTTACTCAGTTCACTCAGATCGCCTTAGACAACTTCCCAGCTGATACAGCTGCTCTTTTAGACCTACCTTTCAATGCTGATTTGACTGTAGGTGCTAAAGTGACAGAATATCTAGGTGTAATCGGTGAAAAAATCGAAATAGCAGCTTACGAGCGTTTAGAGGCAGCTATGGTTGCTCCATATATCCACATGGGTAACAAAGCTGGTGTAATCGTGGGTCTAAGCAAAGCAGATGATAGCTTCTTCGACGCAGGCCGTGATGTAGCAATGCAAGTTGCTGCTATGCGTCCAGTTGCAGTAGATAAAGATGGTGTAGATCAAACCATCATAGAAAAAGAGATCGAAATCGGTATGGAGGTAGCCCGTAACGAAGGCAAGCCAGAAGCAATGCTTGAAAGAATTGCAACAGGTAAATTGAATAAGTTTTTCAAAGAAAACACCCTGTTGAACCAAGCATTTGTAAAAGACAGCAAACAAAATGTGGCTAGCTACTTGAAATCATTAGACGGTGATCTGACCGTTACAGATTTCAAACACGTTACATTAGGTTAAGAATAAGGGAGGCGAATGAATCATTCGCCTTTTTTTTTATACCCTATCATTTCTCAATTTGAAATGATAGGGTATTTTTGTGAGAATCATCAACACAAGCCACCAATATGTCTTTAAAGTACAAACGAATCCTACTCAAACTAAGCGGAGAATCTCTCATGGGAGACCAGGGCTTTGGTATTGATCCTAAAATGCTCTCTCATTATGCTGATCAGATTAAAGAACTGATTGCTGAAGGTGTAGAAGTAGCAATCGTCATTGGTGGCGGTAATATCTTCCGTGGTCTACAAGCCGCCGAGTCGGGAATCGAACGGGTACAGGGAGATTATATGGGTATGATGGCTACTGTGATTAACGGTATGGCCCTCCAAAGTGCCCTCGAAGGGCTTGGTGTGTATACGCGCCTGATCTCCGCTATTGAGATGAAACAAATTGCCGAACCCTACATTCGCCGGCGTGCAATTCGCCATCTCGAAAAAGGCCGCGTGGTTATCTTTTCTGCTGGTACAGGTAGTCCCTACTTTACAACCGACTCCGCAGCAGCGCTTCGCGCCAACGAAATCAGCGCAGATGTAATCCTCAAAGGAACACGGGTCGATGGCATCTACACTGCCGATCCAGAAAAAGATCCTAATGCCGTCAAACTTGACGAAGTCACTTTTGCAAAAGTTATCAGTGAAGGGCTTAGTGTGATGGATATGACAGCCTTCACCCTTTGCCAAGAAAACAATCTCCCGATCATTGTCTTCAATATCAATACCCGTAAAAACCTCAAACGTATCGTTATGGGCGAAGCAATTGGGACTTTGGTATCTTAAACAAAATGTTAAGGCGAATTTAAAGTCTTATTCTTTTCTTAAAGACAAGACGAAAGATAGCAGCTCTTTAGGCTTCTCCGTAATTTCATCATTGGACGCTATTCTCTAAATCTCTTGTATCTTAGTAATAAAAACTAGTGATGATGAATCGCCTTTTGCTGCTATATCTTTTTTTAGCATTGCCTTTTATACCACACGCTCAACCAAACCAATATGACTCTGGCGGACCACTTATGCCTGAGCAAGCAGCCTATGATGTCCTTTTTTATCACATGGATCTAGAGATCCTACCAGATACTAAAAGTATTGAAGGTAGCATTGACATAAGAGCAAAAGTCGTCCAACCCATGAATAGGCTAGTCTTGGATTTGGACGCTGCCCTACAAATCAGTCAAATCACCGAAGAAGGACAAAGCCTTTCTTTCCAGCACCAAGATGGAAAAATCTGGATTCATCTAGACCGGACTAGACAAAGTGGCGAAATCATCGAAGTTGCGGTAAGTTACGCAGGACAACCAAGAGTTGCTCCTAATCCACCTTGGGAAGGTGGCTTCACTTGGGCAAAAACGAAAAGTGGCGCACATTGGATTGCTACTAGTTGCCAAACTCAAGGCGCTGACCTCTGGTGGCCCAATAAAGACCACGTGTCTGACGAGCCAGATAGTATGTCCCTTTCCATCACTGTACCCGCAGACCTTTACGTCGCCACCAATGGCCAACTCAAAAGCATCCTAGATGAAGGCAGCGATAAAAAGACCTACAATTGGTACATTTCTACTCCCATCAACAATTACAACGTAGCACTCAATATTGCCCCCTACGAAGTCATCGAAGACGAACTGACGAGTGTAAGTGGGGAGCCTTTCCCTGTTCTTTTTTATGTACTACCTGAGGACCTTTCCAAAGGCAAAAAGCTAATGGTCGAAATCAAGGAGCATCTTGAATTTTATGAGAAATACCTTGGCCCTTATCCTTTCAGAAGAGATAAATATGGGGTGGTACAAACCCCGCATCTGGGTATGGAGCACCAAACTATCATTGCCTATGGTGCCAACTTCAATAATGGATCAATGACGGGAGGTAAAGATTGGGGCTTTGATGCTTTACATCACCATGAGTTGGGGCATGAGTGGTGGGGCAACCTAGTTACCAATTTCGACTGGCGTGATATGTGGATACACGAGGGCTTTTGCTCCTATATGCAGGCGCTATATATGGAGGAACTGCAAGGTGCTAAAGGTTATCATAATTACATGAATAATATGCGGCGCTTCCCCAATACACAAGCAGTCAGCCCAAGAGAAGCTACCTCAGCACGGACTATTTATCGGGCGCCCATCTACACCAAAGGAGCGTGGGTACTACATAATTTACGTTACCTCATAGGCAAGGAAAATCTACTGCTCGCACTCCGCAGGATGTGTTACCCCTCTCCTATGCTAGAGTCTGTAAAAGATGGTAGCCACTGTCGATTTGTAACAACGGACGATTTCAAGTTGATTTGCGAGGAGATATCTGGGCAAGACCTCGACTGGTTTTTTGAACTGTATCTCCGGCAAGCCAAATTACCCAACCTAATTTCAAGAGTAGGAGATGGCAAGATCAGTTTGCGCTGGGAAACCCCAGATGATATGCCTTTCAACATGCCTGTAGATGTACGTATAGGAGAGGAGACAAAACGAGTCATGGTTGATCAGACAGGGATAGAAGTGCCTTTTAAACTAGGCCAAAAGCCCGAGGTCGACCCCGATAAATGGATATTAATGAATGTTAAGTAACAGTCGAAAAATAAGTATCGTATTTTGATCGAGAAGATTTTAATTCAAGGCAAGGCATAAAAAGTAGATGATTCCTAGCATCATCGAGGCTTTATAACCTGCCTGCGCAGAAACTTCGGCAGGCAGGCGATGTATTGGATTAAAAGATTCCATTAAAACCGATAAGTTATTATTGGAGTGTTACTAATATAAACCCAAGTAATGATGATCAGAATTTTGCTTATACTAGTCTTTGCTTGCTTACAGTTGAGTACTGCACAAGCCCAACGCAGGGCTCCACAAAACCAAACACCTACCGAACTAGAGACGCTGGTATCTCTAGATAGCAATCGCTTTGCGATGGTATTACTGAACAAAGCTAATCCACCCACCACTCTAGGTATACGCTTGATCAACCAGGAGGAAGATATTGTCGCGGAGAAAACCCTGGATCTTACCAGACAAGGGCTACTTACCCAGTTTGAGGGTGCTTTTGAGTGGCAGGGCGACCTCATTGTTCTGACCTCTATGTTCTATCCTGGGCCTAAAAGAAATCACCTCATTTTTCAGCGATTTAGTATCCCTAGTCTAGAAGAGCAGACCATTAAAATCTTAGATGAAGCTTATTCGCCACAGCAATACCGTATACCCTTTGGATTTAACACCTCCGCCAATGACGATTACTTCTTCTCTTATAGCTGGACCTACACCATTCCAGATGATCCTGCCAAATTGAGTGTGAAAGTTTTTGATCGAAATATGGAGGAAGTTTGGACACAACGCTACCTCTTGCCCTTCAAGAATGAAACCTTCTACATCTACGATTGTGCAATCAACAACGAAGGAACAGCCTTTATTTTTTGTGAAAACTATAATGGAAAACCTGGAAAATACATCGACGAAGCCAAGGTCGAGCACTTTATCTTAGCAGGAAAAGCCAACCAAGAAAACCTCATTGAGTACAAATTAAGTGTAGCCGATGAAGTCCTGATTGGATTACAAAGTCGATTAGATAGTAGCGGAACTATCGTGGGAGCCGCATTCACTAGAGATGATAAAAAGAAAACACTGATAGATGGTGTCTACGTTTTCAATATTCCTCCTGATGGAAAAAGCATCCAACGTTCGACTATACCACTCGACAACGATATGTATAAAGCTGCTTATCCGTACGGAGAAAAGGAATCCGCTTTTAGTATGAATAAGCACAAACTCTCGACCAGTTTCTTGATGGATCATGTCTATCTCGAGGAAGATGGCTCTATGGTCCTAGTAGGAGAATATAGACGAGAGAACCCCAACTATTACGATATAGAGTTTAATGACATCTTAGTACTAAAAGTAAAACCCAATAGAAATAGCTTTGAATGGGTCAAACGCGTACCCAAACGCCAAACGGGCATGCAGGGAGCGTGGGGTGTTTACAGCTATCAAGCCTTCAAGAAAAAGGGGAATTATTTTTTCCTCTTCAATGACAACTTAGAAAACAAACCGGATGAAGATGGAAAGATCAGAAATTTGCAAACCTATGAAGGCACTCAATCTGCCATCCTTTTGATGCAAGTCACCAGTGAAGGAGACCTCTTTAGAAACGACCTCACCAGTATTGCTCGCGCCCAAAAAATAGCAGCAATCATGCCTCAAAGAGCCTGGGAAATCAGCAACAAAACCAGAGTTGTTCTTTATGGCGAACGCCCCTTGAGTAGATCGGGAGATGTTGCAGGTTTGTTATTCTATTTTGGTTGGGGACCTGATTTGAAATGACCGCCTTATTGGGACAAACATTCGCTCATTTCACAATATCTTCCTATATTAAACCTCTATTTTTGAAATCAACATTTACAAAGAATAACGTATGAAAACCATCAAAGGACCTGCTATATTCTTAGCACAATTTATGGGTGATGAGCCCCCTTTTAACTCTCTGGATAGCATTTGTCAATACATGGCTGGCCTTGGCTATAAAGGCGTGCAAATTCCAACCTGGGATAGTCGATTAATTGACCTCAAAACAGCTGCTGAGTCAAAGACCTATTGTGATGAACTCAAGGGCAAAGTAGCCTCTTATGGCTTAGAAATTACCGAATTAGCCTCTCATCTACAAGGACAATTGGTGGCGGTGCACCCCGCTTATGATGAAATGTTCGATGGTTTTGCACCAGAGGAAGTGCGAGGCAATAAAAAAGCCCGTACCGAGTGGGGCGTACAACAAGTGATCTGGACAGGACAAGCCAGCGCCAACTTAGGCTTGACGGCTAGTCCAACATTTTCAGGTGCCTTGCTTTGGCCTTTCTTATACCCTTGGCCGCAGCGTACACCTGGTTTAGTTGAGACTGGTTTCAAGGAGCTAGCTGCTAGATGGAAGCCCATCTTAGATGCCTATGATGAGGTGGGCGTTGATGCTTGCTATGAGTTGCATCCTGGAGAGGACTTACACGATGGTGCTACCTTCGAGATGTTCGTAGATTACTTAGACGGGCATTCGAGAGCTTGCATCAACTATGATCCTAGTCACTTCGTATTGCAGGGCATGGATTATTTAGCTTTTATCGACCTCTACCATGAGCGTATTAAGGCTTTCCATGTGAAAGATGCAGAGTTCAATCCTGATGGTCGCCAGGGTGTCTATAGTGCCTATCAATCTTGGACTAATCGCGCAGGGCGTTTCCGTTCTTTAGGAGATGGCCAGGTAGATTTCAAGGGCATTTTTAGCAAACTATCGCAATACGACTACGATAGTTGGGCGGTACTAGAGTGGGAATGCTGTATCAAATCTCCCGAACAAGGCGCTAAAGAAGGCGCTCCTTTCATCGAAAACCACATCATTGAGGTGACTGAGAAAGCATTTGATGACTTCGCTTCTGGAGGAACAGATGAGGAGATGAATAAACGCATCCTTGGCTTGTAATCCTTGATTTCGGACTCGTAGTCGATAACAAAACAAGCCATTATTAAAATACAAAGAGGCTTAAGTAAAACCTATTACTTAAGCCTCTCTCTTTTAGAAATCACCTTGTTCAAGGCTACTTTCTAAAATTACTTCGCTGCTGAAAAGCGCGCAGCTACCGCAGTCCAATCAATTACATTAAAGAAAGCCTGCACATAGTCAGGACGACGATTTTGGTAATTGAGGTAGTAGGCATGCTCCCATACATCCACGCCTAAAATTGGAGTTCCTTTGTGATCTGCTACGTCCATCAATGGATTATCTTGGTTGGCAGTAGAACTGACAAACAATTTTCCATCTGCTCCGACAGACAACCAAGCCCAGCCAGAACCGAAACGCGTACCAGCCGCAGCAGCAAATTTTGCTTTGAACTCCTCAAAAGAGCCAAAAGCTTCATTGATAGCATCTGCTAAAGCGCCAGTAGGTTCACCACCTCCATTAGGAGACATCACCGACCAGAAAAGTGCGTGGTTATAAAATCCGCCTCCATTATTACGTACACCTGTAGAT
This sequence comes from Saprospiraceae bacterium, assembly GCA_042095835.1. Lineage (GTDB taxonomy): Bacteria > Bacteroidota > Bacteroidia > Chitinophagales > Saprospiraceae > DATFKA01. The sequence goes on from JBELML010000016.1 coordinate 43,161, forward strand.
GCACCAGAAACATTAGCGAGAATATCTTCGATTGATTTTCCTTCCAAATCGGTACCTTCGATAGCTGCATTCAATTTCTTGGTGTAGCCAGCGTGGTGTTTCCCGTGGTGAATCTCCATGGTGCGCGCATCGATATTAGGCTCTAGAGCATCAAATGCGTAGGGTAGTTCTGGAAGTTGAAATGCCATAGTTTATTTCGTTTAGTTTGTTGAGAAATTAATTCGTTCATTTAACGCAGTCAAACTTAATAAGTTTACCTGAGTTGAGTGATTAATAGCAAATATCATTGGTCTGATATTCGGTTAAATCCTATTTTTGCGAATAATACTAAAAAAAACCAAACACAAGAATTATGGCATTCAGAAAAGAGAAGGATAGTATTGGATATATTGATGTACCCGTAGAAAAATATTGGGCTGCCCAAACGCAACGGTCCTCCCAAAATTTCAAAATTGGTGGACATACCATGCCCCATGAGGTCATCTACGCCTACGCCATCCTGAAAAAAGCAGCTGCCATGACGAATCTAGAAGCGGGAGTCTTAGCAGAAGAAAAGGCGGTCTTAATCACTAGAGTTTGCGATGAAATTCTTGCTGGTCAACTAGATGATCAATTCCCACTTGTCGTTTGGCAAACGGGGAGCGGTACTCAAACCAATATGAATGTCAATGAGGTCGTAGCGAACCGCGGACATGTCTTGCAAGGAGGAGCTTTAACAGATGCCCAGAAAGTCTTGCATCCCAACGATGATGTCAACAAGTCGCAGTCCTCCAACGACACCTTCCCGACGGCTATGCACATCTCTGCTTATCAGATCTTAGTCAACCGCACCATTCCAGCGCTGGAATCTTTGAAAGCGACCATCGAAGAGAAAGCAGAAGCCTATAAAGATGTCGTAAAAATAGGTCGTACCCATTTTATGGATGCTACCCCAGTTACCGTAGGGCAAGAACTATCAGGTTACGCCTCTCAAATAGACCATGGCATTCGGGCCATCAAGCACAGCATGCCCCACCTTGCTGAATTAGCACTTGGTGGCACAGCAGTAGGTACAGGATTAAACACTCCGCCTAAGTATGCTGAAAATGTAGCTGCAAAAATTGCGGCCTTGACAGGTCTTCCTTTTGTGAGTGCGGAAAACAAATTCGAAGCACTTGCGGCCCATGATGCCATCGTAGAGGCACATGGCGCTCTCAAGACAGTCGCTTGTTCATTGATGAAAATTGGTAATGATATTCGGATGTTGGCTTCGGGCCCACGATCTGGAATTGGAGAATTGATCATCCCAGCCAACGAGCCAGGTTCTTCGATTATGCCTGGAAAAGTCAATCCTACGCAATCCGAAGCTCTAACGATGGCTATGGCACAAGTAGTTGGAAATGACGTTGCCGTAAACATAGGCGGTATGACTGGTCACTTCGAACTGAATGTCTTCAAACCGATGATGATTTTCAACTTTTTGACTTCTGCTGGTTTGATCGCTGATGCTTGTAATAGCTTCAATGAAAACTGTGCTAAAGGTATCGAGCCTAACTATAATCGCATCAAAGAACATTTGAACAATTCCTTGATGCTGGTTACGGCACTAAACACAAAGATTGGCTATGATAACGCTGCCAACATTGCCAAAAAAGCTTACAAAGAAGATAAAACTTTAAAGGAAGCTGCCATCGAATTGGGACTTTTGACCGAGGAGCAGTTTGCAGAATGGGTGAGGCCGGAGGATATGATTTGATGCAAAGCTAATACGAAATGAATACGTTGACCAGACTTGAGAAAGTCTAGTCAACGTATTTAACTGATAGTTGTAGAAAGGTTATACAAGAGGTCCTGTAGTGGACGTATTTTCTGACATTTTGGGGTCTGGCCCATAGGCATTAGCTCCTCGCTCTCCTTCCATCAAAGCCAACCCATTTTTTTCGGTTTGCTCAACATTGCACTTGGCGTTTTTATTCTTTGGTATTTTGCGAGCCAGCTAAAAGGGCAAACGCTCAATCGTATGTTTGGCGTTGCTATAGTTACTTTTCTAGCTTTCAGCGCTTTGCTTTTTCAAGCTCAACCCATTCTTGACCGATGGGATAACAAAGCCTATCCGCATCGCGTGGTCTTCTCCAAACAGACGCCTTATCAGAAAATTGCACTTACCAAAAATAAAGAGGAAGTTCGTTTATACATCAATCGCATCATACAGTTTTCATCGGTCGATGAGTATCGTTACCACGAAAGTCTAGCCCTTATTCCACTACAGCTGGTCCGTCATTGCGAAAGCGTTTTGGTCTTGGGCGGAGGAGAGGGTTTGCTGGTCAGAGAGCTGCTTAAGGACGAGCGAATTAAAAAAATAAAGGTGATCGATCTCGATCCAAGCATCTTTGAATTAGCAAGAACCAATCCATATGTAAAGCAAATCAATCAAGGAGCATTGGATGATCCGAGGGTGGAAACCATTGCTATGGATGCAGGCCTTTTCTTACAGGAAACGGAGGAATACTATGATCTCATTATTGCGGATCTGCCGGACCCCTCCAATGAAGCAGTAGCTCGCTTGTATTCTACTCGCTTTTTTAATATTGTCAAAGATCGCCTAAGTGCCGATGGTTTATTTGCGACGCAGGCCACTAGTCCATTTCATACTCGCAAAGCTTTTTGGTGTATTGCCGAAACCATCAAAGCATGCGGCTACCAATGGATACAACCCTATCACACCTATGTTCCGAGTTTTGGCGATTGGGGGTTTGTGGTTGCTGGCAAACGTACAAGAGCATTCCTGCCCTACCAAAATCAACTACCAAGTCAATATTTAGAACCTACTATAGTGGCCCAGATGACACATTTCGCTAAAGATGCTGACCAACCTCAGGGACTTGTACCGAACCGCATTGATCGACCTAGTTTATTGGATTATTACCTGGAAGATTGGGGAAAATGGAGTAAGGAAGCGAATAAAAAGTAGACCAAAACCAAGGAAACCTGAATCAATTATCTTACCCGATGTACATACATCTAGTTCGATAATCCATCCAGGTCTTTCCTGTTGGTTTTTCGATGATCAATTTGTTTTGATCTTTTCGGGAGGAAAAATTCTTGTTACAAAGCTCTTTTTGGTTTTCTCTAAGAAAATTCAACCTAATTCTAATTAGAATTTTCTACCAGACTTTGTCGTCAAGGAATTTCCTGCAACAATTATTCCACCGCCGATTGCGAATGCGGCAAGTGCAATGTAAAGTACTAGCATAATAAAATCAGTTGTTATAATTAATAAAATAGTTCCACAGTTATGCGAACGAACAACATCATTTGAAATGCAATGGGATAAAAACTTGTACTTAGTTAAACTACAATAACTGGGCCAAGTATCTTTACGAAATGAGCTTTAGAAAGGAATTGTTCTATGGGAAGGTCCTAAACTTTATGCCTACAATATGCAGAAAATTCAGCGATTATTAAAAATAATCTTAAGAAAATTTTAAGATTTTCCTACTTCCTCCTATTTAGGGCTCCATTACTAAAGCTTTTCGAGATACAAAGGGCCAGTTTACTACTGCTCCGCAAAGAGCAAATATGGTTTTAAACGATCAAAATAGCCCTCCGGTACGCCCTTTATGCTTTTTAACATATCAAAATTTTTATAATCTCCGTGCATCTGCCGATAAGAAGTGAGTAGCTGCGCTTCCTTTCTACCCAAATAAGGATGAGCAGCCAATTGCTTAGCAGCCAGGCGATTGACATCTATTGGTGTCACTACTCCAGAGCAAGTTAGCTGTGGCCTGATTTGCAGAAAAGTACTATCCGGCAACCCATAAGTTTGGCCTACCTGATCTACTTGATGAAAGCCCCCTAAGCGATCCCTAAACTTGACGATCCGCTTCGATAATACAGGACCGATCCCTCGCAGTTTTTGCCATTCCTCTGCACTTGCTGAGTTGATAGCAAGGCTCTGTTGTTTCTTTGTTCGGGTTTGACTGGCATATTTTTTATAGTTTCTTTTGAGTGGCCGCTCCAATTGGATAAATGGCTCTAATCGAAAATAGAATGCGGTATCCATCCCATATATTTTGAGCATATCTTTGCTTTTATAAAAGCGGCCTCCTTTTGCTCTGTAATTCACTATCGTCTTAGCTATTCGATTTGTAAATCCGAGTAAGCGCATCTGCTCTACATCTACTTTATTGGGATCAAAGGCAAAAAGAGAATCCTTTCTGGTCTTTTGATTACTCCCTTGACTTGGCTGAGGCCTTAAATCAGACTCTTGAAACTCCAATGCTATCCAGCTCAAGTTAGGAGCTGCCGATGAAACATATTGCTGGTAATAATTGGGGCCTGCAAAAGCGCCGAATAGTAATAGGCTGAAAATGAGGATCCCCTGGCGTTGGTTTTTATGAAAATGCAGAAATTGGTTCATTAAATTTGTGTTTGATGGTGAAAAATACTTGGCTAACGATTGGGTCATCACATCAAACAGATTGACAATAGGCGCTATTTTAGTAACGGACAAAGAATAAGTCCCGCATTTTGATCGAGAAGGTTTTGTGCCAAGACAAGGCAAAAAAAGTAGGCAATGCAGGGCATTGACGAGGCTTTTTAACGCCGTATTGGTGCAAAAGATTCCATCAAAATCGGTAAGTTGTTTTTTGGCTGTTACTTAACTTCTTGAGGTTTATAAGAACATCTCCATCTTTTCTCATTTGAAACAAGTCCATATCTGGCGGTTTTTGACTTAGGAAAAGTTGTCCAGTTTTCTCCGAAACCAAGGGGCCTAAAACCAGTAATTGACCTACTAAATCCTGGATTTTATTGCACTCACTCGCTTGAATATCCTTATTGAGTATGACAATGTCAGCACATGGAAGGGACTGCCATTCTTCGGGCTTAGGCATGGATTGAAGAAGTAGAATTGTTTTGTCCGTGATATTAAAGTATGGGTTCTTGGACAAGGTATATCTTTGCTGCTCTTGGACTCCTTTGAGCCTAAATAATTGCTCCTCCAGGTAGCGTATGCTTACCAGAGCCTGTTCATCAGCTGCGAAAGTCATAGCACCTCGCCCAAGAATCCAATTGATGACTATTTCCTTTTTATCCTGATGGAGGTAACATATCACCTGTCGCTCTCTCTGCTGGGCCTCCAAGATCCGAACGGTAGTCAGTACGGCTATAAGTCCTACTAGCAGAAGACTATATCCTCTGCTCGGTTTCTTTAACCAAAATGCAAACCCAATGATCAAGAGGTACAATAGCAACAAGGTCCAATCCGAGATTTGGAGTTCGCTCAAAACACTAGCAGGTAAGGCAGCAATATACTCCATCGATTTATTCATTGCTTCTAAAAGTAGAGCTAGGATACTATTGATGATAGCAGATAGGAATGGTATTGGATACGTCAGCAGGAATAGGATTCCAAGCACAAGTACAATGGTCGCTAGCGGCACAACGACCAAGCCAGACAAACTGAAATAAGTAGGAAATTGATGAAAATAATAAATACTCAAAGGAGCTGTGCCCAATTGAGCCGCGATACCCAGTGCCGTCAACTGCCATGCATAATCTAATCCACGATTCTTCCATACAATTTGGCGATAGAGTATTGGTTGAAAATACACAATCGAAGCCAATGCCAAATAGGAGAATTGAAACCCAAGACTAAAAAGGGACAATGGATTAAAGAATAAAATAATAAAGGCCGAAGCAGCAATCACATTCCAAATATTAGCTTGGCGATAAAGTTGTCGCCCCAATAGGAAGATGCTAAACATGGTGGCCGCTCTCAACACCGATGGTGAGGCTCCCGAGAGCAAGGCAAAAAGCCAAATACAAAGGATCGACAACATGGCTTTAAGTATTCTTTGCTCTATCTTTTCTTTGAGCAAAAAACCTAGGAGAAAATGGACAAAATACGCTACGATTCCAACGTGCATCCCTGATACTGCCAGGACATGCATAGCGCCAACCGCTGCGTAATCCGCTTTTATCTTGGGATTCAATTCATTTTTTTGTCCCAAGACCAAAGCAGCAAGCACACCCGCCTGATCTTCTTTGAAATGTCGCTTTATTTTCGCCGCTTGTTTATGCGCAAAAGCAATAAAATAACTACGCAATGGGCGCCAAGGCGGTGCTTGCTGGAGTTGGCAGAGTGCATGAGCCTCGATCTGTAATTGGGCAAGGATACCCTGCCTAAACATATACTTTTGATAATCAAAGCCGATGGGTGACTTTGCAGGAGCAATAGGTTTCCAGCTCCCTTTGGTGATCCAGCAAGAACCTGGACTCAAATATAGATCGGCCGGGAGGTAGGCTACCGCCTTTCCGGAGGCAGCTTCCCATTGCCCCGGCCTTGATCCTATACCCAAAATAGTCAATAGAACTTGTTTATTTTTCTGGGATCGAGTCAGTTTGACTTGGTCAATATGTATCAGATAATACTGTTGTGTTTGTGCCTGTTTGACGAGGTGATCTTTAGCTTGTCCAGGTAGGTGTACTTTCCAAGAAAGCAGGCCCATGAGCAGCATTCCCAAAAACAAGCAAAAGGTATTGAGTCTACGACCATTGAGTCCCAGACTTTGCCAGGCAAAGTAGGTGAGCAGCGTAAAGCAGAGTAAAACGCTAAGTAATACGTAGACTGAACTGATGGAAGCTAAGCACCCATTCGCTGCTAAAACTATACCTGCGATAAAAGGGAGGAGCAAACGCACAAAAGGCAGCTCTTGCCATTGAATCATGGTAGTGGCTTAAAATAGTTCGCTTGCTAATCAGAGGGCTGGTAAAAAGATAAGCTTTTTAGTTTATCTTTATTTGATTGCATTTTAGGGCTTCTTTCCTAGATTTGCAAGCTTGACTTTGTCAGCTAGCTAGCAAAAACCTAAAATCATAGGAAAGAATATACACAACAGCAAGTCTTTTTACGATGTTCATTGATAGGAGAACTGAACATATCGGACTGACTCTTTTACACGCTAAATCTATTTATGCAAAAATACTTACTCGATATAGAGACCGCATTACTAACACCCCGCACCGTTTTCCGTAGGATGCGGGAAGGAGAAGGGAAAGCTTTTTACAAGCTTTTCCAAACCAACAATCCCGAGCTCAAAGATTTTTTTTCGGACCTCCTACAAGAAACTAATGGAGAAGACCAAAGCGAATTCTGGGTTCGGAAAAAAATTGCCGAATGGCTTATTAATGAAAGTTATTACTTCTCGATCTGGGAAAAAGAATCTGCTAAACTCATTGGTTTCATTGCCTTAGTTGATGTGGATTGGGCGCTTCCTAAAGCAAGGGTACGCTTTTTTGTAGACCGCCACTTCACCCAACAAGGAATCATGACAGAAGTCCTCAATAAACTAGTGGTGTTTTCCTTCGAACAATTAAAGATGCAAAAGCTCAGCATCCGAGCAGGTATGGAGCATATAGCTCAGCAAAGGTTGGCCAGAAAATGCGGTTTTAACCGAGAAGGTGACTTGAGAGCTGAATTGAAGAAGTCAAGCGGAGAGATTATGGATGTAATGCTGTTTGGACTATCCTATACCAGCTATGAAAAATATGAGCTTGGAGCCTAGTCAATTTAGGGCAAGTACATTAAAATAAAAACTTAAAAAGGAATGCTTATTACTCGAAATTAAGTGCGAAAAAGGTCATAAGTGAAGTGCGGGATGCCGCCTAGGCATTGTTTGAGCGGAGCGAGTTTGGCTAGGCAAGATTTTTTTGCTTCGTTTTTGTATCGAATGATCCCGAAGTAAATTCGGGAAAGATGCTAGCGCGGTTTTGAATTGGAGTTTCAGTTTAATTTTTTTGGTGCGTTTGCCCTATAGTCAATCAGAAGGAGGCGTATTAAATTGTAAAATTTAATACGCCTCCCTACCAATATTAGTTATTGCCCATCCCTACAAACTCATAGTCGGCTTTCTTAAAGGTGAGTGTTTCTTTATTCACTTTGGTGACCTTCCAGGTATCGGTATCAGCTGGGACTTCTTTTTTCTTCTTTAATTTAAATTTCTTGGGTTTTTCTTCCTCAGCAACTTTTTGGGTTACTATGGATTCCATAACCATCCCATCTATTTTTTTAAGTTCTTCGTTGTATTCGTAGTTGGTAAAGCGCTGCATAAGGTTTTCCATCCCATTTTTCCAGTATTCCGCTAAATCTGGGCTGGTATAAAACTTAAAAGTATGCTCTTCATCTTCACCTGTATACTCGTTGCAGGTGTAGCCGGCAACACTTTTAGTCGTGCCAGTTTTAGTAATACTCATGGGCTTAGGAATATCGGTATCGCTAGACGAACTGACCCTACCCGCTAAACTGATAAAAGAAGGAAGCGCTTGTGCAGTCTTTTTTCCTTTATCATCAACCATGTACATGACAATGACGTCATTTTCGATATCCATGATCATCGTATTAGTGCCATTATCTCCTGGCTGCTCAACCGCAAAGATAGACTCGGAGCTACTATAAAAATACCTCGCTTGATCCAGCTCTTGGCCACTACCTACTTCTACATCTAGTAGAAGATCAAAAAGATATTGTTCTTGAATATTGGAGGCATCATTCATAGAACTCAGCATCCCATCCAACATTTCTTGATAATTCCGATAGACGAGCGTATCTCCATTCTCTACTCGACGGACGCTATCCTGGCGGTAGCTCTCTCTAGCTAAATCTTCAAAGTAACTATCAATTTTCTTTTGGAGTTGTCGAGCAACGGCTTCGGCCAATGCTTCGGCAATCATATCTTCCGCTTTATTCTCCAAACTACGAGAAGCTTTACGGACGATATCTTTTAAAATTTGGCCATTGGCGAGTTGTGGACCAAAGCCGATAAGTAAACAGAAAACAAAGGTAGTAATCGATTTCATTTGTTTAAAAATTCAGTAATTATTCGAAAGTAAAGCAATTACAAAATTTTTAAAAAAAATGTAACCGCTCCGCTCTCGCATAATCTTTTTTAATCATCACCGATTGTTGATTTTATGATTAAATAAGATCATGCTCATTTCATTGAAATAAATATGGTTAAAAAGTTAAGTCTTAAGTATATGTATTGAGCATAGGCTTTTATAACATCGTCGAGCAAAAACTAAAGTAAAAATACAGAAGTTGATGGACATGAAAAATGCAAAGAGCCATTTTTTACATCAAGTAAAAAATGGCTCTCGTTCTTCAAATATTACTAGAAAACGTGCACATCCTGTGTATGATCTCTAGTAGTCCTCATTATTATAGCTATCATCATTTTTGTTGATGCTATCATCATTCTTATTGTAGTTATCATCTCCTTTATTGTAGTTATCACCGCCACCACTATTGTAGTTATCACCACCTCCTTTGTTGTAGTTGTCACTGCCACCACTATTGTAGTCATCATCGTAGCTCCTTCTTTTGCGTCTGGGTCTGTTGTAGCTATCATCATAACCGCCACCGCCGCTGTTATAGCCGCCACCACCGCCTCTGCGGTCATAGCCGCCACCACCGCCTCTGCGGTCATAGCCACCACCACCGCCACCACGACGATCATAACCTCCGCCACCACCGCCTCTGCGGTCATAGCCGCCACCACCGCCACCACGACGATCATAGCCTCCGCCACCACCGCCGCCACGACGATCATAACCACCACCGCCACCGCGACGATCGTCATCATAACCTCCGCCACCGCCGCCGTAGCTATCTTTCTTTAGATTTTCGCGAAACTCCTCCATACTGATACGGTTCTCATCATAGCTACTGCGTCTATCTTGGTTTCTATCTCGATCACCACCGCGATCGTAACCGCCACCACCGCCTCTGCGATCGTAACCGCCACCACCGCCTCTGCGATCATAGCCACCGCCGCCGCCTCTGCGGTCATAGCCTCCGCCGCCACCGCGGTTTCCATAGCCACCGCCGCCGCCGCGACGATCATAACCACCGCCACCACCGCCTCTGCGATCATAGCCACCACCATAGCCACCACCGCCGCCACCACGACGATCATAGCCACCACCGCCGCCACCGCGACGATCATTATTATTACCTTCCTGGGGTGCTGATCTTTTTACGATGATCACGTTACCATCTAGCTCATTTTCATTTAGGGCTTCAATTGCAGCGAGAGCTTCCTCATCATTGGGCATTTCAATAAAACCAAATCCACGGGACTTTCCCGTTTCATGGTCCATGATGACTTTAACAGATTCAACCTCACCATAGCCTTCAAAAACCTGACGAAGTGCGTCGCTGTCGGTGTCAAAATTCAATTTTGCGACAAAAATGTTCATTTCAAAAAAGTAAAAAAATTAAAAAATATGTGTTGAAAAAATATCTATGCAGTGTCTCGATATGCTGAATAAGTTATTTCAAGAAGAAATACAATCAACAACTTTATGACTAAGGAATGAGTCGATAATAAATTAAACATCTTTACTTGTTCTTTTGCCGCCCAGTTTCGTTAAAAAGCCTCGCTGATGCCCTGCATCATCTACGTTTTTTGCCTCACTGAACAGCAAAATACCTGCGTAAATCTTGTATACTTTATTAATGTCCCATTCCTTAACGCGTTCAAAAATACATTTTAAATATTTAATCTGCGCTCCTATTTAAAGTTTATTACAGTCAGAAGTTGTTTAAAGTTTTCTTGTTGGGCTATCAAAAACATCTTTTAAGTCTACTTTTCGTTAATCCCGGAGTGAATCCGGGACACCTATGCTATATGCATAGCTAACGTTTTTTGCCTCAATTAGCCTTAAAATATCGTTTTCTCGCCTACAACAGCAAGCCTTATACAACTTCTATTTTTTATTTACAAATAGTTCACTTTGTAGAAGAAACTTCTCCAAAGACAAGTAAACTAGAAAAATATCTTTGGTTGACGAATCCAAGTTTTTAATTCATTGTTAATAAAACACAAATGTATTGCTGAAAATTGGGAATTCGTCCTGGAATCCATTCTTTTGAAACTCAAAGTATTTTTATGGATTATAATCAAAAAACCAATCCTAGTTGACATGCAAAGAATCCGCCCTATTGTCCTGCTGCTAAGTGTATTTTTGCTGGGAACCTGCCAGCAACAAACATCTGGTGTTGTCATTAAACTTCCAGAAGGTAAAAAGGTCTGCTTTCTGAATCAAACAAAAGGTCAAGAGGCGATCATTACCGACGAAGTAGATGCCTATTTTGACAAAGTTCAAAAAGACGATATCGCTGTCCAAACCAGAGGTTCGATTAACAATGAGGTTGCGCGAGAAGCTTATATCCTTGCCTATCAATGGAAACTACAAGAAGAAGTGCAAGCCTTTACAGAAAATGAAGTCACCTTCCTATCTGATATCATCAAAGATATCTACCGCATGGTGCTAAAATTAAATCCCGCCATTTTACCCGATCAGCTTAATTTCATCAAAGTAGCTGGAAAGATTTACGACTACCAAGTCCTATATACTAGAGAAAACAATATGGTTATCCCCAAGTTTCTTCTACAAAAAAGAGATAAAGAATTACTCAAAGGCTTATTGGCCCACGAACTTTTTCATATTTATTCTCGCTATCGCCCTGAACAACGCGCTGCACTCTATTCTCTTTTTGGTTTTGAAAAACTAGATACAAGCCTGGACCAAATCGATATGCCCCTTCAACTGCGTAAAACGATCATGTTCAATCCAGACGCTATGGATATGATGTATACGATACAGTTAGAACATGTAGATGGCACTACCCACCAATGCCTCATGCTGAGTAGTACAGAGCATCATCAATATAATCAGAGTGGCATTCGCTATTTTCCGGTTTTTTCCACCAACTTCTACGAGATCGAAGCAAAATCCTCTGGAGGCTATCGCCTTTTAACTAATGCCGATGGCTCCTCTACTGTGGATTATAGGAATGTAGCGCCTTCTTTTTTCAAAAAAATTGGTTATAACACGGCCTATTTCTATCATCCAGATGAAATAGTAGCTGAGAATTTTTCGATTATGCTTTATGATGTGGACTTACCCAATAAATCTGAAGAAGGACAAAAAGCAGATGCTGAAAGGTTGGAAGCACTGAAAGAAATTCTAAAATCAACACCTTGATTCGTCTTTTAAAAAAATACTGGAAATGGTGGGGCACTTTGCTCCTGGCTTTTCTTTTGTATTTTATTTTCTGCCTTCCAAAGCCTTTATTCGACACTCCTTATAGTGTTGTTATTGAAGATCAGGAGCAGAACCTACTAGGCGCGCTAATTGCAAAAGATGGCCAGTGGCGATTCCCTCAATCCACAGAAGCACCTCCTCTTTTTGAAGCCGCCATCATCGAATTTGAAGACCGTAGGTTTTATCGTCATCCAGGTATTGATATTCGGGCCCTAGTCCGTGCGATGAACCAGAATATTCGCAATGGTCGTATTGTTAGTGGTGGGAGCACCTTATCGATGCAAGTCATACGGCTCGCCCAACAAAACCCCAAACGCAGTCTATTCAACAAACTCAAGGAGATAGTCATGGCCCTTCGCCTGGAATTATCCTACTCCAAAAAAGAAATCCTTTTAATGTACTGTGCCCATGCTCCTTTCGGTGGCAATGTGGTCGGATTAGATGCCGCAGCATGGCGCTACTATGGAAAATCTGCTCAACTCTTATCTTGGTCAGAAGCCGCTACTTTGGCAGTGCTTCCTAATAGTCCTGGTCTGATACATCCTGGTAGAAATAGAGCCGCGCTACAAGCAAAACGCAATAGATTACTACAACGGCTTTTCGACAAACAACAAATCGATGCCATTGAATTGGAGTTAGCCCTGGAAGAGGATTTACCAGACCAGCCATTGGCATTGCCGCAGCATGTACCTCATTTATTACAACGATTAGCTCAAGACTACAAAGCGGGCCTGGTGCAGCAGCCAAGGGTTCAGTCAACCATTGATCTGGCACTACAATCAGCGGCAAATCGTAGGATGGAGCAGTATCAACTCCAGATGGCTAAAAATGAAATCCACAATGCCGCTGCACTAATTTTGCATATTCCAAGCAATACGATTCGGGCTTATATAGGCAATGCTCCTGGAGCTGGCACCGAGCATGGCGAAATGGTGGATATCATTCGTGCCCCCAGAAGTACAGGTAGTATTTTGAAGCCTTTTTTATACAGTATGGCGCTAGAAGCCGGCACCATTTTGCCTCAATCTTTATTATCAGATACGCCTGTCAACTTCAATGGCTATCGACCTGAAAACTACAAGCAAGATTACAATGGGGCGGTACCTGCCGACGAGGCATTAGCTCGCTCGCTAAATATTCCTTTTGTCAACCTGCTAAAGAATCATGGTTTAGAAAAATTTCACCTAGAGCTCCAGCAATTAGGGATGTCTACCCTGCACAATGGGGCAGACCACTATGGCTTGACACTTATCCTGGGTGGTGCCGAAGCTAATTTGGAAGAAATGACCAATCTATACGCTCGCTTGGGGCGTACCCTTAGCCTTTATTCCCAAAACAGCAGTCAATACTTAAAAAAGCCTAAGCAAGACGCTGTCTTTTACACTGATCAGCAGGAAAATGGATTGGAAATAGATTGGCAAAAAGAACCCAGCACCTACGGTGCCGCTGCTGCCTGGTATACCTTAAAAGCTATGCAGGAGGTAAAGCGCCCCGATACAGAGGGAGAATGGCAAACCTTCAGATCTGGTCGAAGGATCGCCTGGAAAACAGGTACAAGTTTTGGTTTTCGGGATGCTTGGGCGATTGGCCTGACACCAGAATATGCGGTCGGCGTCTGGGTAGGAAATGCCGATGGCGAAGGACGGCCAGGACTAGTCGGTGTGCAAGCAGCAGGGCCACTCCTCTTTGATCTATTCCGTTTATTACCCAATACAAGCTGGTTTACCACTCCTTTCGATGATTTAAAACCTAGAGCTGTATGTGCCCAAAGTGGCTATCTGGCTAGATCTTTCTGCCCAAAAGATAGCCTACTCATACCTGCGGGTTTGGAGCAACAACAAATTTGCACCTACCATCATAGATTATTTTTAGATACAACTGAGCAATTTCAGGTGACTAGCGAATGTGCTTCGCCCTTCGAAATGAAGGCGGCCTCCTGGTTTATTCTTCCTCCATTAGAGGCGCATTATTATCGAAGGTATAAACCAGATTATAGGACCGTTCCTCCTTTTGACCCCAAGTGCTTAAATGGGCTAGAGCGTTCGCCCATGCAAATGGTTTACCCCAGAGAAAAAACCCAGATTTATGTTCCGATCGATTTAGATGGCCAACTTTCCAGAACGGTTTTTGAAGTAGCCCATAATGATGAAGCGGCAGTACTCCATTGGCATATTGATAACGAATTCATTGGAACGACCCGTCAATTTCACAGTATGGAGTTTAATCCAGCGGCTGGCATACACCAACTCACGATTGTAGATCAAGCCGGTAATCGCTTGGAGCAGACTTTTGAAATCATTGCGAAATAAAAAAAGGTTCCTACACTCTAGGCATATTTAGAAATGCTATCAGGAATGTAGGAACGGAGAACATACTATGAGAAAACTACACTCCTAAGATAGGAAGTAGTGCTGGTATTATTTGATGGAATTAGGTTGAGGATAATTTTAGCCGTAGTAGGCGGAGAAAGGCTTAGGAAGTGGTCATTAGGGGCAAAAAAAAACCTACACCTCGAGAGAAGATGCAGGACCATTTAAACATACTATGAGAAAACTTTTACAAATATAAGTCCTGGATAGTTAGCAAGTTGGTGGAGATTAGAAAGCGGAGGCATCAAAGACGGTAGGAGGGCGTATTGCTTTAGAAAGCGGCGATTATTCCCTAAAAATGGACTATTTGATGTGGATATCGACGATTGGAATCTTTATTTCTACCCTTGTTCCACGGGCTTGCCCTTGATCATCCATCAAATCTATCGTATCTACAAATACCTTACGCTCCTCTTTAGAGTTATGCAGTAAGCGTAATCGCTCTTCGGTGATGGCAGTACCTTTAGATCGGTGGTTTTGATATTTGGTATCGTGCTCTTGCATATCGCGCGCAGCTTCTCTGCCAATACCATCATCTTCGACAATGAATAAGATCGTATCTTCATCAAACAGGCGTACAATGAGATTAACGTGCCCTTTCTTCTTGGTTCTTAAACCATGCTCAATGGCATTCTCTACATATGGCTGTACAATCATGGTTGGTACTCCCAGAATATCTTCTTCGATTTCATCGTCTACAATAACCGAATAGCTCAAAGAATCGAAACGCAGTTTCTGATTGATATACAGGTAATCCTCTAGAAACTCGAGTTCTTTTTCTAGAGAGATGGTTTCTAAATCTGAATAATAGAGACTTTGGCGCATCAGCTTAGAAAACTTGGCTAGATACTTGGCGGCGGAGTCTCCCTTATTCGAGGTGATATAATTCTGAATTGCATTGAGCGCGTTGTACATGAAATGAGGATTCATCTGAGCGCGTAGTGCTTTCATTTGTAATTTGGCGGCCTCCAAGCGTAGCACCTTAGCGTTTTGCTTTTCTTTTTCAGCTTCGAATTTCACCATCAACTCCAAGCGTTGATCTTCGTTGATTTCATGATGATACAACTCACTATACTTGGCATGTTGAAGTAGGAATTCGTAGGCTTTTTGATGTTCACTGAGGTCAGCAAAAAATGTAGCAAACTCCTTATAGATGTTAGATAAGAGTTTATTATCAGACTCTGCCGAGGCATACTCCAGGGCTTCGTAAAAAAACTGCTTGGCCTCCTCTTGCCTACCTAGAGCAGCTAGAGATTGGGCGCGCCATCCACAAATATTCGCCACATTGCGCATATCATCGGGACTATAATCTCGGTAAAGAGATTCGGCTTCCTCAAATAGCTCGAGTGCTTTATCGTATGCTCTTTGTCCCATTTGGCAAAACCCTAAGTTGGCTAATGCGCCAGCTTTTACAAAGGTATTGGCATCTTGTACAATCTCCAAGCACCTTAAAAAACAAGTCTCTGCTCCCTCCAAATTATCTAAAGCCATAAAGCCATTGCCTGCACTGAGGTAATGCCAGGATAATCGACTTTGGATTTGAGTATTTTCTGCAATCTCGATGGCAGAAAGGTGGGCTTCAATTCGCTTTTCTTGATCATCACTATGCCCATAAATATCTCCAAGACCACCGTAGATGAGCATCAGAAAATAGCAATCTTTTAAAGAAAGCTGCTGCTCGGAGGTACGCATCATCTGCTCGGCTGTCAACAGAAATTCGGTAGCAGTAGAATAAATCCCCTCGTATAAATAACTGAATCCCTCCCGACAAGCAAGGCGCGCTTCGAGTAAGGTATCCGGAAAAGCATTGAGGAGTTTTTCGGCTTTCTCGATATAGACTTCTGCCTTTTCTAGTTCTTTTAAATTGAGGCAGACACCGAGATAATCGATGTATATTTCAGCGAGTTCCTGAGCAGGTAATTGTTGCTGCCCCAACTCCATAGCTTTTTCAAAATTGATGACTGCACTTTCGTATTTATACAAGTGATTGTCAACGATTCCCTTATGAATGTGGAAGAATAGTTCCTGATCAGGATAATTGAGATGAACCAAAAGGTCTTCCATTTCTTGGAGGAGCTCATCAGCGCGATGAACGTCAATAAATGCATAAACCGCGATCAATTTTTCGAGTATGGCTACACGTTGGATAGGCGCTTCACGAGATTGAAGTGCCTTTTCAAGTTCATCTGTATTGGTCTGTCGCGGAATAGATGCAACCATTCTTTTTACCTGCCTTAATCCATTCAAGGGTTTAGTTTTTACTGAATCTCCCTGAATGAACGTCCTCTTGAGCTTTGAGTTATTGAATAAATAAAAACAAAAGAGGACCATACCAATCTAGTTGATAATAGTCCTCTCTTGCCTTAATATGTATGGTTAATGATTACTGCGGGATCGTACCGCCACAGCCGTCATTCCAGTTTTTTCCTTTCCTGGTTTTTTTACCACCACGGATATACTTCATATCGCGTTTTTTGATGGTTTTCAAGCTTTTCTTCAGCTCGTCCAGATTTGTTTTCTTTTTTCTCATAGTTGTTTATAATCGTAGGTTTTGGATTGCTTCATCCAATATTATTTCTATCCTTAGTGTCAGTACGTTTAATCGGTTCGAAAACGGTATTTGTAACTCAAAAAAAGTTACAATCTGATCCCTAAATATACGGACTTTTCAAACACGAGTCAATATCTGAGCCCTTCTAGACCTCTATTTTCGATAGATATAATTTTACCTATCATAAAAATCCCTGACTATCAATAACTTGGCCCAGCTTGCAATCTCCTCAATTGCTCCATAAATGCTGGTCTCCTACGCCTAGATACCTCAATTTCCATTTCATCATCCATAATAACGAAGCCGCCCTCCCCTTTTACAAACTTACGCATAAAGTTGAGGTTGATGACATGGCGCTTATGTACCCGATAGAAGTTGAAAGGCGCCAGCATTTCCTCGTAGGATTTAATGGTTTTAGAGGCGGTGATTTTCTCTCCGTTATACATATAAATATGGGTATAGTTATCTTCTGCCTCAAAGCGTACAATATCCTTAATATTGACAAAATAAATGCCATCTACGGCCGAGATGCTCATCTTTGTAAAAGCATTCGGATTATTGAAGTGATTGGTAAACAACTCCAATCTGCGATCCATTTCATTCTGCCTTTTGAGCACAATTCTAGAGACAGCTACCTTTAAAGCATCTGGGTCGATGGGCTTAAGGATATAGCCAATAGAAGAATAGTCGCAAGCACGAATCGCATATTCTTGATAAGCTGTGACAAAAATAATTTCAAAATTGATCGGTCTGAGTTGGTTCAGCATTTTGAACACCAAGCCATCGGGAAGACTAATATCTAAAAACGCAACATCTGGTTTTGGTCCATTAGGCCCCAATAGTTGGAGACCTTCCGCAATATTACTGGCATCTCCCACGACCTCTACACCTTCTGCATGTTGGTTGATTAAATTTTTTAGGTTGTTCAACCCGTTGATCTCATCTTCTACAATTACTGCTCTGATCACACTTTTATATTTAAATTAGAATTAATTGTCGATCTAATACGCTGAAATCTTTAATTCAGCGTATTTATAAGAACGTGAAATGATTGAATCTCATTGGATAAAAAGCGAATAGTTATTTTTATACCTATCTTATCCTTTTATCATCACTCAACATTTCAGAACCCTAAGTTGATAAATATACGAACTTAATCCAATATGACAGGTATGGCTACCAAGAAAAGCGAAGAGATCAGGAATCCAACTAAGGAAAAAATCCACGAAATTATTTTTGAAGCGGATACCCCAGCGGGAAAAACGTTCGATATCATTCTGCTAGTGGCAATTGTAGCGAGTTTAGCGGTAGTAATCATTGAGAGTGTAGATTCCATCAGCAATCGGTATATTGACTTCTTTATTTGGGCCGAAGTGTTTTTTACTATTTTATTTACACTAGAATATGCCCTCCGCATTTATTGCGTTTATAGACCTTGGAAATACATTTTCAGCTTTTTCGGCATCATTGATTTCTTAGCCATTTTACCCGGCTATCTTAGTTTGGTCATCAGTGGCTCGCAGTACTTATTGGTGATCCGAGGACTGAGACTTATCCGTGTTTTCAGAATTTTCAAGCTTGGCCACTTTCTCAATGAAGGAGAAGTCATCATTAATGCGCTGCGGGCAAGCCGAGCGAAGATAACCGTCTTCTTGACCTTTATCACCATCAATACGGTCATCATTGGCGCCATGATGTACTTGGTAGAGGGTGGAAGCAATGATTCCTTTTCCAGTATACCGCGAGGCATCTATTGGGCAATTGTGACGCTGACTACCGTAGGCTATGGCGATATCACTCCAGTGACGCCAATTGGCCAGTTTCTCTCTGCTCTAGTAATGATTTTGGGTTATGCAGTCCTAGCTGTACCGACGGGTATCGTTTCGGCCGAGATGATCAACGAGAACCGTAAAAACAACACCCAAGCTTGCCGTTATTGTGGTAGTGAAGGGCACGATGATGATGCTGTGCACTGTAAGTATTGCGGAGAACAGCTATAGAATTTCTCATTCAAAAGTTACCGATCTCTACTCGGTCACCAAGAGACCAATTGGGCAATTTGGAGAGGCTTAATTCCATCTCCTTTCCCTCTACGACCAGCAGCACACTAAAGCCGTCTTCTACCTTTTGAATAGCCTTGATCTGGCCTATAATCTTAGTAGAAAAAGAAGGTAAGATTTGCTCTGGTTTTCCTTGGTCTATGACTTTTCCAGACTCAAGCCGCAGGACCTGATCAGCCATTTTATACAAATCATTTTCATCGTGCGTAACTAAAATGGTAGTTAACTGCAGCTGTTGGTGTATCTCCAGCATAAAAGTCTGCAAGCGTCTACGCAAGGCGGAGTCCAGTGCCGTAAAGGGTTCGTCTAATAATAAAATTTGAGGCTCTTGTACAAGGGCCCGAGCTAAAGCAACTCTTTGTCGTTGACCGCCAGATAAACGCTGCGGGTACTGCTGACGGAGGTCTCCAATTTCCATCATTTCTAGCAACTCATCGACCCTAGATTGCCCCTGATTGGGAGACAAGGCAAACTTTAGATTCCGCTCAACCGTCATATTGGGGAAAAGCGCATAGTCTTGAAAGAGGTAGCCTATTTTTCTAGCCTGAGGCTTGAGCCAAATCTTCTGCGCCGTATCTAACCATACCTGACCATCGACGATTATCTTCCCTTCTTGGGGTTGAAAAAGGCCTGCAAGGGTTCTCAGTATCGTTGTTTTACCTGCTCCAGAAGGACCATAAAGGCCCAATAATTGTTGCCCTGGAATTTGAAGGTCTATTTCCAAATCCATAATACCTTCTGCCGACTGAAGTGGATGTTGGACCTGCATCCTAATCATGTAGTCCAGGTTTTAACCCTTCGACCATTGACCAAATAAACCGATAATAAAATCAGAAAGGTGATGACAAATAAAATCAAAGAATAGGCATTGGCCGCTGTATAATTGAGCGCTTCTACCTCGTCGTAAACGGCAATAGAAGCCACTCGAGTGAGGCCAGGAATATTCCCACCAATCATCAATACAACGCCGAACTCCCCAATGGTATGTGCAAAAGACAGTACTATACCTGTCAATAAAGATGGTCGAATATTGGGTAATAAAACATACCACAAGGTTTGCCAACGAGACTTCCCCAGTAAATAGGATGCTTCCTTTAGAGAGGGAGCCAAGTGATTAAAACCTGATTGTATAGGTTGGACCATAAAGGGGAGGCTATAGATAACCGAAGCGACTACCAGCCCCTCAAAGGAAAACAATAATCGTATACCCAGCACTTCTTCTAGCCAGCCGCCGAAGCCATTGTTCGGACTAAAGGCAATCAGCAAATAAAAGCCCAAAACTGTAGGTGGCAACACCAGCGGCATACTTACCAGTGCCTCAATAACCGCCTTCCAGCGATAGCGGCTGTAGGCTAGCCAATAGGCCAAAGGTATCCCCAAAAAACACAAGATGAAGGTCGTCACCAGTGCCAGTTGAAAAGTGAGCAATAAAGGCTGAAAATTGATCATTTTATTGAATTCAATACCTATTCGATGAGGTATCCATAGGCTTGCAACAAGCTCCTCCCGGTATCCGAAAAAAGAAAATCATAGAAAGCTTTAGCATATGGATGCATCTCTTCTCTTTTGACCAAGACCACGCCTTGAGCAATAGGCTCATACAGCCGGTCATCTACTTCTATCCAACTTCCTTGTCCTGCTAGCTGCTCAGACAATACGGCCGATTTGGCAGTAAACCCAAGGTCGGCGGCACCAGAACTGATAAATTGATTCACCTGTGCGATACTTTCCCCGTACACTATTTTATCAGCTGCTATTAAACTATCCTGCAATCCATAAGCGACTAGCACTTGTTCGGCGGCACGTCCATAAGGTGCTATTTTAGGATTAGCTATAGCAATTTTCTTGATCTCCCCAGAATTTAGCAGGCTAGGTGATGGGATAATGCCCAATCGATTACTCCACATCACCAACTTCCCATAAGCATAAACTTGTGGTGCTGCCGTTGTGAATCCTTTCTCATACAAATCTAAGGGATAAGCCATATCCGCAGATACAAAAACGTCGAATGGCGCACCTTGCTGAATTTGTGCATTCAACTTACCCGAGCTGCTTACATTCAAAAAGCAATCGATGCCTGTATCTTCCATGAACATATACGTAAGATCTTCCATGAAATATTGCATATTCGCCGCTGTGGCAATGGTCAAGGTACTAGGTACTTCCCTGGCACAAGAAAAGATCAGTAGTATTGAAAATAAAAAAGGATATACAATTTTCATTCTTCTCATAAAACACCTATTACAATAATAAACCTACGGACAAAGTAATCAGAAATCCTTGTCAATAGGCGCTATCTATACCTCTATATCATAGAAGCTGTTTAAAGTTTCCTTATTAGGCTATCAAAAACATCTTTTAAGGCTACTCTTCGCCATGCTCTTACATCAACAAGCCTACCACCCAGAAGCCCAAAAAGGTACCGATCGCATTCCCCAAAGACCCAATAAGGATAGCCGGTAATACCAGATCAGAGCGCCCCATACTTCTGGCAAGCGCCAAAGCCGACGTACCTCCACCGACATTCGCTTGTGAGGCTACTGCTGCCATCTGTAAATCGAGCTTAAAAAGCCAAGCCCCAGAAAAAAGAACCACCCCGTGGATAGTCAGTGCAATGAGAATCATCAAGGCGATATAAATCCCCAAGGATCCAGCTGCTCCCAATGCTGCGACATCACAAAAGGCTCCTATCACCGCTAAAAACAAGTAGACGGCAAACATACCTAACAATTGCGCTCCTTTCAGTCGCTTAGTGATAGGTAGCTGAGCTACCAGCAAAGCTATAATCGTGATGATGATGATACTAGGGACTGGCAATCCAGCTTCACCCAGCAAATCACTTGTCCATTCTGAAAACCACAAAGCACCTGCCCCCATCGCCAACATGAGACCTAAATCCATAGGATGCATTGTTTCGGTATCTTGTTCGATGCCTAAATCGGGTCCGGCTTCTTGTTGCTCTTTGCTCAGCTGTACCGGCCAAAACTTCATCAACAACTTCGGTATAAGAATAGAAAGCACCATCCAAATCGTTGTAAAAATGTTGTCCACAACAATAGCCGTACCATACAAGGCTCCATCTTTGTAGACTTCATAGTTGAGCGCTACGGCATTAAAGTTGACACTACCTCCTGTGTAGGTTCCTACAAACATACCTCCTAATACCGCAAAATTATCTCCAAAACGCTCCGCTCCGCCCAATAGTTGAATCCCTAGAACCACGCCTAAAGTGGTGGCCAATGAACCCAGCAAAAACAGACCAATGATCGGCAAACCTGCTTTTAAGATGTCACGCAAATTCACGCCCAATAGCAGCCAAAAAATAGAAATGGGTGCCAAATATTTGAATATACCATCATAAATATAAACGGGATCATCAGCAGGCGAACCAGCAGGAATCAACCCGATATTGGCTAGTATCGCCGTCAATAAGATCACCAATAAAGCTGTACCCAAATACTTCATCCAAGTGCTACGTACCAACCATTCACAAGCCATCACTAAAAGACAAAGTACCGTAAAAACAAATAAACTATCATTCATGGAATAAAGATAAAAGTATTTTGCTAGGCTTGACCAAACGCAGGACCCTCCATTTGCTAACAACTATGAAAAAGAAGGAATATCTAAACAATATCCTCCCATAATCTCGTATTTTCCCTGCACAATGAAAAACCTTATGCATAAGTCTATCCTATATCTGCTATTCAGCACTACTCTAATCTTGGGTTGCCAGTCTAATGAGCAAACCTTTGATCCTATTAAATTGGAAGCGATCCCTTTGGAATCAACCAATAGTGGCATGCCCAATCTATTTACCAATTCAGCGGGAGATCTCTATTTGAGCTGGATTGAAAAAGTAGAGGATTCTTTAGCCGTCTTACAATACGCCCAGCTGAATAATGGGCAGTGGTCTAGCCCTCAGATCATCGCAAAAGGTACCAATTGGTTTGTCAATTGGGCCGATTTCCCATCGATGGCTCAATTCCCTAATACGAAACAATTGATGGGGCATTGGTTGCAAAAAAGGGCGGAAGGAACCTATGATTACGATGTACACCTATCTATCTCTGAGCCTAGTGGCGCTAAGTGGAACCCTTCTTTTATCCCGCACCGCGATAGCATCGCTGCCGAGCATGGGTTTGTCACTTTAGCGCCCTTAGCCAATGGAAATATTCAGGCGGTATGGTTAGATGGAAGAAATACAAAAGCTGGAGCAGATAGCCATGAGCATGGCCACGGCGGCGCTATGACTTTACGCACTGCCGAAGTAGACTCAGAGGGCAGATTACACGAAGAATATGAATTGGATGCTAGAGTCTGTGATTGTTGCCAGACCGATGCAGCTTTGAGTGCAGCCGGGCAAATTGTCGTGTACAGAGATCGCTCTCCTAGTGAAATTCGAGATATTGCATTAGTAAGAAAGGTTGACGAGCGCTGGCTTTCGCCCCAAATCATCGGACAAGATCAATGGCAGATCAATGGCTGCCCCGTAAATGGCCCCGCTATTGCTGCTAACAATAAAAAGGTAGCCGTTGCTTGGTTCACTATGGCCAACGATACACCTAAAGTCCAAGTAGCACTATCTATAGATAATGCTGCTACCTTCAGTAAGGTCTTAAACCTAACAGCTAATGACCCCATTGGTCGTGTTGACATCCTCTTCATAGACGAGGAGCATCTGGCCATTTCCTGGATTGATGGTACGGAAGAGGGCGCTAATATTCAAGTCACTATCCTCAACATGAAAGGCGAGGTTTTACAACAACAGACAGTCGCAGCGATTGATCCATCGAGGAAAAGTGGGTTTCCCATCTTAGAGCAAGGCACCGAAGGAATCGTTTTGGCCTGGACTATGGTCAAAGAAGACCAATCAACCGAAGTAAAAACCGCATTTATAAGGAAGTAAGGATTTAACTTTTATTTCAGACTATTTATCCAACAAGTCCTCTTATTGTCACGTTCAGTAAGCACCATGAACATTCAATAATCCCAAACAAATACGATGTTGACAATATTTGTAATTGCAAGTCTTTGCAAGCTCCTAAACGAATGGAGAAAAAAGGAAGTTGTTTAAAAAATGTAGCTATAGTAACGATCAAAAAATATTACCAAACGCTTTTTAGCAATATTTTGCACAATCGCGAAAAACCCTTAACTTTCCTCCATTACACGAAAGTATCTTCATCCTATCTACAAGTCTAACAACTAGTTCGCTATCGCCCCAAACTCGTTACTACCATTCACCCTTCCATTTTAGCGATTACTCTTTATTACCTTAGGTAAACAACAACTTATGACAAGCCCAATTCGTCTGCTCTGTGTACTAATCAGCCTAGCTCCCTGTCTACTATTCTCACAAAATATAGACAGCCTCATTCGGCAATTGCCCAAGATGGAAGAGAACCACGACAAGGTGGTCAGTTATTACCAAATCTATGGTCACTTTTTATATACCGCACCCGATTCTGCGGAATACTATTTAGAAAAAGGAGAGACTTTATCCTTTAAGATTGATGATCGACAGGGTATCGTATTAGCCTATGACAAAAGAGCTGGTTTGGCGATGAATCGTTCGAACTATGACCTAGCTTTTGTGTACTTGAGAAAAGCCGATAGCCTACTTCAGCAAATGGATTGGCCCAGAGAGCAGGCGATTATCTATGGCAACTTTGCAGGTTGTTATAAAGATATTGGGCAATTAGATTCTGCTTTGGCCTGGAACGAGAAATTCATTCAATTGGCGGCTTCTATTGACAATCAAGGCTTTGTTGCTTATGGCAAAACCATAGCTGGAGATATCTACCAAATTAAAGGCCAACAAGCATTAGCAGGTAGAAACTATCTAGAAGCCGTACGCGTCTACGAGCAAGTTCAAGATACCGTCCGACTAGCCGATGCGCTGCGGGCTTTAGGCGTTTCTCAAATCTACTATGGCAGCTATACCGATGGCTACGAAAACTTGGACAAAGCTATTGCTATTTATAAAAAATCAGAAGACTACTACTACCTCTCACAAGCCTATAGAGATGTCGCAGGAGGATATTTTTTCCAAGAAAAATATCCAGAAGCCACCGATTACAATAATCAATCCCTGGCACTATGCACCCAGATTGAAGATATTTATGGAGAGGCTCAATCGCTCAAAAGTTTGGCTAAAATCCAGGTAAAACAAAAGCAATTAGATACCGCCTTGCAGACTAGCTTAAAAGCATTAGAACTTTATGAGGCCATCGACAATCCTATTGAGCTGGCAGGAGTCCAACGCCAGTTAGGCGAAATTTATTTCTTACAAAAGCGCTATGATCTATCCTTAAATGCTTACCAAACAGCAGAAAGCAAGATCGACATCAGCGAGGTCCCTCCAGTACTCCACGACATCTATAAGGGGCTCTACCAACTATACGACGCCACTGGTGAGGCACCCAAAGCGCTGGAAGCCTTTGAAAAGTATACGGTCCTTTCGGATAGTATTTATTCGGTTGAGAAAGCTGCCCAATTAGAAGAACTTCAATTGATCTATAATGTCGAGAAGAAAGACCAAGAAATCAAAATCTTAACCCAGGACCTAACCCTGAGTAGCCTGCGGCGGCAATTGCTCTCCTTAGCATTAATTGGCCTAGCCATAATCGCTGGTTTGATTTTTTACGGCCAATATACTCGCCGAAAAAAAGAGAAGGCTATAGCTTTTGAAAGAAGCCAAAGACAAAAAGCAGAATTGGAGAAAGAACAGATCGAAAAAGCTCAAATTGAAAGAGAATTGACCGCCCAAGTACTACAGCTTTGTAGAAAAAACGAACTCTTACTCAATGTAAAAGAAGAGGTGGAATCTTTGTCAAAATCAAAAGAGGTTAATCAAGAACAAGCCGTCAGAAGATTGAGTCGAACCATTTCCAGGAACTTGGAATCGGACCAAGATTGGCAACAATTCCTCTCTACCTTCGAGCGCGTGCATCCCGACTTTCTCAATCAACTCAACCAGGAAAATCAAAAACTAAGTCCAGCCGAGCAACGCTTAGCTTGCCTATTGAGGATGAATCTCTCCAGTAAAGAAATCGCTACCATGCTCAGTATTTCCGATGAAGGCGTCAAAAAGGCACGCTATCGCCTGCGCAAAAAACTGGGCTTAAATAGTGAAGTTAACCTACAAAAACACCTACTACATTATCGCCAAAAAGAATTAGTTTATTGAAAACCAATACCTTATGACACCTGTCCACCTTTTGTCCACCCTGTTTTTTTGACAAAGTGGCTCAACAGCGGCATATTTGAATTGAATCCAGAACACACATTCATTTTATCAAAACCGTTGTACCATGACAAAAATGATTTCCAAAAACACCCTACTCTTTTTTGTATTCTTTTGCGTATTCGTTCCAGCTCAAATCCAAGCCCAGGGCTATACTTATCGAGTCACTGCCAACGGCAGTGATTACCAAGTTTCTGCAAGCTTCGACGCCGATAATTTTTGTCAATGCGACGATGAATACGGTATGGTCGTTTGGCGAAACAATTTCTTGGCAAGCAACCTGATGGGCTCTACCAAAGGCGCTGGCAGTAAAAGAAGCGTAACCTTTGCAGTCGGCCCTAACACCAGCAATAATTACATACTCGACATCACCGTAGAGGGGAAAAATAAATTCCTTTTCGTGGATTGCTCTGTGAGCTGTAAAGGAGAAGGATCATCTACTGCCAATAATGTAAAAACGGCTGCTATCAAACGACCAACAAGTGGTACGGCCTCCGAAGACGAAGATGCCATCACTATCTCTTGGAAGAAAGGAACCAATATTCCGAATAGCCGTACAAAATATTATATCTACAAAGATGGAAGTGAGGATATCTACGCTACTGTAAACGGATCTACCTTTACCTACACAGATGAGAATGTAGGCCCAGATGAAACGCACTCCTATGTCGTTCGCACCAGAACAGACGACTGGGGCGGCCATACCTCTTCTGCTTTAACCATTACGGGTAGAACACGCCCACGATTGGTCAATGCAAGCCTTGATGTACCCCAAAAAGTAACCTTAACCTGGGATGATCTTTCTGACATTACAGACGAGGTGACCATCCGCAGAAATGGTGAGCAGATTTCCACGCTAGCGATTAGAAGCACCTCTGATACCATCTTTTCTGATAGTGACCCTACTTTAATTCCAGGTTTTAAATATACCTACTCCGTTACTTGGTTCACCGATGATAAAGAATACCTGATTTCTACCCAAGGAGCCACACAAGCAAATGGTCGCATCAGAGGAAAGGTCGCCACTCCTGGATCAGGTGTACCTATCGAAGGTGTAGCAGTATGTGTAGAGCAGGAAACAGACATCGAACAAAGTGAGGCCGGAGTGATTTACTGTGACACCACCGACGCCAATGGGCAATACGACATTCGTAGAATCTATTATTACCAAGAAGCAACTTTCACCGTCACACCATCGAAAGAAGAGCACTTTTTTAATCCTGGCTTTTTCGATAATCAGCTATTAGATCTCGGTGTACCTATTATAGACTTGGATTTCCAGGATACCACCTCCTTTGTAGTAAGCGGCTATGTACGTCAAAGTTTGAATAACCAATCTTGCGGTATTGAAGGCATTGCCATGCTGCTAGACGGTGTAAACATGGGTATACTTACCGACGAAAATGGCTACTATGAGATCCTTGTCGAAGAATCGGGCACTTATACCATTGAGCCAGACTTTTCAGGTCATGAGTTCACACCACAGCAGCAACGTTTGGTAGTCGCCGAGCATATCGAAAATCTCAATTTTGAAGATATCACCCAGCAGACCATATCTGGAAAAGTCTTAGCTTCTTGTGATATTTTTATCGGAATTGCGGACGTCCGAATCTATAGTGAAGGTGGTGAAGGATGTATAGACACAACGGTGACTACCGATGAGCTTGGCTTTTATGAAGTGGCGATGCCTGCACGGCCTTACCAGGTAGAGGTGGTCAATTTTGAGGTTAGCGATGGCATAAATCTAGCGCCAGATGCGGTGGTTTCTTATTTCCAAACCGAAGCTGCTGATTTGACAAACGAGGGGCAAGTCCAGGACTTTGTTTATCGCAATCCTCCCAGCTTAGTCGTGAGTGGTCTTCCTGAAAATGACTGCCAAGATTTGGCCTATGCAATTGTAGATCAACAAGAAGTTTATTATTTAGATATCGAAGTAAGAGAAGCCTTTGGCAACTCTTCTTGCCCAGTCGAAACAGGTTACGTCTTGATCTATGATGAGGTGGGCGACAAAGCCAATGAACCAGATAGTCTAATTATTAAAAATGGATTCGTACAATATGAGCTTGCACCTGGTGCGCCCAATCTAATTTCGCCCTACCAAAAGACGCTCCAAATCGAAGCTTATGTAGAAGAAGAAGTAGCACAATGGACCGAAAAACTGATCGTCACCGGCGTGCGCGCTAGAGAGCAAACCTTCACCACTGTCTCTCCAGAAATTCCTTTTATGATCCTACACGATCCTCCGGGAGATGCCAGCTATAGTTCTTTAGCAGAGAGCACCACTTCCGAGTTGGCTGTACGTTTATATGGAAAAGCAGAAGGTAGCGTCACTGCTCAAAAGCAAGTAAAATTGGGATATAAAGTATCTCAGATGATCATACCGGGCACCTCTATTATCAGCGAATCGTGGGGATCACTGGGAACATCCTTTGGAATCGGTGCCAGTATCACCGCAGGTACCGAGTGGATCATGTCCATGACCAGTACCGAGGAGTTTAAAACTTCTGATAGTGAAGACATCATTGGCGAAGAAGGAGATATTTATCTAGGTGCAGCCATCAACCTCATCTATGCCCAAGCTGATATCTTGAGTTATAATGCCCAGACTTGTTCCATTGACCAAGATATTGATATCATCATGGGTAATAATGGTTTCTCTACGACTTTCCTTTATACAGAAGATCATATTGAGAAAACATTAATCCCGCAGCTAGCAGGTTTGAAAAACTTTTACGAACAAAACCAGTCAGACTCTGCCAAGCTCTATGAGAATCAGATTAATGTGTGGCAGCAAATCCTAGATCAGAATCAGGAGAACAAATCGAATGCCGAGTTTATTGAGAACCGCTCTTTTAGTGCTGGTGCCAACTATCGCTCGGCTGTAAGCTCAACCGTAACGGGTAAAATCTCCCTTGATATGAGCCTTTTCATGGAGCAGAGCATCATTGTAGGCGGAGGATACGAAGTAGCTGGTAATGGTGTTTCAGGCACTGTAGAAACTAAACATCGCATTGAATTAGGAACTTCTATCAACGCAGCACTATCTAAAGAAAGGACGATTGGCTTTGAGTTAAGAGATGACGATCCAGGAGATTTCTTTAGCGTCGATGTGAAGAAGGACCCCGTTTATGGTACGCCGGTTTTCAATCTAGTAAGTGGCCGTTCGAGTTGCCCTTGGGAACCAGGTACACAACCAAGAGAAACGCTACAACTCCAAGCCGACACCTATAATCAAAACAATATCGAGGCCGACGGGGAAGCTGTATTCGAACTAGGACTTGGCAATATCAGTCAAAGTGATGAGACACAGACTTATCTCCTTCAGTTTTTACAAGCCACCAACCCAGATGGTGCGCAGGTGCGTATCGGCGGTAGCGAAGCTCAAAGTCCTATTCCTTATACGATAGGTGCTGGACAGCAACGCAAAGCAACGGTGACCATTGAAAAAGGACCAAGAGCCAGCGACTACAACGACCTTGCCTTTGTTTTAGCTTCAGGTTGTGGGGATGCTGCCATCGCCGACACTGTAGAATTGAGTGTCAATTTTCAAAGCACTTATCCAGGTCTGGTCATCGAAGAGCCTAAGGAGAATTGGTTGGCTAACCAAGGTAATAATGGACAACTACTCGTCTGGTTTAGAAACTATGACTTAGGCCTATTGAAAAAAATCCAATTACAAATTTCCCCAAAAGATAGACACCAATGGCAAACCATGCAGGAGTGGCAGCCTGGCATTATTTCCAATTCCTCAAGTGGTATGGCGGCACAATGGGACATTACGGCCATTCCCGATGGGAATTATGACTTACGGTTTAGAGCTGATTACGGAGATCAGGACCTATACACTACGACTGTAAGTGGTACAATGGATCGCCAGGCGCCGCGCTTGTTTGGTCTACCAGAACCTTCCGATGGAGAATTATCGGGTGGAGATATCATCGCCCTACAAGTCGATGAAGCCATCAATTGTTTCTTACTAGCCAGAGAACAAATAGAAGTTTATCATCCAGCTTCTCAGCAGGCAATCCCCTTTGAGTATGGTTGCGCTGGTCAAGAAATCATCATCTCTCCGCTTTGGAATAGAGAAAATTTCGAAGGCGATACCATTGAGGTGAGTATACATTCTCTTGCCGATTTATCGGGTAATGTGAGTTCGGAGCTTTTACAGTGGTCTTTTGTGGTCAGTGCCGCTACTGGACCGATCATTATCGACACCGATCAAGATGGCATTGCTGATGACCTCGACAATTGTCCATTGGCAGCTAATCCAGACCAACAGGATCTGGATGGTGATGGCATCGGTGATCTTTGTGATGAAGACATTGATGGCGATGGAATCAACAATGAAGTAGACAACTGTATCAACTTCCCTAACCCTGACCAATTCGACAGTAATGGAAACGGCATAGGCAATCCCTGCGAACCAGATGCAGATGGCGACGGTGATGGTATTCCTAATGCTGAAGACAACTGTCCTTTGCTAGCTAATGCCGATCAATCGGACATTGATCAGGATGGCATCGGCGATACCTGCGACGAAGATATTGATGGTGATGGTGTACCTAATGCCCTCGATAATTGCCCCAGCACACCTAATCCAGATCAGGCCAGTAGTAATGCCACCGGAATGGGTGATGCCTGCAACATGATAGTATCGACCGAAGAGCTAGAACTAGGACCAGAAGGTATTCAGATCGTTCCTAATCCTGCTACTGATCTTGCGCAACTGCAATTTGAATTACTACAAAGTGCCGATCTTCATATTCGAGTAATGGATACACGAGGTGCGCAGATTGTCCATCAATATTTAGGAACAAGGTCTCCTGGACAATACCTGGAGTCTCTACCAATAACGCAGCTTGTACCTGGAATTTACTTTGTAGAACTACAAAGTGATCGAAAAGTGCAAACAGCGCGACTTGTAGTGCAGTAAATAAGGAATGGGGCATTAATAAAGGATACAAGATTTACGCAGGTATTTTGCTGTTC
>JBELML010000017.1:0-73586 GCA_042095835.1 Saprospiraceae bacterium
CTGCGCCGAAGCTTCGGCAGGCAGGCTCGTTCCACTCGAACAGTGCCTAGGCGGCTTCCCGCACTTCGCTTATCACCTTTTTCACTCTTAATATCGAGTAATATGCATTTCTTTTTAAGTTTTCATTTTAATGCGTTTGCCCTATCATCGATTTGGCCTTTTACTTTAAGCCAACCGAAAGGGTTATTTTTGTTTGGCTTAACATTTGGTACATCGATGTAGGTCCATCCACCTTTACAAGGATATTTTTGTAATAAGGCTTCGCCTGCAAAAATGGGTGTTTCTTTTGTCATGCTACTTTCTGAAGTGGTCATTTTCAAATTTAGCCCAAATTAAACCGACTTTCAAATTGTCGTTTGAAAGATTAGCTTCGGTTGCTAGTAGAATGTTGAGAAACTAGGCTAGGAAAAATTAAAAATTATGGATAAAAAGGAAAAATGGCAAGACAAACTTGAATCGATAAATGAAGGAGTAACATTTGTAATTTACAATAAAAGAAAATTTAGTCTGAGTAAAAAATTATTCAACAAAGGTAAGAGTATGAAAGTCTTTGCTGAAGAGTTGGGCGGGAATGATTTCTTCAGCGCAAATTATTACCTCACGCAAAAAGGAGGCGTATTAAAACCCTGTGAAATGCCATCTGAAAAGGTGATTGATTTTTTAACAAACTTTAAGCTTATCAATTAGGTCTTTAATGTCTTCTTTGCAGTTGGTTTGCATTTTTTCCTTTATTTTTCAGGCAAAAAAATGATCAGAAGATCCATTTACCTTTCCATAGTACTTGTCTTGACACTTTCGGCCTGCAATAATGACAACAACGATCCAGACCTGCTCAATTATGACACGGCCAATATCACAGCTCCTGAGTTTTTACCTGGAGATTATGAGATGTCTGCGCGTTTCCCAGCAAGTATAACAGATCGCTATGTTGGTCAATTCCTTGAGGAGGTACAAGTTTATTTTCTCAATCGTCCAGCAAGAGCAGAAATTGTAGTCTATGGAGAAGGCAACTTTGAGACACCAGGTGCTGTACTGTATAGCGCAGTAGTAACTTCAGATTTGCGGAGCCAGCAATGGAATACGCATACCCTAAGTACGCCAGTAGAGATTCCCGCAACTGATCTTTGGCTTTCTGTAAAGGTAAGGCATATTGAAGCAGAGGGTTCGGTAGGCTGTGATATAGGTCCAGCAAATGTGAATGGAGATTTACTATTCTCAGACGCTACTCAGTGGACGACCTTGCGAGATTTTACGAGTAACGCCATAAATATCAATTGGAATATTCGTGGTGTTTTGAGTGAGTAAAACTTAGGGTGTTTTACCTGCCTTATTCTGGATATGAGCATCATAAAGGTTGAGGAGTTGCTTGGCTTGTAGTTCGAGGTTGTATTTTTCTTCCACGATTTTCCGAGCGTTTTGGCCGAGTTCTTCTAGTTTGCCATTTATTTGTAGGCAGTAATCAATTTGATCAAGGAATTCCTGTGGAGAATTAGCTAGCAATATATCTTGTTGGTGTTTCGCCTGGATTCCTTCAAGTCCTATAGAGGTAGTCAGCACAACTTTTCCTAGAGCCATTCCTTCCAGAATTTTCACTCTCATACCGCTGCCAGACAATAGAGGCACTAGCATAATGCTATGCTGATTGATAAAATATTTTGCACTAGCTACTTCTCCATGTATTTGCACTTTGGGATATTTAAGCTTAAACAGCTTTGGAGGTGTATTCCTACCTGCAATATGCAACTCTAACTGAGGAAATCGTTCATGAACGAGCCCCCATACATTATCCAAAAACCAGTATAAACCTTCCAGGTTGGGTCGCCAATCTAAAGAACCAATAAATCCAATAGTAAGATTTTTCTTAAAAGACTGATTATCTGGATGATATTCTTTGGGATCAAAGCCTACCGGGATTACGGTCCCCTCTCCTTGGAAGCCAAGCTCTTGATACTTACTTAAATCCCTCTGAGTAATTGCTGCAAGAATTGCATAATGTTGTAATTGCTTGATCTCGAATTGCTTGAGTTTTTGTGTCAGGTGATTGAGGTACCATTTTTTGGGGCCTGACATTGTATTTTTGGTGATCCGCTGCCAAATTTCAAATTCCACATTATGGCTACGCATACATATTACAGCATCACTAAATTTTTCAATCGTAGGAATATAAGGAGACAAATAGGGCGTTTCTAATTGTATTACATCAAAATCGCCATTGCTCAGCAATTTTTTTAAAGCCTCCGTAAAGTCTTCTGAAACAAATCGCTCGATATGATAGCTGCTGGTAGATAGTAGATTACGTAGCGCAGCCAGGAGTCTAATACGATTATCAATGTACACTGTCTGTATAGCATCATAAAAGTCAAGGTCGGGAGGTAATCCGCTTTTCTCGATTTGGTAAAAATGCCTACTCGTATTCATAGCAAGCAAGTGGACTTCACTTCCTTGGCGCTTTAAGGATTTTGCCAAATTGGTAATTGCAATAGATTCTCCGTCCCGCATTGGGTAGGGAAACTTCTTGCATACTTGCAGTATCTTCATAACCCGTTTTCCTTCACTGCAAGAATAGAATTAATTGATCAATCCTCCAAAATAACTTCGTCTTCTTTTGTCCAGGGAGGATCTACAATACATAAAAAGACCAATTCTTCAGCTCCTGAATTGTGTACGTACTGCTTTTGGCCCGCGGGTACCAAGACAACATCTCCCGCAGTGGCTGGGCTGCTTTCTGCGCCTATAAATACTTGTCCACTGCCTTTGAGAAAAATGTATAATTCATTTTGCTTCTCAAGAATATGAGGATAAGAGGAAGCTCCGGGTGCTAAAGAGGCATGCGCCAAGCTATAGGTAATAGGAAGTGCTTCATTTTTAGGATGAAGCACTTCTCTTATAGTGGTGGCATCGCCAGCAACAAATGCGGGCAAATCCACCATCTTTTTCTTTATGATCATTGATTACTACTTTCTAATATACATTCTTCTACCTCCGTTGTCTTTTTTAAAGCCTTTCAATGCATAAGTAAAGGTAGCTAAGTAATAACGACCGAGTGCGTTGACTTGCTGGTCTACTACCGCTGCATTTTGCGTAAAGCGGCTGATTCCTTGATTACGATTCAATAAATCATATACGCCCAACTTTAATTGCCCTTTGTTGCCGTTCAGCATGAAAATAGAGATTTCTGCATTCCAAATCGGCACCTCTAAGCTAATGTCATCGGTAATAAAATCGAAGAAGGAATAATCTAAATCCGTACCAATGATCAATTTCTCACTTAGGGTCACATTCACCTCCCCGAAGTAACTGTGCTGGATATACTGCTGGTCATTTTCTTCGGATAAGGAAAATCTGGAGTCAGTAAAGGAAATATTTCCTCCAAAGGATAGATCTAACACATCTTTTTTCAAGTTATCGAAGCGTAGGCGCATTCCAAGGATCGTGTTATCTGTGTTGTTTTTCAAACCATCCAAGAAGGTAATACCCCGAGAGTAGGTTACATTAGGACTAATATTGTAGCGGAATTGTAATTTATTACTCCGTGATCCATAGTTCAAGAAACTCGTCACTCGGTAATCATCATTAACGTTAATGGGTGTGGTCGTACGGCGACCTCTTTCATCAAACTCAACCAAGTTCCTCACTTTATTATTGCTATACGTGAAATTCACATTTGCAAAGAAATTGGTAAAGGTGCCTGGATTAAAAGAAAAGAAGCGCGTACGGATATTGTGCCTAAACTCTGGCCTTAATTCAGGATTACCTATATAGACATTTAAAGGATCTGAATTGTCCACAAAAGGCTGCAACTGAGTAATCGTAGGTTCG
This sequence comes from Saprospiraceae bacterium, assembly GCA_042095835.1. GTDB lineage: Bacteria > Bacteroidota > Bacteroidia > Chitinophagales > Saprospiraceae > DATFKA01. The sequence continues at coordinate 3,820 of JBELML010000017.1, forward strand.
ATTACATTCGTGGAGTAATCTAAGGTGATACTCTTGGTAGAAGTGAAGGTATATTTATAGTTCAACTTAGGAAGGATATTGTTGAACACCTGATTGATCGTCTGATCTGCTAGTGGTAAATCACCATTCAATTCTGAATTTTGGAAGGTAGCTCCCATGGTGAGGTTGTAAGCAGGTCGATTCACCACAAAATTCACACCAGCATTATTATAGGTATATCCCGTACGGTAAAGATTACTGAGCTGCTCGTTAAAAATCCGCTCTCCTGTGTTGACATCATAAACGGCCCGATCCAAATCCGTTTGATTTTCGCTATAACGATAATTGAATTCTAGATATCTCCTTTTGCCCAGTGGTTCGGTGTAAGTCAATTTTGCACTATAAGAATCATTTTCGTTTATCTGATCAGTCTCTTGATCTTGCAAGAATTCATTGGTAGTAATGGTGCCATTATCGTCATTAAAGAAAAGCGTATTGGCCAAGGTATTGCCGATATTATCTCGGTTATTGGCACCATAAGTAGCTGTGAGGCTAATATTCCGGCCTGCTTTGGCAAATTTGCGCCGGTATAGCGCACTACCATTTCCACGGATCACATCTCCCTGACTAAATCCACTTTGATCAGTCGTATTAAATAGCTCCCCCGTCGAACCACTGCTCCGCTGGCTGATTGCTGTTGTGATCGACTCCGTAGTGTTATATCCAAAGGTACCTCTGATCAAAAGTGAGGACATCGAATCAAGGTCACTTTCTAGCTTAAGGTTGACTACGTGATTTCCATTGAGGTCATCTTGAGAATCAAAGCGATCAGTCAGGATGACATTTTCTGCATTTTGGAAGTTTTGTTCAAATTGATCTGTAAGGGTAAGTTTATCGAATCGAGAGAAAAAGTAGCTCAGGTTTAAATCTGTTTTCTCACTAAACTCGTGGTTGAAGTTTAAACCCGTAGCGTAGGTAGTCGCAATACCTGTCGCATCGCCAAAATTCACTGGGATGTTCGAGTTGCTTCCTAGGCGAATGCGGCCTCCACCTCCACTTCCCTGCTGGAAGCTGACGTAATCATCAATAGAGAAACCTTGCTCATTGATGTTATTCCCGGTACCTATAAAGGAGAGTTGGGTATTCTTATTAAAGGAATTGATTGAAGCACGCCCTACAAAACGACCAGCATCACCATAACCTGCAGTAACCGTACCAAAGGCCCCTTTTTTCTTATCTTCTTTCAGTTTAAGGTTAATGGTTTTTTCTCGTTCTCCATCATCGATACCGGTGAAGTTGGCTTGATCAGATTTGCCGTCGTAGACTTGTACTTTTTCAACAGCATCAGCAGGTAGGTTTTTGGTAGCAATCTTGGGGTCACGTCCAAAAAACTCCTTTCCATCCACTAAAACTCTTTGCACATCTTCACCTTGCGCTTTCACTGCACCATCTCTTTCGACTTCAACGCCTGGTAATTGTTTGAGCAAGTCCTCCACTACGGCATTAGGCTGTGTTTTAAAGGAGGTGGCATTAAATTCGACGGTATCTTCTTTAATTTCAATAGGATTGGCCTCCCCTACTACCGTGACTTCCCCAATGAGGGCCGAAGCAGATTGCAACTGGATGGTTCCCATCTCTTTGGTCTCTCTATTTCCAGCAAATTCGATGACTTGGTCATAATTGCCGTAGCCAATGTAGGTAACACGTAACAAAGACTTTCCTGAGGGGACTCTCATCACTTTAAAAGCACCTTGACCATCAGTCAAAGCAAAGGAAACTAAAGAAGAATCTTTGAGATTTAACACTAAAACAGTAGCACTTGGGAGTGGCGTTCCAGCAGTGTCGACAACGGTACCCGTAACCGAGTTTTGAGCTTGTAATCCCACAAAACCAAGTGAAAGTAACAGTAAGGTGAATAGTATGCGGCGCATAGGTATAGATTAATTTAAACCAAAGGTAGGCAATCCGAACACGCACAGCGGTTAATGGTTCTTGATCAATTGTTAAATAAGGTTAATGAGACACGGCGCTTTCTTTGGAAGCCGTAGCCTCGGGCGAAGGATTCAGCAGCGTTGGTCGAATTAAGAGTTGAGAAGTTGAGGAGGTTAGAAGGTTTAGATGCGTTTATGAGGTGATAAGTAGATGAGTTTATAAGTGTGATAAATCAGACTCTATGTACCTCTGGGCAACTCTGTGGTTGTAAAAGTCCAAAAGGTAAGCAGTATTTTATGATATTAGTACTTTTCTATGTGCTCTCCATGCTCTTCCTACGCTCTCTGTGGTCACCCAATATACTCCTGTGTTATCAACTCCATTTTTTCAAGATTCACTGCGGTAAGGATTCCCATTTCAGGACGGGTATGATAAACGCAGCCGGTATCGAGATTTAGGACTTGATCTTTGTTATTCCGGATATTTTCGATTTGCAATTGAGCTTCAGCTAAAGGTGTTGGCGTATGTCCGTGTATGATAATGCGTTTACCAAGCCAATCGTAGTCAATATCACCGTACCAGTAGCGTTTCCAGAGCATATCTTCCTTGTATAACAATGGGCTGCCGTTTCTGAATTCTAGGCCACCGTGGACGAAAATATAGTTTTCGGTTTGGTAGAAATAGGGAAGTTGATCGATAAATTTGAGGTATTTCTTGGGAATATCGCCGGGCTTTTTGACTCCAAAACTGTCAATGGTAGCCTTACCTCCAGCGGACCGAAAAAGGTTTCTATCATCCGCTTTCCCATTGATTCCGCGTAGTAGAATCTGTTCGTGATTACCTCGTATACAGTGGATGTGGTAACCTTTGTCTTGGAGTTTGAAAATAAGATCAAAGACGCCTTTAGAGTCAGGTCCGCGGTCGACATAGTCGCCTACTAGGACTAGATAATCCTCCTTAGATAATTTCAATTTTTCTACCAGAGCTTCCAAGCTGCGCGCACAACCGTGGATATCGCCAATCGCATAAGTTGCCATATATTTTTTTGGGTATGCTGCCAAGAAAACAGAAAAAAAGCTGATCTCCAAAAGGGAGGAACTATTTTCTTAAATTTTCCTTTATATTTGCAGCGCTGTTTCGACATCCTCGGCAACAGATAGGTCCCATAGTACAACGGATAGTATGTAGGTTTCCGGAGCCTGAGATGGAGGTTCGATTCCTCCTGGGACCACTAATAACCGTAAATAATTGATTATCAATTATTTACGGTTATTTTTTTAATTAATTTCTTTCAGCTATCAACTGTACTCTCTTGTAAATCAGTTCACTATAAAAGTAAAAACTTTACGTTTGTAAAGTTTTTCTACAATAGCTCTACAAAGCTTTATTTTTTCTACAATAAAATTGGGCATAGCAGCGTACTCTTCAGCCTATTTCAGGTCAGTATTTTAGAGGTGGATAAATTTGTTCGTCCCCTGGATTTTCTCGATCTTGAAGAGGATACCGGGAGCAAGGAAGCCGACAGGGATATTGAAAAACAACTGTTTGTCTAGAACTTTTATCCGGGGGACATCAGCCGTATGTTCATAACAAATTAGAACTTATACTAGATGGAAATAGGCCAGATCAATGTTTTTAGTTTAAAAGAAGCAAGTAAACTATCAGCTATAAGGTGCGCAGATTTTTCTGAGGCTGCATCCGTTTGTTTGGATAATCAAGGGCATAAAAGTGGAAAGGAAGTTAAAATAGAAGGAGATGTCAACCAATTGTGAAAATCAAAAAAAGATAATGCGATGAAATCAGCAATAGATGAACTACATGCCAAAGCAATGGAATTGGCTGATGAAGCGTATTATGCCAAGAAAAAAAATAACTTAGAAGACGCTCAAAGTAAATATCTATCTGCCTTTGAGTATGAGAAATCAGCGGCGATGTTATTGGTTAACGATTATACTCAAGAACCTACCCGATCTGTACTTTTCCGTAGTGCAGCTTGCCTTTTATTAAATCTACCCTTTCCCACAGAAGAAGAATTTCGCCAAGTAGAAAAGATGGTTGCTTATGGATTGAGTGGGAACCCTCCAAAAGAAATTGCTGAAGAATTACGTGAGGCGTGGCGGGAATTACCTGCCTCTTTTGCTCAAAAGGTAGCCTAAAACGATCATCAAAAAAATGCACACCTACTCATACAGTGGTACCAGGAGCGAGGAAGCCGCCGAGGATATTAAAAAACAACTGTCTAGCCGGAACTTTTGTCCGGCTAGACAGTTGTTATACCCCAGGAAAGAGGCGACGAGAAAACCAAAAAAATCCAACTTGGAAGACCTTCAGAAAACGCACTTTCCAGTGGCGAGAGCGCTATTTGAGCAGTATAAGATTATTTTACTAGACAGTTACTAAAGCAAACACATGCAACAGATCTCTTTTTGGCAAACATGGGTAATGGCAGGCCTACTGATGGCGATGCCCGCAACAGTCACAGCACAGGAAAGTGAGCTTACTCTTGATGACCTATTTGCAAGGCCAAAACTGACGGGAACAACTCCGTCCAGGCCTGCATGGGCACCGGACAGCGAGCACTTCGCCTTTTCCTGGAGTGAACCAGGAAATCCTGGGCGTGGCCTCTGGGTATCCACAAGCGATGGGAAGGAAGTACTCCTCCGTTCCAATACGGCACCCGCCTCATTGCGTGATATTGCCTGGACCGACGCGAATACCATCGTCAGCCTACGAGGTAACTACCTATGGCAGACATCGCTGAGCCAAGGAACCGACCTCCAGTTGATGCCCGTCGAGGCAGGTGCACGTAACCTGTCGATATCGCCAAGCGGCAAGCAAGCAGCGTATATAAAGAACGGTGACCTGTGGCTTGCTGACTTCCCTTCCAAACAGAATCGCCGGCTCACCAAGATCGGCATCGCCAGTCTCTCAAGCTTACAGAAAGGGCGCTACAGCCGACCGGAACGTGAAATTGGTCCAGGCATCTGGAGTGGACCAACGTACAAGTGGTCCCCAGATGGCAAGACAATCGCGTTTCACGCCGTTGACCGACGCGAGATGCGAAAGGTGCCGTTCCCGGATTACCTCACTTCCGAAACCAATCCCAATGAAGTACGCCGAGGTTACCCGGGCGATCCAAACGAGATTCGCAGGGTTGGCCTGCTCGATGTAGAAAGCGGTAAACTTATATACCTCGATTTGCCAGACCCGCAGGCCACCCAAGTCATCGACTTCAATTGGTCACCGAGCGGTGCGTTGCTGCTTGATACCGCATCCGACACGGCGGTTGAACGTAAGTTGTTTGTCGTTGCACCTGGAGAAAGCCTACTGCGCGAGATTTGGCGAGGTGTTCGAGAGAGCCGCATGTACACATCCTTTGGATCTACCTGGCAACCGGATGGGCAACAGGTCGTTTTATTAAGTGATATGGGTGATCGCTACGGCCTTTATACGATTGATGCCTCACCGTCCAAGGATCGTCCGCAGCTCCTGACAGATCCGTCCTACGATGTACTGTCCGCTCCAAGTATTGCTGGAGATGCACTGTTTTATGCAGGCAACGGCCTTAATCCGTACGAACAACACGTGTATCGACTAAATATCTCTGGTGGCGACCCTGAGCAGGTGACGCGTCTTGCGGGTCGGAACCTTGGCTACCCCTCACCAGATGGCCGGCACTTAGTGTTCCTGCACAGCAACGACACCTCACCGACCGAGCTTTACGTAGTAAGCAGCGAGGGTGGTGACGCTACGCGAGTCACTCACTCGCCCTTGCCCGCCTTCACGGAGCGAACCTGGGCGGCTGCGGAATACCTTAGTTTCCCCAGTCTTGTAGATGACTACACACTGCACGCCCGGATTCTGAAACCGACCAACATGCAGCCCGGTAAGCAATATCCAGTGCTGTTTGGGCCTGTGTATTCGAATACAGCGAGAAACCGCTGGGCTGGTAACTACAGCCTCGTACAGCAACTGTTGGTCAAGAAGGGATATATTATTGTGCAGGTGGATTCACGTGGTAGCAATGGTTATGGTCGGGCATTCCGTGAAGAGTTCCTGCTGGGCTTTGCCGACCAGGACATTGAGGATTATGCGAGTGCCGTTGCCTTCATGAAGTCATTGCCTTATGTCGATCCCGATCGCATCGGCATCTGGGGCAGCAGTTACGGTGGCACGCTCTCCGTTTATTCGCTATTGATGAAGCCGGGTTTATTCCAAGTGGGGGTTGCAGCGGCGGCGGCTGTTGACCCGGTGTTCTTTGGCACGGACGACGTCGCGATAGTTCGTCACCCTCAGACACACCCGGAGGTCTTCGAAAGAAAAGCGCTCAAGTACGCAGCGAATCTGGAGGATAAACTCCTGTTCATCCACGGCATCCAGGATCATGTGGTACCATTCAAAACAACGGCCGTATTAGCTGAAGAACTGATTAAACAGGGCAAGGACTTCGACTTTGCGTTTGCACCGGGTGCGACGCATGGATGGAGCCGTGAACGGCATTACGATCGCTACCTGTTTGGCAAGATAATCGAATACTTTGACCGACACCTAGGCGGGCCGTCTGAGTAGATGTTTGCAGGTGTTTTGTGGCATCCTGAAATTAGATAAATCTCCGCTGACCATGCAAAAAGAACTGTGGGATGAACGAGAATAGTGTCAAGGTGATGTTTCTTCACAGCGAATGAAACCTGATGTTGGTATATAAGTCCTCCATACGGACTATGAAGTTGAGGCTTTTCAGATCGATCAATTGATCCAAGCCAGCAAATCTGGCAATTTCCCAGATGTTGCTTTCTCGTTTATAGAACGTTTCAACGACAGGTTTGTCTTGAGCAATCAACACATATTCTTTTAGCGATTCCAATTGGCGATATTTGTGAAATTTATCACCTCTATCATAACTTTCGGTAGATTTAGAAAGCACCTCAACTACTAAAATAGGATTAACGACAGCTTCTGTGTCCGCCTCTGAAGTTTCAATATCTGTACATATTACCATTGCATCTGGATAAACAAGGGAATCCGCCTTTTCAATATGGATTTTTATCTCGCTTCCAAAGGCATTACAAGAGGAATTCCTTTTTTTTAGGCCAGACCTCAACTCAGTGTAAGCGTTACCACATAAGATTCCATGATTAATGGAACCACCTGTTATGGCAAAAATGTGCCCACCCTCATACTCATGTTTCTGCTTAGAGGTATACTCTACTTCTAAATAGTCCTTGATGGAAGCATATTCGGCCTTTTTAAATCCCATGCTAAATGATTCTTATTTATCTTTTTTGGTTTTAAGGGAGTAAGTAGGTAACGATACAAAAAAATAAGGATCCCGCCCTATCTTAAGTACATTTTTAGAGGTTGGTATTGGAATCTTCTTGTTCAATTTGGTATTCCATCTCTCTTAAACTACCTTAAGGTTGAAATTTACTATATATGGTTTACTAGAGATAGATCATACAACCATATCCATCTGTATAAAATCAGAGGCTCATAAATCAAAAACTAAAATGATCAAAAAAATTCTCCTTTACATACTGGCTGCTCTTATGCTCTTGGGCGCTTACGGACACATAGCCAATCCGGATTTTTATGGCCCTATGATCCCGGCCTTTATTCCCGTAGGTTTTGCCAACTGGGCATCTGTAATTGTAGAAGCAGCAATTGGCATTGGATTGATCATTCCTGCTACCCGAAAACTAGCAGCTTGGGGTTTCTTCCTGCTCATGATCGTATTCCTACCCATCCATATTTGGGATCTCTTCCAAGAGAATCCGGTGGTCGGCAGCAAGCAAGCAGCTGTGGATCCGATTGATCGTACAATTGCTGCTGATCTATGCCGGTTGGTTTGTTCAGAAGACTTCAAAAGTGAAGTAAGGTCATTATTGATTGATTTGAGTTTATAAAAAGTTGACCAATTCCCCTCTTCTCAATTGTCAAGTGGAAATCATCACTTGTTAATCAATCACTTGCACCTATAAGTGAAGTTTATTTGGGTAATTTATCACCTCTATCTTAAGTGTAAATAGCCCAAAAAACATGAGAAATCTACTCCAGCGGTCGCTATGGATCGTTCTTATAAGCTGTTTATATAGTTATTCCGCAGCTGCCCAAAATGCAAACATGCTGAATAACAACCTTTATAAAAACGTAGTGAAATACTATGAACAGGCGGAAACTTTATACACGCAAGGCAATACCAAAGACGCCCTAAAACGCTTACAGTATGCTGATCAATTTGCCCAAAAACTGGTCAAAGCAGGGCATGAATCAGAAATACAGGATTATCTGAAGAAGATACAAGATATGCAGCGAAAATTAGACGCTAATGCTAGTCCAAGTAGCACAAAGATAAGTGATCTGGCAAGCCCGATTTCCTCATCAAGCGGCGCCCAAATGAGTAGAACGGAATGGCGAGCAGCGGTGGATGAAATCAATCAATTAGAAAGTCAAATCCGAAATTTATTTAATTTTCTACCTGCCTACGCCAATTTGAATGAAACCTATAAAACGACAGTCGAAACACTCCAAGGTGCAGAGACTAAAAACAATATTCTAAATCTCAAGAAACAAGAACAGGCTCGACTCGCTTACCACAAATTATATGTCAAGCGTTTGGACCGTGTCTTGGGTTATATAAATGATCTAGATGGGGTTTTGGCCTCATCCAATTTTTCCAAAAATATTGAAGCAACTTCCCAATATCTCCAGTCTGGGGGTCGAGGACAAGCGGATTTTATAATTAACAATTCTAATCAGTACTTAGATTTATTATCTAAAATCTTACCCTCAAATACACAAATCGAAAAGGCTAGGAAAAGTATCCAAATAGCTAGTGAAAAACTCCAACAGAAAGAGGCAGCAGAAGCCAAGACAGCTGCTAAGGCTAGGAGTCAAGACCGCAGTTTACCCTTACGTGGTCTAAAGGATGCTACCTTAGAAAAAGAATTTAAAAGCTTAGCTCAAAGCTCGGTACCTTCTCCATATCAAATCATTGATGTGATCATTACGAGCTCTCGATGAGGCATTAATAAAGATGCTTTAGGTCGTCCAATCAACCGAGCAATGATCGCCTATATGGTAGAAAAAGATGTCGCTGGAAAATGCTATGTTCAGTATTTTGCTTTTTCTCAACCCGCCTCTGGCAGTTCCTATGGAAAAACTCGAGTTGATTTGGATTGGAGTAGTAAAAGTAGAAGAGAAGTGAATTGTAATTGATCTTCTAGTTGCAGCAACTAAGGACAAAAATTTTAGTACATTAGATCACTTCAAGATCAGTAAAAATTCTATTCTAAGCATGTAAGCCTATATTATCGTGAAATACATTGTATGCGAAGCTCCTTATAAGTTTGTCCTGAAAGAGAAGGCCTTTCCCCAAATAAGTCCTCATGAGGTCCGAATCCAAATCAAGACTATTGGGATTTGTGGGACAGACTTGCACGCCTATGCAGGAAACCAAGCTTTTTTCACCTATCCACGTATTCTTGGACATGAGCTGGGGGCAACCGTTATTGAGCTAGGTGCAGAAGTTAGCAATGTGGAAATAGGAGACAAGGTGGTGGTAATGCCCTACTTAAGTTGTGGTACTTGTATCGCTTGTCGATCGGAAAAAAGCAATTGTTGTACCAATATTCAGGTTCTTGGAGTGCATACCGATGGTGGGATGCAGGAGCAATTGGCTGTACCTAGCAACATCTTGATGCCCGCTAATGATTTAAGCTACGAACAAATTGCGCTCATCGAGCCATTTGCCATCGGGGCACATGCCATCCGTAGAGCTCAAGTACAAGCTGGAGAGACTATTGTTGTAGTTGGTTGTGGTCCAATTGGCTTAGGAATAATGAAATTAGCACAACTCCAAGGAGCTGAAGTAATTGCAGTTGATCTCCTACCCGAACGCTTGGCTTTTGCCAAAGAAAAATTAGGTATTGAACATGCCCTTCATGCTTTAGAAAACCCAATAGAACAAGTATTAGAAATTACCAATGGTAATTTAGCTACGGCAGTATTTGACGCTACTGGTAGCAAGCAGGCAATTGAAGGAGGCCTCAACTATATGGCACATGGAGGCCGATATGTTTTGGTAGGTTTGTATAAAAATGAACTTACTTTTCTACATCCAGCAATTCACGCAAAGGAAACCAGTCTATTATGTAGTAGAAATGCTACCCTAGAGGACTTTCAAATCGTGATTGAGAGCTTACGCTCTGGACAGATTCCAACACACGAATTTATTACCCACCGAGCAAAGTTTGAGGAGATGATTTCCCAATTTAAGGAATGGACAAATCCTGCAAATGGCGTAATAAAAGCAATATTAGCATTCACTTAAATTTAGTTGCAAATTTTTGTTTATACACCTAGATTTCGAGCTAATATCCCATCGCCACCTGGCCCTCAAATCAACAGGGAGGAATGGCGAAAGGTACTCATCCTTCAAAACTCCTATCTCGGCCCAATAGCACCCTAAATGTATTAACACTTTTGAAGGGCTTTCAGCAGCAGCATAATATTTAAAGGTACAAGTGAAAGAAACTGTATAAAAAAGCTATACTCTCCTACCAAAATAAACCCTATATTGATCCAAAATTCCCCTCTTTCAAGCTTCCCCGGCTTTTAAATGAAAATCGCTCAATTCAATCTTATTTTCTTCACCAATTCAATAATCATGAAACCAATTAAATCAAAAAGGATATTTACCATCCTATGCTATTTGCTGATTGTAGTTACTCTACTCGGATTTAGCCCATCTATTCAGGCACAATACCTTCCTTCTGAAGGAGCCGTTTACCAAATTTATGTCGATCGTGGTATTACTACACCTAAAGGATTCTTAAGTGTTGAGGGAGATGATGTCGACCTTTGGCATAAAGATGATGAATCTGGTCGCCAGAAATGGCTCTTTGAAAAAGTGGGCCGCAATAATTTAGGAGAGACACTCTACCACATTAAGGTATTTTATACGCCTGGGAATACAAGAATGCTCAGCACCAACCGTGATGGCGGTGTCAATACCTGGAATAATGACGATGAAAGCGGTCGCCAAAGGTGGATTTTAAAACCACTCCGGAACGGAAAGTTTAATATTGTCGTGGCTGGAGGCACTTGCTGCGATCGCGTCTTTTTAAGTTGTAGAAAAGAGGATGGTCAAGTAGATCTTTATCCTGCTGATGATAATAGCGGGAGACAACAATGGAATATTGTTCCTGAAGATGTCAGTATAGTTAGTATCGATTTTAATCTAAACGCTGCTAACAAGGTGTCTGCTCCTGACTTTGTCAGTCAAATCACCTTGCCCAATCAAACCAACAAGGAGGTCAATATGAGTGCTGTCTTTCAAAGGAAAGCGACAAATACCTCTTCTTTTGAGCATCAGCATGGTTTCACTTTTTCAGTTAGCGCTGAAGGTGGAATACAAGTACCTCTTTTGAGCGAAGGCAAGCTTTCTGTTTCAGCTTCTACCACCAATACTTGGACCTATGGCAAAACCGAAAGCCAAGAAGATACCAGAGGTTATACTTTTAGTGTACCTGTTGGTCCCTACAAAACGGTTAAAGCTGTTTTAACAGTAAAAATGTACAAGGTTGACATACCCTACGTTGCTTACGGAAAATCTAAATCAACGGGGCAACGGGTGGAAAGTAGAGGGATCTGGCGGGGTGTTCTAGCAGACGAACTCATCTTCCAACCTACTCTGATTGATCCATAATAAATAATGCTGGATAATAGCACCTATTCCCGCCTTCTCAGGCAGAGGTGCTATTATTCTTAGCTATAAAAGCCCGAAAAATCATACTTTTTTGGCCCTAAGTGTAAAATCTGGATCCTTTATGTTCAAGGCCTTTGCCCTGGAATCCTCGACTTCAAAACTCACCTTCACCGAGGTGGCTCCATTATAAACAAAAGTATTTTCAGCTACTTTATAAAGTGATCCACCAAATCCGCCAATCGGTCCTAAAGACAACCTTTTCTGCCTATTTAATTTAACAGTGAATCCTTCATTTTCTCCGGTTCCGTATTTATAATCGCCAATGTACAACTGCTTTTCTTGCTCACTGGCCTCTAGATAAGCAGGCCCGTCTGCATTGCCAAGGCTTTCCAGGTAGGCAATCGTTTTTTCTTGGTCTTCGTTTTCTGGGGCGGTCATTTTGTCTTTCATCCGCTGCCCTGCATAGGCATGATCTAGGAGCGTGAAGCTGTGGGGGCCGGTTTGTAGTTGTATGCCTGGAGAGGCTTCTATGGTAGCTTTGACCGCTTCTACTTTGCCTAGCATAGCTAAAGTAAACAGCGTCGGTCTGGCCCCTTTTTCTAGTAAATAAAGGGCTATATCACGACGCCCAACGTGGGAGGCTGCACCTATAGCAGATTCGAAGTCTCCATAGCGCCAATCCCAAACAGATTTGGCATATTCTGGTCGTTTATCAACCACCTTCTTCACGGCTTCCAAGTCAGAATGGGACTTACCGACCACCGAATTGACAATACTTGGATCAAGGTAGGGATAGTGATCTGGTAGATCGTTTAGGGACATGGTTTCCCCAAAGGAATCCACCAGAGATGTCGCCTTACTGTATCCAGGTATACTTAATCCCAGAAAACCTAATGTCGACATTTTGATGAGCTGTCTTCTATTTGATAAATGCATAGTTGAGTTGACTTAGATTGGATAATGATTCTCTCTAGTTAAGCAATTAATATCAAATTACAGAAGATAATAGATCACTTGTGGATTGGCATAGATAAGTTTGCGAAATTGATAAGGAGTTGTAGCTTATCTCTCCGCTTCAGCGATTTCATGCCAAGCTCTTTTAGGTCGGTTATTGGGATAGCCCTTTTCTGCTCGATAGGCTTTTCGCTCAGCCGTAAAATCCCACCAGTTTTTAGAATAATCCTGATGATTAGCAAAATGGACCACCAATCGAAATTGATCCTCTACGCAAGAGTCTATCCAATAGCCTTTCTTATGCTCATACGCCTCAACTAGGGCTGCTCCTGTTTTATTTTGGAGAGACCCTAGGTCATAATATCCCAAGAAGATTAGATCTTCCGCAAATTTGATGCCGATAGAAGGGATTTGCTGAAAGGTGCTCAATGCATCCAATTCTTTGGCCCTTTGAGCGCTAAACGCTAACACCAATTCTATTTCTTTGGCAGACATATCAATCAGGTCAGCCTTCTTCATTTTCTTTTGGCGAAGCATCTTCTTTTCTTCCGAACTTAAATCGAATTTAATGGATTTTTTAGATTTCATGATCTAGGAGTCGTATTTTGAGTGATTGAAAATGATTTACCAATATCCATTCTTTTTCTCAAATCAGATCACAAATTATGCCGGCATTTACGCAAAAAATAGTCTTCTTCTTTTTTCTCCTTAGTGCTTTCGGGTTTTCTGCTTGTGAAAGCGGTGATCCAAAAACAAAGGATGAACTTAGCTCCAAAGATCGACCCAATGTCATCATCATCTATCTTGATGATTTAGGCTATGGAGATGTTGGTGCTTATGGTGCAACCGAGCTCAAAACGCCCAACATAGACAAGCTCGCTAAAGGTGGTGTGCGATTTACTGCGGGCTATGCTTCTTCTGCGACCTGCTCTCCTAGTCGTTATGCTTTGCTTACGGGTACCTATCCTTGGCGAAATGAGCGCGCACGCATCTTATCAGGTACGGCTCCCCTACTCATTGACACCGCAGAAATGACCATCCCAAAAATGCTAAAAGCAAAAGGCTATCATACAGGAATTGTTGGAAAATGGCACCTGGGATTGGGTAATGGACAAGTAGATTGGAATACAATGATTAGCCCTGGACCTAATCAGGTAGGTTTTGATTATTCGTATATTTTAGCTGCTACCCAAGATAGGGTTCCAACTGTTTATATTGAAAATGGTCGAGTAGTTGGTCATGACCCTAATGATCCAATTGCGGTCGACTATAAGCAAAATTTTGAGGGCGAACCCACTGGAAAAGATAACCCTGAAATGCTAAAAATGCGATGGCACCACGGCCATAACAATAGCATTGTCAATGGGATTCCGCGTATAGGTTTTATGCAAGGTGGCGAAAAAGCGCGTTGGGTAGATGAGAATATGGCTGACACTTTTCTCCTGAAGGCTCAGGACTATATTAGCCAACATAATGATGATCCATTCTTTTTGTTCTATACGCTTCAGCAACCCCATGTGCCTCGTACGCCACACCCAAGGTTTGTAGGCAGCTCGGGATTGGGGCCAAGAGGAGATGTGATTGTAGAAGCAGATTGGGCGATTGGAGAACTCTACAAAACGCTAGAAGCGGAAGGTTTACTAGAGCATACCCTTATACTTTTATCAAGTGATAATGGCCCGGTACTCAATGATGGCTATTACGATGAAGCCGTTGAAAAAAATGGAGACCATAAGCCTAGCGGACCGCTCAGAGGTGGAAAGTACAGTCTTTTTGAAGCTGGCACTCGAGTTCCATTTATTAGCTACTGGAAAGGACGAATTCAGCCTAGAGTATCTGAAGCAATGGTTTCTCAATTAGATTTTCTAAGCTCACTCGCCCAGTTAGTAGGTAGTGAAGTCCAAGGCCCTGACAGTGAAAAAATGCTGGAAGTCCTATTAGGTCAATCCCAGAATGGCAGGGATAAATTGATCTTGGAGGCCACAGGTAGAACCGCCTTAAGACAAGGCGATTGGGTATTTATACCTCCTTATGATGGACCTGCCATTAGTAAAAATGTCAATATCGAAATTGGAAACGCAGCTGATTATCAATTGTATAATCTCAAAACAGATATTCATCAGCAGATTAATTTGGCTCAAAAAGAAGTAGAAAAGTTTGCTGAACTCAAAGAACTTTATGAGACACTAAGAAATTCAGCAAAGTAGGTTTTGATCAAAAAATTCTAAGGTTCTCGCGAGGTGTTCTTGCCAATAAGACCATTGGTGCCCTCCAGGAAACTCCTCATAAATATGGACTATTTCATGGTCGGACAAGGCTTGGTGCAGTTGTCGATTCGCGGACAGTAGAGAATCTTCTAAACCACAATCGAAGCGAATAGCTGGCAGGGCGCTTTTATTTTTTATAAAAACATCCAAAACATTTTCGTCATCGAGATTAGTACGGTAGGCAGCAAGTGGTTCTTCTACAAATTGACTCATTTGCGCCAATTTGGTAATCGAACTGTGGCCGGAGATAGCCTTAAAGCGATGCGGGTGCTTGCCTCCCATCATCAAAGCGCCATATCCGCCCATAGAAAGCCCGCCTATACAAAAAGGCGACTCTGTACTAGCTCCAGGTAGGTTTTCTAGGATCGCTTTGGGTACGTCTTCAACAATCCAGTTCTCAAATTTCTGAGTGTGATTAAGATAGCCTGAGCCATCTCCCCAAAGCCCATCTGAAGGCATGGCTATAATCGCAGGCTGAATCCGTTTACTTTTCATCATCGCGGAGGCCGTGTGGTGTGCACCTCCTTTTAATGCCCAAGCCCAGGCGCTTCCATAGACACCGTGCAAAAGGATATAGATCGGCAGGTCTGCTAATTCTTGTGTTGCAGAGGGTATAAATAGGCAGATATCCCCTCTACCTTGGAGGGCCTTTGACTTCACCGTCATAAACCTTAAACCATCTCTTTCGTAGAGGGAATCAGAAAGTTCTATCGTGCGAAAACTAGCCATGCTGTAAAGATTTGTGATCAATCAAAAAGGACAACGCTTTTAGCATTACGGCCAGCAAGCAAATCATCGAAGGCTTTATCTAATTCTTCCAGGCGGTAGCTGCTTGTAATCATCTCCTCTAAAAGGAGGTCTCCTTTGCCGTATAAGTGCATCACTTTAGGAAAGTCAATTTGTGGTCGACATTTGCCATACAATGGATTGATATAAATTTTATCCCATTCAAACAATCGCATATCAATGCTTATTTCTTCTTCTATACCGCTGACCTGTACCGCTGTACCTGCATTTCTGATCATTGCCAAAGGGGCAGCACCAAGTGCAGGAATAGCAGTACACTCGAAAGCATAGTCTGCCAAACGACCACCTAGCAGCGTTTTCAATTGCTCCGCTGCTTTAAGCAGCTCTTCATCTTCTTTTTCTGCACGGATGACATCAGTAGCCCCAAATTGCTTAGCCCATTCTAATTTACGAGGATTGATATCAATCCCTACAATTCTACTGGCTCCTGAAATCCGACATCCTTGAATCACATTGAGGCCCACTCCTCCACAACCTAAAACTACTGCTGTACTCCCTGCTTGAAAACGTGCCGCATTTACAACTGACCCGTAACCGGTCATCACGCCACAACTGACGATAGCGGCGGCAGCGAAGTTAGATGGCTGATCAATTTTTACGACGCCTGCTGCTTTGACGAGCGCATATTCACTTAATGTTCCAAGATTAAAGGAGCGTACTATATTTTGGCCCTTCCACTTGGAACCTTCCAGATGAGCGTGTCCTGGAGTATAACCATTCCCTCCCGCTACAACAGGTGAATTGATCTCACAAATATGCTGGTTCCCTTCTTGGCATTGGAAGCAAGTCATACATGGTGTAGCCCAGTTCAAAATAACCGCATCTCCTACCTCTACACTCGTCACCCCCAAACCTACCGCTTCAACGATACCTGCGCCTTCGTGCCCCATAACGATAGGTTTCCCCCAGGAAAGAGAGTCATAATCAGTATGGCAGATGCCGGCGGCCTTCATTTTGACCAAGACCTCATCGGGTCTAGGAGCCGCTAATTGTATATTATCAATGGTGAAACTCCCCTCTCCCGTTGCGATGGCACTTTTTACTAATCTTGGCATATTATTCGTATTCAAACAGACTGCAAATATTGAGTTAGTAAATTAGGGATTCACCACTTTTACTACTATTCCCTCAATGTGTTCCGAAATAGGTATCTGACAAGCCAAACGACTGAAGGGAATATCTTCTGCATAAAATTCGAGGAGGTCTGTTTCAATTTGACTCGGCGGATCAAGTTTCGACCAGTAGGCTTCTTCGACTTGTATATGACAAGTGGCACAGGAACATACTCCGCCGCATTCTGCTTCAATCCCTGCAACATCGTGTTGGGTTGCCAATTCCATCATGGAGCCACTACTTCCTTCGAGCTCTATGGTAGCGCCTTTTTTTGTGATAAAGGTAATTTTGGGCATATCTCTAATTTTGTATCAGTTATGTGAATATTTCAATCGTACAATCAGTCGTTCAAAGCCTACTTTACGTTGCACAGCACCCCAGGTTTCGATCTTTTCTTCCGCTTCTACTATTTCAATCTTCTCTACTTTTTCTATTAAGACTTCCAAAAGCGTTCTTAAAACTTGTCTAGCGTGCGTAGCTCCTAAACATTTATGGTGACTGAAACCAAAACCCACGTGCGGATTGATTTTTCTATCTAAAACGACCTCATTTGGCTTTTCAAAAACCTTGGGGTCTCGATTGGCTGAGGCCCAGCATAGAGAAATCCTAGTATCTGCCGCTACTGCCTGCTCCCCAACTTGTGTATCTTCTGTAGCTACTCTTCCCATGTGGGTTAAAGGGCTAAAATAGCGCACCAATTCTTCAACAGCACGCCCCATCTTTTCGGGAGCGTCCTTTAATGCGTCCAATGCTTTTGGGTGACTCGAAAAATAAGCAATGGTATTGGTAATCGCGTTAATCACGGTATCGCGTCCACCAGCGAAGGTGAGATTCATGACCCCTTTAATTTCTTCCCGACTTAGTTTTCGTCCCTGAAAATCTAATGCTAGCAATATTGAAAATAAATCATCTCCTGGTTTTTCTATAGCCTGGTCGATGGCTTGGTCGAGGTAATCATCAAGGGTATTGGCTTTGCCATCATCTAAGGCTGTTTCTTCACTTCTAAAAACGTGGGTACCCCAAGAAATCCAAATGTCCGCTTCTTCAATTGGCATATTTAGCAATAAGGTCAGTGCCTTAGATTGTATCGGCAAGGCAAGCATTCTTACAACTTCGAGCTGATCAAGGTTTTTAGCTCCTTGAAACGCCTCCTCTAATTGTGTTTTTAAAGCTGCTTGATAGCTTTGCTCATTTGGTCTCTTAAACCAAGCTTCTAAAAGAGAGCGATAGGCACCATGCATAGGAGGATCTACCTCAAAAGGTATTTGCCGAGTCGACCGTATATTAACTTCTGATGGAACAACGATACGTCCTGGTTGTGCCGCGGATTGGAAAGTTTTCCAATTGTGGGCACATTTACGTACCTCTTTATGTCCTAGTACCATGAGCACAGGATCATTTTGGTCATCAATGGGATGTACACCTGCTTGCTCTCGAATGGCGCCGAAAGCGTCTGAAAATTCACTTTTTTCCATGTTAGCCTAAGCTTGGTTGAAGATCAAATTTCGGAAATCTTTAGTCCTTATGGATAAAGTATTTTGTCTTAAAAGTTAACTATCTTGACTATAATATCCTAATTACCTACATTTCAATACAAAATAAGCAACTATTGAAGCCTGTCCTAGAAAGAATAAATCTTGACCATACCCGATCTATTCATGCTTTTCATCATGATGAAAAGCACTTTGAAACGCCTTGGCATATTCATCCGCAATTAGAGCTCACCTATATTTCCGAAAGTGTAGGCACCAAATTTATTGGGGATTATGTAGGTTCTTATCAAACTGGGGAATTGGTGCTTTTAGCAGGAAACTTACCCCATTATTGGAAAAATATCGCTTCAGTAACACAAAATGCTAAATCGACAGTCATCCAATGGAATCAGGGCATTTTTTCTAATAGTCCAGAACTCAAGTCCGTTTATGTCCTTTTAAAAAAGGCGAAACGTGGTCTCTTATTTGATCACAAGCATACCAAAAAGATTGTCCTAAAAGTCCTTCAATTACCCGCTTTTTCGGGATCACACTTATACCTCAGGTTGCTAGAAGTACTGGTCATTTTAGCTGAAACACCCTCAATTCCACTATCCAAAAAGTCATTTAATACAGTTATTCCTGACTTGCATGAGCAGCGGATTTCCCTGGTTTATGAATATGTAGAAGGTCATTATCATCAAAAAATTCGCTTAGAAGATCTTGGTCAATTATTAAATATGTCTGAGCAATCTTTCTCTAGGTTTTTCAGCCAATTAATGGGCAAACCATTTTTCACCTTTTTGAATGAATATAGGATTAATATAGCCGTACGGATGCTATTGGATACGGATAGGTCCGTTGCAGAAGTTGGCTATGCCTGCGGGTATGAATCTCTTCCCTTTTTTCATAAACAATTCAATAAACTGAAAGAGGCCACTCCTGGAAAATTCAGAAAAAGGTATCGTAAGCTATAAAAAGTGAATGAGCCTTTAGCAAGCTAAAGACTCATTTCAGAACAATTTCCCTATGATAAATACTGTAATTATTACATGGAATCTCCTAGAGGCGTATTACTGAAGTACATGGAAATCAAAGCCGTTACTGGCTTTTCTCCATCATTTTTAAACTTGACATAAAAATCGTGTACTCCTTTTACTCCAGGTAGATTGGTTTCTATTTCTTCCATCCCAAAATCGGCAAGATTGGTCTTGATTGGCAATTCTACAACGGCCTCACTGTCTGGATCATCTAGATGGATGCTCATGGTACCACCAGAGAAAAACGGCCCTGCTTTAGCGATCTCAAAACGAATGGCTTCTACCCCTGTAAAATCAATTTGATTGTAGGTAACTACTCCATCGCTCATCCCAATGACTAGTTCCATTTCTTCCTTAAACATACCTTGAGACATTTCAGGATCAACCTTAAATTTCTGTGCTTTCAGGATTTCGCTATATTCTGCTGCCAACATCTTTGGATAACGCAATACGACTACCTCCCGAGCTGTAAGTGGTCCAATCTGATCTCCACCTTTATCACGGTAAGAAGCCGTCAAAATATACTTCCCTTCGGTATTGCCTGATTGGTGTTGATTAAAGGTATAAGCGCCTTTAGCAGGCATTGTTGCTAAAGGGGCATCACTACTTAAAGATAAAATATACTTGGCCATTTGCTGTGCCTCACTTTGCGACAATTGTGGGTGTGCAGCCATAACCGTTTCGCCCCAGACACCGCCACCGCCATTAATAATTTTACTCGCTAAATAGACCTCTGCCTTCGCATCGCCTACATATTTCTTAGCGATCTCCAAGTAATTAGGTCCTACCGAGGCCACATCCATTTGGTGGCAAGTAGCACAATCCGAACCATCCATTAGCTGCTTTCCTAATGCAAAACCAGATGCCTCTTGCATTGCCTTATGTCCCAAGGCACTCATATTAGCGTCATAGCCTCGCTCTAAGTGATCGATACTGACAACTACTTGATTGGGGCTAATTCCGCTGCCTAGACGGCCATCTTCTTTATCAGAGACGGAAACCTCATAAGCCAGTTTTTGATTATCCCAATAGAAGCTTCGATTGCCTACAAAGTCCCATTTTATTTCAGGCAGCTCGTTCCCCACCAAAATTTCTGTTTTAGACGTTGACTGCTCTCCAGAAGGATCTGCCACCACAAGTGTGACTTCATATTTCCCAGCTTTATCAAAAGTAAAAGTTGGGTTCTCTTCAGTTGATTGTGGTTTATCGCTATCTCCATAATACCAGGCATAAGACAAAGCATCACCATCAAAGTCTTTTGACTCAGAAGTGAAGGCCACTTCTAGTGGTGCGGCTCCAACTGTTTTACTAGCTGCCATTTGGGCCAATGGCTTGCGATTTCCTGCCGTGTATTTTAGGTGAACCAGTCTAGCGTCTGGGTTTTCGGAGAACCAAACTGTTCCATATTCAAGCAAATACATATCGCCGTTTGGTCCAAAAATGATATCTGTCGGATTACTGAATTTAAAGCTTGGTAAAAAGCGATCCATACGCACAAAGTCTCCATTTTCATCCATTGTGACGTTCATGATCCAGCCCCGCATCCAATCATAGGTGAATAGTTTTCCATCATAGTAATCTGGAAAACGGCCATCATTTTCTGGATAATCCTCTTTGTAGAAAACAGGTCCAGCCATTGCATTACGGCCACCATCTCCTACTAATGGGAACTCATCAGAAGCACCATATGGATAGTAAATATATGCGGGTTGGGCAGGAGGCAGGTTTTGTGCTCCTGTATTATTAGGCGACTGATTTATTGGTTTTTCTTGATCGTGGGGATCATAAGAGACCTGAGTAGCAAAGTCGTATTTATTGTAGGGCTTATTATCTGCAATGAAATAGGGCCAACCAAAGAATCCTGCCTGTCTTGCTTGGTTAACTTCATCATGTCCTTTTGGGCCTCTTCCTAAGCTATCCGTTCCTGCATCTGGGCCTACATCTCCCCAGTAGAGCCATCCATTGCGTTGATCTACCGCGATACGGAAGGGATTACGGCAGCCCATTACGTAAATTTCCGGACGACCCTCCTCTTTATTCGAAAATAAATTGCCTTCAGGAATACTATAAGAACCATCCGCTTCAGGTTTGATTCTCAAGACCTTACCACGTAAATCATTAGTATTGGCAGCAGATTTTTGCGCATCCCAAGGGCTACGACCAGGTTGTTCATCACTTGGAGAAAAGCCGTCAGAGGCGTGTGGATTTGTATTATCTCCAGTAGCAATAAATAAATTGCCATTGGGTCCAAATTCAATGCTACCAGCGGAATGACAACATTCATCTCTTTGGGTAGCAATTTTTAATAACAACTTTTTTGAATCCATATCAAGAGAGCGGTAATTTTCCGCCATTGTAAACCTTGACACGTGCTGCTCTGATTCGGTAGGATCAGAATGGAATAGATAAATCCAACGGTTGTTTTCAAAATCAGGATCCAGAGCTAGACCCAATAGACCATCTTCCAATTCACTGAAAACTTCTAGTTTCTGGATTTCAGTTGTTCCTTCAACTTCAGGGTCATAGATTTTAATCTCACCATGACGTTGAATATAGATCAACTTTCCATCTGGGAGCATCTCTAGCTCCATCGGCTCGTTCAAACCAGCTTCTAGTACTATTTTCTCAAACCTATTCTCTTCTGGAGCAACATTCGCATTATTGAAGTTAACGCGCACGGCTGGACCTGCGGCGTAATTAATACCCCCTAAAAGGTGCTTCAAGAAATCTGGACTACTGAAGGTCTCAGGAGTGTGCCCTTTCCCTGTGTACCAAGAGCGTCCACCGTCGAACTCATGATACCAGGCAATCGGATGATTTTCACCATTCGTTCCTCCTTCATAAGTAGATTCATCCAAGTTTAAGAGTACATTGATATGAGATTGGATGTCTTTGTAATTGTACCATTCATCTGTAGTCTCCCATCTATCTGGCAAGTGCTTTGTAGAGATATGAGTCTTATCAATCCTATCAATTCCCGCTCCAAACACATTGGGATCATTTGGATGGCTACTAAAATAAGCGCCTACCAGTCGCCCATACCATGGCCAATCATACTCTGTATCAGCTGCAGCGTGTATACCTACGAAGCCTCCACCTGCTTGGATAAAGCGGTTGAATTCTAGTTGCTGTGCTTCGTTGAGGATATTTCCAGTGGTGTTTAGAAAAATAACGACATTGTAATCCTTGAGGATGTCTTCCTGGAACATTTCAGCATTTTCGGTAGTATCTACTCGAAAACCGTGCTTTTTGCCCAGTTCCATGATCGCTATTTGACCAGCTTCAATTGATTCGTGACGGAATTGCTCGGTTTTAGAAAAAACAAGGACGGAAACAAAACGCTCCTTGGCAAAGAAAAAGCGATAAGCCAAGAAAGCTACTACGGCAAAGATACCTAAGCCGATCAAAACTCTTTTCATAATTATTTGGATGAATTTAGTATAGTTCTCTGTGTAAAATCTACACAATATAATCAAAGTTTAGCTTTGCGTAAAAAATACACAATAAATTTTTATATTGTGTCCGACAATTTGACGAGATAAATCTCTTTATTGTTTACTAAAACCATAGATTATTCTTTCTAAGAGCCAGCCAAAATTAGTTGAAAAGCACCTCCAGGAATTAGCAAAGGGCCTAATGCCTCAATTATCCATTGATTGTGTCATCTTTAGCTATCATGAAGGGAAACTAAAGGTTTTAGTTTTGAAAATACTTCACCATGAGCTGCGCTGCTTACCCAGTGGCTTCATTTTCAAAGATGAGGATATCGATCAAGCTGCTTTGAGAAACCTCAAGGAGCGGACAGGTCTGGAGGAGTTGTTCCTACAACAATTCCATACTTTTGGAAAAGCGAAAAGGTATTTTCCTGATCAGGTACAAAGCATTGTAGATAGTCTAGGTATCGGCCCCGAGCATGCTCAATGGTTTTTTCAGCGCTTCGTTACCGTTGGCTATTACTCCTTAGTGAGGCTGGAGGAAGTAGAACCCAAAGTTGACCTTTTTACAGATGGCTTTGATTGGGTAGATGTAGCGGCTTTACCACCTTTAATCATGGATCATCAAGAGATGATCTTGAAGGCTAAAACCTTTTTAAAAGGAGCCTTGCATACCCAACCAGTAGCGCTCCAATTGTTACCTCCATCCTTTACCCTACCGGAACTGCAAAGGCTTTATGAAATCATTTTAGATCGAAGCATTGATCGCCGAAATTTTCGCAAAAAAATATTGGCTACCAAAACCCTTATTCCGCTGGATCAACAACGGAAAACAGCTGGTCATCGGGCTCCCAATCTTTATCAGTTTGACAAAGAAGTCTATTTGAATTCTTTAGGTGAAAAATCAAAACTTGGTTTTTAATCCACTGTAGTTTAGGTTAATGATTTGGGCAAACGCACTAAAAAATCACCCTGCAATTTTTTATCATTCCTAGTAAAACTCCAATTCAAAACCGCTCTAGCATCTTCATTTTTGTCATTCGATACAAAAACGAAGCAAAAAAATCTTGCCTAGCCAAACTCGTTCCACTCGAACAGTGCCTAGGCGGCATCCCGCACTTCGCTTATCACCTTTTTTACACTTAATTTCGAGTAATAAGCATTTCTTTTTAAGTTTTTATTTTAACGCGGTTGCACTAGTTAATGATAGGAATTCTCCCAATAGATAGATATTTATTTACCATTAAGGAAAATCTTAAAATCAACCCTATTAGCTTAGTGGTGCTTAATGCCCTTAATATCTTAGTGGTGAAAAATCATCATCATAAGGTTCTTGGTGGTAAAAAATATTTAGAGTGAATTGCTGAGTAAATGAATGTTTAGGTTATAGTAGAGTTTATGTAAATCAATTTCGTATGAGCCTAAAAAATCTTTTTGCACAGCTCTGCGGCACATGCTCGCCATAATAGCTATGGCTATTAGGCTCCGCCTGTTTCTTGATCTGTTCAAAAATCTTAATTGATTCTCTATACAAAACTAACTTACATAAACTCTAGTGTATTTAATCAAAAAGGATAATTTTTTCCAGCCAACGCTTTCCAGCATTCTCATCTATCACACTCAATAAATATATTCCCGGAGGTAATCCATTAAGTTGGATTTGAAGTCGATCTTCCTTGGCTATGAACTCCTTCTGCATAGATTTATCAATAGACTGAATAAGGATACGATAATCTTTAATGGGGCCTACTATAGTGAGATCATTTTGCGTTGGGTTTGGAAAAATAGATAAGCCTAAAGAACTAGCAGCCAAGTTTTGAGTGGACACTACCTCTCCTATATTCACCACAATTTCTTCTATGGCTAAACCACCGTTTCCATCTAGCGCGTATACATATATGGTGCCATTACCCAATTGGTCGGCCGATAAGATCAAGGCCTGATTTTCAATCCTAGTTTCTATTAAATTGGGATGCTCACTTGCCGTAAAATAGTACAATTGGTCACCTTCAGGATCTTCAAAGACCTCAGATAGGTCAATAGAATAGTTATTAAAGGTGGTCAACATAGAAATATTTTCTATAGAATCTTTTACAAATGGAGATTCATTCTCCAAAGACCGCTTTGGCCGCCAATAATAATCTCCAGCATAGGCAAAACCTAAAGGATGAATACCACATTCGTCTTCTACGAGAATAAGATCAAAGACCTCAGTAGGTGTAGGACTATCTGCGGTGAGCTTAAACAGCTCTGCATCGGTATCTGGAAGTAGGGGCCACTGACTAGCTTGCTCATTTTCCCAGATAAAACGCCCCTCTTCTTTTCTAATCAATCCGCTATGCAAAGGTAATTTGGTTGGAAATCGCTGATAGGATCCAAGCGCAATTTCAATAGGGAATTGCCCTCTGAGTAAATTGAATCGTTTCTTATACAGTTCTCCTTGATACTTTAGTGCCAACACTCCAGGACTATAACTTCCATCAATCGATCGGTAAAGTTCCAGGAAAAAATCTTGTCCAGGATAAGGAGAATCTGTAGTGGTGAGCAACTTTCCAGATTTTATATCAGGCAAAACTTGCCATTGAACATTGGCTTTATTTTTCCAATAATACTGACTCCCTTGCTTAATGATCTCCCCTTCGTGCCAAGGATTTTGGATATTATCAAGCGAGTAAGGGCCTAATAATTCCTCAATAGATAAGTTCTCGAATTGCCTCTGCTGGGCCTCCTCCACTCTCGTGATTAATTTAGTTTCGAGCGGCACGCAGTCTACCTGTAATCTTTTATGAAGGGTTTCTGCATAATAATCCGGCTCAAAAGTTCCTTCAAAGTCCGCGGGCCAAAAATTACGGTTAAACCAATCGTGGCCATTTACTTCGAGTTTCAATTCTGGATAAGCTCTATATAGATGATGGTAGAATTCGTGCTGAAACCACTGTGGAAGATATATTCTACGCTCAATATCACTATACTTGCCAGCCCCTAAATGTGGTGGCTTGCGAACGATCCAAAGATCATCAATGATAAAAGCTGGCCCACCTTTTTCATCCAAACCCATCCCTCCTGTAATAAAAGCCTCATCATCAAATACCGGTGCATCTGGCACATGAGAAGGATATAAAATCCACCACCAATCCGTATTCTGCTTAACCTCCTCGCTTAAGTTTTCCCAAACGGGAGCAATACTGCCCGAAGCTACATAGGGCTTACGTGAAGAAACACTAACGGGCATGCAAAGATCGGGTAATTCGACAATTTCAATATTGATTTCCAAGCGTCCATCAGTAATTGCAGTGACGTAGGTAGAAAAGAATTCAAAAGATTGCCTTACAATCCGATAATCATCCTCTGCTAAAGCCGGATCAATAGCATTATTGACAATGGCTCCTGAGCCACTCAATAATTCTGCTTGAGTGCTTGGCTGTCTCCCTTCTGAGCAACCCACCAGGACGATTTTCATGTTGGCCTGCTTCACTTCTTGTACTACAGAATTGTTGAGTTGAAAGTCAGCAATATCTTCTATCATTCTTAATCCATAATAGGCATGTGGAGTGCCCAAGTTGGAGCCATTGGGGGCATTATTTACGTTCCACCAAACCGGATCACCCTTTGGATAGGTATTAAAAATGCTGGACACTAGTCTTTTTGCCTCACTATAATCTCCACTTTTTAATGCCTCTTCTGCTTGAATGAAGGTAGTTGTCGCTGTTATAGAGTGTTGACTAAATTGGTTCCTACCGCCATAGCACTCATAAAAAGCGTCCAAGCTGGTGGCCTCACAATTGAGGTCTTGAGCGCTCAAATTAAAGAACAAGCAAGGCAAAAAAAATAAAAAGATCGATAAATAATTGGGGTTCATTTGTTTGATTTTTTCCTAAAAATAAGACTAATTACTATAAAAGTTAAACAAGGTCAGAGATTCAACCAATAAGTCACCTTAGCTACAATAGCTCGATTGCGCACACTGAATTGGCTAAATGGGTCTGTCAAATAATTATCCGTATAAACGATAAAGAGATCGGAAACAGGTGCATATCGCCATTGAAAGCGGGTATTAATGTTCAAATTATCGAATTGGCTGTTGTATTGAAAAAAGGTACTGAGAAAGAGCTTCTTACTAAATGTTAGATCCAGCCTAGGACCTACAAGCCAGATATTAGCATCTTCAAAAGGCTCGTCAAAGCTGAGGTAGTTGTAGTTATAATCAATAGAAATAGAACCATAAGGCTGAAAGCGATAGGCAAAACTTCCTTCCACACCTGCTCTAAATCCTCCAAAAAGGGAGCCAATTACGGGCTGTATCCCGAAGGTAAAATCTTTCCGAGGATCGGATTGATACCCAAATCCAATCGTACCAAAAGTATAATTGCTACCTGCTGCTAAAAAGGCAGTAGAATCTTCTTGTACTCTAGTAGGGTCGAAATCTTCTAACAAGGTAATATTATTGATATCGGCACTAAAACCAGTACTCGAAAAGTCTCTAAATTGAAATCGCCATTCTACTTCAGCTTGT
This sequence comes from Saprospiraceae bacterium, assembly GCA_042095835.1. Lineage (GTDB taxonomy): Bacteria > Bacteroidota > Bacteroidia > Chitinophagales > Saprospiraceae > DATFKA01. The sequence goes on from JBELML010000017.1 coordinate 31,037, forward strand.
TTTTCAGCTACTTCCCAGGCACTTAGCACATCTTTTCCATTGGGAGCCCTGCCTACATTGAAGATCAATCGAGTATCGACATTGACACTATGTTCGTTCAAAATGCCCTTGTTTGGAAACCAGAAAAGTTCAAACTCAGGGCTTACCAAGGCATAGTCTTTTCTAGGTACAAAACCTACCTCTGCATCAAACCCTTGTCCTACAAAAAGGTGAGCATATTCAAAGCGATAGCGCCTTTGTAAATACTCCAATTGTAGTGCTTGAGAAAACTTATGATCTTCTTCTTTTGGAGAAAATACTTGGTGGTGGAAAAATTTTCCCGACCAGCGGTTGTCCTTAGATGCCAAGCGATACTCTAGCCCCATTACCCGATTATAGTCATTGAAATCACCCGTACTTTCACCAGGATTGACGGCTTGTTTATTAACCATTAAAAGCGCAATATTAGAGCGATCAAACACCTGATGTTCTAGCGCAGCGACGGAGTAATTAAAAGCAGGCTGCCCCTCTCCTTCTTGTTTGCGCGTTTGCATATTCAAGAGTCCGATTCTGAAGTCATCATTCAATTTACCACTCAAACGAGCGCCATAGGAAATAGGGATGGGAGAACCATTATCATCCAAACCAATCCTACGTGTAAAAAAGGGATTCACTCTCGTCAACCCAAAACCGCTAAATAGATCAGAATTCTCTAGAAAAAATTGTCTGCGTTCTGGAAACAGGACAGCGAATCGGGTCAAGTTGGTTACCTGTTGATCTACCTCTACTTGTGAAAAGTCAGGATTAGCCGTCAGGTCTAGGTTCAATCCTGAAGAGATAGCCACCTTGGCGTCTCCACCAACTGCAAAACCCGATTCCCCTCGGCTAGCAGTCTCATCTTCAAAATCGCGAAAGTAATCAGTAGAAATATATGGAATAACAGAAAGGTTGGTGCCTGCCTTTTCTAAAGGGCGCTCCCATTGCATTCTGCCCATATAGGCCATATTGATCGGAAACAGGTTGCGGGGTACCTGCGCAAAACTCGATATTTCATTGATTTGAGTATCGTTTCTATAGCAATTAAAATACCACTCATCTTCTCCGGAGTTAAAGCGTAATGCCTTAAAAGGAATGGCCAATTCAGCCGTCCAATAATCGTCATAACGTTTAGCATCTCCTTTCCATTTATTATCCCAGGACATGGCAAAATCCCCAGGGCCTCTACCTGAATTAAAAAGCAAGGCTTCTCTTAGGACACCATAAGGGTTGATCCCAAAAATAAAGGCATTGGTTTTGTCTTTGAAGGTGTCAAAGAATATGGTGAAGTTGTCGCTCCCGACAAAACTATAATCTCTACGCAAAGAAGGGACTACAAACTTATTGCCATTAGTATAACATTTGATACCTATGTAGAGCGTGGTCTTGTCATATGCCATATACAGCTCCGTAGGGCCTTCAGCGCGCAAAGAATCGGTTGGAAAAAACTGCCAGAATTGTTCCGCGCCACTAGCTGTATTCCAGATATCTTCCTCTAAGACGCCATCTATTTTGATGGGATCGCTAGTAAACTTAACCTTTACATCTCCGCCTCTTACCGGACGAGTGTCTTCCTTGCTTTGAGTAAATACCAAAAAGGGAAGTAAAGATAAAAGTGTGCTGATTATCAGTTTTTTCATTTAGCCAGTTTTTCATTCGATGGCCAAAGGTAAACTTTCAGCAGAATCTTTTTTAACTGCGAGCTTTAGAGATAGACGAGTGTATGCTAATCTGTGTTAGAGAACCATTCTTGGATTACTTTTAGACCTTCTTCTTTAGGAGAAAAGTCTATAGGTGAGGTATCTTTATGTTCTCGCCGTCGTCTGCGTTGAGCATAGCGCTCGGGGTAATATTGTCGTCTGCTCCATTTCCAGAAAAATACACCACCTACCCATTTTTCCTTCCAAAAGGTTTGAAAAAAAGCCTCATAACACTTTGCTTGAGTTTGGCGAGAGATATCATGCGTCTCATAATCCAAGCGATCTGGCCATACCCAGGGTTCTATAGCTGCATCGGCCATGCTCCGATATCCCAGCTCCGTGAATAAAACAGGTTTGTTCCATTTCTTGGATTGCTTTTTTATTTTTTTATAATGAGGCTCCCAACCGGCCTTTAGGTCTTCCAGACTTGGATTTTCTTTATCACACAAGGGAAAATAAGCTTGTATACCGATATAATCCAAAGCATCCCAAAACTGAATTTCTTCATATTCTTTATAAAAATTGGCGGCGTAGGTGATTTTTCCAGAATACACCTTTCTCACTTCTGCAATAAGATTTCTCCAGTCCTGCTCGCGGTGCTTTGCGGTCAAATAAAGTTCCGTACCAATGCAAAACATGGGGATTTCTAATTCTTCTGCCAAAGCTGCGTTATGCAGAATATAGGCCCCATAATTCTCAAACCATTGCGTCCAATCTGCTTCTGATTTCATCTTGATATCGGAACGCCAACCACCAGCATCCCTTCCTGGCCAAATGTGGGGTTTGAGCAAGGTCTGCACGCCTTCAGCCTTAGCCACCTTAACTACCAGAGATAGGCGCTGATCTCTTTCGCTAGTACCACCATTCCCTCTGCGTGAAAAATAGCGCAACTCAGGTTGATCGATAGAAGCTTGATAGGCAAACGGCGTATGCGCAATCCAATTCACCCCATAAGGTTCTATGGTTTTAATTTGCTGGGCTCCCAGGGAATCGAGTCCCTCCCAGGAGAATCCCTGTATTTTCTCCTCTTTTGTATCTGGGAAAGTAGAAGACAAAGTCACGGGGAACAAGGCCCCTAAACCAAGTAGTGCCAATCCAAGGATGGACCAATAGGCCTGCTGTTTATTCGGTATGCGCATTGAGCAAAATTGTATTTAGGGAATTGGAAAACACGCTTAAATATACCTTACATATTTAATAAAAGTAAGTACCTCCTAGGGACAAATTCGCTCTAAACTAGAGTTTTTAACATATTTCACTCCCCTTTGTGCGCTATATTGCGTGAATTTTGGCATTAGTTTAAGGAGGCTTCTTCTTTAGATTAAAAGCTCGACCGCCAAAATTTCGATCAACTTAAAGTCTAGTGCTCTAAAAGTTGAGGAGTTGAAAAATTAGCTGTATTATTCGACAGATTTTGAATCCATCATTTTATGAAAAGGATAACTGAAGAGCCCTCCAAATACCGTCATCTCGAGCAGCAACCTATTGAAGATTTACTTCGGCATATGAACGAGGAAGATAAATCGGTACCCGTGGCCGTAGAAAAAGCGATGCCACAGATTGCCGCCTTTGTAAAACTTGCGGTAAACAAAATGAAGAATGGTGGTCGTTTGTTTTATATCGGTGCCGGCACTAGTGGCCGTTTGGGCATTTTAGATGCCTCTGAATGCCCTCCTACTTTTGGCGTGCCAGATGATTGGGTCATTGGATTGATGGCAGGAGGAGACAAGGCGATAAGAAATGCCGTAGAAAAAGCCGAAGATAGCACTACCCAAGCTTGGAAAGATCTCAATGATTGTTATATCAACATCCAAGATGTAGTAGTTGGAATCGCCGCCTCAGGTACGACTCCTTATGTCGTACATGGCCTAAAAGAATGCCAACACCACGGGATTCAAACTGCTTGTATTACCTGTAATACGGATACACCACTTGCAGAAAATGCAGACTTCCCTATTGAAGTCATTGTTGGTCCAGAATTCGTCACGGGCAGTACGCGACTAAAAGCAGGTACCGCTCAGAAATTGGTCCTCAACATGATATCAACGACCATCATGATTGGCCTCGGAAGAGTACAGGATAATAAAATGGTAGATATGCAACTCTCTAACGAGAAGCTGGTAGACAGAGGAACAAAAATGGTCATGAATGCCCTGAATGTAGAGTATGAGCATGCCAAAAATATCTTGCTTAAATACGGGAGCGTACGTAAAGCCATTGATGAGCATCAGAAAGCTTCCTTTAATGGATGATTGAATGGCATAGCTGCCATTTATCATAGCAAGTATTTTATTATGCAGGGTATCCTGTAGTACTATTTTAAAATCTACATTGCAACTTTAGTAAAAATTATCGTCCAAAAGAAAGTTTAGTAACGATCAAAAAATAACTTATTGATTTATAGCGGAAGATTTTATCCCAATACTGCGTTAAAAAGCCTCGCTAATGCCCTGCATTAGCTACGTTCTTTGCCTTGTCTTGAAACGAATTTATCCCGACATTACGTCGGGAATCTTCTCGGCTAAAATGCAATACTTATTCTTTGTCCATTACTTAATTTTTTTTTAAGCGCTCGTTTGGAGACAATTTTCAACTACTAATCAAACGTTCTAGAAATCTAAAAAATACAGCCATATGATGAAACGTAGTTTATTATTATTGACGGTTTTCATTTTAGGAGCTTGCTCCACTGTACCAATTACTGGTCGTAAGCAACTCTCCATTTTTTCTTCTGCTCAAATGAGTTCTTTAGCGAACGAACAATATAAAGCGACCTTAAGTGAAAGTAAGCTATCTAATGATGCATCTGAGGTAGCAAGACTACAAAGAGTAGGGAAAAATATCATTGGAGCAGTTGAGAAATATATGTCTGACAACGGTATGGCCGATCGTATTGCTGATTATAATTGGGAAATCAATCTCATTGATAGTGATCAGGTAAATGCTTGGGCAATGCCTGGTGGCAAAATCGCCTTTTATACGGGTATCATGCCTCTATTCGATACCGATGACGATATTGCTGTGGTGATGTCTCATGAGATCGCTCATGCTATTGCCGGACACGGTGGTGAGCGTATGAGTCAGCAAATACTAGCACAATATGGTGGTGCGATTGCTTTGGAAGTACTACTCGCAGAAAAACCAGCTGCTACCAAAAACTTGGCTTCTATGGCTTTGGGTATTGGTACTCAATTGGGTATTTTGGCCTATAGCCGAAAGCATGAAACCGAATCTGATGAGCTTGGCCTCTACTTCATGACCATGGCAGGATACGATCCTTATGTAGGGTCGAAGTTCTGGGAAAAGATGAGTGCCTTATCAAATGGACAACAACCTCCGAAGCTATTATCCACTCACCCACCACATGGTGAGCGTATTGCCAATCTAACTAAATTAGCGCCCGTTGCTGAGGAGCGATTTGGCAGATAGTAAACCTATTGGTTGAATCAAAAAAGCCCTCAATCTGAAAGATCCGGATTGAGGGCTTTTTTTTAGGGGCCAATTAAATATCTCCGCGAAAAACTTCCCTGGAGATAACGAGTTTTTGAATTTCACTAGTTCCCTCTCCTATTGTACACAGTTTAGCATCTCTATAGAATTTCTCAACTGGAAAATCTTTGACATAACCATAGCCGCCATGAATCTGAATGGCATCTGTGGCCACTTCTACTGCGGTTTCGGATGCAAAATACTTGGCCATCGCAGAGATTTTGGTCACCTTCTGTCCTGCATCTTTTAAATCACCAGCTTTACGGGTCATTAATTCTGCTGCTTCGATCTTGGTAGCCATATCCGCCACCTTAAAGCTGATCCCCTGGAACTTGGCGATAGGTTTCCCAAATTGTTCTCTTTCTTTTGCGTATTTCACACTTGCTTCGTAGGCGCCCTTGGCAATTCCTAGCGACAAAGCAGCAATAGAAATTCGCCCACCGTCTAATATTTTCATAGATTGAATGAAACCTTCGCCAACCGCTCCAAGAACTTGACTTTTATGTACTCTACAATTGTCGAAGATCATTTCGGCGGTTTCAGATGCCCGCATTCCTAGCTTATTCTCCTTTTTACCTGCTGAGAAGCCTGGTGTATCTCTTTCTATCACAAAGGCCGTCATCCCGTGACTGTCTAGCAGCTCCCCTGTACGCGCGATAACTACGGCGACATGGCCAGATTTTCCGTGCGTAATAAAATTTTTCGCACCATTAAGCACATAATAGTCGCCATCTTTTTCGGCAACGCATTTCATACGGCCTGCATCGCTGCCCGTGTTAGGTTCGGTTAGACCCCAGGCTCCTATCCATTGACCACTAGCTAATTTAGGAAGGTATTTCTGCTTTTGGGTTTCGTCACCAAACATTAAGATATGATTGGTACAAAGGGAGTTGTGCGCTGCTACGGAGAGACCAATACCACCGCAGACTTTTGCGACCTCTTCAATCAGCGTAATATACTCCTTGTAGCCGAGGCCGGATCCGCCGTATTCGACGGGGACTAGCATTCCTAAAAAGCCATACTCTCCCATTTGATGCATCAGCTCAATTGGAAAGTATTGTTGCTCGTCCCATTCCAGAACGTGCGGTCTGATATAATTTTCGGCAAAATCTCTTGCACTGGCTTGTATCAAGGCAAGGCTATCTGTCATTTCTATGTCCATGTTTCAATTATTTTGGTTAGGGAAGGGAATAGTTTCTAAAATGAATAGAATACCTCTATAGATAGTTTAGGGAGAAAGGTAATTTTCTTGTCGCTTAAAATCAAAGGCATGAAGTTCTATTCTCTATCACCAGCATTCATCTCGGTCGCGACATCTGTAGTTTCTAAACCGAGTAATTTTTTCATTTTATAATAAATAGCGGTATTCTCATAAATACCTTGAAAATCCTCTGCACCAGGACCATAAGCATAAACTGGAACCAAAGCCGCCGTATGTCCATTGGTGGTAAAGGCAGTCTTGATGTCCCCTCTAGACGATCCTGGGTTGATTGCCAGACCTCCTGTCTCATGATCTGCTGTAACAATGACCAAGGTATTGCCATCTGATTGAGCAAAGCGCAAAGCTTCTCCAATTGCACGATCAAAATCCAGCACTTCTTCGATCATCAAATCTCCTTCGTTTCCATGTCCAGCCCAATCAATTTGTGAGCCTTCTATCATTAGGAAGAAGCCCTTATCATCATTATAATTTCTTAAGAAACGAGGAGCTGCTTTACTAGCATAAGGCAAATAGTTGCGACCGGCAGAGACCGGCACAGGGTGGCGATCGGCGGTAAAATGAATCACCTTTGATCGAGTATTAAAATCGACCTGCGTTAAATCTAGTTTTGAGTAATCAGAAATCTGATACCCCTTTTCTTCTAATTCTTTGTAGAGGTTCCGGTTATCCTGTTCTCTTCTATCAAAGTATTTTTTTCCACCTCCGATGACTAAATCAATGTCTTTATCAACTAAATCGAGGGCAATCTCCTCATTCATAGTCCGTAGTTCTTGGTGGGCATAAAAGGAGGCCGGTGTAGCGTGTACAATAAAACAGGTCGCCACCAAACCAGTAGCGATTCCCTGCGCCTCCGCCTCTTCCAAAATGGTGCGATGCGGAATAGAATCCATTGACATGCCTATTGATCCATTATAGGTTTTGATCCCGCAAGCAAATGCGGTTGCTCCAGCAGCAGAGTCGGTTACTAGCTCCGTGGCCGCATAGGATTTATGAAATCCAAGATATTGGAACTTTTCTAGGTTTAATGGCCTTTTAGAGGAATACATAGCGGCACTGACTTGCGACAATCCCATGCCATCGCCAATCATGAGGATAATATTTTTAGGTGTCTTCTTTTCTCCTGCTACAGAGCTTAGAGAAGAATCCTTAGTGGTTGAGCAGGCGAAAACCAGGATAAGCACCAAAGTATTTGGAAGTAGTAAAGAAAGGCTTAATAATTCCCGTATTTTTTTTTCAACCATTCCTAAAAATTAAAATTGAAATTCCGCACAAATAGAATATACAATAGGGCGAAGTGATTTATTTCAAAACTAAATTCGGTTTACAAACAATTAAATTTATAAAAATGGAATTTTATTTTGCATTGACCTATCTTTGCGAAGCGAATAGCATTAAAATTACACAATTAAATCAACAGATAAAATATTATCTTAAGTAAAAAGTGACATTGGGGTGCAACCAAGATCGGTTTTACGAGTCATTATTGTAGAAATCACCCGATTGTGTCACCGTTTAAACATACTTATTTGCCCATGAAAACAATCCAATTTAACCAAGCTAAACAGTTGCCTCCGCCTACGTACTTACCAAAACATCTACTTATGTTTTTGGGGCTGTTTTTAATTTCTTCAACTGGAATAGCCCAGTTCAACTCCAATCAAACACCTTCTCTTTTCAACTCGATTTACGATGTAGAAAAACTAAGCATTGAGATCATTACTGATCTTGACAAGGTCATCAATGAGCGTAAATCGGTAGATTATATTGATTCTAAGATCACCTTCTACGATGGTAAAGAAGAGATTTCACAGTGGGACATTGGTGTCATCCATAGAGGTCGATTCAGAAGAAGAATATGTGACTTCCCTCCTATCAAGCTTAATTTCAGTAAAAAGGCGTTGAAGGAAAACGGCTTGGCAAATTTCGATAAATTCAAATTGATCACGCATTGTCTTGATGACAAAACCATGTCTACCGAATTTGTAGCCAGAGAGCTACTTGCCTATAGAATATACAATGAGATATCACCGTATAGTTACCGAGCTAAATTTGTAAAGGTGACCTATCGGGATCACAAAAACAAAGGAAAGAAAATACAACGCTATGGTGTTTTGGTGGAACCTACTAGCGAATTGGAAGCTAGAATCAATGCGACTGAGGTAGATGAAGATATGATGAATCCAGATCCTAATTTAATCAACACCACCGTTGAGAATCAGGTATCTATGTTTCAATATATGATTGGCAATGAAGACTGGAGCATTCAAATGATGCGCAATGTAAAAGCTTTCCAATCCAATGCTGATGGGAAATATATTCTAGTACCCTATGATTTTGATTTTTCAGGCTTGGTCAATGCTTCCTACGCCATTCCCAATAATAATTACGGCTTAAGTAGTGTAGAGCAACGTTATTATTTAGGTATGGCGACTACGCCCAATATTTTGCGATACACCAAAAAATTATTTGAATCTAAAAAGGATCACATCCTGAAAATCATCAAGGATTTACCCAAACTTAGTTCTGGAGGAGAATACTATATCTCTCAATACATCGAAGCCTTTTATACCGATATTGATTTGGTGCCTGTGCCGATGGTTTCAGAAGCAGACTTAGAAGCTGCCACTAAGGAGAATGGAGGAAAATAAAAAAATGGTAGTTGGAGCACGCTCCAACTACCATTTTTTTATTGTTAACTTAATTGCTTACAGCGCAAGAATCTCTGCCATTTTTATTAAATCTTCTTTGATAGGCTTAACACTGGCAATTGCCTCCTTAAAAGGTGTACAAGCAATTTCGTTATTAATCAAACCTACCATTACATTGCGCTCTCCCTTACGTAAAGCCTCTACTGCCGAGAAACCCAATCTACTCGCAAGTACTCGATCAACACAATTAGGAGAACCACCGCGTTGGAGGTGTCCAATCACTGTGACCCTAGCATCGAAAATATCGTCTATTTCCTTCACTTTACGAGCGATATCATAGGCTCCACCATTTTTATTCCCTTCCGCAACTAAAACTAAACTAAATAGTTTTTTACGCTTCGCTGTTTTTCTAAGGTGATCTACAATTTCATTGATCCCAATTTCCCGCTCAGGAATAAGGATGCTTTCTGCACCACTGGCAATACCTGTATGCAAAGCGATATAGCCTGCGTGTCTACCCATCACTTCAATAAAGAATAATCGCTGGTGGGCATCGGCGGTATCTCTGATCCGGTCTACTGCTTCGACTGCGGTATTAACTGCGGTATCAAATCCGATCGTTAGATCTGTACCATAGAGATCGTTGTCAATAGTTCCTGGAATCCCAACAACTGGGATGTCATATTCTTCTGAGAAGATTTTTGCACCTGTGAAGGTACCGTTTCCTCCAATCGCAATGAGCCCATCTACATCAAAGGCTCGTAGGGAATCATAAGCTGCTTTTCGGCCAGTAGCACTTAAAAAGCGTTTACTTCTTGCTGTCCTCAAAATAGTGCCTCCGCGGTGAATAATATTCGCAACATCTTTGCGCTCTAGTCTACGCATATCCCCGTCAATCAATCCTTCATAGCCTCTTTGGATTCCATAAACGTGCATATCATAATAGGAACAAGTCCTCACTACTGCTCTAAGTGCAGCATTCATCCCCGGTGCATCACCTCCCGAAGTCATCACAGCAATGCGTTTAATTTCGTTTTCCATCGTTTTTGTTTGTTTTGAAATCGCTGGAATTATTTGGTTGTCGAAATGTGGTAATCCACTAAATTATCAATGGGCTTTTTAATAAAAACGCCTGCTTTCATTGCTCTTTCTTCCAAAATTATTTTTAAAAAATCCTGAAAATGGTAAGCAATAGAGCCAATAAAATGAACAGATAAATCCAAGTGCCCTGGATATTTACGCACATGTCGATCAATAAATTCTGCAAAGGAATCGTAAATCAATTTTCTCATAAAGAAGTGCTCCTTATGCGCTCCTATAAATTTGGTAAGTGAGGCTAAATATACATTGGGCGAGGTCCCTTCTCCATATATATTTAATAAAAACTCAGACTTACCTCCTGGCACTAATTCCTCTAAAGCTGTTTGCAAATCTTGTGGTAATTCTCTATAAAAGTACGCTTTTACTAATGCTTTACCCAAATGCGCGCCACTTCCTTCATCTCCAATGAAATAGCCCAAATTGGTGACATTATCGATGATTAATTCTCCATCGTATAGGCAGGTATTAGAGCCTGTACCCATGATACAAGCAACCCCAGGATCATCTCCGCAAGTGGCTCTTGCAGCGCCCAATAAATCGTGTTTCACTTGAACTTTTGACAGAGGAAAAACCGACTGTAAAGCATCTACCACTATGCCTGCTTTATCCTCATCCCAAATTGCCGTTCCATAATAATATACATGAGTAGCAGAGTTGCGCTGGATATTGAATTCTCCAAAGGCGGCAATCAAGGTCTCTGCAATAAACTGCGAGCTATGGTAAATAGGATTGAAGCCCATCGTACTAATCGTCAGTGGTTCTTTATTGGGATCATTAACTAGAACCCAATCAGCCTTGGTAGATCCGCTATCTGCTACAATTATCATAGTTTTCCAAAATTTGCGTGGCTAAGGTAGTGTAAAATCTACACTAAGTAAAAGCTTTTTTTTGATTTTCAAAACTCAGTTGAAAAAATGCTCCTTAAAGAGTCTGTCTTTAAGCTGTGGTAGGGCAAACGCATTAAAATAAAAACTTAAAAAGAAATGCTTATTTCTCGAAATTAAGTGTGAAAAAGATCATAAGTGAAGTGCGGGAGGCCGCCTAGGCATTGTTTGAGCGGAGCGAGTTTGGCTAGGCAAGATTTTTTTGCTTCGTTTTTGTATCGAATGACAAAAATGAAGATGCTAGAGCGGTTTTGAATTGGAGTTTCAGTAGGCATTATAAAAAATTGCAGGGGATCTTTTTGGTGCGTTCGACCTAAAGCTATGGTAGCAAAGATAGCAACTTGCACAAAATTGTTTTAATAAACATTTTTGTTTAAAAATAGTTGCTTATTAAAACTTTTCGTTTTATTTTTGTTTTAAGTTAAAACAAAGTCATTATGGATATTAATTACAATAAAAACAATCACTTTATTGACCGACTTCAGGCATACTGGGCATTTGTCCAAAAGAACTGGTTTAATGCTATCCTATTCTACCTAGCTGCCCATGTATTTATCAATAAAAATATAAGCATACAATTCGGTTTATCTGAAACACAATTTGGTGCTAGCCAAATGTCAGTGATACCCGCTAGTCATAAGCATACTGCCGCTATTCCCGCCTCCAAAAAAGGGGGCAAACCAGGGTTCAGCATCGGTAATCTCACGCCAATCTTAAGCCCTGATTATGGGGAAAGAAAAGGCATACCAAAGTCTGTCATCAGAGCAAAAGTTAGAACCTGCCAGACTTATATCAAAGAATTTGCTCCCGTAGCCATACAAGAAATGGAACAATATGGTATTCCTGCCAGCATCACTTTAGCTCAAGGATTGCTGGAGTCTAATGCTGGTGAAAGTTCTTTGGCTACCGAATCCTTGAACCATTTTGGCATCAAATGTAGATCAAAATGCAAAGGCTGTACTTGTAGGAACTATGCTGATGATGATGCCTACGACATGTTCAGGGTTTTTGACTCGGTATGGGATAGCTACCGCGAGCACTCCTTATTATTAGCGAATAGTGGGCGATACAGAGGCCTATTTGGCTTAGAGGCTAGAGATTATGAAGGCTGGGCCTATGGATTAAAAGCGGCAGGTTATGCTACGGATAAGAATTATGCCAAGAAGCTGGTACAAATTATCGAGACTTTAAAGCTCTATAAATACGATAACTAAACCTAGGTACCTAAACCACAAAAACTACTTTTACCGACTTTGATTTCCCGACTGTTATCTGGCTTTTATTTTCTCTATTAGCCGAGCCTTTTTACCAAGTGTGAAAAGGCTTTTTTTATTTTAATTGAATCTTTCTATTTTGGTCCGAAATACGCTATATGAGACAACTGCTCCTAGGAATTTCTAAAGTAATCGACTCCATCAATGATTGGGTGGGGCAATATGTCTCCTGGCTGAATCTCGGTTTGGTCTTATTAGTTTGTGGCGATGTTATTGTTCGGCGTGTCTTGGGTAATTCATCCGCAGGGATTAATGAACTAGAATGGCATATTTTTGCTTTGGTTTTTCTGTTGGGTATGGGCTATACTTTTAAACATGATCGCCACGTGCGTGTAGATTTGTTTTATCATAATTTCAAGCCAAAAGATAAGGCAAGAGTAGACTTTATCGGTACCTTAATTTTCTTACTCCCCTGGTCAGCTATTCTCCTATTTTATGCCTGGGGCTATACGGCAGAATCTTTTCGAATGGGCGAAACTTCACCCGATCCAGGAGGATTGCCTGCAAGATATCTTATAAAAGGGGCGATCAGTATAGGTATGCTGCTGCTATTCTTGCAAGGTATTTCTCAAGTTATCAAAAATGCTTTTACTATCTGGGACAACTCGTCTACAGAAGTCGATCAACACCAAAATGCCCAATAAATGGAAATCATTGCGATCATACTATTCATCAGTATTTTTGTACTCATTTTATACGGCTATCCTGTTGCTTTGACATTAGGAGGCCTATCTATGATCTATGCTATTGTTTTTCTTGAACCTAGTGCATTTGCGGCACTGCCTCCAAGGATATTTGGGATCATGCAGAACTATGTTCTTTTGGCCGTTCCCTTGTTTATATTCATGGGCATAATGCTGGAAAAATCTGGGCTCGCCGAAAGTTTACTCGAAACCATGGCGGTCTTATTTGGTCGATTTCCAGGCGGATTAGCTATCTCTGTCATCATTGTAGGGGCCTTATTAGCTGCTTCTACCGGTATCGTAGGAGCTACGGTTATTACAATGGGCTTGATTAGTCTGCCCACCATGCTAAAACGTGGATACTCCCCAGAATTAGCGACTGGAGTGATCGCGGCTTCTGGCACACTAGGACAAATCATACCACCATCAGTCGTTTTGGTCCTGCTTGCAAGTGTACTTAATGTATCTGTAGGAAAACTCTTTGCAGCAGCCCTCATTCCAGGTGCCTTACTCGTTGTGGTTTACATTATCTACGTAGCCATCTATGCTAAAGCAAACCCCGATTTAGCGCCAGTCATTCCTGAGGAGGAAATCAAAGCCTTTAAAACCAAAGACTTTGGCAAAAAAGTGCTGCGCGCATTTATTATGCCTATGCTACTTATTGTTGCGGTCCTAGGGTCAATATTCGCAGGAATCGCCACGCCTACCGAGGCCGCGGCCGTTGGTGCTTTGGGCGCCACTTTGCTCACTTTCCTCGAAGGAAAGCTTACCCTTAAAAATATTAAAGCCGTTGGAGAGCAGACCACCCACCTCACGACGATGGTTTTTACGATTCTAATCGGAGCGACGACCTTTTCTTTCGTATTCCGGGAGATGGAAGGTGATCTTTATTTAATTCATCTCATACAAGAGTCTAATCTGAATGCTAACACCTTTTTATTCTTGGTGATGCTGGTGGTATTCATAGCAGGCTTTTTTATCGATTTCATTGAAATCATCTTCATCATCGTACCAGTAGTAGCGCCTATCTTTATAGAGCTTGAAGTTAGTTTAATCTGGATTGGTATACTCTTGGGACTCAACCTACAAACATCTTTCTTATCTCCACCTTTTGGCTTTTCCTTGTTCTATTTAAAAGGAGTAGCGCCACCTGAGGTAACCACAGGGCATCTTTACCGCGGCATTCTGCCTTTTGTGATCATACAACTTATCTTTTTATTAGCTGTTATTTTATTTCCGGAGATTGTGATTTAGCATACTCTTAAGCCGCTCAATTAAATACATGAATTTTCTTGCACATATTTTCTTATCCTGTCGAGATGAAGAATTGATGATCGGCAATTTTATGGCAGACTTTTTAAATAAGAGTGAAGCCAATAAAATCGATGCGCGGTTCCATCAGGGCATAGCACTCCATCGGGATATTGATTATTTTACAGATCAGCACGAACTTGTAAAACAAGGAATTCGCCGACTCTACCCAAGGCATAGTAAGTATGCCCCTGTGATCATAGACATTTTTTATGATTATTTTCTCATACAGAATTGGGAGCAGTTCAGTGATAAAGACTTCCAAAGCTTTCGTCAGGAGACTTATCAGACTCTGCGGAAATATTTTCCTTTAATGCCAGCTAAAATCACTAACCGAGTCGAAAGATGGATCGCCGGCGATTGGCTCCAATCGTATGGTCACCAAGAAGGGATAGCTTTTACCTTGGATCGAATGCGCAGTCGCCTTAGTCGGCCAGAACTACTGGATAACAGCATCGAAAGTCTCCTAGATTTTGAGGAGCAAATGAATCAGGAGTTTGTTCAGTTTTTCCCAGAAATCATCAACTTGGCAGATTGCCATTGCTAGCTGAAGTTTTATCCCTCAAAGTGTAAAGAAATCGTAAAGGTCCTGGAAAGCACCTTCTCGAGTACCGTAGATTCTTCAATTCTATTGTTATAGATAAGTGTATTGCCAATACCGTGAGACATTTTTATCTCTGGAGAAAAGATGAAAAACGGGAAAAAGAACTGGATACCTGCTCCGTATTCTACGGCAAAATCACTAGGTGCTATTTTAACTAAGTTCTCTGAATTTCTTGCGCCAGAGTCACTTGCCACATCAAAGGAATATTTTACACCAGCAATCAGAAAGGCTCGCTTATCTTTGAATGGAGCAGACTTATATCGCAGATGAAAAGGTACTTCTACAAAAACGGACTCCACTCTTCTTTGGCCTTGGATTTGAGCAGCTCCACGAGGTGTATATTCTATATTTCGTTCGGCAAAAGACAAGGTTGGTAAAAAACGAAAATCAAAATAATCCCCGATCTTCAAATTGGTAACAATACCGAGGTTGAAGCCCGGCCCATTCACGCTTTCTACAATACCAATATTTTCGCTTTCTAAAAAACCTTTACTTCGAAAAGGTTTAAAACTAGAAGCATTAGAGCCCAAGGTGATCCCAAAGTAATAGGGCTTCTGTTCATAATTCAAGAAATTATAATTGCCTCTAAACTTCTGGCCTGAGACACTTAGGCACATTCCAAGTAGTACAATCAATACTATTTGCGAGCGGTATAAAGCGAACAAATTCCTAATGTTAAGGGCTTGCATTCGTTTGATTTAAATCCAGTTTTAAATAGAATATCTGTAAAGTCAGATCCATCTGGAAATGCCTGTACAGATTCGTACAAATATTGATAAGCTTTAGGGTCTTTGGAGGTTAAACGCCCAACCAATGGCAAAAGGTATTTAAAGTAGGCATTAAATATTTGTTTGAATGGGAAAATGGTGGGTCTTGAGAATTCCAAGATTACAATCTGCCCATCAGATTTTAGGACTCTTTTCATTTCCGAAAGTCCTTTCTCCAGATTTTCAAAGTTTCGAACGCCAAAGGCCACCGTTACTGCATCAAAACTATTGTCGGGATATGGAAGTGCCTCCGAATCGCCTTCTTCCAAAGTGATGATGGTATCCAGTCCTTTTTTTGTAATTTTCTGACGACCAATCTCTAGCATTTGAGCTGAAATATCCATGCCTACTATTTTTTGAGGCTGGAGCCGTTTGGCCGTTTCGATAGCTACATCTGCGGTACCTGTAGCTACATCTAAAATAACCTGAGGCTGGGAAGCTTTTAATTGCTCAATAGCCTTTTTTCTCCAAATCTTATCGACCCCTAAAGAAAGTAAGCGATTAAGAAAATCGTAATATGGTGCTATACGGTTAAACATCCGAGAGACCTGATTTTTCTTGTTATCCTCTTCAGTTTGGTACGGTTTTACTTCACCCATGTTTTTTATTGATTTTTTAACACTGTATAAACCATTTTAGAACCACAAAGGTAGAGTAATGTTCTGTAAATTAAACGTAAATTAGTAAATTTGCGAATCCCTACAGTTAGGTATTCGTAGAATCGAATCCGCCAGCTAAAAAGAATTAAACAAGCTAAAAATAAAGTCTTTGAGTCAAAGAATTATCCCTATCAATATTGAGGATGAAATGAAGTCTGCTTACATCGATTATTCGATGTCTGTTATCATTTCACGCGCATTACCAGATGTTAGAGATGGACTAAAACCGGTGCACCGTAGAGTACTCTACGGAATGTCAGAATTGGGACTTACTTTTAACAAAGCCCACAAGAAATCTGCCAGAATTGTCGGAGAAGTATTGGGTAAATACCACCCACACGGAGATACCTCTGTCTACGACACTATGGTCAGGATGGCTCAGGAATGGTCGCTTCGCTATCCATTAGTGGATGGTCAAGGCAACTTTGGGTCAATTGATGGCGATGGGCCGGCAGCCATGCGTTATACCGAAGCGCGTTTGAAGAAGATTAGTGATGAAATATTGGCAGATCTTGGAAAAGAAACCGTCAACTTTTCACTCAACTTTGATGATTCTCTTGAGGAACCGGTTGTCCTTCCTTCCAAGATTCCTAATCTATTGGTCAACGGTGCCTCCGGTATCGCCGTAGGTATGGCTACCAATATGATGCCCCATAACCTGACCGAGGTCATCGATGGGATCGTTGCTACTATTGATAATCCAGAGATTGACGTTGATGGTTTAATGGAGCACATTAAAGCTCCAGATTTCCCAACTGGTGGTATTATCTATGGTGTTAAAGGTATCAGAGAGGCTTTTGAAACAGGCAGAGGACGAATCGTTCTCCGAGGTAGAGCGAATATTGAAACCTCTAAAACAGGTAAGGAATCAATTATCATCACTGAAATTCCTTATCAAGTTTCAAGGTCCAACTTAGTTACTAAGATTGCCGACCTCAAAAACCAGGATAAAGTACCTGGGATCAGCACCGTACGAGATGAATCTGGAAGACAAGGTTTTAGGGTGGTTGTCGAGGTAGGTCGTGATGCTATGGCATCCGTTGTGCTGAATCAACTCTATAAATACTCGCCTTTACAAACTTCTTATGGTGTCAACAATGTAGCCTTAGTGAATGGTCGGCCAATGACACTCAATCTAAAAGATATGATTGAGGAGTTCATTAAATTCCGATTAGAGGTCATTGTTCGAAGAACGCAATACGATCTGCGCAAAGCGGAAGAACGTGCACATATTCTAGAGGGATTAATCATTGCCTTAGATCATCTGGATGAGGTGATTGCACTTATTCGGAATTCACAGACTCCAGAGCTTGCTCGAAATGGCTTAAAAAGTCAATTCCAACTGAGTGAAATTCAAGCAAGGGCGATCTTAGACATGCGCCTACAACGTCTAACAGGTCTTGAAATCGAGAAAGTAAGAGAAGAGTATGAAGCCCTGAAAAAACTCATCGATGACCTGAAGGATATTCTCGCTAATGAGGAAAGACAAAGAAATATTGCCAAAGAAGAGCTACAAGAGGTAAAAGAGAAGTTTGGCGATGAAAGAAGAACAGAGATTACTGCTTCTGCTGGTGAAATCAGTATCGAAGATTTAATTCGTAAAGAGAACGTGGTGATTACCATTTCTCATTTGGGATATATCAAACGTACGCCTATTTCTGAGTTCAGGACTCAAACTAGAGGTGGTCGTGGATCGAGAGGTTCAAAAACCAGGGACACAGATTTTGTGGAGCATATGTTTGTGGCCGATACTCATGCCTATCTCCTCTTATTTACCGAAAAAGGGATTTGTCATTGGTTGAGAGTTTATGAAATACCTGAAGCAAGTAAAACTTCAAGTGGCAGAGTGATTCAGAATATCCTGTCTATGCCCAAGGAAGATAAGGTCAAGGCTTATATAAAAGTGGAAGATCTCAAGGATGAAACCTTCTTAGAAAACCATTTCATCGTCTTTTCCACCAAATTAGGCATGATTAAAAAGACCGCTGTATCGGCCTTTTCTAGGCCTCGATCAAACGGTATCATCGCTATTTCCATCAACGAAGACGACACCTTATTAGAAGCCAAGTTGACCAATGGCGAAAATCAAATCCTATTAGCCAACCGCAGCGGTTATGCTATTCGATTTGACGAAGCAAAAGTCAGATCAATGGGAAGGACCGCAGCTGGTGTTCGTGGTATGGCTCTTAGTAAAGATGGAGACTATGTAGTAGGAATGATCTGTATCGATCCCGCTGATAAGGAAACCACTGCTCTTGTTGTCTCTGAAAATGGATACGGCAAGCGAACCGAAATGGAAGAATACCGAATCACTAACCGTGGTGGTAAAGGGGTACGCACACTCATGATTACAGATAAAACGGGGGAGCTGGTCACTATCAAAGCAGTTAAGGAAGAAGATGACTTGATGATCACCAATCGATCTGGAGTGATGATCAGAATGAATGTAAGTGACATTCGAGTGATGGGTCGCGCCACTCAAGGAGTTCGTGTAATGAAGCTAGGTGGACAAGATATGATTGCAGATATTGCCGTCATAAGAGCCTCCGAAGCAATCGATAATGAGCCAGAAACCTCATCAGACGAGGAAGAATAGCGATAGTTTTTATACTTTTAACGAAGTTTAGCATACTGTTTTAAAATTTTAAATTTTTATTAATATTCATCAAAGGAGATTTTCGTCTTAATAGGGAGTTTAAAGTTGACAACTTCAACTCCTTCTAAATCGAAACAAAAAATTAATGATTATGAAAAAGCTGATTTTCGGTCTCATCGCAACCTTTCTAATTATGGGTGGCCTGCAGGCTCAGGATGTGAAAAAGATCAAAAAAGAAGCGAGCAAGGCTCTAAGCGCTTATCGTCTTGATAACACGAACAAAGAAAAAATGACTACTGCTGTCGAATCCGTAAAGCAGCTCATGGGCATGGATATTCCTGCTGATGAGGCTGCTGACGCTTATATTGTAGCAGGAGATGTATACAATGAATTGGTCAATCAAATTATGACATCAAAGCAGTTAGGACTTAATACTGCTGAAGATTTACCAACGGTTAAGTACGTCGAATTGAAAGCTTATGACAGCTATAAAAAAGCTCTAGCTGCTTCGGAGAAAAAATACCAGATTAAAGCTGCTGTAAAAGGTATCCGTAACGCGCAAAACTTCTTGCAACAAGCAGGTATTGATGCTTATACCAGCCAAGATTACGGTGGTGCCTACAATGCCTTCAAATCTATGATTGAATCTCACGAACTTTTGACACAAAATGAGGCAGAAAGTGGTCTTTCAGATGAAGCTAATCTAAAAAATGCAAAATACTTAACTGGTCTGGCTGCTTACAACTCCAATCAGATAAAGATCGCTACAGATTTATTCACCGAATTGTACAATAATGGTTCTGAAGAACCTGCAGTATATGAGTACCTTTATAAAATCAATGCTGAAGATGATCTAGAAGGTGCCTATAAGTATCTAGAAGAAGGTAGAGAGAAGTTTCCTGAGGAAGTGTCTATTCTTTTTGCAGAAATCAATCACTATCTAAAGCTCGGTCAATCTGATAAGCTAATTGATAAAATCAAATTGGCTATTGCCGCAGAGCCAGACAACATTTCTCTTTACAATGTACTAGGTAACACCTATGACAACCTGCACCAAGATGCTGCTAAAAATGGGGACGAAGCGAAAGCTGATGAGTATTTCGGCCTAGCGGTTGATCAGTTTGCTCAGGCATATGGCAAGGACAAAGATAATGCAACTGCTGTTTATAGCATCGGACAGCTATACTACAATAAAGCTGCCTTAAAAACACAAGAGCTACAGAAGTATGCTTCTGACTACTCTAAAGAAGGTATGAAGAAATACGAAGAAGCGCGTGATGCTGTTTTCGAGCAATTCGACAAAGCATTGCCTTTCTTCCAAAAGTCTGAAGCATTAAATCCAAACGACACCAATACACTGATCGCATTAAAAGAAATTTATGCGAAAAAAGATGACTTGGAAACTTCAAACCTCTTCAAAGAGCGTCTTGAAACGCTTCAGGGAGGTGGGAAAATTGATGCACCACACTTCAAATCTGGAAGCGTTGATATCGACAGTATTATTTCTGGAATTAAGAAGTAATAGCTTTCTCTGAGAAAGTAGTCCTTCCATAAACAAAAGCTCGTCCTCAGGACGGGCTTTTGTTTTTTTACTTACTTGTGTAACAAAAATCACCTGCTAATACTACAATAAATTCTAGATTTGCAGGAAACACTAGATGAATGAAATATTGGGAAATATTCGTAAATGGTTATCAAGGTTATGCAAGCTATTTATGGTATGAAATAACCAATCCTAGCTGGCACAATTACTTTTATTGGTTGTTGCTAGTCTCAGGTTTTTTCTTTGCATTGGAAGCAGCTCAACCTTGGAGAAAAAAACAGGCCCTATTCCGTAAAGATTTCTGGTTGGATTTCTTCTACATGTTTTTCAACTTTTTCCTTTTTTCACTCATCATCTACAACGCAGCTTCTTATGTAGTTGTTAATCTACTCAACGATGGTATCATTGCTATGACTGGTTTTGATATGCAGGCTTCCAATCCATTGCGTACAGCACCGTTATGGGCCATACTGCTGATAGGCTTTATCGTCAGGGATTTTATCCAGTGGTGGATCCATCGTCTATTACACTATCATCCACGATTATGGGAGTTTCACAAAGTGCATCACTCGGTTGAACAAATGGGTTTCGCTGCACATTTGCGCTATCATTGGATGGAGAATATTGTTTATCGTAGTATCGAGTATATTCCCTTAGCATTGTTAGGCATTGGTCTTTATGATTTCTTTATCATCCATATTTTCACACTTGTGGTAGGCCATTATAACCATTCAAATATTAGCGTTTCTGGACGAGTGACAGGTGGAATTTTAGGTGGATTTATAGCTCTATTGATCGCTACTGGAAGCATCGATATTGCTTTGCTAGACCAACCAAGCTTAGGCCTACAACTGGGTCTTATCGCCTTGGGCATAGCCATTGGGGTATTTCTACTAGGTCCAGTGATGAAGGTTCTCTTCAATAACCCTGAAATGCATATTTGGCACCACGCCTATGAAATGCCTAAGGAAAAACCGCATGGTATAAATTTTGGCTTAACTCTGGCCGTATGGGATTATATTTTTGGAACCGCACATATTCCACACGAAGGAAGAGATATCAAACTAGGCTTCCCTGGTGTAGAAGAATTTCCAGAGCATTTCATTGGCCAAAACAAACACGGTTTTTAATATAGCTTCATTTCTGGCACCATCACGTATGCAGAGATTGCCTGATTAGCTAAATCATCATAGCTTACCCAGAGGTATCCCCCTCTACCCCAGGCCGATCCGTAGGGACTAGAGATTTCGAATGCTTCTTTTTCTTGGTCAAAACCGACAATAAGCACCGCTACTTGTTGCTCTGATCGATTAGATAGCTTCACGGAATTCTGGGCATAAGCCGCCGTGAATTGCTGGTCTACCTTGAGTTCTACAATGACAGGATTACCCCGAACCAGGGCTTTATGCAATTCAAATATCTTCTGACGAGGCTTGGTCAGTGATCTGAATAGAATTAGATAATTACTAATCTTGAATTTTTGGGTAGCATACACTGCTGCGGTAAGTTTTGGACTACCATAAGGCATTATGGCTGCACTTACTGTCCCGGTTTCTGCCATAAGCTGAAAAGCACTTTTAAAGTCAATATTTTTCCCTTGGTTTTGTAGATTTAGGGCGATAAAGTCTGGACTCAAATTGACTTTATAATTTTTATTGAGGTTGACATAGTACTCCAAACAGCTGGCCAATAAGTAACTTTCGTTGGTATGATCTCCCTCGGCCCTTCGTACAGGCATCATATAAGGTTTGATACTCTGTACTCGCAAGTTGCCATTATCCGTCACACTTGTTCCAGGAATTCGGAGCATCATCCGATCAATCATTTCGGTATTTTCAATACCTAGAAGGGACTTGGTTTGGGTTTGAGCAGAAACTAGGGTATTAGAAAGTAGTAGAGCGAGGAAAAAGAAAAAAGGGCGTGTGCGTTTCATGTTTTTGTTTTATCGCAAAACGCAAAACTGTCCCTTTTTCTTTTAAAGAATAGAAAAATAAATAATGTTTAATATTTTGATAAGAATTGGTTTAGCCTTCCACCAACTCTCTTCCAGCTTTTGTGAAGGTCTCCAAATCTGACAATAAAGATTTTGCCTGATCTGCGATACGTCTCAACTCCACCACGTTCTGTTCTAATTTCTGGCGAATACTAGAAGCCACTAAAACCATATGGAAGTCATTGCCTTCTTCTAAAACCGTTGTTACTTTTTGGACATTGGTTGAAGCTTCTTGATAAGTTGTTTCCCAACGCTTGCGTAACTCCTCGTTTTTGGCCAATTCTTCATTTCTGAGTTCTTCTCGAGAAATATTACTACTCAATTCATTCAACTTATCGAAATAGGCAGTGGAGCTCTCCCCTACTTTATCAAAATCTTTTTTGAGTTTATCATACCGATTTTGAATAACGGTCCATTCCTTTTCAAAGTCCTTGGATACGGAAGGGAGGTCTGGTTCATCAGAAGTCAAGGCAGACTCTGCCTCTTCTAAAGATTCGACGATACGATCAGATAGTTTTGATCGGTTTTTCTCGAAAGATTCAATCGAAGACTTTAAAACTTCCCCATGTTTGAGTGCATTTTTGGTCGTTTTCCAACGACAGGAAGTGACACTAAAACTCAAGCACAGGATTAGCCCTAAAGAAAGTAATTTGTTCATTTTTGATAAATTTTGTGTGGTAAAGGTACCAATTTAAGACTCCACAGCGGCTACACAAGTCACAAAATTTAACGATCTCTAAATAGATAGCCCACAGAAAAGATCCATCTTGATGGTGCTCTGTTGAATTCAAAGTCGGTATTCCCAAAACGAATATGGTTCCCGAATTTGGTGAAGTTACCTTCTCTACGGAGGTCAAGCGTAAGGTTCCAGATATCAATACCTAAGCCCAGCTGGTAACCAATCGTAAGGTCATCGAAGTTCTGATCATAATCCTGAAAATCAAAAAGATCGGAGGTGCTGTCTAAAAAAACATGCCCTACTGGTCCACCTTGGAATCGCAGAGGCCCTATCGCCCAACCCAACAATACCGGAATATCAAGGTATTGATAAGACTCTTCGAAAATCTGCTCCCCTAGGCCAGGCTGATCCAAGTCATCGGCACCAAACTCCACGGTATTCGAATTGAAAATCAACTCTGGCTGAAGTACAAAGCCATTATTAAAAGGGATGCGTATTTGCAAACCAAATTGAAGACCAAAGTTCGCATCATTCAAAGCTAGACTGAGTCGATCGCTTAAACCGGGTTCATCAATTTGCAGTTCACTGACATTGATATCTGTGGAATAGACACCCAATTTTAATCCCAATTGAGCGGAAAGTGGCGCAGTCCATAAAAAAAGACTACATAGCACTAATAAAAGGTTTTTGTTCATGATGTATGTATTTTGGTGATAGGCCAGAGGTCTAATAAAATCATATTATGCTACCTTTAAGATGCACATTTTTTATTAAACCACTATTTTACAGCCGTGAGTATATTTAGATTTTATTTTTTATACCAATTATTGGTCTGAAAGATAAAGTTTAAACCTACTGCTAATTTACTTAAAGAAGAGATAACAGATATGGAGGTCAATACAATTGATTATAGAGGGAGCTTTCCTAATGTGGTAAAATGCCCAGCCGATACTCGGCCTGAATTTGCCTTTATTGGCCGTTCGAATGTGGGCAAATCTTCCCTTATCAATATGTTAGGAGCAAGAAAAGATTTAGCTCATACTAGTAAGAAACCAGGCAAAACCCAGATGATCAATTATTTTCTGGTCAACCATCAATGGCATTTAGTAGATCTACCTGGATATGGATACGCTAAAATTTCAAAGACCACTCGCAAGAAGTGGGAAAAAATGATCCAAGATTATCTGGCCAAACGGATGAACTTGGTCTGTACTTTTGTACTAATCGATTCGAATGTCTCTCCCCAAAAAATTGATTTAGAATTTATTGATTGGTTGGGGGAAATGCATATACCCTTCGTTTTGGTTTTTACTAAAGTAGATCGGCTCAAAAAAGACCAGGTTAATCCTAATGTTGAAGCCTTTAAAACTGCAATGCTCAATAATTGGGAGGCTATCCCACAATATTTTATTAGCTCCGCCAATTCTGGTCAGGGGCGAGAAGATATTCTCTCCTTTATTAGAGACCTAGTTAAAGAGTACGAGGCCTATGTCTAATTGCACCGCTCTCTTATTATTTCATTAAGCCTGCAATCAATTTGAAAAAATATAACGTCAATAGTGTCCACTCCCATGTCCTCCCAAATCTTGAGGAATGGCCCGTTTATTTATTAAGTGAGGACCGTAAAACCTTTGTGCAATCCTTGATTTCTGAAACTCAAAAAGATATTGAGGAGCATCCGATAGAAACGACTACCGATTACATCTCTCAGACGATGTACCTGGAACGTATTAGAATTAAAGAGGAGCCGTGGAAAGTCGATCCGCCTAAGGAAAAGCAATTCTGGAATAAGATCAATAAGCGTCTATTACGGTATTCGCTAGATCAACCTGCTGATATTGCCAAAGCCAATAATGCAGAGATTCTTCGACAGATCATACAGCGATATGCTGAGGAGGTAGTCGGTACTTTTCGGATATCTACCTTTCTATTTGCTAGGCGATTTTTGACCTTCTTTTTCAATCGTTTATTGCAAGCCAAACAAAGAGGCTTCTTTAGACTAGGGGGCGCTAGAAAAAGACTTTACGAAAAATTAAAAGTAGAAGGCGAGATTGAAACAGCTAGGGCATTATTTAAAAAGGGAACAATCGTGGTCGTTCCTACCCATCATTCCAATTTAGACTCCATCATGGTCGGTTATGCTTTAGATGCTGTGATTGGACTACCCTCTTTTGCTTATGGAGCTGGATTGAATCTATACAACACTGGTTCTGCTGCCTATTTCATGAATCGGATCGGTGCTTATCGTGTAGATCGACGTAAAAAAAATCCCATTTATCTTCGAACGCTTAAGATTAATTCTCGCTTGATGATCGAGCGCGGCGTGAATAGCATATTTTTCCCCGGTGGCACCCGTTCTCGTTCTGGCAAATTAGAAGATAAATTAAAGCTAGGACTGGTAAATACAGCCATTGAAGCGCAGCGTAATTTATTACTTCGCGGCGAAGACACCCAGGTTTATGTGGTCCCTATGATTTTGAGTTATCCTTTCGTTTTAGAAGGGCCTCAATTGATAGAACAGCATTTAAAAAGAAGCGGAAAGGAGCGCTATATTGCCAGAAGAGATAACTCGTACCGGCCCTTTAAGGTGCTTAAATTTATTTGGAAGATTTTAGCAGAGGGCAATGATATCACCGTTTCAATTGGACAACCTTTGGATGTGCTTGGGAATCCAGTCGATCAAAACGGGGTGAGTTATGACCAGTATGGAACACCGATTGCCATCAAGGATTATTTCACGATCAACGGTCAAATCAATAAAGACAAGCAAAGAGAGTCGGAATATACCAGAGAACTCGGTAAGGCGATAGTTGATCGGTACCATAAGGATAATATAGTATTAACGAGTCACCTGATCGCCTACGCTGCTTTTAATTTACTCAAGATGGAAAACAGTAAATTAGATTTATATGGTATACTGAGATTACCTCCCGATGATTATGTCTTTGACACCGATAAACTCCATCGGATTACGGCCCAACTAGTGAAGCAACTACGACTCAAAGCAGAACAAGGAGAAGTGAAATTATCGGCCATTTTAAAAGAGGCTTCCATTGCTGATATCATTGAAGATGGTCTTTTACACTTGGGTACTTTTCATGTAAAAAAGCCCCTGAAACGCAAGCGAAAAAAGGATATCATTAGTGAAAATTTCCACCTGCTCTATTTCTATCACAATAGATTAGAGAATTATGGTTTACACAAAGTGGTTACTGCTAAGAAGATGAAGGAAGAAGAAGCAATAGAGATATTGGAATAAAAAAGGTTGAAAAGGAGGGCAACAAATTTCTGCGCGAAATTTTAAGGTACATCATCATTCTCTACACCCCTTCACATAGTTGCCCTCTAGCAATTCAACTTTTGAGATTGCCCACTGATTTGGACGACCTCGTTTCTTCTCGGTTTAGAAAGAATATTTATATTTTTTTGCTCAAGTTGGAGATTCGGGCTGATATTTTGCTCGAATCACTATATTCGACCTCTCATTTAACTAATCTACAAGCATCGTACCAAAATGTCAAAATCAAGTAAGTTTATCTTATTTTTTTCATGATATTTTTAGTTTCCTGTAGAAACACGCCTATTCCACCTGATTATCTCATCCCAAAAAGCACTATTGCTGATACAGCAATGGTTGTATCAGCACATCCTATTTTTTCTGAAATTGGACTTGACATACTGCAACAGGGAGGCGATGCGGTCGATGCAGCTAGGGTGTTGGGTCGTAAATGGTTTTATTGATTAAGGGCAATAGGAGCAGCAATTAGGGCATCTGGAATACCAAAGGACTCTACCAATGCAATTGCATCTGGCCGAAGGTCTTGGCAGAGCTGGTCAACAGTTCTGCGAATGGCCTTACTCTTTACCGCTGCGATATACCCTTGCTCAAGATACCAGGCTGCATGCTGTTCAATTGTAGAGAGTGCATACAAAGACCTCAATTGGGCAATAGCAGATTTCAGTGGCCCCGCTGCTAGTGTAGCCTCTTTTTTCATAAAAGCATCCAGCACATATTCTTCAACAAAGGCTTCTGCCAAAGCTATTAGGTGGGTTTGGCATAATAAGCCGGCCTCGTAGGAGGATTTCCCTTGCTTGATCAAACCTCGCAGGCGGCTAGCCAGAGAAGTTAGCAGCCGTTCTTTCCGATATTCAAAAGCCTGCTGCTGAAAATTATTTCCCAGCAAATGTGCTGCATCTGTATTTCTAATAATCAAGGCATTTTGTTCATTTACGGCTGTTGAAATGCGTTTACCAATCATTCTCAAAACAGCCATATTCCCTTCTTCATGAAAGGATTTTTTGAAATCAGATAACACTCCTTTGGCTACCAATTGTAGCAAAACCGTATTATCACCCTCGAAAGTGGTAAAGATATCGGTATCCCCTTTTAAGGCAGCAATTTGATTCTCAGCAAGATAGCCTTTACCTCCGCAAGCTTCTCTACACTCTTGCAGGGTATGTGTAGTATACCAAGTAGCATAGGATTTCAATCCTGCGGCTAGGGTTTCAATTTCCCGTATATCCTGATGCTCTTTATTTACAAAAAGATCCAATAAGTCATCAAGCGCAAAATTTAGCGCATAGGCTTTTGCTAAAAGTGGCATTAATCGCCGCTGATGGCTAGGATAATCAAGGATGGGCGTTTCAGGATGATTGGGGCCAGGGGCAAATTGCCTACGCCTAGCCGCATAACGAATCGCAATCGCCAATCCTTTTTTAGTAGCACTTAAGCCAGCACGTGGTACACATACTCTTCCACCAACCAAAGTACCCAGCATCATAAAAAAGCGCTTGGATGGATTCTCAATCGGGCTTTGATAAGTATCCTCTTCTATTTTACCAAAACGATCCAAAAGGTTTTCGGCGGGAATAGTCACTTGATCAAACCATATTCGACCATTATCTACACCATTAAGGCCAAGTTTATACCCATTATCCTCAATTTTTATACCTGGAAATACTTTTCCTTCCTCATC
Source organism: Saprospiraceae bacterium (assembly GCA_042095835.1). Lineage (GTDB taxonomy): Bacteria > Bacteroidota > Bacteroidia > Chitinophagales > Saprospiraceae > DATFKA01. The sequence goes on from JBELML010000017.1 coordinate 59,181, forward strand.
TCTTAATGGAACTACAAAAGCGTGGACACCATGACTCTCTTCGCCTACAATCAATTGAGCAAACACAGCAGCTAAGCGGCCATGTAGCGCATTTCCAATGTACTCCTTACCTGCACCATGATGGGGCGTATTGATCGTAAAAGTTTTGGTGCTAGGATCATAAATAGCCGTGGTTTCCAAACCTCTAACATTGGAGCCGTGGCCCGTCTCTGTCATAGCAAAACATCCAGGTATTGATAAATCGCCAACCCCTTTCAGGTACTGCTGGTGATGCTTTTCTGTTCCTAAAGCGGCGACGGCACCGCCCCATAATCCAAATTGGACGCCAAATTTTACGGTCAAGCTTAAATCGTGATAGCCTAGCATTTCAAAAGCGCTGGCATAACTGGCCATATCATCTTTTCCTCCATAAGCTTCTGGAAAAGCAAGTGCGCCTAAACCTTGTTTGGACAATAAATGAAGCCAGGACAATACTTTGGTTCGATAGTCCTCTTTGAGTGGAATGGTTTCTAAGCCAAAGACCGGGTCCGACATCAATTGGCGCATCTTATTTTTGATCTCGCCATTACTTCCATCTAACAAATCTTTCATCTCCTCAATATTAAAGGAGGCGGTTTCTTTTTCTTGTTCTGTGCTTATTTGACCAGGCAGATCGAAGAGACTTTGATAGGTGGCTCGATTAACTTTTTGTAGTTTCCCTTCAAGTGACTTTAGTTCCTCCAGGACATCGCTAGACAACCAGGTTAAGTCTCTATCTTTATGTTGGATTTTAACGAGTGCAATCCCTAAATCAATCAGACTGGGCTCATTATAAATGGGCAGTTCTTTTGCGGCCTCTTTGCAATGGATTTCCCACATTTTAAATAAATCGCGATTAGGAGGACGTCTGGGGTTGGTCCACATCCTCAGCTGCTGTTTTTCAAAGTCACTTAAAAAAGGTAATTCAAATGCACGATCTCTGAGTACAGCTACCTCTGATGGACTCAACACTCTATCAGACCAAGCAGCGTATAGAATCGGAATAAACAAACGAATACCGGCAGAAAAAGGCAATTTATATTTGGGATTCGTACTCATAGTTGATTGATTGTTTTAAATATTAACAGTCTAAGTTGCTTTTTGGTTAGTGGAGAAAGGCATTAAAGTTCCTCGACATGTTTTTTGTAATAATCAGCCTGTTTTAAAATGACTGCTTGATCTTCTGGAGACATTTTTCCCCATACTCGATACATCATGCCTACCCTAGGGTTTTTTCCTAATTTATCTTGGTGCCGGTCATAGAAATCCCAATAGAGGCTGTTAAACGGACAAGCATTCTGGCCAGTTTTAGCTTTTCTATCGTACTTACAATTGCTACAATAATCCCCCATCTTATGTATATAGTTAGCACTGGAAATATAAGGTTTAGTTCCCACAATTCCGCCATCAGCATATTGACTCATACCTCTTGTATTGGTGATTTCTACCCATTCGATAGCATCCATATAAATCCCTAAATACCAGTCATCTACTTCATCTGGATGAACGCCTAATAAAAGAGCAAAATTACCAGTTACCATTAATCTCTGAATATGATGAGCATAGGCCGTGTCTAAGGATTGTGTAATACTGTGAGCAAGACAACGCATATGAGTCTTTCCTGTCCAAAACCAACTAGGAAGTTTAGCCTGGTGATCAAAGTAGTTCAATGCAGCAAAAGCTGGCATTTTAGCCCAATAAATACCTCTCATATATTCTCTCCACCCGATAATCTGTCGAACAAAACCCTCTACTTGGGCAAGGTCAATTTCATCCTGGTGATTTTCCCAATAAGCCACCGTTTGTTGAACAACCTCCAATGGACTGATCAACTTTATATTCAATAAAAAGGATAACCGGGAGTGGAATAATAAATCGTGGTGAATCGTCATGGCATCTTGGTATCTTCCAAAGTGCTTAAGACAATGCTCAAGAAAATGTTTCAACTGCAACAAACCTTCTGATCTCGTCACTGGCCAGTCGAATTGCGTAGCCTGAATATTACCAATAGTTGTTACCCCTTGCGATTCTAATAAGGCTACAATGTCGCTAGTATCTCTTTGAAAGGTTTTCTTTTCAGGAATATCAAAACCCTTAGGAATTTTTTTTCGATTTTCAGCGTCGTAGTTCCACCGTCCAGTTAGCGGTATTTTTCCATCCGCTTCCATCAAGACATTATACTGTTTACGGATTTGTCGGTAAAAAGTCTCCATTAGGAATTGCTTCTTCCCAGCAAAAAGATCTGCTACAGTATTTCGTTGGCTCATAAAGTGCTCTGTATCGTAAGCGTGTACCTCTATCGGCAATGCTGCTTTTAGTCTGGTGAGCTCTTGATCTAAACGATATTCATCAGGCAAGAGATATTCAAATTTTGTAAAACCGTGAGATTTAACAAGGCTTGAAATGTTTTTACTAATACTCTGCTGATTCCGCTTATCATCTAAACTAAGGTATATTACCCGATGTCCTTGCTTTTCTAAAATTTCTTTAAAGGCTCTCATTGCTAGGAAAAAACCCACAATTTTCTGGACATGGTGCTTTACATAATCTGTCTCCGACCTCATCTCCATAATAAGATAAGTAAGCTCCTCATTGGCTTTATCAAACCAACTATGCTGCTCATTTAATTGGTCACCAAGTATTAAGCGGAGCGTTTTTTGCTGCTTCATTGTCCTTCCTATTTTTAAGATGAGTGCAGTATTTACCTTAGGGTATAACCCCAATTACAGCAGGCTGTTCACCTTTATTAGAAGAAGAAATGAATACAAAATATAAACTCAAAAAGCAGGTTGGCAACCAAATTATTAACCTATATTAAAATTTTATGGAGAATTTTATGACAATTATGCAAAAAGGCTTAATATTGTCTTAGTAATTTAAGATTACCTTAACAGAAGATGGTGATTGATCAGTGGCGGTAGAAAGATTAGAGTTGAGGTAATTAGCAAGTTTTAGATCCTTCATAATAACAGTCGGGTGATTTCTTAGAAGAGCGGGGTCCATTTGGGCTCGCGCTCTGTTTTATTTAGGCCCTTCCTTTTCCGTAAGACTTAGTCATGTGGTCATCCTACTTAAGGGGGTATTTATTCTTTCCTTTTATTATTTCAGAATTCATACAATAAGATTTGGATAATCTGGAAAAGAACCGTTTTTTGTGGGGTATTAATGTATGAAACTTAAGCAAACAGATGAACATTAGTTTAGACACGATCGACCTCCTGGTCATCCTAGCTTACTTTGTGGGTATTATTGTATATGGTATTACACAAGCTAAAAGTGGCAGTTCCGAAGAGTACTTTTTAGGTGGTCGAAGTCTAACTTGGCCGGTAGTGGGTATCTCTCTTTTTGCAGCCAACATTTCCAGTTCTACACTTATCGGACTTGCGGGTTCGGCCTATTTACTGGATATGACGGTTTACAACTATGAGTGGTACGCAGTACTGGTCTTGGTGTTCTTTGCAATTTTCTTCCTTCCCTTTTATCTCAGGTCTGGTGTTTATACAATGCCAGAATTTCTGGAGAAAAGATATGATTCCAGATCAAGGTATTATTTTTCCTTTATAACAGTAGTTGGTAACGTTTTAATTGATACCGCAGCATCTCTTTATGTAGGGACACTGGTATTAGGTCTTATTTTTCCTACACTTCCGCCTTGGGTCATTATTGTGGTTTTAGCAGCTTCTGCCGCCGCATATACCATTCCTGGTGGTTTAAATTCAGTGGTGAAGACTGAAGTAATACAAGCGATTGTCTTGATTTTTGGATCAATGATTCTAACTTATTATGGTTTGGTAAAAGTAGGTGGATGGTCTGCTATGGTTGATCAATTGAATGAGCTGAATGCTTCAGGCGTCATTAATAAAAATGCGGAAGAAGCCCTAAGTATAGTGAGAGATAATGAAGGGGATTGGTGGCGTCAATACGACAGTCCCATTGTACCTTGGTGGGGGCTCCTGACGGGAGTTCCATTATTAGGATTCTATTTCTGGGCCAACAACCAGTTTATGGTACAGCGAATCCTGAGTTCTAAAAGTTTAAATCACGGCCGTTGGGGTGCCTTATTTGCAGGACTATTGAAATTACCTGTAATTCTTATCATGGTTATTCCAGGAACCTTGGCGTTTTTACTTTATAGACAAAACGAATATTCCTATAAAGTTCCTGTATCTGAAGCCAACCCAGATGGTATATGTGAGAATCTATTGAACTGTACAGATTTAACCTATCTGACGCTTTTATTTGATCTACTACCCGTTGGACTTTTAGGTTTAGTTGTAGCCGGATTATTGGCCGCTATGATGAGTTCGATCTCTGCAACGTTCAACTCTGCTTCTACGCTGATCACTATGGATTTTGTCAATAAAATCAGGCCCAATATGACGAGCAAGCAGCTCGTTAGATCGGGCCAAATTTCTACCTTAGTTTTGGTAGTGTTGGCATCTCTATGGGCACCGATGATTGGAAGATATGGTGATTTATTCCGCTACCTCCAGGACATTTTAGGATATATAGCTCCTCCCGTTGTTTCCGTTTTCGTTGTAGGTCTATTTTGGAAAAGAGCAACTGGTACCGCTAGTATAATAAGTCTCCTAGTTGGCTTAATCATGTCAGGTGTCTGGGTGATAGGAGGATTATTTGAATTAGATATCTGGTTTTTCCAGATGCACTTCCTATTGCGTACGACTGTATTATTCTTGATTTGTTTGGTTACCCTAATTACCACTAGTTTAATCACTGCACCACCTCCAGCAGACAAAATAGAAAGTATGGTTTGGACGCCAAAATTAATTGCCGAAGAAACCGAAGAGCTCAAAGACCTCCCTTGGTATTTGAATTATAGATATCTATCTGTCATTCTACTAGTGATTACTACTTTCGTAGTATGGTATTTCTGGTAGTTGATTACAAAACATAATTTAAAGCCTCTATTTCAAGTTGAGATAGAGGCTTTCTATTTTTTAATATTATCTTAGCCCAAAAAGGAACCGTGATAGAAGTTCGTGATGTACACAAATCTTATGGCCAGCTGGAAGTGCTGAAAGGCGTAGATTTAGAAATCAAAAAAGGAGAGATCGTAAGTATTGTTGGCAGATCGGGTGCCGGCAAGAGTACCTTGCTACACATCATGGGCACTCTAGATGGTCCAGATAGTGGTAAACTGACCATTAATGGGGAGAAAATTGAGGCTATTCAGGGCAAAAAATTAGCCAAGTTTAGAAATGCCAACATTGGTTTTGTCTTTCAATTCCACCATCTTTTACCAGAATTTTCTGCTGTGGAGAATGTTTGTATTCCAGGCTTCATCAAAGGTTCCAAAGAGCCTGAAGTCAAAAAAAGAGCAAAAGAACTCCTTGATTATCTTGGTCTAGGAGATCGCCTAGAGCATAAGCCTACTCAATTATCAGGTGGAGAGCAGCAACGCGTTGCTATGGCCAGAGCACTGATCAATAATCCTGCAGTGATATTAGCTGACGAGCCGACTGGAAACCTAGATTCTACCACTTCGCAGGAAATGCATAAACTGCTTTTCAAATTAAGAGAAGATTTTGAACAAACCTTTGTTATTGTAACACACAACGAAGAACTAGCCAGTATGAGCGACCGAACCCTACATATGGTCGATGGTAAATTCGAGAACTAGCACGCAGTTGAATGGAAAATACGCAACAGCCCATCAAGCAGAAGAAAAGCCTCCGAGAAATCAGTATCATTTGGATGAAAGCCATCCGTGATTGGTTCCGAGATTTGACTCAATTAGAAGAAGGCGCAGATAAAGAAGGGACCGTCATTGCCATTAAAAACAATAAGAAGATGCGCGGAGCCAATGCTTGGCTCCTGATTTGTTCTATTATGATTGCCTCTCTTGGCTTGGACCTTAACTCTGGGGCTGTTATCATTGGAGCGATGTTAATCTCCCCTTTAATGTCTCCAATTCTAGGGATTGGTTTAGCGGTTGCTACCAATGATCGAGAAGCTTTAGGCGTTTCTTTACAGCATTACTTATTAGCTATCTGTATTGCTTTAGTTACCTCTATCCTCTACTTCTGGATTACTCCTTTTGGAGCAATGACTCCCCAGATCGAAGCCAGAACGGAACCGAATCTCTTAGACAGTTTTGTAGCAATTTTTGGTGGACTTGCGGGTATTATTTCTACCTCGCGCAAAGAAAAAGGGAGTGCTATTCCAGGTGTAGCTATTGCTACGGCCTTGATGCCTCCCCTCTGTGTCACAGGTTTTGGAATCGCCAATCAAGATTGGACGGTAGCGATTAATTCTTTTTACCTCTTCTTTCTCAACTCCTTTTTCATTGCCTTGACCGCTTTTGTTATCATCCGCTTTCTCAATTTTGAGATGCATACTTATGAAGATAAAAAAGAAGCCATACGTACCAGATCTGTTTTAGTACTATTTAGCCTCATTCTGGTATTACCCAGTATTTATATCCTTTATAATGTCTATCAAAAAAGGCAGCTGGAAGAAAGTATTGAGACCTTCATCGCAGATTATATCAACCGCGATCCTACGAATCGCAAATGTATCGACCACACTTTTCTACCTGGAGATAGTACTAGTCAATTGATTGTCGAAGTTTTCGGTGCTGATATTCCGGCAGATACCATAGCCTTTTACAACAACGTCCTCGAAGATATGGGCGTAAAAAATACCGTCTTACGTGTTATCCAAGAGTCTGACTTGGACTTGGAAAAAGTGCGTAATATGGACTCCAAACTCAATGACCTAAATGTAGTAGTAGATCAATTAGAAGCTGTTGAAAAAGAGAAAAATGAACAGCAGGCTATGATAGAAGGGCTTGTACAAAAAATTGATAGCCTCTCTTATGATAATGTACCTTTCGAGGAAATCCAATCTGAAGCACAAGCTTTATTTCCAGATCTTCAGAAAATTGCTTTTGGGACCGTACAGCAATCTGATTTTGATAATAAACCAGACATCTATCCGGTTTGGTTAGTTGATTGGAAAAGAGGAAAAAAAACCTGGCAAATCAATCAAGAAGAGAAAAAATTGGAAGAATTTCTTAAAATTAGAGCAAAATTGGATACCGTCATACTGCTTCGGTATTAGTTCTTGTTTTTTGTTCTATACCTAAAGTAGGTCCCTAGGCCCAAAATCAAGACTAGTAATGACAAAGTGATTCCCAATGGAAACCCTTTTTTATGCAGATTTAAAGGCTGATCATCTCCAATATGTACAAATGCAGCCCAATAAAAAGGATGCATTCGATTGATTTGTTCCTGCTGATTTAGGTATTGTAGCTTTGCTGCTTTCAGGGCACTAGATTTTGTGGCGCCTTCTTTTAAGTGCTCATAATAGTATTTCATAATTTCGGCGGTGCTTTCATCAGAAACAGACCAATAACTCAAGGTCAAACTCGGTGCCCCTGAAATGGCAAAACCTCTTGCCAAACTCATAATGCCTTCTCCTTTTTTAAACTCCCCTACCCCAGTTTCGCAAGCACTCAGAACCACCATTCTTGCTTTTAAATCTAAATTGTACAATTCGTGGGCATACATATAGTCATCGCTAAAATACAGTCGACTAGCTGCCGGATTTTCATCATCTACACAAGCATGTGTGGCTAAATGTAAAATATTGGCCTTCAATCCCGTTTGGAGGAAATCATCTTTGGAGGCCTTTACACCTTTAGATACTACACCGCCATAAAGTGCTTGAATCGCATCCACCTCTTCTGCACTTTTTATTAAAGCACTTAGCTGATCTAATTCTCCACAGCTTCGGCGATTATTCAAACTTGGCGGGCCATGAAACTCCGGTGCTGTTCCATAGAAATTATACTTCCCCTTTTGAATTGTCACTTGTTGCTGTTGAAGCAAGGTGCCTAGTGAAAAGGCATAACTCAAGTCATAATCATTGATCAAATAGTCCACTACATCAGGGCCATAATAAGTGGAAATATCTTTAGGATGATCTTGAACCAATGCCTCAAAAGGTATGGAGGAAAGGTAACTATCAGGGACTACGATTAACTTTTCAATTCCCTCAGTTTCTTCCAGGATACGGGCTAACAATTGACTATAAAGCTTGTTTCCAATTTCTAGGAATTCCTGAAATTTCTCAGGAGAGCTATTCGGCTTGACCAGTAAGCTTCGAAATTTAGCAATGCGCTGATCAAAGTCTTCTGTTGAGAAAGCTATAAACTGGGATTGCCTGCTGCTCAAGCCCAATCCAAAAACGTGGTCACTTCCTACGTAATATAGAATGGCCATTTGATTTGGCCCTAAAAGCTCTGCCTGAATAGTTGCTAATGAAATGGTGACCTCACTAGTAGTTAGCGAACTATTTTGTTTGCTCAACTTATTAAGCTGGCCGATATTTTCCCATAGTTCAATTTGGCTTAACAAGCTATGTATTTCAAGGGAATCGGTCCAGCCTGATTGCAGTGCTATTCGCCTTACTTGATTGAGATCCTCTTGCTGGAGAGTAATCCTACTTTTTAAGGAATCTTGTCCAGGAAAAGAGGCCCTACTCTGTTGCTCTAAGAGGGATTCTAATAAGACAAGGGCTTTACTTTTTTCCAACCAATCCAACACATCTGGCAAAACATCCAGTTGATTTTGATGACCTAAATAGGCCGCCTGTAAAGCCCGTTCAAAAACTGGGTATAAAGATGCTGTCCATCTAATTTTATCTGCTTCACTGATTAACTCTGCCCTTTTATCGTAGAGTAGACCTATTGCTAATTGGTAAGTAGCAAGACTGATTTTCAATTTATTGATATCACCACTTTCTTCAAACCACTTGAAGAACAATCGTCCTTTAGAATCTAAGTCCTGAATATAATCAGCATAAGAAGTGGTCAAGTCTACATCATCCGATCTTGGGTTCTGGGCTATATCATCATTATTAAATTCTACTACTGCCTGTTGTATCGCTTTTTGGTAGTAATTGGCTGCCTGTGAAAAATCTCCTTGCAATTCATAAATCTCACCAAAATTGTGGTACACATAGTTAAGATCAAGCGACTTTCCTTCTTGTTCCAATTGTCTAATGGCATATACTTTCTCATATTCCTCAATAGCTTTTTCGTATTGGCCTTGCCTTTTATAATAGGCTCCTAGACTTTCATAAATTTCTCCTAGGTAGGTGCTATCTTCTTTTTCAAGATGGAAATTTAAAGCTTGATTTAGGGTTTTAAAGGCATTTTGATCTTCCTGATTATCCAAATAAACAATACCTAAATTAACGAGGGCGGCCTGATAATCTGGCAAGTCCGTATTCTCCGAATCTTCTAATAGGCGAATGGCTTTTTTATAATTTAAAATGGCATCTCGTAACTGTTCTTGAATTTCTTGTTGTACAATCGCCAGATTAAATAGCAAACGGCCCTGTGATCGAAAATCGCCTGGAAAGTGTTTTTCATTAAGTTTACTAGCAAGTTGCATGTGGGCTGCTGCCAGTTCAAATTCTTCAAGGCTTTCATATACCCTTGCAATTCGTCTATGATTTTCGATCTGCCGTTGGAGGAGTGGAACTGCATTTGCTATATCAATGGCCATTTTGTAGGAAAATATTGCCCCATCTAGATCATCAAGTTCATACTGACAGCGTCCCATAAGATTGAGACTACGTTCTAAATCGGGATGGGTTGCTCCCAAAAGCGCTTGTCTAATCTGGACCGCTTGTTTTAATTTTTCTACCGCGCCTTGCTCATTGTAATCCAAATAAAGCGCCACTGCATATTTGTGTAAAATTAAAGCTGGAATCCGATGTTGCTCTCCAAATTGAGCAACTGCAAGATCAAAAAAGGATTGAAAGCCGACATTCCAATCATCCATTTCGTACCACTCCTCTTGCAAGCGATTAAAAATCGATTTAGAAATTGAACTGAAATCTTCTTGTTCATAATAGCGGTCTAAGCTATCCAGAACTGCTAGGTGTTTATCATTTTGTGCTGACAAACTAGCGGCCATAAAATAGCAAAAAACGATTACGCCAAATTTTAAGGAGCTGGGCATAATGATAATTTTGGGACTACGATTTGTTGGGCTGTCTTAGTTACCTGGATGCAATATTCTTCCTAGAAAAACTTCATCATTCTTTTTGAATTGAACATAATAAACGCCATTGGGCAAACCTTGAAAATTATATTGTACCCTAGAGCTACCTGAGGGAAGGCTTAAATTATTTTTGTAATCCAGGCAATCGTTTTGATCAAAAATACGCCATTCCACAGTACCTGCCTCGGCTAAATCAAGCGCAAAAACTAATTCTCCTGCATCATTACCTGGTAATACATTAACACGCAATGGATAATAACCGCTAGGAACGCCATGTGGCACAAACATCATATTTCGACAATCCTGGTTCAATACAGAGGTGCAGTTATCTGCTACTTGGAATGAACCCAGAATATTATCCAGATCTGTTATCCAGGATACTGGTGCTGTGTTATTAAGACTCAAACCAGCTGCGTTGGCAAACTGAGAAGTGCCCATATCCCTCGCTGTGCTCAACATACTTCGTTTGGCATCAGACCAAGCAATCCCTGGTTTATTGGCATAGATATAAGCCATTATCGCACTTGCATATGCCGCTGAAATAGATGTACCAACGCCAGGATAATTCGGATCAAAGGATTGCCCAGTAATGCCCAGGTCTACATTCGCCCCGAAATTAGAATAGCCAGCCCTTTGGACAGCAGCAGCCACACTATCAATAGCGCCTACTGCAATAACATTGGCCATACTATCACTCAAATTAGAAAAATAATGGCTCACGGTACTATTGTCAGAAGCATTGTTTCCCGCAGAAGTCAAGACGATCGGAGGACATTGATCAGGTGCTAAATCATTAAGGACTTCTTCTACAATGGATAAATATCCTCCAGTGTTGCCAATGCTCATATTGATGACATCAGCCTCTTTGCGAATCGCAAACAAATTGGCGCAAGCCACACTAAAAAGACTCATGATTTCTTTTTCATCCATCACTTTGAGCGGTATGATTTGAACCGGAGGCGGCGCACCTTGCAGTTTTTCCATTAGAAACACCATATTCGCAGCCACTAAAGTGCCATGCCCAAAGCTATCAACTGGATTTCTATCGAAATCTCCAAAATCGTAGCCAATCTCTGCCAGGTTCAACTCGTTCTCACAGGTATCGGGAGCATTAGGATCAAAATCAGGATTTGTCCAAGCATAGTTTTGTACCCAAGCTTGATCATAATCGAGTCCAGTATCAATCAATGCTATTTTGATAGGCTCGGTCGGGAATTCCGGACTAGATGTTGCTTTACTGCGCTTTCCAAGCTGCTGCATGGGTAAAGGTCGACTACCGAGCAGCTCATCTTCAAGAATCGCATTCCAATCTACCGTTTCCACGCCTGAGCGATCATCTGGTCTGGCCTTTTTCTTTTTTTCTTCTGGATCGATGATAGGTACGCCGTTTTCGTCAATCAAGGTATCTGGTAGTTGGATTAAATCTACCAGACACATACAACCTTCAATCACAGTTCCTTGTATAGAAGCGATATATTCTGCTCTTTGAGTAGTGGTAATATCCGGGCTATACTTCACCACGATTTGATTGGGTATATGCCAAGTATTAAATGGATCTCTGGCAAACCGCTGTACTTGTACTGGCAATACGAAACATACCAAATCTAAAGTATCTGAAACCAAACAATAGTATAAACCTTCACTGGCCTCATTAAGCATAGGAATAGTATAGCAATCTTGATCTGAGCTTGGAGCATTGTTTAAATAAGTACCATCTGGCGCTATCCATTGATAAACAAAATCCAAACCTTGCGGAAGTACCGAGGGCCTGGCACAAATCGTCAGGCTACTATCAGGATAATCATAATAATGATCTACCGCTAAAGTATCAGGTATACTACAAGCAGCTACTAATACTTCGGTAGCATTTTGTAGCGCGGGGATATCATTAGTGACTGCAACCGTACCTTTAACCGTGAAGCCCCCAAGGTTTCCTTGGTTAAAATAGTAGACTCTAATAGCATAAACACCATTACTCAAGGTTTGCAAGGAATTAAAAACAATTGGAGAGGGGGCAGTTATATTATTATCATAATTATCGCTGGTCGCAATAACCGAACCCAAGGATTTGTCGATCAATTCTAAGTACATAGCATCATCGCCTGCAAAAGTAAGGTTGAACAATACAGGTACAGTATTCTTAACACAAAAAGACCGTTCAAAAACAAAAGGATCAGGTAGACCTAAGGCATTGGATCCATTCTGGCAATTAAGGGCTGCGGTTGGCCCAGCATCAACGGGTGAAATCGCTGAAACTCCCAACTGGTTAATCCATAGGTTATTGATGCCATCGTTGACGACATAGGCACTGCCATTAATAGAGGCCAATTCGCTGGTAGTACAATCTAAGGTAGCAGGTCTATTGACCAGTTGCCAGTAGGGATCAACAACCCCCAATCCAGCTTGTAACACATTACCAGAAGTGTCTAATCCCGTTCCTAGGTTTAAATCCATTTGTAAGGGGCCAGTCTCGCAGAATGTTTCTTGTAGCAGGTTTCCTTGTGCAGGTAGTTGCCAGGTCGATAGGATTAGAAAACAAATGACTAAATTGAGTGAGTGTGTCTTCCACATTAGGTTATGATATTAGTATAAAACCTTAGCGATTGAGCGGCTAAAGTTATATCTGATACGAACAGTTTGAGTAAATGAACGGCTTTGCTCAAATATAACCACTCTAATCCTTATTTTTAGCCCTATAGGCGAAAAATAGCCAGGAATTGGATATTCGATGAAAGCCAACATTTTATCGATTCAAGAAATACAAGAAAATATTTTTAAAACGATTATATCTGGAAAGATCAAATCATTTATTAATGACAAAAGCAATCGCGAAAGATGATCAAGTGATTATAGACCATCTTCGCAGTGGACAAGAACACCGTAGAGAATTAGCATTTCGTTTATTATACCGCCAGTTGTATAATAAGGCTGTGGGTTGGGTGATCAACCAAAGAGCAAGTGAAGAACAAGCTCGAACGGCATTTAATATAGCCCTTTTACGTCTCGAACAGAAGGTAGCAGACGATACTTTTGTACTCAGTAGTTCGCTCTCTTCTTTTTTAATGGGTATCCTTCGGCTAGTTTGGTTGGAGGAGCGACGCAAGGTACAGTCCTATGCCGATTTAGAGGATTATATCAATAAAGAAGACCTCATCGAGGAGGCGGAAGACAAAGATTCGATTCAGCAAGCAATGCTCCGCTGTGTAAAACAGCTGAATAAGGATTGCCAAAGGTTATTATTTTATAAATACTGGCTCAATTTGAATATGAAGCAGATTGCCCAATTACTAGGATTAAAGGGCGATAATGCTGCTTATTCAGCGGCTAATAAGAAAAATAGGTGCATGAAAAAATTAATTAACGAATGTGATAAAGGTCAGTTTCTAGACCAATAAATCCCCCAAATATGAAGCTAGAAGATCAGGATTTAATACTTATAGAGGGGCACCTTGATGGAAGCCTTCCTTCCAAAGAAAAGAAGGATTTAGAGGACAGGCTAAAAAACGATACAGCCTTCCATGCGCTCTATCATAAAACAGCTGCAGGTATAAAGGCAGTCCGTACTTTTACGGAGCAGTCTTCTATGCAAATGTTGCATAAAATTTATACAGAAGAAAAGGCAAATGGCCAATTGGAAAATGGAGGAAAAATACGCCGCATAGGTAGTGGTAGACGATGGTTAGCTCTGGCTGCCAGCATTGCCCTATTGCTCACCATTGGATACTCTTTACTCCCCAATAGCAATGGTCAACAAAACCTGTATAGCAGCTACTTTGAGACACCGACTTTCGATCTCTTAAGAAGCGGCGGTACATCTGAAATGGGCAACATTGCCCAACTCTACAATAGTGCCGATTACCAAGCTGCCTTGGAGGCTTTGGAGAAATTCGAGCTCAATCAGGGTTCTACCTTTGAGACAAAATACTATAAGGCATTATCCCTCAATGAGTTAGACAGAACAGCAGAAGCTTTGGTTCTTTTGGATCAGTTGAGCAGTCAAAACGAGAAGGTAGATGATGTACTGTGGACTAAAGGACTTTTTCAAATCAAATTAGGCCAAACTACGGAGGCTAAAAATACCTTGGAGGGGCTACTTAATGGCGATGTCGCAATAACTCCTGCGAGAAGAGCTAAAATTACTGAAATTTTGAAATTGATTTAAGTTTAGTTAGGGCAAACACACCAAAAAATCACACTTCATTTTTTTATAATTCCTACTGAAACTCCAATTCAAAACCGCTCTAGCATCTTCATTTTTGTCATTCGATACAAAAACGAAGCAAAAAAATCTTGCCTAGCCAAACTCGTTCCACTCGAACAGTGCCTAGGCGGCATCCCGCACTTCACTTAT
>JBELML010000018.1:0-70030 GCA_042095835.1 Saprospiraceae bacterium
TAAGGAATAAGTCAATAATAAATTAAACATCTTTACTTGTTCTTTTGCCGCCCAGATTCGTTAAAAAGCCTCGTAGATGCGCTGCATCGCCTGCGTTTTTTGCCTTACTGAACAGCAAAATACCTACGTAAATCTTGTATACTTTATTAATGCCCCATTCCTAAGTGTTGAGCCTAAGCTTCGGTCTGTCTTATCTAAAGTGTAGTTGGTACTAGCGTACAAGTAGCATATCTACTGTCTGTAGGATTTTACCAACTGACCAAGCGACATTCCTTATCTTTATATCCAGAATCAAGGATTTACTTACTTACCAAAACACAAATATGCAAAAGATTATCACCCTGACGCTGCTCTTTGGTCTGATGACCATGATGGTGCAAGCACAGAATCCAAACCTGAACTACAATAAGTTTAAGCAGCTAAAGGAAGAGTTTCCTACGCCCACTGCTTATCGTACGGCTTCCGGAGCGCCGGGGCACGACTATTACCAGCAACAAGCCGACTACAAAATGAACATCCGTGTAGATGATGAGAAGCAGCGGATTTATGGCGATGAAGTCATTACTTATCACAACAATTCTCCTGATGTACTGAATTATTTGTGGGTGCAATTGGATCAGAATGTAAGAGCAAAAGACTCAAAGACCCTCAAAGTTCGGAATTCAGAGATCGACGACCGCATGAGCTTTGGTCAGTTAAGCAGAATGCATAATCCTTTTGATGGTGGCCATAATATTGAATATGTCAAAAATGCCGCCGACCAGGACATGAGTCACCACATCGTAGGTACTATGATGCGGGTAGATTTGGACCAAGCTTTACAGCCAGGCGAAAGTGTTGCTTTCAAAGTGAAATGGTGGTACAATATGCCATCCAGTGGCCGCGGCAAGGCCGAGTATTTTGCAGATGATGACAACTATATCTACACCGTCGCCCAGTTTTTTCCACGCATGTGTGTCTATAATGAAGTAGAAGGCTGGCAACACAAAGAATTCCTTGGAAGTGGAGAATTTGCCTTGGTATTTGGTGATTACGAAGTCAATATCACGGCTCCTGCCGATCACATCGTAGCTGCTACGGGTACCTTGCAGAATCCTAAAGAGGTCTTGTCTAGCGAGCAACGCAAAAGAATGGACAAGGCGCGCAAAACCACCGATACACCAGTAATGATCGTTACCAAAGAAGAAGCGATTGAAAATGAAAAAGAAAAAACGACTAAGGAAAAAACCTGGACCTTCAAAGCCGAAAATGTACGAGATTTTGCCTTCGCTTCTAGCCGTAAGTTCATCTGGGATGCTATGGCTTTAGAGCAGAATGGGAAAACCATCATGTGTATGTCTGCCTACTCCAAAGAAGGTTATGCCCTCTGGAAAAAGTTTTCTACTCGAGTGACTGCTCATACCATTGAGGTCTATTCTCGCATGACTTTTGATTATCCTTATCCAGTAGCTTGGTCTATCGACGGTAGTATGGGTATGGAATATCCGATGGTCGCCTTCAACTATGGTCGTACCGAGGCAGATGGCACCTATTCGGAGCGGATGAAGTATGGTCATATCGGTGTGATCATTCACGAGATCGGCCACAACTATTTCCCAATGATCGTCAATTCTGACGAGCGCCAATGGACTTGGATGGACGAAGGAATCAACAGTTTCCTAGATGCCGTTGCGGGCCAGGAATGGGAGACAGACCACGACTGGGGCGCCCAACCCGCCAAGATTGTTTCTTATATGAGTAGATCTAAGGACAATTTGTCACCTATTATGACCAACTCAGAATCTGTTATTAGCCTGGGGCCTAATGCGTATACCAAACCAGCTACCGCTTTATACATTTTGCGAGAGACGGTTATGGGCCGCGAGCTATTCGATATGGCATTCAAAGAATACGCCAATCGCTGGATGTTCAAGCATCCGACGCCAACAGATTTTTTCCGTACAATGGAAGATGCTTCTGGTATAGATTTAGACTGGTTCTGGAGAGGATGGTTCTACACAACGGACCACGTTGATTTAGCGATCAATGGTGTGAAGTGGATGCAGGTGGATACCAAAAATCCCGAGGTAGAGAAAACCCTGGCTAAAGCTAAAAGAGATGATGCACCAAAGTATATCGGAGACCAACGGTATGAAGCAATGGAGTCTTTGGTAGAACGTGATCCTCGGATGAAGGACTTTTATAATACCTACGATCCCTTGGATATTACGCCTGAAGATGAGCAAGCTTATAAGCGCTATTTAAGTAATTTGTCAGAAGAAGAAAAGGAATTTTTGGACGCAGGCTATCACTATTATTCTATCAGCTTTGATAATAAAGGTGGTTTGGTGATGCCCATTATCCTTGAATTCCAATTTGTTGATGGCACTTCTGAGATCGTAAGAATACCCGTCCAAATCTGGCAGAAAGACAATGAGCATGTAAACAAGGTATTCTTCTTTGAAAAGGAAGTAGAGAAAATTGTTTTAGATCCACTTTTAGAAACAGCAGATACCGACCGAGGCAACAACTTTTGGCCAGAAACCAAAGAGCCTTCTCGATTCGAATTGTATAAAGGCCGTTCTAGACGTAGAGGAGGTAGTGGCGCTGGTAATCCGATGCAGCGGGCTCAGCAAAGAGAACAAAGTGGTGGTAATAATAGTGGAGGAGGCAATTAATTTGTTGAAAAGCTAGCTATTGGACACCATTTGAAATTGGTGAAAAGCGTCTGCAAGTCGATGATTTGCGGACGTTTTTTGTAGGGATACCCTTCCTCAATCAGGGATGCTACTTCTAAAAACAGCTTTAAACTCCTCGATAGGAATCGGTCCTGTTTTCATAATGGTATCCATGAAAAGTTGCAAATCGAATTGATCCCCCAAGCGCTCTTGCTCGGCTTTCAATAAATCAGTAAACTGTACACCTCCTTGGAAGTAGGAAGTCATCTGCATAGGTGAGCGTAGCAATCTCCCCCACAAGCTTTTGGCAAACTGCGGGGCTAAAAGTGCAGTCTCCGTAGAAAACTCCATGACTTTTTCTTGATCCCACCCATTACAGTGTACTTGTACGGAGGTGTAAGCCCGATTCGCATTCTCTAAACGCTTGCGCAAATGAGCAAGGAAGGTCAAGGGGTTTTCGGCTTCCCACCCATGGTCGAGTGCAACGCGCTCTGTGAGCGTTGCCCAACCTTCAAAATAGGGGCCATAGGGAAATAAAAGCCGAATAGGATGGGCGGTCTCTCTACTGATTTTGATCTGCATATAATGCCCAGGGAATAATTCATGGATGACAATCATTCGGTTGAAGGGCTTATTAAAGGAAGACCAAAAGTCTTTCTTTTCTTCCTCTGGGAAATCATCAGGAATGTTGGGCAGGTAAAGCGTGGTGACTGGATTGGGCGCAAAGGGAGGAGCACTGTCTACCCAACCTATTCTAGCAGCAGGGCCTGCACTCTCGGGAGCTGGTATGATCCGCAGGGTTTGGTATTCGGGTAGCGTGGCGATCTTTTTTTCTTCTATAAAACGGGTAGCAGAAGCAGACAAATCTTGCCAGAACTGTAAATATTCGGCTCCATTAGCGGGCGCATCAGCTTCCATATCGGTGAAAGTGATCCGGATCGCTTCTTCGATAGATTTTGGTGCAGGGCGGTTGGGGTAGGTCTTTTGAATATATTCCTGGGACTTTTCGCCAATCAACTGTTTAGTCTCCTCGATCTCTTTTAGTGCTGCCTCAGCTAATTGCTCAGGTGTATAAGGCATATCAAGATATAAGTTAAGCTGTCTCGCATATTCGGTTCGGCCAAGAATTGGATTGGTAAGATCTTCTTTGATTTGCACTTTTTCTTTTAAAAAGACCTCGAATTGCTGAATATTTTCCAGTACTGCTTTGTGTAGGTTGTCACAAGAGGCACGGATTCCTGTCTCCTGCATTTTTTTGGTAAATTCCTCTTGATAGAAATTTCGCTTACGCTCCAATACTGCTAGACCTTTTTCGAGCTCTTCTTTTCTTAATGTTTCTAAGTTTTGTTTTCCCGCCTGACAAAGTAGTATTACAGCTTGAAGGCGATCGCAGACCAATTGTATTTGATCTGGTGGAGTCAGGAATTCGGCATCCCATACCGTATTTAGCGCACGATCAATTAAATTAGTATACAGCGATAAAGACAAGGTTTGGGGACGCTCTTTCTTCCAGAGATGTAGCTCTTTTTGAATCTGTATCTTCAGTAATCGATTATTAATGTGGTTTGGAGAACCAGGTGCAATGTTTGCTGCTGATAATTGTTGGAGCATTTTTTGATTGAAAGCCTGCCATTGCTGGATACTTTCTGTTGAGCGATCTTCGTACGAAAAGACCACATCGTGCATCCCTTGGCGCAGGGCTTTTGAGGGGTAGAAATTTTTCCAGGCGTTGATATAGTCCTGCTCCGTTAATTGGGCTTCTAATGGAATTGTAACAACTGATAATAGTAAGCATAGCATTGAGATGCGGCAGGAAAGTAGTTTCATGTGATTAGGTATCATGCGTTTTTAATCAACTTCATTATAAAGATAGAGAAATCGGTAAAAAGAGGTCATAGTCGGCGTATGACAAGATTCTATCGAATAAAACATAAAGGAAATAGATAAACCTACGGCTCCTTTCGCTTTTCCTGCAACCATAGAGGGTTTTAAGGTTCTTTAAAAGAGAAACCAACCTCGCACAGCCTATGATCAACAAAAATCACCTTTCTCAGTTGGCTACTATTTCAGCTCTATGGGTATTAGTAGGTTTACTGACTGCACTGTATGAATATTTCTTTCTTGCCAACTATCCAGGCGTATTAGATACGCCGGCCATGCAGGAGTTTAGCTTGCAAAAAAATGCGGTGGCTGCGATGGGTGGATTGTTTGTGGGCAGTCTATTGTTTGGATTTTTAGAGATATTCTATTTTCAGAGAAAGACCGTACGAGAAAAATTTTGGGTGAGTATTCTGAAGAAAGTATCTATCTATACGGTCGTATTATTCTTGCTGCTGGCAGGTATCTCACTGACGTTTAATAGCCTTTTATCTAATAGAAGTATTGTTGACCCGCTTGCATGGCAAGAAATGCGGTCTTTCTTGAGCTCTATTGCTTTCTGGCATCCAGTTCTTCCGGTATTGAGCTTAGCCTTACTCTCTTCATTTTTTATACAACTATCTGAGCGCTTTGGCTCTAATGAGATGTGGAAGATGTTTACAGGCAAATATTTCAAACCCAAAGAGGAGGAGCGCATCTTCATGTTCTTGGACCTCAATCATTCGACCACTATTGCCGAGCAACTAGGTAATGAGAAATTTTATGGTTTCTTGAATGATTTCTACCACGACATCGCCAGTGTGATTACCAAACACCAAGGCGAAGTGGTCGAATACGTAGGTGATCTAGTGGTTATTTGCTGGTCTTTTCCCATTGGTGCCGCAGAATCTCGATGCCTCAACTGCTACCAAGATTTTGAAAAAGCGATCCAGCGCAAGAGAGCCACCTACCTGAGTCGCTATGGTACTGTACCAGAGTTCAAAGCAGCGGTCCATTGTGGAGAGGTGATTATCGGAGAAATGGGCAAGATCAAAAAAACGATCAAATTCTCAGGTGATGTGTTGAATACGACTGCCCGCGTAGAAAAAGTCTGCGGGAAAATCGGCGCCAAGATGGTCATCACCGACAATCTGATGAAGCTACTTTCGGACCCGCCCTACCTTATGGAAAAAGTGAGTGATGTCAACCTAAAAGGGAAAAAAGCACCCATTGATGTGTACAAGGTAGTGGTGTAATATCTACTTAAGTAAGTAAAGCTGTATTTAAAGTTTTATTCTTACCTTTAAAAACTACTCAGATTCTTAAACCAATCATTTGCTGTGATTTATTTAGAAGTTTTGGTTAAAATTCGAAAAATTATTCGATCCATTAATTTAGAGAGTAAAAAAATTGAAAAAAGCTTTGGAGTAAGTATCCCTCAGTTATTATGTCTTCAGTACCTATCCGAACAAGAAGATTATAAAGCCTCTGCTAGTCAAATAAAAGACTTTATTAATTTAAATGCCAGCACTGTTTCTGGAATTATTTCTCGCCTAGAAAACAAAGGATTGGCTGCCAAACTTCCTAAACTCAATGATAGGCGGTCTGCTTACATTACCCTCACTGCTAAGGGTGCCGAATTGCTCCAGAAATCTCCAACTACGCTTCAAGAAAAACTAACTAGGCGACTGGAGCGGTTTTCTCCAGAGCAGATTGAGGAGCTCAATCGCAATATTGATCTGCTTGTGCATATTATGGAGGCTAGTGATATTGATGCTTCTCCTTTGATTACCATCAATGAAATCCCTCCCCAATCTTAAGCCAATCTATTTAATCTCTGCTTTACATAGTTGTTTGATTGACATTCTTCATTAGTTGCGACCTGCTAATGATTGGGTGTTAGTCTAATTATTCCAAATTTATTTTGGCAAAATGTTCGCACGGGAATATAGTTTGTGAAAGTGCCTATACTTTCGTTTTTAACATAAAGGCTCAATTATTGCATTTGTTTTCTATAGAAACTATTTTTCCTACCTTTGTGCTCGATTAGCGATTTTTCTTTAATCAAACTCACAAACTATGTTTGTACACTCACAAAAATTATTACTATTTTTCTTATGTATTTGTTTTTCAGTTGCTTTAGAGGCGCAAACCAGGACAATTACTGGTTTGGTAACTGATGAAGAGCAAACCCCTCTGATCGGCGCCAGTGTTTTTATTCCCGGCACAAGTTCTGGTACAAGCACCGATATTGACGGGAAATTTGCATTAAATGTTTCTAGTGAAAATACACAGATCGAGATTAGTTATGTTGGGTATGGCAGTCAAATGATTACTATTGGATCTGATGATTACTATGAGATCACCCTGAAGGAGTCTGTAGAGATTTCAGAGGTTGTCATTACGGCATTAGGAGTAGAAAGAGACGAAAAAGCACTGGGTTATTCTGTGCAAAATTTAAGTGCAGCGCAAATAGCCACTGTAAAACCTACCAATGTAACGAATGCACTAGCCGGTAAAGTTTCCGGTGTGTATGTTTCGGGTTCGGCTGCTGGTCCTACTGCTTCGGCGAATATCAATATTAGAGGTGCTGCTTCTTTATTGGGCAATAATCAACCGCTTTTTGTGGTGAATGGTATGCCTATTACCAATGACCTTTACAGTTTTGACGATGGTCTAAATGGTTCTTCCACTATTGATTTTGGTAATGCAGCACAGATTATCAACCCTGATGATATCCAGTCTATTAACGTTTTGAAAGGACCTGCTGCTTCGGCCCTGTATGGCTCACGAGCTGCTGACGGTGTTATTTTGGTGCAAACAAAGACGGGAAAAGAAGCTCAAGGATGGGGCGTACAGTTGAATTCTACCACTATGTTTTCGGGTATTTTAAAAATGCCGGATTATCAAGATGAGTTTGGTTTTGGTGGTGATGGCAAGTATAGCTACCTTAATGGGTCCAATTACATTGGAGCTAATGAGTATTACGAAGCTTATGGTGAAAACTGGGGCCCGAGAATGAATGGCCAATTGGTTAAACAATTCAATTCTAATGGAGAAGCCGTACCTTTCACTTCTGCAGAAGATAATATCCGGGACTTTTATCGTACAGGAGTTACTTCGATCAATAATATTTCGATCGACAACGCCACTGAAGATAGCGACTTACGGTTTTCTTACACACGTTTAGATTCCAGAGGGGCACTCCCTAATACCGACCTCACTAGAAACACTTTTTATACTAGTATAGGTAAGCAATTATTTGACAATAAGCTATCTATCAGAGCTAATGCCATGTATGTGGGTTCGGGCTCTGATAATATTCCTAACTCAGGATATGATGAATCTTCTTCTGTCCAATATGGTTGGTTGTGGTACCCTCGTAGTGTGCATACTGATGAGCTAAGAGATTATTGGGAACCGGGTCTTGAAGGAGTACAGCAAAGATATGTAGAGAATTTATGGGTCAACAACCCTTGGTTGGTGGTGCAAGAAAACACCAATGCTTTCCAGAGCAATAGATTAATTGGAAATATTCAATTGAATTACCAATTAACGGATCGTATTTCTGCACGATTCCGCTATGGAGCTGATGTGCTGAATGAAAGCAGACAGTTCCGTAGAGCACCATCAACCAAAGCCGTATTGCAAGGTAGTTACCGAGAGGATGAGATTGGCTTTAGTGAAACCAATTCTGAATTACTTTTATCCTACGAAAGTAATCGTCTGAATGGATCTGATTTTCAATTTGATGTAAAAGTTGGGGGTAACCTCATGCGCCAGAAAGCCAACTTCCTTATTGCTAATAATCCTCAGCTTAAGTTTTTTGGAACAGGTGAAAGCATCTATACTTTGACCAACGCTCGTTCTGGTGTCTTGGTGGAATCTCAAAAAACAAATGCTGGAATCAATAGTGTATTTGGCTTGGTCACCTTGTCCTATAAAAACTTTTTATACCTAGATGCAACCTACCGAAATGATTGGAACAGCACACTCGTCAATCCAAGCCTTGGTATTGATGATTCTGAATTCTCCTTTGGGTATCCTTCGGTTTCAGTAAGTGCTATTTTATCTGAAATCATGGAGCTACCAACCACTTCTCCAATCTCCTTCTTGAAATTGAAAGCCAATTATGCGGAAGTAGGAAATGGTGCTCCGCCTTATGCTTTTGGTACCACCTTTACTCCACAGGCAGCTTTTGGGGGCAATTCCGTTTTTACAACCAACCGTACAGTAGCAGATCCGAACCTGACTAACGAGCGTACCCAAGCTTATGAGGTAGGAATTGACCTGAGACTATGGAATAACCGCTTACGCTTAGATGCGACTTACTATGATATGCTTAGTTTTGACCAGATTATTGAGCTACCAGTTGCCGCTACTAGTGGCTTTGATTTCAAATTGACCAATGGTGGGTCAATCAGAAACCGAGGGGTAGAAGTATTGTTGGCAGGGACAATTATTGACAATTCCAGTCTCAGATGGGATGCCACCTTAAATGTTGGTCACAACAGAGCGGTGGTCGAATCTTTACCAGATATTATCACCAGCGGTCGTTACTCTATTGTTTCAAGTATGTATCCTAATGATGGAGGTACTGCCGGCTTGGAATATGTAGCAGAGGAAGGTGAACTTTTAGGACAATTGTATGGCTTGGGCTTCGTAAGGCATCCTGAAACAGGAGAGATTATTCACCAAGATGGTATTCCGCTTACTGGCGAAGAAAAGGTATCTGCTGGTTCTTTTCAACCCGATGTCAGACTTGGATTAATGAATGAATTCACCTTCGGCAACTTCAACCTTAGCTTTCTTTTTGACGGACAAATTGGAGGTAAAATCTATGCCAGATCTCATGCGCTTTACTCAACTGGTGGAACTATTGCTCACGAGGATGATCCCAATCTACCAATAGCTACTACTGATGGAAGACAAACCTATTCTGTTGATTACGATGGAGCGGGTGATCCTGTTTATACACTAGAAGATGCTGGAGTCGGAGTGATTGGACCTGGTCTAAAATGGGAAGATTTGAATGAAGACGGCATCATAGATTTTGATACAGAAACCTCTCCAAATGACGTAGCAGTACAAGCTGGAGGAATCGGGTATGTAGGCTATTTTTATCAGTACTATGGCAACGGTTTTCGCCGGGATAATATTGAAGCCTCAACTTATGATGCCACTTACTTTAAGTTGAGAGAGCTAAGTTTTGGGTACAATTTACCTAAATCTTTATTAAGTGGTATTGGCTTAGAATCCGCTCGAGTATCAGTTGTAGGACGCAATTTGCTTCTATTTTCAGATGTACCGACCATTGATCCAGAGACGTACTCTATTCGCAATGGATTGTTTATCAATGGTTTTGAGAGCCAGCAAATCTTTTCACAAAGGAACATTGGATTCTCTATTAACCTTGGCTTTTAATTAAGCCAGTGTGCTTGAATCCATTTGTTTAAATCGATAAAAAACAATTATGAATTATTCAAAATATATATTGCTCATCATCTTGATCGTTCCATTTTGGGGATGTGATGAATTTGAAGAATTTAATGAAAACCCTAATGAGCCTACGGTAGTCTCTGCAGATGTACTGCTACCGAGTGCCATTCGAAAATCAGTCAATACGACAGTAGACGCCTCCTTTTTAGTTGGAAATAATGCTGCACAATTAACGTCTAAGACCTTGCGCTTGGAAGTTGATTCTTACAATTGGAATGCTTTCCCATCTTATTGGGACGGTTGGTACGAAAGCCTGACGGATGTTAATTCTTTGGAGCGTTTAGCAATCAGCGCTGAAAATGAAGTACTAGAAGCTGCGGCAATTACTTTGCGCTCCTGGATTTTTGCTAACCTTACCAACGCCTACGGTGATATTCCTTATTTTCAAGCGTTGGATGGAGCAAACAATAATTTCACGCCAGTCTACGATGACCAATCTGCTATTTACGCTGATTTATTGTCTGAATTAGAAAGAGCAAGTACTTTGTTAAGTACAGGAAATGGTAGTATTGATGGAGACATTTTATTGAATGGAGATGTCAATAGCTGGCTCAAATTCACGAATTCTCTGCGCTTACGATTGTTGATGACTGCCAATAATCAGCTGAGTAATGCAGGTACCCAATTTGCCGACATTGTATCAAGCGGTAACATACTGAGTAGCAATGCAGACAATATTGTCTTAACCTACACCGGAAGTTTTCCTAACGAATGGCCTTTGATGCCTTTAAAAATTGGAGACTTTGATGCTGTTGCTATCAGTGCAACCGCTCTCGCAGCATTAGAGCAGACCAATGATCCTAGATCGTCGCGCTATGCACGCCCTAATAGTGATGACTATTCAGGCAATACCTTAGATTTTATTGGTGCGATTAACGGACAAGGAGAGAGTTGTACTAAAGATGGTGCATCACGTCTGGGGGTACAGTACTACAATTATCCTGGTTTGACGAGTGCTTCGAACTTGGGATTGCCGATTGCAGAAGGCATCATCATGACTTATGCTGAGGTAGAATTTTTATTGGCGGAGGCTGCAGCTAAAGGCTGGATAAATGATGATGTGGAGACTCATTACCGAGCAGGAATAGCTGCTTCAATGGAGTACAATCAAGTTGATCTCGATCCTTATGGCTGGACTAGCTTTGATGACTTTTATAATAATTCTGGAGTAGCCTACAGTACGGTTACAGATATCTGGGAACAAAAATGGCTAGCCTTATTTTTTCACGGCTTAGAGCCTTACTTTGAGTTGCGAAGATGGTACTTCGAAAGTGATTTCTCTTTTGATGGCCTTCCTTTTATAGATGCTTCGTGCGAGAACCTCAATGGAGATCGCTTGCCCTTAAAGTTTTTATATCCTGGAGAAGAGCAATCTTTGAATGCAGAAAATTATAATGCTGTAATCAGTAGAATTGGAGGTTCTAACGATCAGAACGCCAATATTTGGCTGGTACAATAGACAACACTCTTTTTTTGCAACCCAAAACCTAAAAAGAGGAGGATACGCTCCTCCTCTTTTTAGGTTTTGAGTTGCCATCTCTTTTTACCATTTTCAACAATACCTAAATGAAGGAAAAAAAATACTTTGATATATACGCTCCGGTATTTTACCCCGCTGCATTTATCATCTTGACTACGATTGCTCTTTCCTTCTTTTTTAGCGATGGGATCAATCATGTATTTTCTGCTTTTCAGAAGATGGCATCTAATAATTTTGGTTGGTTTTTCATATTAGCCACTAACCTTTTTGTAATTGCGGCTTTATATTTTGCCTTTAGCGATTACGGTAAAATTCGTTTGGGAGGAAAAGAAGCAAAACCAGACTTTTCTACCTTTTCCTGGTTTTCAATGTTGTTTTCCGCTGGCATTGGTATTGGGCTACTATTTTATGGTGTAGCAGAACCCATTTTCCATTATACTAATCCTCCTTTTCCTGCTGCTAATGAAGCTGAACTGGCACAGCAAGCAATGGCATATACTTTTTTGCATTGGGGATTACATGGATGGGGATCATATGTCATTATAGGTCTTGCTTTAGCTTTTTTTACCTACAATAAAAACCTGCCTTTAACCATACGCTCGCTGTTTTATCCTTTGATTGGCGAACGCATTCATCAATGGCCTGGAAGTGTCATTGATATCTTAGCTGTGGTAGCTACCCTTTTTGGTCTAGCTACCTCTCTGGGCTTAGGTGTACAGCAGGTAGGTGCTGGTTTAAATTACCTATTTGGAATTGTCAATACTACTCAGACGCACATCATTTTAATCGGACTAATTACACTAGGAGCAACGACATCTGTGGTCTTAGGCCTTGATAAAGGAGTTCGTTTTTTGAGTGTAGTAAATATGAGATTAGCTTTAATCTTTTTGATAAGTATCATTATCATTGGTCCAACTGTATTTTTGCTGGATGGGTTTATTCAAAATGTAGGATACTATTTTAATAATTTAATTGCCGTTGGCACCTGGGCAGAGACCTTTACACAAGGCACTTGGCAAAATGATTGGACCATTTTTTATTGGGCTTGGTGGATCAGTTGGTCACCATTTGTTGGGATATTTATAGCCAGAGTATCGAGAGGACGTACGGTTCGGGAGTTTATACTGGGGGTGCTGTTGGTGCCCTCCCTACTTATTTTTCTTTGGATGAGTGTATTTGGTGGTGCCGCCATATATTTGGATATGGCTGGAGTAGATACCATTGCAGAAGCCGTTAACACTGATTTGTCCACATCTCTTTTTGTCTTTTTAGAAGAGTTTCCGTTTTCCTCTATCACCTCCTTTATTGGAATTATACTAGTTACTATATTTTTCATTACTTCGTCGGATTCTGGCTCATTAGTGATTGATAGCATCACTTCGGGAGGGAAATTAGATGCTCCGGTTGGGCAGCGTATCTTTTGGGCTTTATTGGAAGGAGCGGTAGCGGCAGCATTGCTTTTTGCTGGAGGGTTAAAAGCTTTGCAATCGGTTGTCATCTCAGCTGGTTTACCGTTTGCTATTATTTTGTTATTTGTGATTTATGCTCTTAATAAAGCCTTCAAAGAAGAGATCAATGAAATCAAAAAACAAGCTCGAAGAAAAGAGCAAGCTGAATATATAAAATATGTCAAAAATTTAATTGAAGCCGAAGAAAATGAAAATCAATAACATCCTGATTTGCTTGGACCTTTCAAAGTTTGATTCAATTCTAGTAGAATATGCTTTATATTTTTTATCAAAGCTTCCTGGTGAAAAACAGGTAACTCTTTTTCATAACATTAGATACGATTTTTTAGGAGGTGAACTTGGAATAGATGTGCAGGATGTGGTTACACTCAAAGAGACCATTGTCAAGAACATTCGGGTAAAACATAAAAATAAATTTAGTCAATTAGAGACTCCCTTTGACATTATTGTACAGGACTATAATAGCACTGCTGACGCCATTTTGACCCTGAAAGAAGAACTAGAAATAGATTTATTGGTGACGGGAAAAAAATTACCTGATGAAGGAGCTGGGATTATTCCTCTAAAAATCCTATCGCTTGACCAGCATAAAACCCCCATATTATTGGTTTCAAGTGGTAGTGTCTTAAAACTAAATAAACTTCTAGCTCCCATTGACTTATCAAAAATCACTAATCAA
Organism: Saprospiraceae bacterium; assembly: GCA_042095835.1. Lineage (GTDB taxonomy): Bacteria > Bacteroidota > Bacteroidia > Chitinophagales > Saprospiraceae > DATFKA01. Next base: position 13,642 of record JBELML010000018.1, read on the forward strand.
ATCATTGGTGTAGCCGATTACTTTCAATCAAAGGAGCCGCTCCAAAAAATAGGCTTATTTATTTATAAGCTTCCGGTGACTTACTTCCCTTATTTTGAGTCTTCTGATGAGAAAATTGAACATCGACTGAAAAAAAAGGCTGAAACTAAAATAAATAAATTTTTATCTACTAATGAGCATTTGCCAGATGATAGTTGGGAAATCAGTATTAAAAAAGGAGTCGATATTTCTAAAGCCATCATAAAATATACCCTCCAAAATGAAGTTGATCTAATTATTATTGGTAGAATTGGCAGAACAGATTTATTGGGAAATCAGCTGGGAGGTACTACCAGAAGAGTCATTACAGCAATTAGACATAGACCAATACTCATCATATAAGCTCCACAAATAAGCAAGGAGTAGCCCTGCAATAAGCTTCTAGGTGATTAGCGCTGTCAATTCCTAAAGAACGGACAACGCTAGTCATCTACGATATCTTCATTTGCCTACTTCCGATACCGATCAAACCAAGCCACAATATGCTCGATCTTAGTAATCAACTGGCTCGGCCGATTGGCAATAAAGTGGAAAGAACCCGGTATCACCACCAAGCCCGTCTCTATCTCCCGAATCTTAAGCGCATGATAAAGCTGCTTGGCCTCTGAGAGTGGTGTCCGCAAATCCTCGCTGCCTACCATGACCAAAGTGGGTGTCTCAATATTACCGACCAAAGAAGCAGGCGAAAAACTCCAATAAGTATCTGGCTCTTCCCAAGGCTGGCCAGGAAAGCGCGAATTGGCATATCCATAATAATTATCGGCCACCAGGGTTTTACTGATCCAGTTCATCACAGGTTTAATGACAGCGGCCGAACGAAAGCGATTGTTTTTACCAATCATCCAGGCACTCATGATGCCCCCGGCGCTCCCTCCGGTGACAAATAGACTATCTTCTGAAGTATAGCCATTGGCCAGCACGGCATCCACGCCATCCATCACATCGTGGTAATCATCTCCAGGATAATTGTGGTAAAGGAGGTTGCCAAACTCCTCGCCATAGCTTGTACTCCCGCGGGGATTTGGATAAAAAACAACAAATCCAGCCGTAGCGTACAATTGCATTTCGGGAGAGAAACGGTCACCGTAGTTGGCAATTGGACCACCGTGATTTTCTACCAGCAGCGGATACGATTTTTCCGAATCAAAGAAAGGCGGTTTGACGATCCAGCCCTGCACATCTCGCTTGTCTACGGAGGATTTATACCAAATTTCTTCTACCTGTCCCAGCGTACGATTGCCAAGCAAATCTTTACTTAAGGCGGTGAGAATTTTGGGTTCCTCTTGCCCCATTTTGATCAGGGCTACTTCAGCAGGATGATAAGGATTGGTATGCGGATAAGCAATCCAACCATTACTGGCTAAGGAATATTCTCCACCGCCGTATGGACGTGCTGGGTTGGTGCCGCCCGCATCACTCGCCACCACGGAGGTTTTTCCAGCCAAGGTGGTGTGCCCAATTTTAGTATTACCATAATTATCATATACAAAATACAAGCCCTTGCCGTCTGCAGACCAACTCAGGTCAGCAATAGAACGGTCTAAGCCCGTTTCAATCATCCGTTTATTGCTTCCGTCGGTATCCATCAGGTAAAGGTGGGCGATCTGATAAGTCTGTACCTTATCGTCATACCCGACATAAGCGATGGTTTTTCCATCTGGAGATAATGCTACACCACGATCGGGGCCATTCCGGTCAGTGAGTGCTTTAATGCTTCCATCAGAAAGCTGGAGCTGGTAGATTTCACTGTTGCGGAAATCGTAGGCCCAATTTTCGTTGCGGTTACCTGAGAAGTAGAGGTGTTTCCCATCCTTTGACCAGCCAGGAGCGCCTCGGTGGTTAAAAGGGCCTGAAGTGAGTTGCTTTGCAGCCCCACCTTCAGCAGAGATCAAGAAGTAATGACTGTAACCAGCCTTCATATAGCCGGAGCCGTCGGCTTCGTGTTTGAGGCGGGTTTCCATGAAGGGATGTTCGGCCCACTGGGCGCCTTGTGGTTTCTTGGGTGGCCGTACCAAGTATTCAAACGACTCTTTCACAAACATAGAGAAGGCCAGTTTGGTCCCATCTGGTGACCAACTCAAGCCACTGGCGCTACCGTCTAGCTGAGAAATCCGAGCTAAACTCCCATTGTCCAACCAATAAACAAAGATCTCACTTCCTTGGTCGGTACTCGAGGTGAAAGCTATCCGACTACCATCAGGTGACCAGACAGGACTAGACTCCGAGGCATCTCGATTGGTGAGTTTGCGGTGGCCCGTACCGTCGGTTTTAATCGTCCAAAGATTACCTACTCGGCGGTCTTTCATAATGTCCATAGAGCGGCGGACGTAGACGATGGTTTCGCCATCCGGAGAGATTTGTGGACTAGAAGCCCATTGAAGATCGAAAACATCCATGCTCGTGAAAGCTGGTTGGGCGGTAGTGCTTATGGATAATCCGATAAATAAGAGGAATAGGAATGGAAGTTTGCTTTGCATAAGGCTAATTTTTACGGCAAAAAGATAGGAAAAATTGTTTGCTTATGTCGGATGAGTAGTGGAGCTTTTGGGTTTTTATCCTGCAACCATCTATTGATCGAGAGCGCCCAAACTATGCCTAGTTTTTTATTTTTATCAAGAAATAAAGCCTAATTTTAAGGTAAAGGACTTGCATGTTTAAAAGTACCACAAAATCAACCCTCTTTCTTTACCTGGAGATTATTCTTATTTGGGTGGTTGCACTTTTCATTTTAATGTTCCTGCGCAATTTTGGAGCTGATCCGAGTGCCCAGGATAATCCTTTGAGAGGGCTGAGTTTTCTTCAGCGTTTAACGGTGCTCTTTTCGGTAGGGACCTTGGCTGGGATTATGTATACCAGTATAGAGTTGCTTTTTGATCGCCCCTATTTTCAAAAGCACTCTTATGGACGAATTATCCTGAGCAAAATGGTGTTTTCCTTCTTTACCGTAAAGTTTATGATGGCGATAGGGATTAGCTTGACCAACACTTTTATGGATATAGGGATGGAGCGAGCGGAAGTAGTGGAAATCTTGAGGAGTAAGGTCTATTGGGTCATCTTTGTGTACTTTTTAATTGTTGCGAGCTTCATTTCTTTCGTTCGGATGGTGAGTCAGAAGTTTGGTCCAGGCGTACTCTGGAATATGTTTATTGGTAGGTATCGGAATCCACGTGAGGAAAAGCGGGTGTTCATGTTCTTGGATCTAAAGTCCTCTACTACAATAGCCGAAAAATTGGGACACATTAAATTCAGCCGACTCCTGCAAAATTGCTTTGCTGATTTAACCCCAGTAGTAACTAAGCACAAGGTCGAAATCTATCAATACGTAGGCGATGAGGCGGTTTTGAGTTGGCCTTTAGATAGTGGTTTTGAGCGAAACCACTGTATTCACTGCTACTTTGATTATATGGATATACTTGCCTCCAAAGCTGATTATTACGAAAAAGAATATGGCTTACAGCCTTTTTTCAAGGCGGGCGTACATCTAGGAGAAGTGATAGTAGCAGAAGTAGGACTGATTAAAAGGGAAATTGCTTTTCACGGAGATGTCTTGAATACCACCGCTCGCATTCAAAGTCGCTGTAATGAATTACAGCAGCAATTGTTGATTTCTGATAAAGTATTAGAACACTTAGCTCCCGATCAGCAAATTCAAAGCCAACACATGGGCGAAGAGGTGCTCAAAGGCAAAGAAAAACCCGTTGTAATTTATGGGATAAATAAACTCAAGGATATATGAAAATTTCTTTCTACCTCCTCAAATCATTTTTTTCTGCTGCCCTTTTAGCGGTATTAATTCCAAGTACTGTACTCGGTCAGCATCCTCTGCAAACCTCCTTTGAGGCTTATCAAAAAGCAAAAGCGAGTACTCCGTTTGGAACAGAATGGATGTCTTGTGGCCCCGTAGTGAACTCGGCTCGTGTAGAAGCTGTTCAAGCAGATCCCAATAGACCAGGCACCATGTACGCCGCCTTCGGCTCCGGTAATCTTTGGAAAACAGAAAATAACGGCTTGACTTGGAAGGCGATATTTGAAAATCAAGTTGCCCTAGGTATTGGTGATATCGCTCTAGCGCCTTCTAATTCCGACATTATTTATCTTGGAACAGGCGAAAGTCTTAGGAAAAACCGAAACTTCACAATGCCAGGGAATGGGGTCTACCGTTCTGATGATGGGGGAGAAAATTGGAGGCATCTAGGACTAGATGATAGCTGGCATATTGGAGAGATTGCTGTGCATCCAAGTAACCCAGATATAGCATTTGTGGCCGTTCTAGGGAAGTTTTGGTCTAAAGGAAGGGCAAAAGGTCTCTACCGGACCCAGGATGGCGGACGAAGCTGGCAAAGAGTACTCTATATCAATGAAAATACCAGAGCGAATGATGTAGTCATAGCGCCTTCTAATCCCAATATCATTTACACCTCTGTATGGGAAAATAATATAGACACTGTCCTGATAGAGAGTGTATATGGTCCAAAAAGTGGAGTGTATAAAAGTGAAGATGGCGGCGATACCTGGAAAAAACTGGAAAATGGCCTACCTAAGAACCCAAAAGTAGGAAGGATAGGATTGGCCGTTTCTCATCAAAATCCTGACAAGGTTTATGCTTTAATTGATAATCGGAATAAGGCAGACATGGATCGAGCAGAGGTCTACAAAACGACCGATGGTGGATCGTCCTGGAATCGAACGCATCAAGAAGATTTGCATATTTTCTCCGTCATTGGTTGGTATTTTGCAGATATGTACGTCAATCCGCAAAATGATGAAGAAATCTTTGGATTAGGTGTGCGTATTGCCCATAGTACAAACGGCGGTAAAACCTTTGATCTAGTAGGAGGTCGAGTAGAGCACCTGCATCCCAGTCCGGCACAAGCCCTGCATTTGGATCACTGCGAAATGTGGATCAATCCACTGAACCCCCAGCATATTGTATTGGGAAATGATGGAGGTTTATTTGTGACTTATGATAAAGGAGAGAATTGGCTACACCACAACAATATCCCAGCGGGTGAATTTTATGACATCACTTTAGACAACCAAACGCCCTACTTGATTTATGGCGGTACTCAAGACGATGCCACCGTTTATGGTCCTGCCAAAGCATGGAAAAATATCGATAAAGATCCCTGGAAGTACTTATGGATTGATCCCTGGAGTGGCGGAGATGGCTGCGTCACTCAGGTAGATCCCGATGATCCGAACACGGTGTATTATAGTTCTCAAGAGGGCTACATTTATCGTAAAGATATGGCTTCAGATAGAAGTAAATTGGTTACACCCCGTCGGATAGAAGAATATAGAGACACCCTAGCGTATCATTTTATTACGCCCTATTTTATTTCTCCTCACGATGCTCAAACGATATATCACGGAGGGAATTTTGTTTTCAAAACTACTGATCGTGGGGACCATTGGGAAAAAATCAGCCCCGACTTAAGCCTACCTACCGACCCCCAGAAAAGATCATTAGCCACTAGTGCATTAGCAGAGTCTAGTTTAAAAGCAGGACTCTTGTATGCTGGTACTGAGAAGGGCGCATTTTGGTACAGTGAAAATGATGGACAGCATTGGCAGGAAAATAGTGAAGGCCTACCCACTGCTTATATCAGAAGCATCTGCCCTTCAAAATTTAGTCCATCCAGAGTCTACCTGGCTATGTCTGGCATCAATTATGATGACCTCAACAAATATGTATTTGTTTCTGAAGATCATGGTAAAACCTGGACATCGATCGCAGCGAACCTACCAAATGAACCGGTCAATGTGATCCTAGAAGATCCCAACTATGAAAATATCCTTTATGCAGGTGCCTACCGTGGCGTCTACATTTCTATGGATAGAGGACAATCTTGGAATTTAATGGGGCAAAATTTACCCGCTGCCAGCATTGGTGATTTGGAAATACAGGAAAGAGAAAAGGAATTGGTAGTGGGTACCCACGGGCGAGGAATCTATTATGTCAATCTTGCGCCCATTTATGCTTTAAATGAAAAGGGTTTCCCGCTCACCGAAAATACCATTTTTAGTATTCCAGAAGTGCTACTTCCTCGCTGGCGGAATGCCCAGCAGAATGTAGAGCAAACCGCAGAGCCATTGCCTATTAGTTTTTGGTCTACCAAAAATGGGCCAGTTCAGATCCAGATTTTGGACAAAGAAGAGCAGACTATTTGGACGAAGGAGATTCAAGCGCGTCAAGGATTTAACCAGTTTTGCTGGGATATGGTGCTAAAAAGAAACGAAAGCGATATGCCTTATTTTACTCGATATGAGCAATATATCCGAAGTGGAGACTATACCGTCGTATTTAATTTTGAGGGAGCGAAATTGCAGGAGACCTTGAAAATACGCAATGACTAAAAAGTTAATCCAATTGTCGTGCTAACCCGCTTTTCTTTAGATACTCTTGTAAGATATGTTCAAGAGGAAGTGGTACATCTGCATCCGGTTGGCGCAAAGGTACCGGAATGGTAGGTAGAGCCTCGCCCAATTGCGCCGCCCAGACATTGGCAATTTCACTGGTTGCGCGAAGTACGGTTGTTACGTATTGTGCTTGATCTACGCGCTCATCTTGCCAGCGTCGTTTACCTTGAGTGAGTAGATCAATTTCAACAAGATGGACGCCTTGTCTAGCTAGATGTTCTTGTTTAAGGCGAAAATTTTCATAACCGTAGCCCGTTTTATTAGCTGGGGAAAGTATCTCGATAGTGGTAATCAAATTATCGTCCTGATCCCGAATAGCTAGATATCTTTGAGGCTGACTTGGATTGCCCACAGCGAAAGAAGGAGGCTGCACCACAATAGTATTGGCGTAAGAGGCATCAGGCGATTCGACTCGGTCAATCCTTGCATCTGGTCGGTAATGCTTTTTTGCTCCAGTTCGATCTAACATAGAAAGCCCGCGCTCCACGGAGATCGTGTAATACTCAGGCAGGCGAGGCGTTATCCAGTATCGAATTTCTACATTTAAAGAAATATGCAGATCAGGAAAATACCTGGGCTGCTCCAGTGTAGGATGCATACCGACTTGTGGTTCTTTTTGAGTGCCCATACTAGTAAATATAGTAGATCAAGAAGAAATTATCAAGTAAGCATTAGGGATAAGCATTTCCATCTTTGACCCAAGGCTGATATTAGAATTCAAAAATAGTTTCTATTTTGAATCAGGAATAGCTATAATGCTACGTTTAAAATGAAGAAAATTCAATAACTACTTACTATATGAAAAAATTACACACCTTAAGCCTATTATTTTGCCTTTGTTTTACCAGTACTTTATTCGCACAAGACTGCGACTGCGTCGAAAAAGACAGCTACGAATACGTCGAGTATAAAGGCCGCTATCGTACCTTGAAAATTCCAGTAGAATGCGATAGCCTCTTTTCTATGGAAGTCATCAATGATTTTCTAAACTTTGGAGATATCTATTATGAGGTGGCCCAAGACTTCTTCGGCTGGGAGTTTTTGCATCCTGTTTCTTTAGAGACGATCGTTAATCCCTCGCTTCGAGGTGCTGGCACAGGTACTGGTGGCACGGGTTATGGTATGTCATCTTTTGGGATCAATTTAGATGGTTTCGACAAAGATGCCTACGCGGCCGCCTACGAACGCAACGGTACCATCGTACACGAAGGGATTCACCGTTGGGACTTCAGAGGGCAAAATTATTTCCAAGGGCCAGATGTTGCGCACCCTTTAACCGTGGGGCTACAAGATTACCTTTATTTTAAGACAGGTTTGAACATCTTTGGTTTGTATGAGGAAAGCACCGCTGCTCTTTCCAGTGATTTAGAGATCAAAAGGCGATTTAAATATTTCTGGCGGCGGTATCTCAGTAATCCGGACTTAGATTGGGATTACTATTTCTCCAGAGGGTTAAGTGCACGCGAGATTTTTGAATTTGCTCCAAAGCCAGAAGCCTACGAGCGCTTGGCGATTCAGGGAGCCACTTTACTAGCCGTATATTTTATGCACGGCGAAGAGGGCCTACAATCCATTTTTACGCAAGTAGATAAATTACGCAAAGAAGATCCCACCTGGGATCAAGAATTTGATATTAATAAAATACGCGAAAGGCACATTCAAATGTTTGGTGATGGTCTCCAGCTCGATGTATCAGATTATTTCGATTATTGGAAATACCCGATCAGCGACGACCTCAGAAGCTACCTCAACCAATACCCAAAGAGTCCAAAAATCCAGGACTTGGATGGAGATGGCTTTTCTCCTCTACAGGGTGATTTTGATGATAATGATAGAACCTCCTATCCAGACGCTCCCGAATTGCTGGATGGTTTAGACAATAATCAGGATGGACAGATTGACGAGCTGGTACATAATGAAAGTGCTGGAGATTTTCCAAACTCCGGCTCGGGTACGACTCTTACACTCCCAACATTGATTCAGGGCAATCTGGCTAGTTTGGAGGACGTCGATAATTTTACCATCTCTATTCCAGAGCGCTCTTACGTTACCGTTGTTTATACGTCACTCAACTCCGACACGGTCATCAAATACGATAACTACCAAATTGGAATTTTTGATGGTGTCATCCGTAGAAATGGGGACTATTACATGCGACAAGACGTATTATCGGGCGAAAACAACTTGCACCGCTCCGAATATTGGGAAGCTGGCGATTATGTCCTAAGTGTAGATGGTAACGACGGTGAAACTTGTCCAGGAGATTACGAAATTCAGATTTTCGTTAATGACCAGAAGCCAGTCGTATTTGAGAAGAATGGCTATGCTTATAAGCATCATGTCTATATCGGCCTAGATCCAGATCCTAACTTTGATGTCAATCAGGTCAACGGTGTTTCTCCTACAGAGGCAAATGCTTTAAAAACACTCTACGAGCAAAATGGAGGAACCAACTGGAACAATAAGATAGGTTGGTTAGCCACCGAAGATGTCTGCTTTTGGCGGGGAATGAATTGTGATCGAGTCGGTTTAAGTAAACTGGTACTCAACCAAGAAAGAGCTATTGAAGGGCCCATTGATGCGAGTATTCTAGCTGATTTGAAAAATATCAGGGAATTCGATTTGCAAGGCGCTAATTTTGAGCAGCAGCCGCTGCCAGACGCCTTCCAGGACTGGCGCAACCTATCCATGTTTAGAGCAAGTTATAATAATATTAGAGGTGAGCTGCCTACCTTCTCCGGAAGTAAGCAGAAGTTTTGGTTACTAGACTTACGGGCTAATCAATTTACGGGAAGTATCCCCGATAATTGGGCTAATCTCACTCAGCTCAAGTCGATAGATATCGTTGGTAATCAAATCACTGGTGCCCTACCAAGAGACTTGAACCAGTTGGAGCAACTAGAAACTTTCCTCTTTGATCAAGATCAAATTTGTGTGCCGAATCAGGCCGTGTGGAACTGGTTACAAGATATACCAGAGACCAATGGCCGCAATTTCTTGCGCTGTAATGAATTGCCTACGGGCATCACGATGTTGACGCCGATCGATCAGGCTTTTGACTTGCAAACACCGTCCGACGAAGCTATTCAATTTGATTGGACCGAAAGCCAAGATCCAGAAAATGTACCTATTAGCTATACCTGGGTGCTCGCTAATGAAGTGGAGCAAGAGGGCCAAATGGTCATTGCCCCCATTTTAGAATTTGAGGTGAATAGCCAGACGGAGTTCAATATCACCAGATCAGCACTGGCCGATAGCTTGGCGACTTTGGGTTTCGGGGATCGAGTTAGCAACTTTTTACATTATGCAGTTGCTACCGATGGAGATTGGATCGTATCTACCGACACAGTAGCCATTGAATTGTCCTTAGTTGCACAGGACTGTGCTATTGAGGGGGAGATCATGATAGAACCCAACGCTTGTTTTACCACTAATACGGGGCAAGCGGAAGTGCAGTTGAGAAAGAGTTTTGGCGCAGTTCGCTACGATTGGAATACAGGAGAAACGGGTGCCGCCCTAAGCAATCTTGGTCCTGGTAATTACGAAGTGATCGTCGAGGATCAAACAGGTTGCCAAAAGACACTTTATGGGTTTGTACCCGTTTCTAAACTTAATGCAACATTGGATCGTAGTGACAATACGATAAGTACTACAGTAGCTGGTGGTACAGCGCCCTATAGCATTGGCTGGCATGATGAAGTGTTTGGTGCTGATCGAGATTTAGCAGCAGAAAGCACTTATTCTATGGTCATCATGGATGCGCAAGGATGCCAGCAGCTTGTCCTTTCTCCTCCAATTCTACAACCCGCCAGCGGTCAGACAAGTAGTAGTTTTGTTGCCCACTGGGAAACGGTACCTAGTGCTAGTGGATACATTGTACAGGTAGCCAAGGATGAGGACTTTAATCAGTTACTTGCCGCCTATGAATACCTTCAGGTAGATGAAGTAGATTGGACAGAGATCAGTAATCTATCGGATGATGAAACGTATTACTACCGCGTAGCAGCCTTTAGTACCGATGCACTTTCGGCATTTTCTGCGCCTCAACAGATCCAATTGAATCAAGAAAACTGCCAACTTTTTATTACTGGAAATACACAGGATATTGTCAGGGATGACAATGAGAATGGATCCATTGAGGTATTCGCTTACGGCGGAAATGGTAATTATATCTATCAATGGGCAGATAACGCTTCTAGTCCAATCAGGAACAATTTATCGGAAGGTTCCTACACGGTCACAGTTAGTGATTCGGAAAACTGTAGTGCCAACCAAACCTTTGAAGTAGAGCGCCTAGATCGCTACGCTATTGGCAACTTGGTATGGCATGACCGCAACAGAAATGGCCTCCAAGAACCAGGGGAGCCAGGCATACCAGGTGTAAAAGTATATATGTGGAAAGATGACAACCGTGATGGACAACCTGAGGGAGGAGGTGTGGTAGAAACAGACGAAAATGGGCTTTGGCGTCACGAAAACCTAGCTCCAGGGTCTTACCTCATTTTTGTTTGGGAAGTCGACAACTTTGATCTCGGTGGCCCATTATTCAATATGGTCAACTCTCCGGGGACACTCGATACCAACAATGATTTTCCAGTAGATGATAATGGTGAGCCGGGAGCCTTCAACAATCCATTACCTTTTGGATCAGTGGCCTCGAAATATATTGTTTTAGGCGAGGGAGCAGAACCCCTGCAAGACGGCGATGAACAAGGCAGTACTTTCGATCAAGATCCAAGCGGTAATATGACGGTAGATTTTGGCTTTTTCAATAAAGACGAATGCCCTGATATGACGGCCCGCTTTGAAGGAGATCTACTCCTCTGCGATGAGCAAAGTGTAGGAGATATTTCTGCCGTTGCGATCAATGCAGTAGGTCCTGTTCGCTACCAATGGAGTGCAGAAAACCAGACGCCAGATTTAAAAGACGTAGGAGGAGGTACCTATACGGTCACCATTACTGATAATGTGGGGTGTACCCAAACGGCGAGTACAGAAATCCGCACTTTGGATAACTTCCAACTCGATTTTACCATCACCGACGAATCCGTTAACGGAGCGCAAGATGGCTCTATTGATTTAGTCGACAGTTTATTAGCTGGACTAGACTTTGTCTGGAGTAATGGCAGTACCGAGATTGATCAAACGAATCTTGGTGCGGGCGAGTATCAATTGATTGTAAATAGAGGCGAAGGCTGCCAGGCTACTATTGACTTCACCGTTTCTTTGGTTACTTCTACTCAGGCTATCTACGAAGATTTTGGCTTGCAGATTGTACCGAATCCTTCAGCTGATTTTATCCAATTGCAGCGTATTAACCGTACTTTAGGATATAGCTCTATGCAGGGGCAAATATTGGATTTGTCAGGTAAAGTGCTACAAAGTATCGAAGCTACTGATTTGGCTGGTTTTAATCAGCAACTGCGGATAGGTGCGCGGAAATTGAGTGCGGGTAGTTATTTGTTGCAGTTGCAGAGTGGGAAGCGGATGGCGAATCAGTTGTTTGTGATTAGTAGGTAGTCTAATAAATATGCTTGTTGTGTGCAAATAACCTCCTAGTTACCTGTGTACAACAAGCGTATCTTACTTGTTTGACCATCTTCGTGAGTTGCAGCTTAATGGATTGCGGGAGGAATAGACTATTCCTTGTGGTCTAATTCATGTGCCAAGTATTTACCAATGATGATCGCTACCACAAAAGTGATGTATAATTGGCCTGTCACACTTAGTAAGATGGCTAGTGCTTTTGCGAGGGGATGGATTGGTATAATATCACCATATCCCACTGTGGTAATCGTGATGTAGCAATAATACAAGAAATCGTAATAAGTATGAGATTCGGATATTTGGTAAGCGCCAGGAAAATAATGCTCGATGGTATTGGCTAGAGGCATGCCAATAATGCCTAAGACCAAGAAGGCCGCTATGCTAGCGTAAAGACTATTGGTGTCTACTCGATCACCTTTTAGTAAATAGATCATCAAGCGTACAAATAAAAAGCCAAAGAGTAAGAGATTGCCAAAGGTAGCTGCTAGGTTGAAAACTTCTTCTCCTCCATTATTTATAAAAAAAGAAAAAATAAAAGCGCTGAGGATAAGGGTAAAGATCATCTCCCAAAAAGAAGTAGATACATAAACAGATCCCATCAGAAGGACCAAAGCAAACGCAATCTGGAAAATTAATCGCCCACTAGTTGTTATACTCGCTAGAGGTGGAGCAAGAATTAAGCAGACTAGGCTGATCAGAAAATATAGATAGTTGGGATTATAAAAATGATGTCGGAGTAACTCTCGGAGACTATTCATAGATGGTTGGCTTTAAACATATACTTATATATCACAAAAGTGGTACCCATCTTCGCAAAAAGAGAGGTACCACTCTAAAAGTACCAATAATCAAATTATCTACTTACTTCGTAATGAAACCATATTTCAAAATTTCCGCATCTGTCATCCAATGAATATCATCGGCGGAGGCTACATTGATGGTGAAATAATAAAAATCTTCAGCTTGTTGTCGGGTAAAACCAACCGCCATAAAGAAATCGATATACGGTTGGTGTTCAGCATGGCCGACTGGAAAGTCAGTAGCTTCATTTCTCCCATCTGCCCAGGAATGTACACCAAATCGAGTATTACTACCCATCGTACGGTCTTCACCGGCTAGGAAAAAATCGACGCCACCAGAAGCAATCTCTGCATTATCCATCAGGTGGATGTCAATGCCAAGGTCGTGTACCTTTTTGGCGACTTGCAGATTGATTTCGTCATCTTCGGAGCCGGGGACATTGTTCATGTTGATTTGCTCGATGTTGGGATAGACTTCAATCAAATAGTTGAAATCATCTAAGGTATAGCTGTCAATGACGCCAGCCATTTCCACGGTAGTAGCATCGATACTTCTAAAAATACCAAAGTCTCCGTTCGCTGGAACTGCCGCATCATCTTGGATACAGGCGGTGAGGAAGAAACTACTTGTAATAAATAGTAAGGCGAATGTTCTAAGAATGGGATTTTTTAAAGTTGTCATGTTCACGTTTTGAAAGGATTTAAAATTTAAAGCTGCTGCTTTCTGACTTTCTGACAACTGTAATCTGTAGTTCCCCTACTTGTACTTCTCGAAACTTGTTGTTAATTCAAATCTTAGAGGCACCCTTCGAATGTAAAATGACTTCTTCTGTTCAACACATTTTACCCTTCCTCCCCTTCGGCGGCAGCCGTCGCCGCATTGATTTTCTCCAGCTCAAGATCAATAAAGTAGAGACTTTGTCCGCCGGTACCGATGAGCTTGATACGGTCAAGAATCGAACGCATCAAAGCTTCTTCTTCTCTTTGTTCGGTGACGTACCATTGCAGAAACACATTGGTAGAGTGGTCATTTTCGGCATTAGCCAATTTAACGAGATCATTGATAGATGCCGTTACTTTTTGCTCGTGCGCATAGACCTGCTTAAATACTTCTTGTGGTGATTCGAAGGCCTTGGGTGGCTGTGGAATAGCAGGCACGATCGCATGAGCGTCTACCTCAGAGAGATACCGGAAGATCCGCAACATATGCTCCCGCTCTTCTTCAGATTGCCGATGCAAAAAATTGGCACATCCTTCCATACCTTCTTGGTCGCACCAAGAAGCCATAGCCAAATAAAGGAAGGAAGCATAACCCTCTAATTCGATCTGTTTATTGAGGGCATCTGTCATAGATTGTGATAGCATTTGGTCTGTTTTTGTTGATTGTAAAAATCAAAGAACCTTTCAGAAAGGTAGCACAATATACAAAGCGCTCTTTGATGGGGCGCATTAAATTTAGAAACTAAACCTTTAAGAGGAAAGTTAATCCTCGCCCGCGCCCAGCCCTTCAGGGCAATCCGCTCGTCAAAACAACAATATATGAGTGAAAAAAATTACCGAGGGATGCATGCCGGAGCAAAGCCAGAATTGTTACTGCCCAATCCTTTCTTTCATTCCTAGGCGCTGCTAAAACTAAACAGCTTTATTAGTACTAAGCATCAAGCTTTTGAAGAAATATCACCAAGTTTGTATATTTAGAACTTACTACCGATCAGCAGCACAAAAAACGAAACATTGAAAAACCACATCTTTTTTTATCCTTTCCTTTTAATAATTGCTTTACTATTCCTTTCGACCAGCGGTCTTGCCCAACACGGACATGGTGGCAATGCTGGCGAGAATATGCCAAAAGGCTACCACGATCCCATAAAACTCTATAGTAGCGCTCTCGGCGAGCACAGTTGGGAAATCACCACTGCCGACACGCTGGCACAAGCCTATTTTAAACAGGGACTTCAGCTAAAATATGCCTTTGGTGTAAATGAAGCGGCCCGATCTTTTCGTCAGGCTCGGATGATTGATACCCTTTGTGCGCCCTGCTATTGGGGAGAGGCCTGGGCATTGGGTTCTTATCTTAATGGAGCGATGAACAAAGCCAAAGCGCCTTTAGCTTTGCAGGCTATTCGCAAGGCAGCAGCATTGGCTCCTGATCATGCCTCTTCTGTAGAGCAAGCGCTGATTGAGGCTTTGACTGTGCGTTATATTGAAGACTATGATCCAGATCAGCGGGCGTTACAAGACACCGCTTATGCCGAGGCTATGGCCAAGGTGTACGAGCAGTTCCCTGATCATGCTGAAGTGGCTACGATCTATGCCGAAGCCCTATTCCTGCTTGAACCCCGGCGCGGAACCCGTTCTATGGAGAAACCCGAAGTTTTGAAAATTCATAGCATCCTGGAAAAAGTGCTAGACGAGGATATCCAGCATCCAGGCGCCTGCCATTTATATATTCACGCTACCGAATCAACCAATAGGCCAGATCTTGGCGAAAGTTGTGCCGCCTTTATTGGCAACGCCATTCCAGGGGCTAGTCACATCAACCACATGCCCTCTCATACTTATAATGAAGTGGGGCGATGGGGAGAGTCTGTGCGGGCTAATCTCCAGGCTTGGCATACCGATCAGAAAGCAAAAGTGGATCAGGCGATCGCTATTTATCCTTCTCACAATTTGCATATGCTGTATTATGCCGCATCCTTTGATGGGCAAGGTGCTATTGCGATCCAGGCGGCAAGAGATTTTGCTCGGATGACGGAGAATACTATGCACCTGGTATTAGCACTCGTTCGGTTTGGTCGCTTCGAGGAAGTCCTAGAAGTGGAGAACCGACCCTCGGGCGATATCTCCGGAGGAATGTGGGATTTTGCGCGAGGCTATGCCCATCTTCGCCAGGGAGACGTCGATTTTGCCGAAGTCTACCTCAAGCGGGTAAGCACCATTGCAGATACCTCGGAGGCGAAGTACCGAGGGCATCCGGCAGCGCATATTCTAGGGGTACTCGCAGGTATTCTGGAAAGTGAAATCCAAAGAGATGCAGGAAACCTGGATAGCACCATAGCGATCCTCGAGAAGACGGTAGCCTTGGAAGATAGCATGCAATACGACGAACCAGAGCCCATGCCTTTTGATGCCCGGCACTGGCTAGGTGCGGCCTTGATAGAGGCCGGACAATACGCCACCGCCGAAGAAGTATACCTGACCGAACTGGAGGATCATCCACGCAACGGCTGGTCTTATTTTGGATTGCTACAAGCATTAGAGCAGCAGCAGAAGGATACCAGCACCGTTCTACAACAATTTGAAGAAGCCTGGGCCAGGGCCGACCATTGGATCCGGGCGTCGAGGTTTTGAAAGGTGAAAAACCCATAAATATGCGATAATAAGTAAAAATAATGCCTATTACCCAGCCTAGTCATGTCACACACCAAACTAGTCTTTGCTGTCCTCTTTTTGTGTTTTACGCATTTTGTAAAAGCAACAGATTATTTCTGGGTAGGAGGAGGAGGCAATTGGTCGGAGCTGTCTTCCAATTAATTGTGCCACAAACTACATGTTGATAAGTTACGAAATGTGTCAAAAATGAACAGCTTTCGTAACTTATAACAACTTATGCTTTCTTACTAAAATCTAATTTTTAAGAGCTGCCAATCCTGGCCTTACTAATTTCTCGTATGGCTCATAGCCTTTTAAAGAAGCGAGATCCCAATCATAGATAAAATTTGAGTAATCCATCCTCCTACCTTCTTCCATAGATTGAGCCAGACGCCTGACCGCCTGCTCTTTATCCCCTAAAGCAGCATGAATTCTAGCTTGCCAGTTGGATACTGTACCTTTATGAAAACGATTGAGCGTTGGTGGGTTAGTCGCCCGGGAAGCCTCCAATTTTTCGATCTGTGCGTAGGCCAAATCCCTTTTCCCTTGACGGGCGTAGGTGGCACCCAACAATCCTACTCTCCAGGTTTCCATGTGCCAATTGAGATGCGATAATAGGGTCTTTGGGATAGACGCTCCGGCTCGGGCCTTCCAATCCGTGTTTTCCAGTCCAATTAGGATTTGTTCTGCTTTATCCCATTCTTTTAATTGATAGTAGGCAAAAGCTTTGGAATCCCAATTGTACATATGATAATTTGACCAAACGAGGTAATTCCAGCCCGGCTTGGGATCATCGAAAGCATCCAGGTTCTCCCTGACCGCAGCAGCAAAGATATTAGTGGAATCCGCAGGGTATATAGCATTAAACATGTGGGCCGATAATAAACTTCGAGCAGGGTCTGATGCTATTACTTCTAAATACTGACGAGCCCCCGGTAGATCTTGATTGAGCAGGTGGGCTTTGATTACTTCATTATTTGCATAATAATTTCTGGAAAGCCCCGGGTGCTTACTGTATAAATCGATCACTTCCTGCTGTCTACCCAGACGGTTGAGAGAATAAAAATAAGCGTGGATACTCTGGGTTCTAATCTGATTTCCAAAAACTTCATACTCATCAAAAAACGGCTTAAAACGCTCAACGGCTTGAGCGGGTTGATTAAGCATAATATGACCATAACCTACAAAATGAACGATATCCAGATTTTTTGGATCCAATTGCAGGTTTTTTTCCATTGCAGCCTGGGCGGCTTCTCGATTTCCACTCACCCGGTTTTCGGTAAAAGTGAAAAAATTCTTTTCAAATTCGGTACATTGATCCCAGTGAGCTTTTAGGTAAGTGCTCATCGCCTGGTAAAGAGAATCATTTTCATAAGGTGTCGCCGCAAAAGCATGCCGAACTCTAGCCATGATAAAGGTAGAGTCGATATTTAGGACCTTAGAAAGACAATCTGGTTCAAAGAGACCACATTTTAAGAATTGCTGATAAGCTTCGTATTTGGGCGGGCTGATGGTGGCTATTTTGTCTACTGCTTTGAGCGCCCAGTATCCCTTTAACTGTTCGCGTATCTCCGTTATCAATTTTTCCTTTTGATCGATCAATCCCCAAATGGTCGGAAAGTCGTAAATGTTGTCGCCACTTAGGGTTGACTCTATACGAGAATTGATCTGAAGCGAATCGCCTTTCTGGTAATAGGATCCTGTTACGACGTATGCTGCATCAGTGAGCTCCCATAGAGAGACTTCTTTGTCGGGATTGCCAGGAAGTATACCTACCCGATCCTTATATTGGCGCATCATTTCCGGAGAAGTCGTTTTGACTTTTAATGCTCTCAGACCTTTAGAGATCCAATCCGAAGCCATATGACCAAAAGCATCCAGATCAGGATCATTTGTGAAATTACTGAACACAGCCACGGCCACCTTTTCCTCTCGGATATTTTCGGGCAGTAGTTGGCCAGTTTGTTCTTGATTATTGAAATTAAGCCAAATCAAGAGTCCAATTATCGCTGATAGGACAATAGGCAAGATGGTTTTGATTGGCAAAGAACGGGAAGCAGGCTTTTTTAACTTACCCTTCATTTGGGACCGCTTGGGAACGATCAGTCCAGGGTTCGCTAGTGCAAAAACCTCCATAGGTTCTTCGACATTTTTGAATTCGAATCGACCTAGGCTGGTCAACTTATAATCTTCCTTGTTTTTAACCTGATTGCCAATCACTTTTGATATTAGTACGGCTCCCGGTATCGCCAGCGACTCGACGCGCGAAGCGATGTTGACACCACTGCCAAAAGCATTGCCGTTTTTGAAAAGGACTTCCCCCATATGCATGCCAATTCGTACGGGCACTTTAGGTGCTTTTCGAAAGGCTACTTGCATGGCTAGGGCACAATCAATGGCTCTGGAAGAACTATAAAAAGCAAGCAATGCCCCATCACCAAAGAATTGCACGATTTGACCTTCGTAGTCCGGAGTTGTAGTCTCAATAACACCTTTAAAACGATGGAGAATATTTAGTGCAGCCTGTTCATCCTGCTCCATCAAAGCAGTATATCCTGCAATATCGGCAAATAGAATAACGGCTAACTTGTGCTTTTCTGCCATAATCAAGTTTAAGTTCCTATTGCTGAAGATATATAAATCTTAGTATTATATAGTAGTGTTTATGTAAGTTGTTCAAGGAAATTATCTTAAACTTGGATGCCTTGTTTGAAGATATCTCTTTAGATTATTAGAGACTCCTAAAAGAATTAAGTACCTGTTCACAATTACCTATAAGCCTTATGATGGTATCTTTTTTCCTCAACTTTTCAATGAAGTTGTCTAAGGTTTTCTTTTGCAGGCGAGAAAACAGTATTTTGAGGCTAATCGAGGCAAGCTATGCATCGCATAGATGTCCCGGATTTACTCCGGGATTAACGAAGAGTAGCCTTAAAAGATGTTTTTGATAGACAGCTCTGGATACTCTTCAAAAATAAAAAAGCTCCGGGATGCAAGAAGCATTCGGCTCAGGTACTTAGCTCCTCTACTTTACGCTTCAATTTCGGGACGGCTTGCTGGTGCAATTGCCAGGCTTTTCCTACTAGTGCCATAAGTTCTTCCTGCTGGGCTTGTGCTTTACCTAATGCTTCGACTTTCATCAGGATATTTTTCAAGTCCAACAATCCCATAAATTCTGCTTGTGGCTTCAGCGAATGGGCGGTAATGGCCAAGGCGCTATAGTCTTTATCATCGAGCTGCTGCCGCATCTTTTCCAGAAGATTAGGGGCTTGCTGAAGATACATGCTGATGTAGCGTTTAATCTTGGTTTCCTTGCCCTTTGTGAATCGGTATAAGAACGATAGATTTAATTCTGCCATACTACTAGATTTTAAAGATTCATTTTTTTAGCCACCATCAGTGCTGCCAGTTTTTGCCATAAGTCCTCCGGCTTAAAGGGTTTACTGATAAAATCATCCATACCGGCGGCGAAGCAGCGATCCACTTCTTCGGTTGCTACATTGGCCGTCATTGCCATGATGGGTATTTTCGATTTTCCATTGTCGAGCTTACGAATAGCGCGGGTAGCTTCAATTCCGCTCATGACTGGCATATGCATATCCATCAAAATGATGTCGAAATCCTCTGTTCTGAGCCGTTCCAGGGCAATGGCACCGTTCTTGGCAATGCTCACGGATACCGCTTCTATAGCGTCTTCCAACTCTTCCTGTGCGATCTGGGCAATGAAGACATTGTCTTCGACCAATAATACTTGGAGACCCTTAAGTTTTGTGGTATAATCCATCCTATTGTTCATCATTTAATAATTGGTTAGAATTAGATGATTATTTTTTTCAAGTTAGAAGAAATAGCTTAGGATGACAATTACACTTATCCAGAGGTCATCTCATTGATCAAGCGGTCTTAGATACTCCTCAGCTCGGGTTATTGTCTAATCTCACAATCCCTTCGTGCTGAATGTCATCGGCCCACCAGACGCGGAGGGCATCGAAAAAGAGCGCCCGTAGGATCGAACGCTTGGCTACGACGATTTCCGCCCACTCGCTTAGATTCTCCGTGTAGGAGAGCTGTTGACCGGTCGTAGTGCGCAAGCCATTGGGCAATTGTACACGCGCCTTGAAGTAACCATCAGCTTCTGGTACTGAATAAATGGATAACAATTTTCCACGGATGCTCCCATACTCCATATATGGGAAACTTTCCAGCTTGATAATGACCTCTTGACCTTCTTTGATTTTTCCAAACTGCTGCTGAGCAAGCTGAAGCTCAAATTCTGGTTCTGAATGGGGTTCATGGATACTCAATAAGGCCTGATTCTGACCTATATACTGCCCCGGAAAAAAGGGATGGGAAAAATGAGCAATCCCCTGCGCCGGTGCTCTTAAAATGTATTGCTCCTTCCATTGGAGTAAAGCACTTTCCAGCTTCGCTTTTGCTTCTTGGTATTGCTGACTCAAACGAAGCGGCAGCTCTTTTAAGGCCAATATTCTGGTTTGGATATCCAAACCTTCTCTGTGGTAGAGGGCGGATTCCTTATCCTTCCAGACTATTTCTGCGAACGATTGATGAACCACTCCTTAGCTCCTTTCTTCCGTCTTCTGGAAATAGGGATGAGGGCCTGCTTATCCTTTAGCAGAAAACCATCTCCCTGAATACAGTCGATATGAAGGAGATTGACTAGATAGGATTTGTGACAACGAAAAAAGTCTTTATCGCTGAGGATCTCCTCAAAATACGCGAGGTTCTTGGCGCTGAGTTTTTTGCTTTTATCGGAGAGGCGAAAGATGCTGTAGTTGCGTTCTCCTGCTATACTTACTATCTGGCTCAGTCGAAGTCGAATCTCGCCATCCTGAAGTTGAAGCGGTAGGATTTGATCTGCTGCGGTTGCTTGTTTCAGATTAAAAAGGGCTAGTTCTACACGCTTTGAGTTGGCATTTTGAGCATGGCTGGCCTGGTAGCGTTTGATGGCTTGTTTTAGCTCTCTGGGGTCAATTGGCTTTACCAGATAGTCCAGTGCATTAAAACGGATGGCTTTGATAGCATACTGACTAAAGGCGGTGGTAAAGATGATTTGGAAGGAAATTTCTTTGAGCATACCCAATATCTCAAAGCCATTTAAATCGGGCATTTCTATATCTAGGAAGACGAGATCAGGACGCGCTTGTTCGATGATTTTCAAGCCTTCAAAGCCATTATTAGCGATGCCCACGACTTGAATAAGAGAGGGGTGGTTTTCGGCCAGTAAGTCCTTTAATACTTCCGACATAAAATAATCATCGTCAATAATAACTGCTTTAACTTTCATGGCTTTAGATGTTTAGCTATTAAATTCTACTCGTGTTTTTTAAGGGACCAATGATTTCATGGTAGTGACTTTGCCTCGTCAACAAGCTATTATTGACCATTCGATCAACTAAATAGCCGTTGGATAAGCCAAAATGGGTTTTTTCAATTCTTGCCCTAATTTAGGATCATAATTTTGAAAAAACCAAAAATCCTATGGTTCTAAAAAAAAACTTTGGCGGAATGAGACTTCAAAAGTTACCAAAACTTTTGAAGTCTTACACCATCCCGTAAAAGTCTTAGAAAAAAGTAATAAAAAACCATGCATAAACTCAAATTCCTATTCCTATTAAGTTTTTTCACCGGATTGGCCAGCCTCCCGGCACAAAGTGTTGGGGAGAAGACGGCTACGCGAGCCTATGAGGTCATTCAACCCGATTCAATCGCCATATTATGGAAAAGTCGATCATCTAATGATACTCTTGTTTTGGGACAAAGCTATTCCGTCCAAGGCAAGATCTTGCCGCGGGAAGCCTTGAAAATGGAATATAAGGGGATAATAAGCCCTAAGGTAGAAGCCGCCGCCCTTCAGGAAACGTATCCGGTTTCGCCGCCTGAAAAGATCCGCTTGAAAGGAGAACCCTTTATACCTCCCCTGGATAGTACCATTTATACCCATACCATAAAGGAGACGCCGGCTCGCCAGCCCGAACCTATAAGCATAGGCAAGCTAAGACTGAGTGACAATCGGAATTACGCTACGCAGCTTCTCGGGCATTGGGATGGACTACCATGTGATCAAGTCAATGAATTGCTTGAAGACCGAAGTGGAAATATTTGGATGGGGACGGATTGTGGCCTAAGTGTTTATAATGGAACCCAACTTTTTAATTATGGAAAAGAGCATGGACTTCCTGAGGGAAAGATAATAAATCTTTACGAGGATCATAAAGGCCAGATCTGGTTTTATTATGTAACAAATATTAATCAATTGGGTACGGTTTGTTTCAATGGTCATACGTTTAAAGAATACTTCTTAAGTACTGAAAAAGGCGACAAAGAAAGTATTATTGCTTTAAATATACTGGAGGATAAGGAAAATAATTTGTGGATAGCTAACGCAACCGAATTATTAAAATGGGATGGCCTATCCTGGCAGAAGTATTCGTTTAAGGCTAAAATGTATTATTATTTCCAAATGTCCTTAGACGAGGATGGCTCTTTATGGTTTGCAAATACCAATTCCAAATCGAAGCTTATTACACTCTATTCCTACCGAGAAGGACGTTTTACTAAATTTCAGACGCCCCTAAAAGGCTCAATAGGGCTAAATTTTATAATAGATCGGGAAGGAAATATTTGGGGCTCACAATATTGGACAGGAGGGATATATCAAATTAAGGTGTCGTCCGACCCGGCAAACCCTGAAATACTTCATTATGAAAGGCCTCCAGGTACTGCTGATGAGTACTTATGGTATTTATGTCCAGACCCAAAAAAGGGCATTTGGATGGCAAATGAAAATGGCCTTTTTCATTTTAATGGAGAACAAAGTCGCAAATTTGCTTCCCATCAAATTCAGGCTTCCGATATGATGTTTGATCAACAAAATAAACTTTGGATCGCTTCCAGGAGTAGGCAGATAGAAATCATCAATATCCATGGATTTACCAGGTATCAAGGACAGGAGCTAAGTTCCGATCTATCGTCCTTTCTGAAATTTTCCTATCTTAATTCTTCTGCAAAAGAGGAATTGTGGTTTGGTTTTCCGTACACGGAAAATCCTGCTAATCACTTATCGGCTGCCAAACTCTATACCCTGCAAAATAACCAGGTACTTAGTTATGATTTTGCGCCATTCGTTTTGGAATCCTATCAAACGATGGGATTATCACCAGGATCAAGTGATATGATCACATCAGGGATTAACCTGCTAAGATCGGATCATAAAGAGAGTACATCTATTGTTTATTGGTCCGGAATGCTCGCCCAATTGGAAGGAAACAAACTCACTCATTATTATTTTGATGAACAATACCTGGAGGATGCAAAGATTCGTGGGATGACCCAAGATGCCCAAGGAAACCAATGGTTTACGATGTGGAATGGTGGTATCGCTCTGGTCAAGCCAGATAAAATCATTTATTTTTCAGATAAAGCACTCCATGGAGAGCTTGTTTTGTTTGATGAGCAGGGGACAGGCTGGCTGGACAACCAAGGAATCATCACAAAACTCCAACTATCCCCAGATGGTGTAAATGCTGAAGTTACGCCTCTATTTTCAAACCTGCCTCGTTTTTTTGGTATGAGTCTGGACGCACAGCAAAATATCTGGTTCAATGATGCTGTTGGTTTAATTCGATACGATGGGGAGGAGTTTAGAGCTTACCGTAATCCGGACAATAGTTATAGGGTTTCCAATTTTGTTATGGATCAGGCTGGAAATCAATGGTTGGGTACTTCGGGAGGTATTGAATTAAGAAAACCAGTCCATAAATCGGGGATTACAGGAGAAAGCCCCCCCCCTAGATTCTTTTCAGTATTTTCAATTCAACGAAGAAAATGGTTTGGGAAATGACCTGGATTATCAGGTTCCATGTATAGCTGAAAACCAGCTGTCCATCTTCAGTGCCAATGGGCTCACCACGCTTGACCTGGATCAGTTCACCTTTCCGGATCAGGCGCCAGAGATCCGACTGCGAACGATAGATATTGAGCAAACGCCCATAGATTATGCCCTGCTCAAAGACAGCACTTACCGGAATAGCCTTGACTTTGGATCGGATGTGGCCAAAGCTTTTGATTCGGATCAGGCCTTACCCGATTTTCAATACTACCCACTAAACCTGAACCTGCCCGCTAAGATGAATGACTTGACCTTCCATTTTTCAGCCATCGACTGGCAGGCGCCGGCACGGATTCAGTACCGCTATATTTTAGAAGGGCTGGATGATCATTGGAGTGAGCCCTCCAGAGAAGCGAAAGCCGAATATAGAAACCTGGCGCCGGGTAAATACACCTTTAAGGTGAAGGCCATTGGCCTTGCTCAGGTCTGGAGTGAGCCCTTTGCATATAGCTTTACTATAAAGGCACCCTGGTGGGAAACCTGGTGGGCCATTGGGGGGTATTTTCTACTAGCCTTCCTCTTGGTCTACAGCTACATTCAGTGGCGAACGCAACAATTGCGTCGACGCCAAAAGGATTTGGAGCAACAAATCGGGGAGGCCACCTTGACCATCAAAGCAGAAAAAGAAAATCTGGCCATCGCCAAAGAAAAAGCCGAATCTTCCGAACGCGCCAAGCAGCAATTTCTAGCCAATATGAGCCACGAGATTCGCACGCCGATGAATGCAATCAAAGGGATGACCGATATTCTGCTGCGCCGTTCCCCCAAAGAGGATCAAATGGTCTATTTAAACGCCATTAAAGAATCTTCCAATTCTTTATTGGTGGTCATTAATGATATTCTTGACCTTTCCAAAGTGGAGGCTGGTAAGATAGAACTGGAAAAGATCCCTTTCTCACCAGCGGAAGTCATCCGGAATGTGGCCACCATCATGCAATTGAAAGCAGAAGAAAAGGGACTCCTTTTGCAAGTGAATGTAAAAGACGAGCTCCCGACTCAGGTCGTAGGAGATCCTACTCGCCTACATCAGGTGCTTTTGAATTTGACCGGTAATGCCATCAAGTTCACTGAAAAAGGAATCGTCAGTATTCATTTAAAGGCGATAGCAGAAGAGGGCTCTGATCTGCTGCATGCTCAATTTTGTGTTTCAGATACGGGTGTTGGAATCGATGAAAATCGTCTAGAAAAAATCTTTGGTGCCTTCGATCAGGCCTATGCCGGCACTTCTCGAAAATACGGAGGTACCGGACTGGGTTTATCCATCTCTAAAAAACTCGTGGAATTACAGGATGGGAAAATATGGGTGGAAAGCAGCAAAGGGAAGGGTAGTCAGTTCTATTTTAAAATACCTTATTCCATTTTAGCACAGCACACCAGCAATAGAGAGGTGGCGGAAAAACAGCCTCAACAAGATATTGCGGCACAGCTAAAAGGCATCCGTATTTTATTGGTAGAGGACAATACCTTTAACGCTATTGTAGCCCAAGAGGAACTCGAAGATAGTATAGCCGACATTGAGGTGGATGTTGCCGAAAATGGTGTAATTGCACTGGAAAAATTGAAGCATAATGCGTTCGACCTCATCCTGATGGATGTCCAAATGCCGGTGATGAATGGGTACGATACGACTAAAGCGATCCGTAAATTAGAAAATGGGCAAGCCAGCATTCCGATTATTGCAATGACAGCCAATGTCCTCAAGGAAGAAGTAGAACGAACAGTAGCCGCCGGAATGGATGATTTTATTGGCAAGCCCTTTGACGCTGAGGAGTTATTAATGAAAATTTATCAGCTTCATAAGGTGCGCACTTTTCAAAAAGAATAAGCTCATTCCACTGCGTTTCATTCGTCCGGGATAGACTTCTCGCTATGTAGCGAGCCTACTACGAAAAAAGGCCAAGCACTATTGTGCTCGACCTTTTTTCTACGTAGACCTACTAGGTCAGTTGTATCTATTGGGTTTTCTTAGGTATTCCGCAAAAACTCCTGTAAAATAGGATGTTTTCAAGAAACTACCAACTAATTTTTGCCATTCAGCGGAAAAGATGGGATAACAAACGACAACTATCCCGACAACGCTGGTTGTGTGAGTCATCGAATTTATATTCGTAACCATACAATCATTAACAATGGCAAAATTACCAACTCCGAAGTTTAATCTTCGAAAAGCATCCGCAGAAAATGAGACCCTTATTTCTTTAGTGTTTCGCTTCGACGGCAAAAGGCTAGTCTACTCTACTGGCCTTTCTATCCACCCTAAAGACTGGGATTTAAAAACTCAGAGACCGATTCCCCAAAAAGGAAGAACAGACCTTTTGATTATTAAACGAAAGTTAGATCAACTCGCTGTTTATTGCATGGATGTATTTATTGCGTCAGATTATGGGGCAGTAAGCTTGAAGACGTTTCGTACTAGCTTAGATACCAAAACTGGTAAAAAGGCATCTCCTGAGTCTTCTAAGGCTGATTTAAACCAACAAAAGAAACGACTTAGCTTTTTTGAGTTCATTAATGTAGAAATTCAGGAAATGAAGGATACAGGGATGAAACGCAGTAGCTACAAGGTTTTTGAAATGCACACCAATATTCTCAAAGAATTTGGTAGAGAAATTTTCAGAAGGAAAAAGAGATTTGATTATGAAGATGTCGATTGGAACTTTAGGCTAAAACTCATTGACTGGTTAGCTGAAAGAAAAGTACAGCTCGCATATGGTAACAAAACCCTTCAAGTGCTTCGCCAATTCTTAGAAAGGGCGCGACGCAAAAAATTACATTCCAATACAGATTATCAGGGAATAGGATGGTCCGTTGCACAGAAAAAAGCCAAGGGGCAATTAATTACACTTACTGTCCAGGAATTGGATTTTTTGGCCCAAATGGATGTTTCAGGGCACCTTGAAAAGGTCAGAGACATTTGTCTCATTGGAGCAGGAACGGGCCAACGTTTTAGTGATTTTTCAAAATACACTTCGGATAACTTCTATCGGACTATTAACAATGTTCCGATTCTCTCTTTAATTTCAACTAAAACGGATACACCTGCCAAAATTCCTTTGAATATTTTTCCTTGGCTCATACCAGTTTTACAACGAAATGAGTATTGCACTCCAAAAATGTCCATGCAAAAATTCAATGATGGACTCAAGCTGCTATGCAAAAAAGCTGAATTTGATGAAAGAATATTGAAAATCGAACAGTATATGGGCCGAAAGGCCAGGATAGAAAAATCTTATGTTGCAAAATATGAAGAGGTATCCTCTCATATTTGTCGAAGAAGCTTCGCTACCAATCTTTACCGAATGGGCTACAGTCTTGCCCAAATTATGCCGATGACTGGCCATGCTACCGAATCTCAGCTTAGGCAATACATAGGAATAGATAGTGAAATGAATGCTGAAGAGATTGCACTAGCAATTATTGAAAAGGGAAATGGCAGATTAAAATCACACACTAATCTGAAAGTGGTGAATCAATAAATTCACCAAAATTCATAATTCTATTGAAATAAAAAATTAAAAACAAATACCAATGGAAAATATACTAATCAATGATGATTTTGGGAGATCAGTGAAACGACTCCGCTCAATCCTTCCTAAGCTAAGTTTTGGCTTACTAATCGCAACTTACTTAATATCTGCATTAATCATGGGTATATTCCATGCTCAGAAAGCTAATAACATTGGCTTTATGGTTGCAGCTTTTTTGATTCCACTTGCTATTCAGGCAGGAAGAGGAACACTTGTCTTCTTTTTTCAACTGAATCCTGCTCAAATTTTAGGTAAAGTGTCATTTGGGATAATTGCGGCTACTGTCTTGCTCGTGTTATCACTGATAGAAGCCATTCTTGTGCTTTTCCCATATGGGTACAGCTGGATTATATCAGTATGCACACTGATGCTTATTGGTTGGGTGATTGAAGTAATGATTCTGAGAGAAACTATTTTTGCGACCCAATTAGAACTTTTCCAGAATCAAGAAAAATGGAAGGAATTGAAACAATTTTATGTTGCTAGGAATGATCTCCAGAGGTTCGCCAAAGAGCTTAAACAAAATGAAGTGTTATCTCTTCCTCAACCTGAACACAGTGACCGACCTATTGAAGATGCATCACAAAATAAAGGTCAGGAAAAGAATTTAGATTCTGATCCATTACTAGAAGAATTGAAAATTCTATTACTGGGAAAGTCCCAATGCCCTCCTCTAAACGGAAAGAGGCAGGGCAAGAAATAGGCTATCCAATATTTTATGGAGTAAAGCTAGATAAGACTGATCCCTATCTAAAACACAACTTTGATAGATTAGAAAAGCGGTTTTCTGAAAGGTATAACGCTTCAATTGGGAAGAAGCAACAACGAGAGAAGAATGGAAAGCCTCCCCATCAGACCATTCTAAAATCCATTGAGGATAATCATAAGCGTATTAAGATGCTGAATTTATTGCGGAGAATTCTTCTTAATGATGCTACTATTGTAAGACTTTAGCGAAAAATGCTCTTCCATTTAGGGAGGGCATTTTTAATAAAAGCTCTCTTTGGCTAAGTAAATCTAGAGTTTTGTGGGAGAAATTTGTTAAAAACTGTTAAAGTTTTTAAACTTTGGTTTTCCCATCTTTTCCCAAATCATTTCATTTGACTCCAAATTGAAATCATCTAAGATTCATTACGATGTCATTTGATTCCAAATGAAACCATTTTAACATTTAAGTCACTGATTATCTGTCTTTTGCAGTTCTAAAAAATAGCCCTTAGATTGCAAGAGTTATCAATCAAAACACTACAATAATGGAAAATAATAACATCATTCTTCACGCTATTACTCCCCACGAATTAAAGGAATTATTGAGAGCAATGATCCGTGAAGAATTTGCCCATGTAAATAATGAAGTACAACGAGTTATTGGTGAAGATGATTTAGTCAGTACTGGTACTGCGTGTCGCTTACTTGGAGTCTGTTCCAAAGTACTACGATTTCTAGTTAGCGAAGGTCATTTTACGGTTTTTTACCATATGAAGGAGAAGCGATATATTAGGGCTGAATTACTAGACTTTAGAAATCAAAAGCGAGTAAGTAGACTAAAAAAATAAATACAGCTTCTCGATAGAAAAGACCTAATATTTGGTCTATTAAAAAATAGTAAAGGTTTCTTTTTCTCTACCTAATTTGAAAATTTTAATAAGGAAACTCCCTTTATCCGGTAGGGTAGCTAAAACCTCTATGTAGTTATACTCTACTGCTAATCTTAATTGAGGTATCCTCCCTTTTGCGAAGTAGCGTTTACAGGCTATAGGTGAGTAAAGTCAAGGGAAGAAGCTCTATTTTTTCTAGGAGAGCATATGGGAAGTCAAAAATCGGCTGTTTAGTGACGCAGGAACGTCCCTTTACTACTCGACAATAGATAGTAGCTTAACGTAGCTAAAAGAGATGGGAAAGCCGAGATTTAGATAAAAGTAGCAGAACGATAAACCAGGAAGGGTTTCTGTAGCTACAATTCCACATCCCTTCCCTCGATTGTCCCTTGGAACCTGAATGGGCGAATATTTTTGAATGAAAATGGTGACCGTTTAGGGGGATATGAGATGAAGGGAATCTCTTTCATGAGCAAGCAATTAAATATAATTTATGCCAACTACTATTTAAGCACTTGCTTAAATAAGCAAACATCCTTACTTTTGCTCTATGGCAAAAGATAATAACATATGTATCCGTGTAGATAGAAGCGAAGAACAAATCAATAGATGCAAGCTAATATTAGCTGAAATTTCTACCTCAGTTTCGGATTTATCACGCACCTTAAATTTAGCTGGAAATCAAGTTAGACTAAGTGTTTTTATGCTACTTAGGGAAGAAACTAGACTTTGTGTTTGTGATCTAAGTGAAGTTTTAGAAATGAAGCTACCTGCCGTTTCTCAACATTTAAGAAAACTAAAAGATGCCAATTTGGTAGAAACAGAAAGAGAAGGATCAACCATTTATTATCACCTCACAGATAGTGCAAAATCTTTGATTAATGCTTTGTTCCCATTTGTCAGGGCTGATGTTAGTTAAATTGTAGTAGCAAAATTCATCGAGTATAAATACGAATATTTTTTAGCCCATAATTTAAGTAATTGCTTAAATTCTAAATAAAATAAAATTGATATGAAAATAAAAGATTCATCAGAAAAATGGGCAGGTACAGGCCTATTGGTTGCTATCACGGCTTCCCTATGCTGCATAACACCTTTCTTGGCTTTGCTAGCAGGAACAAGTAATCTAGCCACAACTTTTTCTTTTATAGAGCCAGCAAGGCCATATTTAATTGGATTGACTTTAGTAGTTCTGGGATTTGCTTGGTATCAAAAACTTAAACCCGTAAAAAAAGAAGCTGTGGATTGTGATTGTGAAAAAGATGGGAAACCTACCTTTGGCCAGTCTAAATCTTTTCTGGGAATAGTCACCGTGGTTGCACTATTAATGTTGGCTTTTCCAAGCTATTCGAATCTTTTTTATTCTGATGCGAGCAAGCCAACATTGACTACCTTCGAAAATGCTCCTGGTCTTGATCTTGAAACTATTACACTTGGAATTTCCGGTATGACATGTAGTGGCTGTGAGGGACATGTAAATCACGCATTGGCAGAACTTCCTGGAGTGATTGAAGCAAAAGTCAGTTATGAAACCGCTGGAGCTACGGTGAAATTTGACAAAACAAAATCTTCTTTAGATGATGTAAAAGCCGCAATCAATTCTACAGGATACAGAGTCAAAGAAGAAACGAACCTAAAGGACTAAAAACAAAGCATATCTAATCCAATTTGAACATGAAATTGAAAAGTAATACTATGGTAGTTGAATTAAAATCAGTACTTACCTGCCCCAACTGTGAACACGAAAAAAAAGAGACTATGCCTACTGATGCTTGTCAATTCTTTTATGAATGTGAAAACTGCAAAAGTATTCTGAAACCAAAGGCTGGGGATTGTTGTGTTTACTGTAGTTATGGAACTGTTCAATGTCCACCTATGCAGAATGGAGATAAAAGTTGCTGTAAGTAGATTTTCATTCAAAAAGCAACAAAACGCTATTTGTTTATCGTTAACTACAATGCAATTGGATTGCATCCTGATTAAACTTATCTTTGCAGTCTATGAAAAAAACAAGCACCATACTAGGCATTTATATGCTTATTTTAGCTGTCCTCCCTTGCGCGGATGAAGCTCTTTGGTGCGTTTTTGATATAGAAGAAACCATAGGGATAGAATTACATCAAGATGAGGAGCATGAGCATGAGAATGAATGTTCAGATCACTGTTCGCCTCTATGTACTTGCAGTTGCTGTCAAATAACCGTTCGCAATCCGCTCAAAGCAGAAATTGCGATAAATCCTCCTTATTTTATTTTTTCTGATCCTACTTTTAAAGAGCCATCCTTTTCTGGTCTCCTTTCATTCAAAGCTATTTGGCAACCGCCGAAATTAGGTTAATCAACATACAAATTGACGTGAAGTCAAAAAATCAATTGTTTGATTAATTTAATTCATTGGAATGAAAAAAATATTATTGTCAATATGGGCAGTAACGGCCCTTCATATTGCTAATGCCCAAAATGTTCTTAATGTAGTTGTTCTAGATGCGGAGACGCAGGAAACCCTCATTGGTGTAAATGTCTTTATAGAAAGCCTTAACAAAGGCAATGTCACGGGCATTGATGGCAGCGCATCCATCGCAGACTTACCAGATGGAACTTTTAAAATTAAGCTTAGTTACATTGGGTATGAGGAAGAAGAACTGGAAGTAAGCCTTCCCCAATCAGCTCCATTAACGGTCTTATTAGAATCAGGAAGTGAGGAACTAGAAGCCGTCACGGTGACTACAACTCGAAGCAGTCGTTTAATTCAAGATTTACCAACTCGGCTAGAGGCCATTACAGCCGAAGAGTTAGGAGAAAAAAGTTTTATGAATCCTACTAATATTGCTACTTTATTGAAAGAAAGCACCGGGATTCAAATGCAACAAACCTCTGCTAACTCCGCTAATCAAAGCATTCGGATACAAGGCCTTGATGGACGCTATACGCAATTATTGAAAGATGGTTTTCCGATTTTTGGAGGCTTTGCTGGCGGTTTAAGCATTATGCAAATCCCCCCGCTAGATTTGAGACAGGTGGAAATCATTAAAGGAAGTGCTTCTACTTTATATGGTGGTGGTGCGATTGCAGGTCTAGTCAATTTGATTAGCCGTACGCCCGAAGAAGAACCTAATCTGGAACTGATGCTTTCCCAAACGCAAGCTTTGGGGTCTACGCTCAATGCTTTTTATGCGCAACAATATGGTAAAGCTGGATTTACGCTTTATACAGCAGGCAATTTACAACAGGTATACGATGTAAATAATGATAATTTTTCTGATATACCCCAGGTCAGGAGTATCTCGGTTAACCCTACTTTTTTTTATGATTTTGATGAGCGTAGTAGTTTAAGAATCGGTATCAATAGCTCTTTTGAAAATCGTTTGGGAGGAGATGTTATCGCCATTGAAGAGCAACCCAGTAGCGCGCATCCATTTACTGAAGAAAATGTATCTACTCGTTTGGCATCACAAGCCACTTTCCAAAGGCAAATTTCCGAACAAGCTAGTTTTACAATCAGAAATAGTATCAATTATTTTGACCGGAGCATTGCAATACCCAATTTCACTTTTGCAGGACAACAATTGGCTAGCTTTTCAGAAGCAACTTATACGGTTGCTAATGAAAATACAGATTGGGCGCTTGGGGCAAATGTTTATACCGATCAATTTGTGGAGGAAAGGTTCACTGAAAATCCTGTTCGGGATTACAGCAATACCACTTTTGGAATTTTTGGTCAAAACGTATGGTCGTTATCTGATCAAATAGCCTTAGAGACAGGCTTACGTATCGATTACAATACAGATTATGACTGGTTTGTATTACCACGCATTAATCTATTATTGGACTTAGATAAGCATTGGACCGCTAGAATTGGTGGAGGGATGGGCTATAAACTACCGACCATCTTTAGTGAAGAGGCCGAGTTTAGAACCTTTCAAAATATCCTGCCGATAAGAATCGACGGTACGAAAGCGGAAACCTCTTTGGGTGGAAACTTAGACATTAATTACAAAACTATTTTGTTTGAAAATGTCAGTTTCTCCATCAACAATCTCTTGTTCTACACTCAATTATATGATCCATTAATTTTAATACAAAATGCTGGTAGCGATTTTTCTTTTGAGAATGCTGATGGAAACACCAATTCTAAAGGTTTAGAAACCAATATCAAATTCAGCTATCAAAACTTCAAGCTTTTTCTCCAATATGCTTTCATTGATGCTCAATTAGATTACAACGGCATTCGGGGTCAAAAACCCATAACACCTCGACATAATGCGGGTGGAATTTTGATGTACGAAAATGACAAATGGAGATTTGGTTATGAAGTCTATTTTACGGGCGATCAAGTGCTTTCCGACTTTACTCCTGTAAATGACTTTGTCACAATGGGATTTCTGGCGGCGAGACAATTAGGAAGATTTAATGTTTTTGTCAATTTTGAAAATTTCACAGATACCCGATTATCGAATTATCAAAATACGGTGATCCCTCCACTAAGCAATCCTACTTTTCCCGAGATTTGGGCACCAACAGATGGGTTCATCTTTACTGCAGGCGTAAAATGGACATTATTGGGCGCACTAGATGAAGATTAAAACGTTATTTATATTAACGGGGTGGTGTGTTAATCAGCACACTACCCTGTTGTTTTAAACGAATATGATAATGAAGAAATCAGTATATAAAATTGTTAAGATGGATTGTCCTTCTGAAGAAAATCTAATTCGAATGAAGTTAGATGGCATGGGGAATATCAAACATCTACATTTTGATATTCCCAAAAGAGAACTATCTATTTTCCACACTGGTGAAAAGACTCCAATCGAAAATGCAATTACTGAATTAAATCTAGGTGCAAGCCATCTCAGTACTGAGTCAACAAATGAAATCGAATTCGAAGAGGACAACAATCAAAAAAAACTACTTTGGATAGTACTAATTATCAATTTCGTTTTTTTTGTAATAGAAATGACCACAGGCTTAATATCTAAGTCGATGGGATTGGTTGCAGATAGTCTGGATATGTTAGCAGATGCTTTCGTCTATGGCATTAGTCTATATGCTGTGGGAGGAACAATCAAAAGAAAGAAAAACATAGCTAAAATAGCTGGTTATTTTCAGATCGGACTTGCAACGTTCGGCTTCTTTGAAGTATTAAGACGTTTTCTAGGAGTCGAACAAATGCCCGACTTTGAGACAATGATTGTAGTCTCCATTTTTGCACTTATTGCAAATGGTGCTTGTTTATATCTGCTTCAAAAATCTAAAAGTAGTGAGGAAGCCCACATGAAAGCAAGCTCTATTTTTACCTCTAATGATATTATTATCAATTTGGGGGTCATTACTGCGGCCATTTTGGTAAAACTATTCAATTCAGCCATTCCTGATTTGATGATTGGAATAATAGTTTTCGCTGTTGTTATACAGGGAGCAATAAGAATTTTAAAGCTATCAAGGTAATGAATAAAGTAAATGAAATTTTAGACCAAAAAGCAGTCCGCATCACACCGATGAGGCAACTTCTTTTGGAACATTTTATGAATAATAATAAAACCTTTGGTCTAGCTGAATTAGAAAAAGCGTTTCCAAAATCTGACCGGATAACCATCTATCGCACCCTTAAAACATTTGAAGAAAAGGGCATTACACATAGTATCGATATTGGAACGAATGAGGTTAAATATGGCCTGTGTAAGGAGCATTGCACTCCAAGGGAACATTTAGATCAGCATCCACATTTTTACTGTTTAACTTGTAATCAAATCATTTGTCTAGAAAGGGTTTTTATACCCTTTGTAAAGCTTCCAGAAGGTTTCAGTACTAATGAAGTTGATATGACCATCAAGGGCACCTGCAAAAACTGCCAAGCATAAATTTGCAATTTCATTGCATTATAATCTTCGATAAGTTTGTAGAAAAAATAATGACAAGCCAATGGTATCTTTTTCTATTTTTAGTAATCTACTTTCTACTTACTTTCTTTTTAAGGTCTTATTTGGTCTGGCGGAATACAGGCGTCAGTCCTATGACTTTTGGTGGGACGGATGATGCACATGGGTACAATGGTAGGCTCTTCAAGTTGATTTCTTTCCTAGAAATTGTGGTAGTAGGGATTTATGCCTTTTTAGGTAGTTGGTATGAATACTTACTGCCATTTTGGTATCTAGAAAATGGTGCATTCCAAATTTTTGGTTGGGTTTTATTGCACTTATCGCTAATTTGGGTTGCTATTGCCCAATTACAAATGGCAGACTCATGGAGAATTGGTATTGATACAATAAACAAGACAGACTTGGTCACAAAAGGGCTTTTTTCAATTTCCAGAAACCCTATCTTTTTAGGCATCATTTTGGCAAATATAGGCTTATTCTTAGTGATTCCTAATGCATTTACTTTGCTGATTGCTATCGTTTCTACTACAACTACCCAAACACAAGTAAGGCTAGAAGAAGACTTCTTAAGAGCGTCACACAATAAAGATTATAGCGATTACTGTAAAAAAGTGAGACGTTGGATTTAATCAAAAAACTAAATAAAACTATATGGGAAATCATCATCACCGCGACGATTCCAACCAGAACTTAAAGCTGGCATTTTTCTTAAACCTAGGGTTCACTATTATAGAAATCATAGGCAGAATTTGGGTAAATAGTGTTTCCATTCTTTCTGATGCATTGCACGACTTGGGCGACAGTATTTCTTTGGGGTTATCTTGGTATTTGAATAATAAATCTAAACAAAGTGCTGACGGTAAATTCACCTTTGGCTATCGTCGATTTTCTCTATTGGGTGCCTTAATCAATAGTGTCGTTCTAATCGGAGGATCAGTTTATATTATCTCCGAGGCAGTTAACCGCATTTTAGAACCAGAACAGTCAAATGCTTTAGGAATGGTGGCCTTTGCAATACTTGGTATAGCAATCAATGGATATGCTGCCTGGAAGGTAGGCAAAGGTAAAACACTTAATGAACGGGTAGTTTCCTGGCATCTACTGGAAGATGTCCTAGGATGGGTGGCGGTATTGATGGTGGCACTTGTACTTCTGGTTAAAAATGTTCCCTACCTTGATCCTGCCTTATCAATATTAATCACTTTGTATGTTTTGTGGAATGTTATAAAAAGACTCAAAGAAACACTTCATTTATTTTTACAGGGAGTACCTGAAGATATTAACCTAACGGAGGTAGAACAAAAAATATTAAAAATCGAAAATATAAGCTCATTACATCATACTCATATCTGGTCTCTGGAAGGAGAGCACCATGTATTCACTACACATGTTTGCCTTGAAAACATTACGGAGTTCAATCAAATCTTAAAAGTAAAGAATTCAATTAAAGAGGTTCTTAAAGAATACCATTTCGCCCATTACACGGTCGAAACAGAATTAGAAGAGGAAAACTGTGATTTAATTTCTTAGTCTTCGTCCCTAATTTAGGGGCATTAAATAAGGTAAACTAAAGGTACTAGGAGGTCTTTAAATTTTTTATTGAAAACAATTAAAGGCTTTGCCTTGTAAAGAAACCATGTAACCAATAAAGTATTGAATGGAATTAATCATCAAGAACATGGTATGCCCAAGGTGCATCGATGCGGTCAATCAAATACTTAATAATTTGAGTATAGAGGTAGTGGATGTACAATTAGGTAAAGTAATTATTGAGAAAGATTTATCCCCTGAGAAAATGGAGATGCTAAGAAAGCATTTGTATGAAAGAGATTTTGAGCTTTTAGACGATAGGCAATCGCAAATAATTAATTCCATCAAAGCTACTATCATTGATCAAATACACCACAAACAGCAGCCAATTGAAAAAAACTATTCGGTTCTCTTAAAAGAGCAGCTAAATTATGAATATGCACATTTGAGCCGCTTATTTTCTGCTGTAGAAGGTAGGACTATTGAGCAATATATTATGTCTCAAAAAATCGAAAAAGTTAAAGAATTACTGACTTATAATGAGCAAACCCTTTCAGAAATTTCTTATGATATGGGCTATAGCAGTACGGCACATTTGTCGGGGCAATTCAAGAAAGTTACAGGTATGTCCCCAACTGCGTTTAAAAAATTACATCCAAAGCATAGAAATCCTCTTGACCAAATCTAATATCAAAATCTTGTAAGAGATACACATAATGATGTAACATATTTATCTCGGTATCGGACGATATTTGCACTATATCTAAATAAAAAAAGTGCAGGACATGTCCGAAAGTCAAATCATAGCTGAAAATAAAGCAAAAAAAGAGTCTCTCCCAGTTACAGGTATGACCTGTGCCGCCTGTGCTAACAGCGTAGAAACTATTCTTAAAAATACGGGTGGCGTAATTAACGTAAATGTAAATTTTGCTAACAGTATGGCTTTAGTTGAATATGACGAGAGCACTAATGCAGAAAAATTACAAAAAGCATTACAAGCTGTTGGATATGATTTAATTCTTAATACTGAAAATGCCTCTCAGATACAGGAGGATATGCAACAGCAGCACTACCAAGATATAAAGCAACGCACCATATGGTCGGCTATTTTAACGCTACCTGTATTTATCCTAGGAATGTTCTTCATGGATTGGATACCTGGGAGATGGATTTCTATGGTATTGTCTATACCAATTTTATTTTGGCTAGGTCAGTCCTTTTTTATAAATGCTTGGAAGCAAGCTAAACATGGAAAAGCAAACATGGATACGCTTGTTGCTTTGAGTACAGGTATTGCTTTCTTATTCAGCGTATTTAATACATTTTTTCCTGATTTTTGGCATGCCAGAGGGATTCATCCACACGTTTATTATGAAGCTGCGACTGTAATCATCACCTTCATTACTTTAGGAAAGCTTTTGGAAGAAAGGGCAAAGTCTAACACCTCTTCAGCTATTAAAAAATTAATGGGGTTGCAACCCAAAACCCTGAAGGTGATACTCAATGGAGAAGAAATAGAGATGCCTATTAATCAGGTAGAGGTTGGACATACTATTGTAGTTAGGCCAGGCGAAAAAATTCCTGTAGATGGCAAAGTGATAAGTGGCAACTCTTATGTAGATGAAAGTATGATAACAGGTGAACCGATACCCGTGCAAAAATCAAAGGGTGCAGAAGTATTTGCTGGGACTGTCAATCAAAAAGGTAGCTTCAGGTTTGTAGCTGAAAAAGTAGGAGGAGAAACCTTATTATCCCAAATCATAGAGATGGTTCAGGAGGCGCAAGGCAGCAAAGCTCCTGTTCAAAAACTAGTAGATAAAATCGCTGGTATATTTGTACCCATCGTTATTATTATTTCTATTATCACTTTTGCTACTTGGATGTTTCTAGGTGGAGAGGATGCTTTCACCCATGCTTTATTGACTTCAGTAGCAGTACTGGTAATTGCTTGTCCTTGTGCATTGGGATTAGCGACTCCAACAGCCATTATGGTAGGAATAGGGAAGGGGGCAGAAAATAACATTTTGATTAAAGATGCAGAAAGTCTAGAATTAGGTCACCGCGTGAATGCTATCGTTTTAGATAAAACGGGAACCATAACCGAGGGAAAACCCTTAATCACCAATGTACATTGGATAAATGAAAATGAATCCAACCATTTAAGCTCGATCCTATTAGCAATGGAAACCCAGTCAGAGCATCCTTTGGGGGAAGCAGTGACAAATCACCTTAAATCAGAAGGAGTCAAATTGAGTCCAATAGAGAAGTTTGACAGCATAACTGGGCAAGGAGTTACTGCTTTTGATGAAAAAGGAGAACAATATTTTATCGGTAATGAGCGGCTAATAGTCAAAAATAAGATTAGTATTTCTGAGAAAGCTAAGAACTTATTGAGTCAATGGCAAAGCGAAGCTAAAACGGTAATCCTATTCGCAAACAGTCGTGAGGTGGTAGCTGTTTTAGCGATTGCTGATAAAATAAAGGCAACTTCCAAGTCAGCTATCCAGACTTTGCAACAGCAAAACATTGAGGTATACATGCTCACTGGTGATAATAAACAGACCGCAGCTGAGGTAGCAAAACAAGTGAATTTACAACATTTTCAAGCTGAAGTAATGCCTTCTGATAAGGCCAATTTTATTAAAAAACTACAACAGCAAGGTAAGATAGTC
Source organism: Saprospiraceae bacterium (assembly GCA_042095835.1). Taxonomy (GTDB): domain Bacteria; phylum Bacteroidota; class Bacteroidia; order Chitinophagales; family Saprospiraceae; genus DATFKA01. The sequence goes on from JBELML010000018.1 coordinate 52,933, forward strand.
GCTATGGTAGGAGATGGTATTAATGATAGTCACGCCTTAGCACAAGCAGATGTAAGTATCGCAATGGGCAAAGGATCAGATATTGCAATGGATGTAGCTAAAATGACTTTAATCACCTCTGACTTACAAGCTATCCCCAAAGCACTGAATTTATCAAAGAAAACAGTAATCGGCATTCGGCAGAACTTATTTTGGGCATTTATCTACAATATCATTGGTATTCCAATCGCAGCAGGATTGCTTTATCCAATAAATGGTTTCCTGCTAGACCCAATGATAGCGGGAGCAGCAATGGCTTTAAGTTCAGTTTCTGTCGTGAGTAATAGTCTACGCTTAAAAAGAGCAAAAATTTAATTTTTAATCATCACCAAAATATCTTAAAATCAATGAAAGAATTCAAATTTAAAAGTAATATCAATTGTACAGGATGCTTGTCAAAAGTTACGCCTGTATTGGATAGTGAAGAAAAAATAGAAGCTTGGGATGTTGACTTACAAAGCGTTGACCGCGTCTTGACGGTCAAAACGGAAGAGTTGTCAGCTGAAGAAGTAAAAAAAGCAATTGCTACCGTGGGGTTTTCAGCGGAGGAACTAACCGCTTAGTAAATAAAATGAGGGGAGTACTAAAATCAATAGTACTCCCCTCACTATATATTTAGTTGCAAAATAAATGTAGAAAACACTTCGTTATTGCGGTATAATTGGATGTTTAATATTAATTTTGTATCTTAATATCAAAGCGTAGTTTCAATATTCAAGTGATTATTCAACGTACATATCTTTATTTTGCCTTAATTATGGCTTTTTTGATGCTCTTTTCATCAACAAGCTTTGCAATAGATATGCACTACTGCGGTGGAGAGTTAAAGTCCATTAATCTTTTTGGGAAAGCTAAAACTTGTCATGAACTATCAGGTGATAGTGAGCCTATGAAAGATTGTCCGCATCATAAAAAGATGATGGTGGATAAAAAAGCCTGTCCTGAAGACAAAGGTTGTTGCTCTAACAAGACCGTACAGCTTGAATCTGATCAAGACCATAAAGTTCAAGCAAATGACATAGTTATTAGCAAACAACTAAAACAGTTTGTAATTGCGTATGTCGCTGTTTTTATAGAAACCGATTACAGGCTTGAACGAGAGGCAGCTAATTTTACATATTACAGACCTCCACTCATACAAAAAGACATCCCTGTCTTAAATCAAGCTTTCCTTTTATAGCATATATTTTTCTTTTTCCATTCAGGCCTCAATGAATAATCATTGCTGGTTTAATGGTGTATTTGGGTTTTTACTGAAATGGCTTTAGCCATCAGTTTAAGCATTTATCAAAAAGAAATGTATATGCGACATGTTGAATAATTTTATTCGTTTTTTTCTGGAAAATAAGCTAGTGGCTTATTTACTACTACTACTATTTGTTGGTTGGGGATTAGTTACTGCGCCCTTTGATTTTGGTATTAATGAGCTTCCTCGTGACCCCGTGGCAGTAGATGCTATTCCTGACATTGGAGAAAATCAGCAAATTGTGTTCACAAAATGGATGGGGCGTTCTCCACAGGACGTAGAAGACCAAATCTCCTATCCTCTAACTACAGCTTTACTTGGTATCCCAGGTGTGAAAAGTATTCGTAGCAACTCTATGTTTGGCTTTTCAAGCATTTATGTAATTTTTAATGATGAGGTAGAATTTTATTGGAGCAGAAGTAGAATTTTAGAAAAACTTAATTCTCTACCAGCTAATACCCTGCCGGATGGGGTACAGCCAACATTAGGGGCTGATGCTACCGCATTGGGCCAAATCTATTGGTATACCCTCGAAGGTCAAGACAAAGATGGTAATCCAACGGGTGGTTGGGATTTACATGAGCTTAGAACCATCCAAGATTTTTATGTACGCTATGGTTTATCAGCTGCCGAAGGAGTGGCTGAAGTCGCTTCCATTGGGGGATTCGTAAAAGAATACCAAGTAGATGTTGATCCAGAGGCTATGAAAGCCAATAACATCAACTTAGAGCAGGTGATGAATGCTATAAAAGGCAGTAATATCGATGTAGGGGCGCAAACTATTGAAATCAACTTAGCTGAATATTTTGTACGGGGATTAGGCTATGTACAAAAGGTAGAAGACATCGAGAAAAGCGTGATTAAGGTCAATAATAATGTTCCAATTAGGATTGGAGATATAGCAAGAGTAAATATTGCTCCTGCTACCAGAAGGGGCATATTAGACAAATCAGGAGCAGAGGCCGTAGGTGGTGTTGTCATCGCGAGATATGGGGCAAACCCATTAGAAGTCATCAATAATGTAAAAGCCAAAATTGCTGAAATAGAACCTGGACTTTCCACCAAGATACTACGGGATAGTACCGTTTCACAGGTTAAGATAGTTCCTTTTTATGACCGTACTCAACTAATAAATGAAACGATTGGCACGCTTCAAGAAGCCATTAGCCTACAAATTCTGGTAACTATTATTGTAGTAATCTTGATGCTACTTAACCTAAAATCCTCCTTACTTATTTCAGGCACTTTACCTGTAGCTGTATTGATGTGCTTTATTGCCATGAGATATTTAGGGGTAGACGCTAATATTGTCGCCTTATCGGGCATAGCTATTGCCATTGGAACAATGGTAGATATGGGAATTGTACTGGCAGAAAGCATGGTCAAACGGGTTAATGAAGCTCCACCGGAGGAACCTTTGTTAGAAAGTATTTATGAAGCTACTACAGAGGTGGCTTCTGCGGTAATTACTGCGGTTGCTACTACTGTAATTTCGTTCCTTCCAGTATTTACAATGGAAGCTGCTGAGGGTAAACTATTTAAGCCTTTAGCCTATACTAAAACCTTCGCTTTGGTCGCATCTATTATTGTAGCCATTACAATTGTTCCCCCCTTAGCACATACCATATTTTCGTTTAAATCAAATCGGAGATCCATATCTTATATTACCAATTTATTAGCCATTATAGGAGGACTTGTAATTTCTTTCTTATATGATCCCTTCTTGGGAGCGATTTTGGCTATTGTCGGTATAGCTGGAATATTACATCTATTGGTTCAACAATATAGTTCCGAAAGAAATGCTAATATCCTTTCTATACTAACCAATATTATTTATGCCTTAATTGTAGCTTGGCTTTTGGCTGCGACTTGGATGCCGCTGGGCGTTAATCAAAGCACGCTAACCAACTTCTTTTTTATTGCAATTATAGCAGGTGGATTAATTGGCTTCTTTTATATAATTATCTACTTCTACGAGCAAATTCTACGGTTTCTCCTACGGTTTAAAATCCTGTTTTTGATAGTAGTTTCCTTCATTGTTTATCAAGGTTTTTTAGTCTTCCAAGAAACAGGCGAAGAGTTTATGCCTGCCCTGGACGAAGGATCGTTTTTATTAATGCCAACCTCTATGCCACATACAGGTATGCAAGAAAACATCAAAAACCTTCGCTTGCTGGATATGGCAGTTACCGCTATTCCAGAAGTTGAAACAGTAGTAGGTAAGGCAGGCAGAGTCAATAGTGCCTTAGACCCTGCGCCTATGTCAATGTATGAGAATGTTATTCTTTATAAGTCTGAATATAAAACCGATGAAAATGGTCAGCGGATTCGCTTTAAATATGAGAACGACGAATATATCCGAGATGAAGCGGATGAATTAATACCTGATAAAAAAGGCCGCTACTTCCGACAATGGAGAGATGAGATTAAAAACCCAGATGATATATGGGATGAAATCGTCAATGCTACTAAAGTGCCTGGGGTAACATCTGCTCCAAAACTACAACCGATTGAGACTCGACTGGTAATGCTTCAAACTGGAATGCGTGCACCAATGGGGATTAAGGTTAGGGGTGGAGATTTAGCTTCAATTGAAGCTTTTGGATTAAAACTAGAAAAATACCTGAAAGATGTAGAAGGGGTGAAAGATGCCGCAGTTTTTGCTGATCGAATAGTGGGTAAACCTTATTTACTCCTAGACATAGATAGAGATGTAATCAGTCGTCATGGATTAACTGTAGGAAAAGTTCAGCAATATATTCAGGCCGCTATTGGTGGGATGACCATGACCACAACTGTTGAAGGAAGAGAACGCTATGCTATTCGTATTCGCTACCCTAGAGAATTGAGAAATGACCCTGAAGCCTTAAAACGTATTTATATTCCTACAGCAATGGGTCAGCAGATACCACTAGGAGATTTAGTGACAATCCGCTACGAACAAGGTGCTCAATCCATTAAAAGTGAAGATGGTTTTTTAATTGGTTATGTCTTGTTTGACCGAGAAGATGGATTTTCAGAAGTAGAAGTAGTCAATAACGCTCAGGACTACTTAGAATCACAAATTGATAATGGAACCCTTGAAGTTCCTGCGGGTATTAGTTACCGTTTTGCTGGAAACTATGAACAACAAGTCAGAGCCAGCAAACGCCTAAGTATTGTCGTACCGATCGCCTTAGCAATCATCTTTTTGATTCTTTATTTCCAATTTAGTTCTGTCACCATTTCTGCTATGGTTTTTACAGGTGTATTTATTGCCTTTGCAGGTGGTTTTATTATGATTGGGCTTTATGATACGGACTGGTTCTTGAACTTTGATTTCTTTGGAACAAATATGCGTGATTTGTTCCAAATCAGGACAATTAATCTAAGTGTAGCAGTCTGGGTAGGTTTTCTTGCACTTTTTGGTATTGCTACAGATGATGGCGTGTTGGTTGCCACCTTTTTAAAAGACAGTTTTAAGCGGAATAAACCTAATTCCATTGAGGGTATAAGAGATGCTGTGGTGGAAGGTGGTTTGAGACGAGTAAGGCCAGCCATGATGACTACTGCTACTACTATTTTAGCCCTCCTACCAGTTCTTACTTCTACGGGGAGAGGAGCAGATATAATGTTACCAATGGCAATTCCTTCTTTTGGAGGTATGACTTTACAGATGATTACCATGTTTACCGTGCCTGTACTTTATTCACTTTGGCAAGAATGGAGTTTACGAATTGATAAGCGATTCAAACCAAATAAAGGGGGGCTTATGGTCATTGCTATAGGTCTAATCAGTACGCTAAGTTTTACATCTGCATCTGCCCAATCGTTGGATAACCTGATGGAAAAAGCAGTTACCGAAAACTTAGAATTAAAAGTTCTGAAGCAAGAGTATATGGCAGCTTTACAAAAAGCCCCACAGGTCAGCCAACTACCAGACCCTGAAGTTGGTATCGGGGCTTTTCCATTACCCGTTGAAACTAGATTGGGCGCACAAACAGCCAGATTAAGTGCTACCCAAATGTTCCCATGGTTTGGAACTTTGGATAGTAAAGCTGATTTAGAAAATGCTAAAGCTAAAGCTTTATTTGAGCGAATAGGTGCAGAGCGGTTAAACCTTTTTTACGAGCTAAAAACTGCCTACTTCCGTCTCTATGAAATACAGGAAAGTCAAGCTATCATTCGACGAAACATAAATCTATTTAACGCATTGGAAAGACTGGCTCTTTCTAAAGTAGAAAGTGGTAAAGCTACTGCGGCAGATGTACTAAGAGTTCAATTAAAGATAGAAGAATTACTACAAGAACTGGAAATTTTAGAAACGGCTAAAATCAATCCAACTTCAACTATCAATCAGCTATTGAATCAACCTTTGGAAACACCCATATTTAGTACTGATAGCTTAGTTTTTGCACCACTATCTTTTAGTAAGGATACCCTAACCCGTAACATTCAGGAAAATCATCCAATACTACGAATGTTTCAATTACAACAGGAAGTGTCGAGGAAAGCTATAGCCCTCAATGAACTGGATGGAAAACCCTCCTTTGGAGTTGGTATGGATTATATCATGATCAATGGAAGGAGTGATGCTAATCCAATTAATAATGGGCGGGATATTTTACAGTTAAAAGCCTCGGTAAAGATTCCACTTTATCGAGAAAAATACACCGCCAAGCAAGCAGAAGAAAACTTAAAAATTGAAGCTCTAGATAATAAAAGAGCAGATGTGCTTTCTCTGTTCCGTAGTACAATTGAAAAAGCTTTTAGCGATCATCAAGCAGCCCAATTGAAAATGGATTTGTACGAAAAGCAAATCCAAATAACTCAAGCAGCAATTAATATTCTAGAATCGGAATATAGCTCAAAAGGCGACAATTTCGATGATCTTCTAAGGTTGGAAAAAGAACTCATTGATTACGATCTCAAGATACTCAAAGCTATTGTGCAGAGTCATATTGCCAAAAGTAGCATTGAGCGATTTATCATTCAATAACAATTTACATTAATCAAAAAAAACATTAAGATGAAATTATATCAAGCACTTACATTAATTGGATTTTTGGCACTTACTAGTTGTCAACCTAATCAGCAAAGTAATGAAAATAACGATACGACTCACCAGCACCAAGCAAGTGAAGCTACTCCAGATAATTCTAAAAAGGTTTTAAGTCCTCGCTTACAAACTATGGCAAATATAGGAGATGTGCATGTTCATATCGACTATTCCTCTCCTGGTAAAAGAGGAAGAACAATCTGGAACGGATTGGTCGCATACGGACAAGTCTGGGTGACAGGAGCGCATAAAGCCACTTCGATTGAGTTTTCTGAAGATGTGGCTATACAAGGAAAAACTATACCAAAGGGGAAATATGCTTTTTTCACTATTCCTGATGCTTCTACCTGGACATTAATTATTAATAAAAATCATGAGCAGCATTTAGCAGATGATTATGATGCGCAACAGGATGTGGTAAGAGTAGATGTTACACCTGAAAAACTGGAAGAAACTTTAGAATCCCTCACTTATAAAGTAATTCCCCAAAGTGACAAGCAGGGTTTTATCAGTGTAGCATGGGATGACTTAGAGGTCCGACTTCCCATCGAAGTACAATAATTAATTAACCAAAAAGAGGAAGAATAATGAAATCAAATATAAAAATCATCATCACCGCTATTATTGCCATTACTATCGGTTTGGTAGTAGGGTATTTAATTTTCGGAAACAATCAAAATTCAAGCTCATCTGCTGATACACATGACCATGAAGCAGAAGCTATTCAAGCTTCAGCTGAAAGTGAGATATGGACCTGCTCTATGCACCCACAAATCCGACAGAACGAGCCAGGAGACTGCCCTATATGTGGAATGGATTTGATTCCTTTAGAAGAAAATACTTCTAACGATCCTCTGATTTTAGAAATGACTAATGAGGCCGTAAAATTAGCCAACATTCAAACTACTATCGTAGGAGAGGGAGGTGAAAACTCTGGCAAAACTATCAGGCTTTCGGGCAAAATACAGCCAGATGAAAGATTGGCGTCAAGTCAAGTTGCCCACGTTCCTGGACGTATTGAAAAGCTATATGTTAGTTTTACGGGAGAAGAAGTGAAAAAAGGACAAAGAATAGCGACACTTTATTCGCCTGAGTTAATAACTGCGCAAAGAGAGTTGTTAGAAGCTTTAAAATTAAAAGACCTGAATCCTGATTTAATAGAAGCTGCTCGCAACAAGTTACGTTATTGGAAAATAAGTGAAACAAGCATTCAAGAAATAGAGCAAAAAGGGGAAATTCAAGAAAACTTTACCGTGTATGCTGACGAATCAGGAATAGTAACAAAACGTCGGGTATCTGTGGGAGATTATGTAAAACAAGGAGCATCTCTTTTTGATTTAATGAACCTAAGTAAAGTATGGGTACTATTTGATGCCTACGAAGAAGATCTATCTAATATTTCCGTTGGTGACAGAATAGAATTCACTACTCCCTCCTTACCTAATAGGACTTTTAAAACAAGGGTAACTTTCATTGACCCAGTTATCAATTCTAACACTCGTGTCGCTTCGATTAGAACGGAAGTAAGTAACTCTAAAGGAACCTTAAAGCCAGAAATGCTTGTCTATGGAAAACTACAGAAGAGCGCAAGCAAGTCCAATCAACTTTCCGTCCCAAAATCAGCAGTAATGTGGACAGGTAAGCGTTCGGTAGTTTATACTAAAGTACCTGATGCTAACGTCCCTTCATTTAAATTTCGAGAAATTGAAATAGGTGATGCTCTTGGTAGCAATTACCAAGTGATTAGCGGATTAAAAGTGGGTGAAGAAGTGGTGACTTATGGTAGCTTCACGATTGACGCAGCTGCTCAATTGAACAATCAAACTAGTATGATGAATAGAAATGTATCGGTTGAAGGAGTCGACCATTCTACTCATTTACCCGACTATACAGAGACCACTCCAGAATCATTTAAAAAGCAATTATTAAACCTTTCATCTTCTTATCTAAACTTGAAAGATGCCTTAGTTGCTACCAACAGCATAGAAGCTCAAAAGGCTATTAATGAGGTATCTGCTTCATTGGCTAAAATAGATATGTCATTATTGAAGGGGGAGGCTCATGATTTTTGGATGGAACAACTTGAGGCTATGCAAACCCACAGCGAGAAAATAGCCGCTTCGGATAAAATTGAGGAACAGAGGGCACAGTTCGATTTCCTTTCTCAAGCCCTTATAAAATCAGTAAAAGTATTCGGTATAGGCGAAGCTACCTTATATGTGCAGCATTGTCCGATGGCAAATGATAATAATGGGGCTGATTGGCTAAGTGCTCAGGAAAGTATTAAGAATCCCTATTTCGGTGATCAAATGCTGACATGTGGTTCAATCAAAACAACGATAGATGCCACTTTTAAAAATCCGATGATGCCAAAGGCTTCTAAAGCGCAACCGAATTTACACAACCATTAAATTTCAAATTATGGGAAAATTGAATCAAAAAAACTTTGCTATAGCATCAGGTTTAGTCTCCGTGGTAGTTTATCTCGGATGCTTTTTGATTATGAATTTATTAGGAAAGGGAAGTATAGTTAAACTGTCCAACTTGCTTTTTCACGGAATGGACTTTAGCAATATCATCCGAATGAATATACCTATTGGCCAAACTGTTTTAGGAGCATTCGCCTCTTTTATCCTTTGGGGGGGCGTCGGCTACTTAATAGCATTGGTCTATAATAAGCTATCCCAAAAACAGTCAAATAAATTCATGATCAGAAGACTAAACCAAAATCAAAAATAATGGAACATTCAAAGCACAATAAATCCTCCCAAACAAACCATGAAAAACATAAAATGAAGGAACATGAACACAAGCATGAACCTGATGACCATTCAACACACGAAGGTCATGATGAGCACAGTCACCAGGATCACCATCGAATGATGATAGCCGATTTCAAAAGGCGATTTTGGGTGTCACTAATTCTTACTTTACCAGTCTTGTTACTCTCTCCGATGATACAAAATTGGCTGGGATTAGATTGGTCTTTTTCGGGAGATAAATATATTTTATTTACTCTTTCGAGCATCATATATTTCTACGGAGGGTATCCATTTCTAAAAGGGTTCATTGAAGAAATTGGAAAAAAAGCCCCTGGAATGATGACTTTAATTGCTGTCGCTATTTCAGCTGCTTATTTATATAGCTCAGCAGTCGTATTTGGTTTGGAAGGAAAAACTTTCTTCTGGGAACTTGCTACACTGATTGTAGTGATGTTGTTAGGGCATTGGTTAGAAATGCGTTCTGTATTAGGAGCTAGTAAAGCTCTTGAAGCATTAGCAGCATTAATGCCTGATGAAGCCCACTTGGTACATGATGACCATGTAATAAAAGTAAAAGTAAGCGAGCTAAAAACTGGTAATATCATCTTGATCAAGCCAGGAGAAAAAGTTCCTGCTGATGGCATAATCATCGAAGGAGAGAGTGACCTCAATGAAAGTATGCTTACGGGTGAAAGCAAACCAGTGAGTAAATCAAAAGGAGCAGAAGTTATAGGCGGAGCTATCAATGGAAGCGGAGCAATTAAAGTAAAGGTAAAAGGAACAGGCGATGATACCTACCTCTCCAAAGTCATCAAGATGGTACAAGATGCACAAGGACAAAAATCTAAAACTCAGCGTTTAGCGGATAAAGCAGCCTTTTGGCTGACTATCATTGCCTTAGTGGTCGGATTTGGAACTTTCGCCATTTGGCTATTTATGGGTAAAGAACTTTCTTTCGCCTTAGAACGCATGGTAACTGTAATGGTTATTTCTTGTCCACATGCACTGGGATTAGCTATTCCGCTCGTGGCTGCTATTTCAACGAGTATTTCTGCCAAAAATGGCTTACTCATTCGTAATCGAACTGCTTTTGAAAACGCTCGTAATATTTCTACTATAGTTTTTGACAAAACAGGCACACTAACAAAAGGCTCTCACGAAGTCGTAAGAATAGTTTCAGTTTCAGTTTCAGAAAGCTATAACCAAAACGATATTTTAAAGTATGCCGCATCAGTTGAAAGTCCATCAGAACATCATATTAGCAAAGGACTACAGCGGAGAGCTAAAGCGGAAAATCTTAACTTATTAAAAGTTAAAGATTTTGAATATCAGTCAGGTATTGGTGTAAACGGGAAAGTAAACGGTAAAAAGTTACAAGCAGGTGGATTTGTACTTTTAGAAAAATTAAACATTACTCCTCCTGAAGACAAAGAAGAAGGTATAGAAACCAAAATTTTTGTCATCATTGACAATGAATTAGTAGGATTTATCACTTTCGCTGATGAGATTAGAGAAAGTTCTTATGATGCTATCAAAACCCTTCAAGACAATGGCATCAAGGTTTCACTGCTTACGGGAGATAATGAAAAAGTAGCGGCTGCTGTCGCTAATGAACTTCATATGGATGATTATATGGCAGAAGTCCTACCCGATGAGAAATTAGATAAAATTAAAAGCTTACAAGAAAAGGGAGAATTTGTTGCTATGACTGGTGATGGTATAAATGACGCCCCTGCGCTAGCTCAAGCTGATGTGGGTATTGCCATTGGTTCCGGTACCGATGTAGCGGCTGAAACGGCTGACATTGTTTTAGTAGATAGCAACCCAAATGATATTGCTAATCTGATTTTATTTGGTAAAGCCACATACCGCAAGATGGTTCAAAATTTAGCTTGGGCAACTGGATACAATCTGGTCGCTTTACCCTTAGCTACTGGCTTTATCCCTGGTCTTATGATTAGCCCTGCATTTGGTGCCGCTCTAATGAGTATAAGTACAGTCATTTGTGCTGTGAATGCCCAATTCTTAAAACGAGAATTGACTTAAGCACAAGTTTATTATTGAAAAAATAGAGACACTCTCTCTACAGATTGAATCATATACAATAACTAATTAAACAAAAAACGATGAAGAATTTCAAAATTTTATTTACTGCTTTTGCTTTGCTACTATTTGGTTTTTCAGCAAATGCTCAAAGTTGCTGTAAAAAAACAGAAACTACTAAAGAGACATGCTGTTCAAAACCAGCCGAATCAGAAACTAGTAGTCTATCAGAAGAAGCTTTGAACACTAAAACGATGGCTAGTCTGGAGCATCTCACTCAAGAATCTTTTAAAGTATACGGTAACTGTGTTATGTGCAAAAAAAGGATTGAAGGGGCCTTAAGTGAAGTTAAAGGTATCCAATCTGCCGTATGGGATACGGAGACAAAAATCTTAACTGTATCATTTGATGAAAAGGCAACTACCTTAAATAAAATCCATAAAGAGATAGCAGCTGTAGGTCATGACACGGATAAACAACGTGCCAAAGATGGTGTGTATGATAAATTGCCTGGGTGCTGCAAATATGAAAGAGTCAAAGTTTAATCCGATTAAAATGAAACAATGCTGTCAATCAAATGAAAAGACTTCATTAATTCAAAAGGTCTACAACAGGCTAGTGAAACTGATTCTTATCGCTCTTTTACTGGGGCTAATCATTTCAATATTCATCAAATAACTAATTAAAATTCTAAAGAATGAAATCATTAAAATCAATAGGTCTATTAACACTGCTTTTCAGCCTTACTTTATTCATTTACGCATGTGGAGGAAATACCACTGATCATGGGGACCAAAATCATGATGCTACACATACTGAAGCCCATCATGGAGAAGGGAAAGAATACACTTCAACTTACGTCTGTCCAATGCACTGTGAAAGTAGTGGTAGTGAAACTGAAGGTAGCTGTCCAGTTTGCGGAATGTCTTACGTGGCTCAGGCAGATCATGTTAAAGACGGACATAAACATTAATATTATTCATTTTGATGGAGAGCTTAAGTTAAAAGCTCTCCTCATTTTAATCAGAATAACATGAAAAAAATAATACTTATTCTAGTTGTTATAAACGTTTCATTGAGCTGCAATAGGGAGTATAATGAAATTGATAAGAATATTTCTTTAGAAGAGATTCCTTCTCCATCCAATTTTGGAGCACAACCTAATTTATTTAGTACTCCTAATGGCGAAACCTACCTTTCCTGGGTGCAAATTAAAAATGATACTGCTCACCAACTTTATTTTGCCCAGCTTAATAAGAATAAATGGTCTCCCAAAAAGCTAATCGCTGAAGGTAATAATTGGTTTGTTAATTGGGCAGACTTTCCATCAATTGCAGTATCTAAAAATGAAAGAAATATTGCAGTTCATTGGCTTCAAAAAAGATCAGTAGGTACCTACGATTATGATGTTCATATTACCCAATCAGATGATTTGGGAAAAGAATGGTCTCCTTCCTTCATACCTCACACTGATAATATAGCCGCAGAGCACGGATTTGTAACAATGCTTCCACTTGCAAACGGTAGAATATTTGCTACATGGTTAGATGGAAGAAACACTAAAACAGAAGGAGCGCACGGGTATCCTGGAGCAATGACATTGAGAGCAGCTGAATTCGATTCTGAAGGAAATTTATTTGAAGAAGTAGAGTTAGATGCAAGAGTTTGCGATTGCTGTCAAACTGATGCTACCGCTTCTTCAGAGGGTTTAGTAGTAGTATACAGAGATCGTTCTGAAGATGAGATTAGAGACATCAATATTGTTAGGCAAGTAAATGGCAAATGGACAAGTCCAAAGCCCATTTTTAAAGATAATTGGGAAATTAATGGGTGTCCTGTAAATGGTCCTGCGATTACTTCTAATGGTCTTTCCATTGCCGTTGCATGGTATTCTATGGCAGGGGACAAAGGTAAGGTGAAGGTCGCTTTCTCAAAAGACGGAGGCGCAAATTTTTCATCTCCTATACAAGTAGATGAAGGAGATCCTCTCGGTAGAGTTGACATCACATTTGCTTCCCCAGAAATTGCATTAGTTTCTTGGGTAGAACAATCAGAAGAAGGCGGAGAAATCCGTCTAGCAAAGGTAAATACATCTGAAAAAATCGGCGAAAGTATAATTGCGGCTAAAACTAAAACTTCAAGGCAAAGTGGATTTCCAATACTAGAAAAAACAAAAGATAATTTTCTATTGGCATGGACAGTTGCTGATTCTGTTCCATCATTTAAGACAGCCTCTATCTCACTTGATCTTTAAAAAAGGATAATGAGAAGTATAAGGACAAAAAACTCTTATAAAAGTCTAATTGAAAAAATACTGCTACCTAGTTTAACAGTATTAGGGATTGGTTTACTCTACATTATACTAATGCCAATAATTGATCATTCATGGTTCGCTTTCCCATATTTAATCCTAATTCTTGCTCTAATTAAAACCATCATTGTATCAAAAGTTACGCTGAAACAATTATCAAAACTTGTTAGGACTCATTACTCAATAGAATACGTTCTTTTAGTATTTGGGGTACTTATCACAATTAGTATTTTTTCGTTTGCTACAGATTATACTTGCCTTTATCAATTTCAAAATACAGCATTCAAAGGTCCTCTCGATCCCACTAACTTTTATACTTACAATTTGTATCAGTTTTTTTATTTCAGCATGATAACCTTCTCTACCGTTGGTTATGGAGATATTGTTCCTGTATCAAAAGTTGCTAAATTCTTAGTGATGCTCGAAATTTTTCTAAGCTTTTTTATTGTGGTTTATGCATTAGCTAACATTAAAAAAATAAACATTAATGAATAGAATAGAAGTTATAAAAGCAAGTGGTGAAAAAACTATTTTTAAAAAGGATAAACTCATTCTATCCTTAAAGAAGGCAGGGGCGTCAGAAGAAATCGCTACCAATATTTTGGAGTCACACTGATGGGCGTTAGCACCATTTTATGCACAATCACTACAAAATAAATTTAAAATTTAATTTTCAAAAACTTTAACCAATGGCCTTGTAAAAGGTGGTGCCAAACTAATGCTAATCGCTTAGGAAAAAGCAAGCTTACAGTGAATCTTGGTATAGCCTGTTTTGTTGATAATTATAGGGACGAAATTATTTAAATAGCTATAAAAACGTGATTTTATGAATAAGGAAAATATTGTGCTTACTTTATTTTTAATGTTAAGCACTCTTGGTAACCTTCAAAGTCAACACTCCGTCGCCAGAGAATGGAATGAGGCTCTTTTGCTTGCAATTCGGAATGATTTTGCTAGACCTACCGTTCACGCAAGAAATCTGTTTCATTCTTCAGCATTAATGTATGATGCTTGGGCAGTTTACAACGAACAAGCTGAGACCTATTTTCTTGGTAAATCAATAAGAGGGTTTGAGTGTCCCTTTAACGGCATTCAAGAGCCGACTAACTTTCAGAGTGCACAGGAAACGACAATTAGTTATGCATTGTATCGGTTAATAAAGCATCGATTTGAGTTTTCGCCAGGAGTAGATACGATCTATTCATCTATAGATGATTTAATGGATAAGTATAATTATGATACCGATTATATTAGCACTGACTACTCAACGGGTAGTCCTGCCGCCTTAGGTAATTATATGGCGAGTAAAATGATTGAGTTTGGATTACAGGATGGTAGTAATGAAGAATTTGATTATTTTAACTTTTACTATACTCCTGTAAACCCTCCATTGGTAACCAATAATCCAGGTAACCCCAATATCTCGGATTATAACCGTTGGCAGCCACTAACCTTAGATGAATTCATTGACCAAGCAGGGAATCCTATCCCATTGAATACACCAGAATTTTTAAGTCCTGAATGGGGATGGGTAATTCCTTTTTCTCTTCAAGACAGTACCCTAAGTGCCTTTGAAAGAGATAGCGATCCATATTTGGTATATCATGATCCTGGTCCTCCTCCTTATTTAAATCTTACTGATACCGGAGGGCTTTCTGAAGAATACAAATGGGGCTTCTCTTTAGTAGCTGCATGGTCTTCACATTTAGACCCTGTTGATAGTATAATGTGGGATATTTCACCTGGGGCTTTAGGGAATTTACAGGAATTCCCAAAGTCCTTCTATGATTATGATGATTTTTACCAATTATTGAATGGAGGAGATATTGGTAGAGGACACTCCATCAACCCCATAACTGGAAAAGCTTATGTGCCGCAAATTGTTCCTCGTGCAGACTATGCTAGAGTCTTAGCAGAATTTTGGGCAGATGGTCCTGATTCAGAAACGCCACCTGGACACTGGTTTACAATCCTAAATTATGTAAATGATCATCCATTACTTGAGAAAAAGTATAGAGGTAAAGGAGAAATCATTGATGATCTTGAATGGGACGTAAAAGCATATTTCATTCTAGGCGGGGCTATGCATGATTGTGCTATTTCTACTTGGGGAATAAAAGGTTATTACGATTACTTAAGACCTATTTCCGCAATCCGAGCAATGGCTGATCTAGGACAAAGCAGTAATCCCAATTTACCCTCTTATCATCCAGGCGGTATTCATTTGATTCCAGATCTTATTGAATTAGTAACGATAGATGACCTTTCCAAAGGCTTTGACTCTACCGATGTGAATAAAATTAAATTATTGGCGTGGCGCGGTCCTGATTATATTTTGGATTCTGAAACCGATTATGCAGGTGTAGGATGGATTCTAGCTGAGAATTGGTGGCCATATCAAAGACCATCTTTTGTTTCTCCTCCATTTGGAGGTTATGTTTCTGGTCATTCTACTTTTTCAAGAGGAGCAGCTGAAGTCCTAACTTTACTCACTGGCGATTCATTTTTCCCTGGAGGAATGGGGGAATTTATAGCAAAGAAAAATGAGTTTTTAGTTTTTGAGGAAGGGCCAAGTGTCGATATAAAACTGCAATGGGCTACCTATCAAGATGCAGCTGATCAAACCAGTTTATCAAGGATATGGGGTGGTATACATCCACCGCAAGATGATATCCCAGGTCGTATAATAGGAAAAAGAATTGGAATAGATGCATTTAATTATGCCGAGCAATTTTTTAACATTCCCATATTGACCAGTGTAAACGAATCAAAAAGAACTTACGAAATAGAAGTATTTCCTAACCCAGTTGAAAATTATATTTCTATTAAATCAAAAACTCCTGAAAATATTCAGTTCACCCTCTTTAACTCATTTGGTCAATCATTAATCCAGCAGAATTCGTTTTCTGTGAATTATGGAAGGCAAATTGATCTTAAGAAATTCCCAGTTGGGGTTTATTATTTACAAATAAGAGATACTTTTGGAAAAATTATAGACACAAAGAAAATTATCAAAGGGAAGTGATTTGCTTTAAAGCTATGCTGTAGAAATGTGGATAACTATTTAGGTTACCACATTTTCTCCGCAAAAGTTCTAGCTTCCTCACCCATCACTTGAGTATAGATAGCAGTAGTGGTAATAGAGCTATGACCAAGCCATTTGGAAACTTGCGTTAAAGGAATACCACTCTGAAGCGCATGAACAGCGAATCCATGTCGTAATGCTTTGCTGGTATTCGCAGGAGCTTGAATCCCCGATTCTTTAAAGACCTCCACAATGTAAGCTGTTACTGATCTTCTGGATAGTTGGTTTCCTTTTCTGTTTGTCCATAAAAACCTATCTTTTTCTTTTAGGTTATGGCCTGCTCTTAAAATCTTCAATAATTCATCTGGAATAGGTACTTGTCGATATATCTTTTTGTCCGTATGTTTTTTAAGCGTTCGGAAGGTGATGGCCTTTTGTACTTGATCAATATGCTTGACCTGAAGATTTAATGCTTCAGAGATTCTACAACCGGTATAAACCATGACCAAACCAAAAGTCATAATTTGTCCTGGCATAGATTCAGAAGCTTCTATAAAAGCTTCTCTTTCGGCTTCATTGATGTACTTTCTTTTACCCTCTTCACTGAACAGAGAAATATCCATTTTCACAATTC
>JBELML010000018.1:70130-72155 GCA_042095835.1 Saprospiraceae bacterium
ATGTACTTTCTTTTACCCTCTTCACTGAACAGAGAAATATCCATTTTCACAATTCTCCTAGAATAATGTGAAGTAGTATAAGTAGATACCTCACTATTTCCAGTGAAATTATATTTAATGATGGTGCATGAGAAAGCTTCTACTTCACACTATTAGTAATAGTGTGAAGTAACATCATAATAACCTTATAATGAGGTTGTCATAAGGTCGAAATTGAAGTCTTAATAAGCCTTTTTTAGGTAGGGTACCTATTCCAACTTATAAAAGTTTCTGTATTATTACTATTGATTCAAAATATCCTGAATTTCTTCCAGACGAGCTAACTGTTTCTGTAAAACGGAAATGCCCCAATTATCAGTTGTCAGTTCACTCGTAGTATAGCTTATAGCAAAGGCGTAAGCTTCAGCCTGTTCTATGAGAGGGCGTTTGAATATTTCCAAAATATTAGCATATTCGTCAAGGCTAAGTGAAATAGCTATTTTACAGCAGCTCAATTCTGCAACACTATGAAGTGCATACCAATAGCGTTTGGCCACCTCAAAATTAGGAGTGGTTCCTTTTTTGCCATAAACAAACATGTCTTTTAGTTGCTCAATAGCTTTAAGATCACAGTTTTTAGCTTCTTCAATCAGATAGTGATGTTTTTCAGAAAGGAATATTTTTCCGAATAACACATCATCATTTAATGGCAGATCATCGAAATGGGAATGGAAGAAATTTTGATAAGATATTGATTTCATAATTACACCTCTTTTTGCCCTCAATGCCCCGTGGAAGAGGTTTAATTATCGTAACAATTCGACTATATTTTTCAAGCATAAAACCATGAAATATGGCTAAGCAACAGAAGAAGGTCAATAAAGGACCTTTTATTAAAAATGCACATTTAATTGGTAAAGGCGGTGGTGAAGTTAAACCAGTAGATGGTTCTTTTGTAAAAGGCTTAAAAGCAGTCAAAGAAAAGACACAGCCTAAAAGTCCAAGTCCAAAAGTAAAAGAACATATTAAAACTGAACCAGCAAAAACAAATCCTGGAAATTCACCTGCTAGGCGTAGACAATTGGGAATGGAAAAACCTACCAGTCTTAATAAAAAGCCTACTCCGACTTCTAAGCCCATAATTAAAAAAAGTCCTACTCTTCCAAAGCCTAAAGCAAAAGTTCTTACAACAAAGACACCTAGTAAGTCGGCAATTGCAATGATTAAAAAAGTAACAAAGGAGCAAATCAAACCAAAGAAGACCGCTCCTACAGTCTCAAAAAAAGGGCCACAAAAAGGACGTTAATTTAAACTAGTTTCCTGGACTCCTGAGTTTTTTCTCTACTAGATCACCTATGATTGGTACAGATTTAGCCTTATCTACTGTGTTTTCAATATAGTTAGATAAGGTTTCTTTAAGTACTCCATCATTTTTCAATTCTCCCTTGGTGATTAACTCTCGAATATTGCTAGCAGCTTTATCTTTCCCAGGTGTCAAAAGGGTAGGTTCAATTCCCAATGAACCATTTTCACCTACAACTTTTATATTAAAGTCTATACCATTAACTCTGGCACCTGCCACAATTTTCTCTTCTATGTTGTCATAAATTTGGACATAGGTTGTACCGCCATTTACAAAATATTGTACTTCTTGAATTCCTTCTTTTTCAGGCTCAATGAACATCAACAAGCGATCTTCATTAATCGGGCGTTTCTCTTTACCTAATAGCCCTCGAATTCTGTTAGCTACTTCAAGAGCATTAGATGAAAGAACATTATCTATATCTTGGAAGCCATCGATATTAAAAAAATCACCTTCGGAAAGTACTACTGTATCATTCCCCTTCCCTGTTTTAATTTCACCTCTGCCTTGTGGGGCTAAATGGTCATCATTATCTGAACCAGATCTATTTTCATCAACTGACATAGATTATTCCTCCTAAGTTAAAGGATTGATTGTAATAGATTCATCCAAAAAAATCAACCTTAGCCATTCAGGAGCTAATAAGGTTTACACAAGAGATATTAATGAAACCGATAACTTTA
>JBELML010000019.1:0-68897 GCA_042095835.1 Saprospiraceae bacterium
TTCAGTAAGAATTATAAAAAATTGCAGGGTAATTTTTTGGTGCGTTTGCCCTACTTCTTTGAAGCCTCCTAATTTTTGTAATAAAGTCAAGGGTATTTCCCTAAAAACTACTATTCACGGTAAAACGTACGCCGCTAAAAGCAGGCTCCAAGCGACAGATACCTCCTGTACAAACCACACCTTCCACTTGTTTGATATAACTCAGATCAAAACGGTTCCCATCCTTGGTGTAGGACACATCAAAACGAGGATAATGAACGGCTTTAGGTTGATTATTGGCATCGGTAGGGCTCTCTCGGCCAGGGCCAATATTATACATATCAGAAGCCGAAAAAGTCCAATGAGGAGCGATGCTGTATTCTACAAGTAAGAAGGCCCAATCGCCATAATCTTGTTTGAGTTCTACATTCTGATCTTCTCCAACAACTTTGTATTGTGCCTCGAAGCGGAGTGCTCGTTGATTGTCTAGTTTATAAAGCACATCCACAAACGGGGTGACTCCATCTACCAGCGGCACATTGGGTTTAAACTCATAGACCTCTTGATTATACTGTTGATACTGTGCCCCTACGCGTACACTAGTCTCTCTATTCGGACGGTAATAAGCATCGGCATAAAGCTCCCGGTGAAGCAACTCATTGTCTAAATTCCAAATATTGGAGACATTGACATTAAAACGGAGATTACGAGAGGGCGCATAATTGATATCGGCTTGTACAGCCAGTTCTCCCAATTCTTGGGTTGCTGCATTATACCTCGACAATAGCCGATAAGTATTGACCCGCGCCATTGGAGGTAAAAAATTAATAATTCCCCGGTTGAGCTGCACCTGTGGTCGAGTACGGAAGGTGAAATTCTCTGTACGTTTCACTTCCAAACTAATACCCAAACCCTGGCCAGCGTAGGAGAGGCTACTATAAAGTACCGATCCCGGCTCATTGATAAAGCGATCACCAATGGTGGTATCTCCATCGATAACTACGGAGGCGAAGGGATTGTTGATGGCATCTTCGGTTTTTACGGCCGCTTCCAGATACCAATTAAATGCCCCTGCGGAAAGTGTATTATAGAAAGAAAATGCATAGCTATTATAGTTGGGTACGAAAGCTTCTTCTGGGGTATAGGTATTGAGAGAGGCGACCAAGGCATTCATGCTATTATCATCCAGTGTGCGATTGACAATACCCAAACCAGGAGCTAAGGTGGTACCATTGCCAATTTGGGGCTCTACAAAACCTTCGATATTAATACCTTTTATATTGGACTCGTAGGTATCGAAGAGCTGCTTTTGTCGACCAGTGAAAGCTTTGATACTCCAGTTTTCGTCGAAGTTGTACTTCAACTTTACACCATAAAGCGCATTATCAATCAGCAATGGACGCTCCTCAAAAGCACGAAAAATAATACCACTACCAATCTGATCATAAATGTAACCAGCACGAAGTTCTAAATCTCCAATTTGCTTTTGGATAAACCAATTGCCAATACCTTCGTCGGAGTAGGAATCGGTAGGATTCAGAAGATTGGAGTTATTGAACACATCGAAACGGATTCCAAAATCGAAGCCCCAATTGCTATAGTTGAGGTTCAACCAAGCTTCGGCACCGTACAATTGTCGGTCGTATTGTGGAGTATTGGCAGCGCCAATTAGCGAATCGCGAATAAAGAAATTAGCATTTGCCTGAAAATTTCCTGAAATTTGGGCGGTCTGTTGGTTGGTCTGGCCAAAGGTGAACAATTGTAAGCAACATACACCATAAATAAGAAGGGCCAATCGTTGGAACATGTAAATTAGATTTAATCTTGGTAAGTAGGTGGTCATAATAAAATATAGTTTTTGATCGAGTAGATTTTTGCTCAAATTGAGGCGCACCCGCAGATCGATTCACATCGATCGAGGATGTAACGAAAAGTTGAGTAAAAAGATACCATCATAAAACTTGTAGTTAATTGTGAACATCTACTTATAGTCAAATATAATGTGATGAAGTGGATCTCAACGAGTATCGTCTTACTTTTCGTTTGTACAGTAGCTATTGCACAAAAACAAGTGCCCGATGTACAATTAAAAACCTTGAAAAAGCAAAATGTAGGTATTAAGGGCGAGATCGCCAAAGCCGAATACACCGTATTGAGTTTCTGGGCCACTTGGTGCGCACCTTGCAAACGAGAACTCAATACTATTGCTGAAGATTACGCCGATTGGCAAAAGAAGTACAATATGCAATTGATTGCTGTGACGATTGATGATCAACGCATGCTTTCTAAGGTGCCAGGTATCGTCTCTTCTAATTGGTGGGAGTACATCGTGCTAGCTGATGAAAGTTCGGCATTGCGTAATGCACTGAACATCACTTCCATTCCTCGTACCTTACTTGTAGACAAGGAAGGGAATATCCTTTATGATCACAATGGTTATAAACCCGGAGATGAGAAAGAGTTGGAGATGAAATTGGTGGAATTGAATCAGTAGTTTTAAAAAATGATAAGTCATCACGACTTTAATCATTTTAGAGGCAAGTATTTGAAGCTTGATGAATACAAATCAAACATAATCTTCATCTATTTCCTCAAACTCCAAAATTTCAGCCATCATTTCTTTGGCTTGCTTGAGTTTGTCATCGTACCAAATTTTGTAGCCAAACAGAAAGGCTGGCACCGCAAAAGCAGTCGCTGTACCTACCAATAAAACCAGGGAACTCCAATCGGTGTAGTAGTCGATACCATTGAGGTAATGCCCAAAGCCAAGTAGGGCAAAACAAAAGAACAAAGGAGCAGTAGCGATCTCCCATTTGCGGTATTGCAAATACTTCTCCTCCACCTGTGCCAGCCTTTTTTGCATAGATACTACTGGAAGAATACTGTAAGATTGATTGGAGAGCAAGGTGATTTTATGGATAGAAAAACTCAGCCATAAACCAATGACTCCTATACAAGCTATGGCTGGTATTCTATATTCCAGCTGACCAATATCCAGGATAAACACAGGGGCAGAGAGAATAATAGCCCCCAACATAAAAGTGGAAATATACTCGTAGTACAAGGGCGTATTCAAAACATTTTGAATTTTCTTGAGGTGCCCTGTTTGTAAGGCCGACTCATCTACTATCAGCTCATCTTGTAGGGTTTCGTTTTGGAGCATCCATTTTTCTTTTAGTTCTTCAAGATTCATGGTTTTCTAGTTTTACTTGTTGCTGAAATTTCTTTTTAATCCGGCCTATTTTGGTGGCGACATTACTGGCAGAGATACCTAAGACCTCGGCAATCTCGGTATGCTTATTACCATCTAAATAAAGTAGTATCAAAGCTCGATCTAAGTTTTTTAGCTGGGCAATCATTCGATAGAGTTGGTCGATATGACTATTCCTGGGGTCATCTGCGGAGACATTCAGGCGAATAAGCTGCTCTTGAAAGTTTTCTTTTTGAGTGCCTTGCTTTTTTTGTTGATGGTAGAATCGAATAGCTGTATTTAAGGCGATTTTATACATCCAAGTCGTCACCTTGACGCGTCCATCAAAACGGTTGCGGGAGCGCCAAAGCTGGTACAAGATTTCTTGTTCTAGATCAGCCCGCTCAGATTCTATAGGACAATAGGATCTACAAATATTGTAGATCAGTGCCTTATGTGCTTTAATGAGGGAGGTGAATGCTGCTTTAGTCACTTAGAGCTTGGTTTACTACATTATTACCATAAAGCTCGAAAATATCACACCAGGATCAAAAAAAGAGGCCAAGCATCTTGCTTGGCCTCTAAAATGTCCTAAATAAATCCGTCTATTATCTATTCTTGCACGATGAATTTCTGACTCAATCGTTTTTCTGTCCCAACCAAGTGAGCGATATAAAATCCATTACTTAAGGCTGTAATATCGACTTGGATATTATCTCGATTTAATCCTGCCGACAAAGTTTGTTGGATTAAAGTTCGACCATTAATGTCTGTAATAACTAACTGTAAGGGCGCTAAGCTTGGAACCTCATAACTAATATTCAGTAAGTTTTTTGCTGGATTTGGAAATAGCTTCATAGAAGCGACTCCCGGCAAGGTTGGTGTATGATTTTCACCCACTGAAATAGGTACCGAAATGGTTTGTTCCATTTTCGCAATAGATTGCTCAGCGATAAGGCCATTGGCTGTATTAGATGAATTGTTGCAACCTTCTACAATTACATCATCGATATAAACCCAATCTTGGTTACCTGAAGCATCACAGCGGAAGCGGAGCCTAGCATTCGAAGCAAAGGGCCCGGCAATAGTTACCGTCTCATCGTAGCGAGTGTCGTTATTAAAATCCGTATTTCTAGCCCAGGTATGCTCTGTAGAATAGGTCCCTCCACCATTATTAGAAATCTGCAGCCAGAAATCTTCGTTGGAGTTGTCCATACTACGAGGTAGATAGGAGAAAGAGACCGTGATATAATCATAAGTAGATAGATCAATATTATCGGTTGTCATGGTAGAGGTACTCGTATTGTCTCTCAAACGAATCGAATAAGTACCATTCGAATAGGGCGCATCATTGGCACTCCGTCTAGCATCCGATCCTCCATCGTTCCAAATACCCCAACCACTCTCAAAATTATTATCGTCTACAGTGGTGCAACCCCCAGGATTAGAAGTGTCTGTTGTGAAGGTCACCGAACTAGTAAAACTAGAAGTTGTACCACCACAATCCGCTTGTACTTGTACCTCATAGGTCGTGTTTCCTGATAGATTAGAGAATTCAGCGCCAGATGTACCAACCGCACCCATTTGCCAGGTAGAAGTCCCCAGTACGCGCCAACGTACATTATAAGCTGTAGCGCCGCTGACATCAGCCCAGTCAATGGATGCCGTAGTGGTGCCAGTGTTGGTCACCACTAAGCCCGTAGGAGTACTACAAGTAGGTGCCGTAACATCGGTGGTAAAGGTAATCGAATTACTAAAACTTGAATTTGTTCCTGTGCAGTTTGCTTGCACTTGAGCCTCGTAGGTGGTGCCCTCCAAAAGGCTATTAATCGTACCCGTTGATCCGCCTATCGTTCCTGATGTCCAGGTAGTGGTACCATTCACTCGCCATTGTACCGTATAGCCATTGGCTCCACTCACATCTGACCAATCTAAGGTAGCACTAGTGGTACCGACAGCAGTTGCTGCTAAGCCAGTAGGTGTATCACAGGTAGGACCACCACCACCAATATCAATCGTATAATCTTCGACTTCCCCATAGCTGAAAGTTTCACATTCCGTTTGGGCGGCGTTCCATTTCATGGAAACCCTCATTCTGGTCGTAGTACCTCCAAGTCCAGCGGGGATACTGATGGTACCCGTTTCTGTAGCGTTGGTTAAGCCACCGCCATCAAAGGCCAACTCTCCAGCATCACTAAAGTCCCCATCGGCATTGTAATCAATCCAAATCTTCCAATACTCTTGATAAACCGTTCCACTAAAGCCAGGCGTTAAACTAAGACTATAGGATTGCCCTTCATCTACGCTGACAGTTTGGTTTGTAAAGTCTGAATAACCAGTAGCTCCAGAATTATTGCTAAATGTTCCAATAGTTACGTTACTGATCCACTCATAGGAAGAATTATTTCCTCCAGATGAACAGTAGGAAATAGTGCCATATTCGCCGCCTACACCTACAGCATACCAAGCATTGGTAGTAGCAATTTCTTCTGGAGATCCAGCTCCGAAGAGATCAATAGCTGATTGGATAGCTCCAGATCTAGCATCTGAAAAATTCGAAGAAGTACCCAAATAAACAGTAAGATTGCGAAAAGCAATCTCCGCTGCTTTTTCCATACCAATACCTGATACATTATAGCTATTGCCTAAGTCATTAGTGCCAGATTCTCCTTCTGTGAGGATGTAAAACCACTTGTTTTGCACACCGGAGTTGATATGCACACCACCATTATCGCCAGTACCTGTGTACCAAAAACTACCCCCATAAGTGTCAGGGTCATTGAAGGCGTTGGGGTTATCCATAGAACGAATGGCGCCAGAACCTCCGATACCCATATCAGTACCCATTTGCCAATCATTAGTACCTGTGCCAAATCTTTCAATGGCTTCACCAAAAATATCGGAAAAAGACTCGTTAAGCGCTCCTGATTCGTTTTGGTAAATGAGATTAGCAGAATAACTAGTTAATCCATGAGTAATTTCATGTCCAACAATATCTAAAGATACTAAAGGACCATAGTTTACACCATCGCCATCACCATAAGTCATACGCTGGCCATCCCAGAAAGCATTAACATAATTACTAGAGTAATGAACATAAGAGTTAATTACAGCTCCGTTGCCATCAAAAGAGTTACGATTATGTTTCTGATAGAAGTATTCGTGAGTCCTTTCTGCTCCCCAATGTGCTTGTACTGCCGTGGGGTCGTTAGTAAACTCGGAACTATTACTTGTCACATCCGTTGCTGAACTATAATTAGTACCGTTATTCAAGGAAAAAGTCTGTATACCATTGCCACTACTTCCCTGGCGTAAACGATAAGAGGACCCTGTAAAATCACCTGTAAAGCCTACATTGCCATTATACAGGGAAGTTCCAGAGCAGATCGCATCTGCGTTATGGATAGTGTGGTTCTCTGCAATAAAGGTATTGGAGTGAGCGTCGATATATACATCGGCTCTATGAA
The DNA here is from genome assembly GCA_042095835.1 of Saprospiraceae bacterium. Taxonomy (GTDB): domain Bacteria; phylum Bacteroidota; class Bacteroidia; order Chitinophagales; family Saprospiraceae; genus DATFKA01. The sequence continues at coordinate 6,637 of JBELML010000019.1, forward strand.
GTGGCTTTGTAGCGTAAATGTCAAATTTATAAGCGAGTCTTGGTACTTGGCGGCCGTCTGGGTCACCGACTACGACCAACTCTCCTTCTGGTAGTGAGCCTCCTTCATCCCATATATACACTTCTCCGCCAACTTTTTCTAAAGCCTTATTGAATGCAGCATTTTCGCTAATCGTAGGATTTACGGATATCTCTTCAAAGATATCTATATAGGTACCACTCAAAGACCAGATTTTACCATTTTTCATGTGGATTTTATAGACACCTCCTTCTACAGGTACCCCATCATAGTATTGCTGGTATTCAATGTGACTAAAATCTAAGTGGTCAGCATTTGATTTAAAGCTTTTGAGATCATCTTTAATATCCATATTAAATTGATCTCGAAATAGTTTTTTAATCTGCCCTTGATTAGGCTTTACTTCTAGCTTAATTAAACCAGGATGTCTTTTCCCAGTTTTTGGTCGGCCATTTTGAGCATCTACAATAAGGGAGGTGCTTACTAGTAGCAGTAAGCCTAGTAATAATCTTCGCATGTTTGTCAATTTTTTTTGAAAGCTAGGCAGGTTCATTGTTAGGTGTACAATACCTAATCTGATCGCCCGCTTAGGTGAACGAATCGTATTTTAAATAAATAAATTGCATAGGAAACCAGGGTTATGGTCAGGCGACTTACCATAACTAAAAAATATACTTATATAAAACAATTAGAAACATCTGTGTGAAGGGCACAGCATGAGAGACTATGAATAAAAACTAAAGGACGGGGTACGAATTGTACTTAGGATCGTGCTTTACATTGGAAATGTAGGAATAATATTTTGATATATCCAAAAAATAAAAGAATAAAACAATCTTGTTGAAGCAATTTACAAATACTACACCATTTACTTTAACAATATTTTAGAATAAAATTTAAGGCAATTTTAAAACCTGCTCTGCTTTGGCTAGTTGCTCGGGTTTGCCCACATCTAGCCATAAACCTTGGCTATGCCTGTATCCTTTGATCTTTTCCTGCTTTGCAGCAAGTAGATAGGTGTCAATGATAGAGAACTTTTTTTCTTCTTCTGGAAAATAATCGAATAACCTAGGATGTATAATATGAATACCACTAAAGCCAAAGGGTGCCAATAAGCTTTTTGGCCTACATTGTTTTTGTTCACCTGTTTTTAGGTTGCGCCATCCCACTAATTCGTATTGCTCGTCGAATAACAGATACCGGGAGGTTTCTCGCTTTCTGATAGCCAGGGTCGCTATAGGCCGAAATTGCTGATGATAGGCCATCATAGCATCTAGCTTGAGGTCGCTGATTATATCTGCATTATAAACTAAGAAATCTCCCTGGTCTAAATGGGCTTTCGCTTTTTTCAAACCACCTCCAGTTTCCAATAGCTTTGATCTTTCATCAGAGATGATAATGTCTATATCAAAATTCCGCTGATGGGCAAGGTAAGCTTCGATTTGGTCTGCAAAATGGTGCACATTAATAACGATCTCCTTAATACCAAATCGCTTGAGTTTTTCAATCGCAATCCCAAGTAGAGGGCGTCCGTTTATAGGGACCAAAGCCTTGGGTAGAGTGTCGGTAATCGGTCGCAATCGGGTCCCCAAACCTGCAGCAAAAATCATGGCTCTTCGAATTCCTTGATCCATTTTACATTTGTAGTTGTTCTCTGACAAGATAGCAGTCTCTGACGGCTTCTTTGTGAAAAAAGAGATAGTTTTGTTTTATAAACTTAGTAGATTTAGTGTCTATCAAAAAATATGGTTCAACAATTTTTATTTAAAGTCCTCCTCTCTCCCTTTTCCTTTTTATATGGATTAGGTGTGGGGCTGCGCAATCAGTTCTATAGCTGGAATCTACTCAAAGGTATGGAATTCAACCTACCTGTAATTTCAGTTGGAAATCTTTCGGTAGGTGGTGCCGGAAAAACACCACATATAGAGTATCTGGTACGACTCCTCAAAGAATACCTCGAAGTCGCTACCCTGAGTAGAGGATACAAACGAAAAACCAAAGGCTACCTCATGGTCCATCCCAAGATGAACGCCGAGCAGGTTGGTGACGAACCTCTACAATTCAAAAGAAAGTTTCAGGATGTTACGGTAGCAGTCTCCGAAAGCCGAGCGCTGGGTATCCCATTGCTCGTGTCTGACAAACCAGAGACGCAGGTCGTACTGCTCGATGATGCATTTCAGCACCGCTCGGTCAAGCCGGGATTAAATATCATGCTCACAGAATTTAGTCATCCTTTTACACGTGATTATTTATTGCCTTCTGGTCGCCTCAGAGAATGGCGCTCCGCCTACCAAAGAGCAGATGTGATTGTGGTGTCTAAATGTCCAAGAGAAGTGAGTGAGGCAGAAAAAGTAGCCATGATTGAAGAAATCAAGCCTTTGGAACATCAGCAGATATATTTTTCCTATTATGACTATGCCAAGCCTTATTATATTTTTGATCCAAGGTACGTTGCACAGTTAGCTCCTGATGTAGATGTACTCCTCATTTGTGCAATAGCACGCACCGAGTATTTAAGTAGCTATCTTGATAGTCAGGCGAACCATGTTTCAGTTTTAGAATACGAGGATCACCACTTTTTTACGAAATACGATGTAGCTCGTCTCAAGGAGCATTTTGACAGAATGGAGTCCAGTAAAAAGATCATCATCACTACAGAAAAAGATGCCATGCGACTGGAGATGCACTATCCTTATATCAAAGAGAATAAAATGCCCATCTTTGCTATACCAGTAGAGGTGAAATTTCACTTTGAGGAGGGACCAAAGTTTAATCATCAGGTAAAGCAGTATTTACTTGATTTTAAGGTTTAAAATTCGTCGTATTGCTTACTAGACTTTATACGAAATAATTTTGTATGCTAAAAAATCGTCTTTTGCTCCCACTCTGCGCCTGCCTGCAGGTAGGTTTTTTGCCTTGTCTTGGCACAAATTTATCCCGGCCTTGTGACGGGAATCTTCTCGATCAAAATGCGATACTTATTCTTTGTCCGTTACTTAACAAAGGCCATACTTTACTGCTTTTTTAATTTTTTACCCAAAGTGACCCATGCTTGGCGAATTTTTTTTTCTCACTTTTCTTTTGGCTACAATTGTCCAACTACTCTTTTGGGCAGGCTTCTTTTCCAAGCTTTCTTATTATAAAAATAACAATATAAACAATCCATATTCACAGCCAGTTAGTGTGATTATTTGTGCAAAAAATGAGGCCGAAAATTTAAAAACCTACCTGCCGAAAATCCTAGAACAGGACTATCCACACTTCGAAGTAGTGCTAGTAAATGATGGATCTACAGACAATTCAGAACAAATTCTTTTGGATATTAAAAAAAAATATCCCATTTTGCGAGTCATATCAGAGCAAAAGAGAACGCTGCCTGGCAAAAAAGAAGCCTTACAGAAAGGTATAATGGCCGCAGCGTATGAGAATCTACTACTTACCGACGCAGACTGTTTTCCTGCTACAAATGATTGGATAAAATCCATGATGTTGAATCTTCAACATCCTTGCCAATTAGTTTTGGGCTATAGCCCTTATCGAGCAGAAAATACGTTGATCAATTTTTTTATCCGTTACGAAACCATTTACGCCGCAGCGCAATATTTGTCGTTTGCATTGGCAGGAATGCCTTATATGGGCGTAGGTAGAAACATAGCGTACAAGAAAACGCTATTTATTGAGAGCAAAGGCTTTGAACGACATCTAAATATAGCCTCTGGCGACGATGACCTTTTTGTCAATCAGGTTGCTAGACAACATAATACACAGATCAATATCCAAAAGGAAGCTCTGGTGTATTCTATCCCAAAGAGCAGTTGGCGAGACTACTACTACCAAAAGCGCAGACATTTAAGTACTGCAAGCAGTTATCAAGTAAAACACCAAATTTTATTAGGTGTGCTAGCCTGGAGCCATTTATGGCATTATCTAGGTGGTTTAATACTACTGCTTGCTTATCCTGAATATCTGCCAATCCTTGGAATATCGTACCTCGTGCGAATAGGAGTAGTCAAATGGATGCTCTGGCATATTATGAGAAAACTACACGATACCAGCCTGTGGCGCTGGGTTATTTTGCTAGACGCCTCCTATGCTGTATACTACTTCCTATTTGCACCGGTACTATTTATAACTGGTAGCAATACTAAATCATGGACATAGCAGTAGTACAACCGAATTCTAGTTTCTGTTACAAATCCGCAGACGATTTCTCCTTAATCCAGGAAGCCCGTGGAGGCGACCAACGCGCTTTTTCTATCCTCTTAGAAAGGTATAGAGATGCTATTTTCCGTACCGTACAGAAAATGGTGAGTAATAAAGAAGATGCCGATGATCTGACCATCGAAGCATTTAGCAAAGCCTTTCATAAACTAGAAAGCTATCAGCCTAAATATGCCTTTAGCACCTGGCTTTTTAGAATTGCTATCAATAATTGTATTGACCACATCCGCAAGAAGCGCCTCAGCTTTCTGTCTATCGACGAACCTGTAGAAACGGATGGTGATCAGGACTTCGCAACCAACATCAAATCTAGCACGCTCAACCCTGAGGAGTGTTTTATCCGTCAGCAACGACTACAGATGATGCGTGCTACTATGGAAAAGCTGAGCAATAAATATCGTACCATGATTGACCTTCGGTATTTTGAAGAACTTTCTTATGAAGAAATTTCCAAAGAACTCAATATGCCTATTGGTACGGTCAAGGCACAATTGCACCGAGCAAGAGAAGCCATGTATGAGTTATTGAGCAAGCCTGGAGCCAGCGATTTCCTAGATGTAACCAAGAGAATAAAGTAAAAAGTAACAATTTCCGTTTCTTACGAAACTTTTTTGCCGACCAGTCACTTAATTTCAGAATTATATTTTATAATTGTCGGAAATAAAAAGTAACACGAAGCGATGAAAGTAACACGTCTTTTTGAATTTATACAATATCAAAAACAAAACCATCCACTAGAACGGGCCTTTGGTCACAAGATCAACGGCGAGTGGAAGTACTACAGCACAGACGATATCATAGAAATGGCCAATAAAGTAAGTAGAGGACTACTGAAAATGGGCGTTGAAAAAGGAGACCGCGTTGCGGTTATTGTCTATGAGAATCGTCCCGAGTGGGTCATCATGGATATTGGCATCCAACAAATTGGTGCCATTAACGTGCCCGTCTATCCAACAATTAGCTCTTCTGACTATGAATACATCTTTAACGATGCAAGTGTACAATACTGCTTTGTAGGTATTGGAGATTTGTATGATAAAGTAGCGGCAGCTAAACCAAAGATCGCCTCTCTCAAAGAGACTTACACCTTTGATCATCAAGAGGGCCGAAAGCACTGGTCTGAAATGTTCTCCGATGAAGGTCAAGAAGAAGTAGAAGCTAGAATGGCGGCTGTGCAGTCCCATGAACTAGCCACGCTTATTTATACCTCGGGCACGACCGGCAATCCGAAAGGGGTAATGCTATCCCACGCCAACATTATCAGCAATGTAAGAGATGTAGAACCACTTTTCCCTATTAATGCGGGTGAGCGGGCCTTGAGTTTCCTTCCTTTATGCCATATTTTTGAACGGAATGGCTCTTATGTATTTACCGCCCACTCCATCGAAGTAGTCTTTACAGGTACCGCCAACCTTGGTGGAGATGATGGTGATCTCAAAGCAGTGAAACCGCACTTCTTTACCACTGTACCGCGTCTACTAGAGAAGGTTTATGAGAAAATTTATAATAAAGGACTTGAGTTGACTGGAGTCAAGAAAAAGCTTTTCTTCTGGGCACTGAGTATGACTGAGGATTATGAGTTTGATAAAAAATATTCTGGACTCAGAGGTATCCAGATGAAGATTGCGGATAAACTGATTTTCAGTAAGTGGAGAGAAGCCCTAGGTGGTAATGTAAAAGGAATTGTAACCGGAGCTGCTGCTTGTCCGCGCAAAATTATGCAGGTCTTTTCTGCTGCGGGTATTCCAATTAGAGAAGGTTATGGACTTACAGAAACTTCACCAGGCCTGACTATTGGCAAGTTTGATCCAGGCGGTGCAATGTTAGGAACTATCGGCCCTGCTTTGCCAAGCGTAGAGCTTAAAATTGATCCATCTGATGGTAACTATAAAGAAGGAGAAGGTGAAATCCTTGCACACGGCCCAAATATCATGATGGGGTATTTCAATAAGCCAGATGCCACGACAAAAGTTTTCAAGGAAATGGATGGCAAGCGTTGGTTTATGACAGGTGACGTTGGGAAGTTGGTGAAAGGTCCAAATGGTCAAGACTTTTTGAAGATTACAGATCGCAAAAAAGAACTACTCAAAACGAGTGGTGGGAAATATGTAGCTCCCGCTCCTATTGAGAGTAAGCTTAAAGAAAGCTTCTTGATAGAGCAACTCATGGTAGTTGGTGAAAAACGTAAATTCGTATCTGCACTAATTGTACCAGCCGAAGAAGCCTTAAAAGATTGGTGTAAGAATAATGGTATAGAATGGACAACCTTGGAAGAAGTGATCCAAGATGAGCGTGTGATAGCAATGTACCAAGAGATTATCGACACCGAGAATCCAAACTTCAGCAAGATTGAAATGATCAAACGCTTCAAACTTATACCTTACCAATGGGAGGCGGTAAAAGCCGATGGATCAAAGGCAGAATTGACGCCTACCTTGAAACTGAAGCGGAGAGTCATCAGAGAAAAATACCAAGGAGATATTGAAGAGATCTATGACGTATAGTCTAGGAAGATTACTTCGGGCGTAGTAAAAGCCTCTTCGAGATGACTCGGAGAGGCTTTTCATTTGTAATCGCTAATCAGCGATAATCTACTTAGTAACGGACAAAGAATAAGTCTCGCATTTTGATCGAGAAGGTTCCCGACGTAAGGCCGGGATAAATTTATGCCAAGGCAAGGCAAAAAACGTAGATGATGCAGGGCATCAGCGAGGCTTTTTAACGCCGTATTGGTGTAAAAGATTCCATCAAAATCGAAAAGTTATTTTTTGACTGTTACTTAGCCTATGAATTGAAAGTTGTAGTTGTATACGTATACTACAAGTGACACAAACAATAGAATACCAATAAATCCTATCAATAAGCAATATCCTTTGCGACCAGCATTTTGTACGTCTGCCATTAGTCGTGTTGTTTTTGTTTAGCTATAAATTTTAACGCTGCAAAGATGTATAAAAAATAGAAAATCACCAAAGTGACTTTAATCTATCTACCAGCATATTCTTGCTTTAAAAGAAAATCCCCTAGCTGAAAAATCAACTAGGGGACATCAGATTAAGTTTATAGTGTGGTGCTATTTAATAGAAAGTAGCACGATTGTCTTTTACTTTAGCATTATCTTTGATGGCACTCATCAATTGACTAGCTACCGCTGCTCTACTAGTAGAGTTGAGTTGCTGGCGCAATTGCGGAACATTTGCTGTAGCATTTGCGGGTGGCAACTTAGAGGTAATTTGTACCAAGTATACTCCCGTATTTCCAACGATAGGTGCTGATGTTTGACCTTGCTCTAATTTGAAAGCTTCGCCAACTACCTTAGGTTCACTTCCGATATCCTGTAAAAAGGACGTACTAAAGTTGACATTAGAGATAGTATCTACACTGGTACCATAAGTGCTAGCAATATCACTCAAGGATTTGCCTTGCATAGCTTGCATCAATTGCTCTCCCTTTTTAACGTTGGCTACTGCAGGTTGAATCTCCGTTCTCACTTCATCAACAGAAGGCATACCTGGCTTCATGATACCATCAAGTGCCACTACCACGTAGCGGTTGTCAAAGTAACGTACCGGATCGCTGTATTCGTAGATATTGGAAGAGACCTTGCCCACTTTTGTTTTACCATCAAAAGACCATTTGATCAACTCTCTAGAAGACTGCGTACCTGGTAATGCAAAACCTACTTGATAAGCATTCGCATCGAATGGATCACTTGTTTCAACACTTAGGTTTGGATTTTCCGCTGCTGCTGCTTCTAGGTCCTCAATAGTGCGGTTGTTGGTCATGAAACTGAAAGCCTCACTGTAGGCAGCCTTTTGTGTTTTATCACTAGGGATGATATCCGCTTGTAAGTAGCCTAATAGGTAAGACGCCTCGTTAGTTTCAAACTTTCTACCTAAAACTTCTACCAAGTGGATACCAAATTGAGTAGTGACTTTATATAGTTTACTCGTTTCAGCCTCTAAAAAGATAACATCGTTGAAAGGCTTCACCATTGCATTCATCGCAGCATAACCCAAGTCACCACCGTCCTCTTTAGCAACGACATCGTCATTGTATTTATCATTCATCGCGCTGAAGGTGGTCGTTCCGGCTTCGATAGCTGCTTTGATGGAATCGATCTTAGCGTTAGCTGTAGTGAAACTCGTTGGATTGGTATTGTCAACTCTTAAAAGAATATGACGAGAGCTAACAGAATCTGGTAAAACTCTACGCTGCATGAGTTTTACAGCTTTATACTGAGCACCATCCACGTATGGACCATATACTCCACCTTCTTCCAGCGCTACAACAGCATCCTTAATCACTGGATTCAAGGCTTCTTCTTTAACGAAGATACCTGGGAACTGTCCCTGCGCTCTTTGGATAAAAGTAGTATCATTTTCGGCAGCTTCAAAATTTGGAATCTCTTCGGCGATTGATGCCTCAAGTGCTGCAGAATCTTCTGGTGTAGTGGTTACATTAAAAGAAACGTACTTTACTCTACGTGTTTCCTCTTCTCTTTCGAACTGGTGCGCATTCTTTTGTAGATAAGCTTGGTAGTCAGCATCAGACAAAGAAACATCGGCATTATCCATTTCATCAAAAGGAACTTTTACATAAGCAAAAGAAACCGTTTGATTTTGCATACTTCCCATATCTTCTGCCATCCACGTTGGCGTATACATACCTTTAGCAACCAAGTTGTTCAGCTTAGTTTGCAGGCGATCTTTGATGATCAGGCTTTCCTGGTGCCTCCAGATGGCACGGAAGTTTCTATTCAATTGACCTTGAGCAATGGCATTATCAACACCACCAGTCTCTAGTAGGTTTTTCAATTGACTCAACTGCTGTACATCTGGTATACCAGGTGCTTGTGGGTTGGGAAAGTTTTGGATGATAATCGGGCTGTAATTAGGCCCAAACTCCAAAGTTTTCAGCTCCTCAACAGGTACATCTAGACCCATTTTTTGGCCATACTGCTGTAGGATTTTATTTTCTACAAAATAGTCCCAAAGGCTATTTCTTTGTTGGAAGATATTGTTTCCTCCACTAGATACAAGACTTTCTGTACGCTGAAAATCCTGGTAAGAAATTTCTTCTCCGTTTACGGAACCCAACTTCGGTTGAGAACCCATAGAGGCACTAGGTCCAGAGACCAACATATCCTGGATGATAAACCCTCCTAAACCTAAACCGATCAGGACGATCAAAACCCAAGACCCGCGCTTTCTAATTTGCCCAATTAATGCCATCGCTAACTATATTTTTTTCTTAATTCTTATTGGTTATTTATCCTTATATTAAGCTACTGTCGCTCAAAGGATTGCAAAAATAGTTTTTTTATACAAATCCAAAAACAACTTCTTGCCTTTTAACAGGCAAAAAACGCTGCAAATGTACACTTAATTACTCCCCTGTGCAAAATGTATCCGTCTTTTATGGGAATACCCGCTAGAATGTTCGCCTCTCTTTTGTCACCTGTAGAGAATCTGGTAAATTGCAAACATGCTTAAATGGATTCCTAATATTATTACCTCCTGTAATCTGATCTTCGGATGCATTGCTATTATAGCTATTGCCGAAGGTACGACCGACATGATTTATCCTTTGGTCTTAGCAGCACTCCTTTGTGATTTTTTAGATGGCTGGCTGGCTAGAATGCTCAATGCGACCTCAGCACTAGGAAAACAGCTCGATTCCTTGGCCGACCTCATTACTTTTGGCGTTTTGCCAGGATATTTATTCTATACCTTGCTGGCTCCTGATGCACCGGGGATTGATTGGTTGGCCTTACTTGGCTTGGTTTTGACGCTAGGCGTTGCGCTGCGCTTAGCGAAGTTCAACACCGATAACCGTCAGGAGGGTCAGTTTTTAGGTTTGGCCAGTCCTGCTGCTGCTATGGCGGTCATCAGTTATCACTATTGGGTGGATCAAAATTTTTTAAATCTAGGCGAGCATATGAATCAACCGCTGCTAATTTATGGCTGCATTTTGATATTATTTTTTTTAATGCAGGTAGAAATTCCGATGTTTAAATTAAAGCTAAGTCGCGATCAGAAAAACAAAGTTCCTCAAATACTCTTTATATTAGGTAGTATCTCTTTATTTTTGTGGTGGTATTGGGCTGCAATGTTACCAATCGTGATATTGTACGTCTTCCTATCATTTGGAGCTTGGAGCTTTTCGGAAACCAATAAACAAGTATGAAGTATAAGGCTGAAATAAAAATTATTCCCCACCCACACATTGTCGAACCCCAGGGAAGGACGATACTCCGTCAATTTGATAAATTAGGCATCAAAGAGGCAACCGATTTACGCGTGGGAAAATTATTATTTCTAGAACTAGAAGCCACCTCTGAAGTATTGGCGCATGAGCTCGTAGACCAAGCCTGTAAAGCATTACTAGCTAATCCTATCATTGAGACTTACGCCTTCCATCTACAGCCTATTGCAGAAGAAGCGCCTGCTCCTCCGATCGAAGATCAGCCCGAATCAGAAGAAGAAGGAGCCCCAGCAGTAGACATTAGTCAAGAAGAAGAATAAGCTCAATCTCCTATGCTTTACCTCATCCCAACGCCCATTGGAAATCTAGAAGATATTACGCTTCGCGCGCTGCGATTGCTCAAAGAAGTAGACCTTATCCTCGCCGAAGATACCCGCACCTCCAAAAAACTCCTACAGCATTTCGAAATCGATACTCCACTAAGAGCTTTCCACGCCCACAATGAACACAAGGTACTGGAGCAGATAATCAGTTTACTTAAAAGTGGTCAGCAACTAGCTTTGATATCTGATGCCGGCACTCCTGGCATCTCAGACCCTGGCTTCCTATTGGTGCGGGCCTGTGCCCAGGCAGAGGTACCGGTGGTGGTCTTACCCGGAGCTACGGCTATGATTCCGGCCTTGGTCGCATCGGGGCTACCCTGCGATCGCTTTTACTTTGAGGGCTTTTTGCCGCATAAGAAAGGTCGTCAGACTAGGCTACAATATCTCGCTCAACTTGACCAGACCTTTGTACTCTACGAATCGCCCTATCGCCTCCTTAAATGCCTACAACAGTTGATTGACCATTGTAGTCCGGAGCGCCCTGCTTGTGTCTGTCGTGAACTCAGCAAAATACACGAGGAAATACAACGAGGCAGCCTACAAGAATTACTTGATCACTATAGCGGCCCAGGTACAGTGAAAGGCGAAATTGTAGTGGTGGTTGGCGGCGTTTAAAAACATAGCCATCATTTACTTGGCCCAGGGAAATGATAAAGGTAATATGCTCCTCCTCGTAAGGGTATAAGAATAATTCATTATTTTGTTTGTTCGAGGCAGTTGGCAGTACTTATACAAATCAAAAACATGAAGTTATCTATTTCCATTTTCTTTCTAATCCTTGCTTTCACGCTTGGCGCACAAGATATTGATCGCTCCCACATCACCTATTCCAATGCCCTATTCTCTTTAGAGCAGTTGAAGCAACTCCTAGCGATTCCCAATGACGCCAATCATCCTGAGGATATTGAAAAAAATGTAGTCTGGTGTGTTGAGCAGATGCAGCAGCAAGGTTTTGTAATGGAGCGCTTAGAGACCTCTACCGTGCCTTTATTATTAGCTACCTATGCCCAGGAAGTTGCTGATGCCCCAACCGTTTTGTTCTATTTTCACATTGATGGGCAGCCTGTAGATCCCTCCTTTTGGTTTCAGGAAAACCCTTATCAAGCTACTTTAAAAGTTGAGCAAAAAGGAGAAGGTTGGGTAGACTTGCCTTGGGAAGATTTGTATGATAAAGCCCTCAACCCCGAGTGGCGTCTATTTGCACGCTCCGCCTCTGATGATAAAGCGCCCTATATCGCTTTTTTAACAGCCTTAAAAACCTTGCAAGCGGAGCGCAGGTCGCTCCCCTACAATCTCAAAGTAATTCTCGATTTTGAAGAAGAAATCGGTTCACCACGTTTGGCGCAAGCCGTTGAAGACAACAAAGAAGCCTTATCTGCCGATATGCTTTTGATCTTTGATGGTCCTAAACACCCAAGCAATCAGCCAACCATCTCCTTTGGGGCAAGAGGTATCACCCGAGTAAGCCTAAAAGTATTTGGTCCTACTTATCCATTACACAGTGGGCACTATGGCAATTACGCTCCCAACCCTGCCCTCCGATTGGCTAAATTATTGGCTAGCATGAAAGATGATGAAGGTCGCGTCACCATCCCAGGCTATTATGATGGTATCGAGTTGACCGAAGAAATAAAATCTATTTTAGCTACGGTACCTGATGATGAGCAAGCGCTACGGGTCAAACTTGGTATCGGTGAGATAGATCAGGTCGGAGAGAATTATCAGGAAGCCTTGCAATACCCTTCTTTAAATATCAGAGGAATGTCTTCTGCTTGGGTGGGAAAGGAGGTGAGAACCATCGTACCAGCTACCGCCTTAGCAGAAATAGATATGCGCCTGGTCGTCGAAAGTGATGGCTATCGTCTACAGGAGCTAGTCCGCCAGCACGTAGAGAACCAGGGCTACTTTGTCATTGATCGCAAACCCAACTCAAGAGAGCGAGTGATTCACGATAAAATTTGCCAGTTGACCACCGGCGGCGTTACCAAAGCCTTCCGCACCGACTTCGACACCCCACTGGGCGAATGGGTCGTGGGTACAGTAAAAGCCACTTTTGGTCAAGAACCGATTCGACTGCGGACGATGGGTGGGACCCTGCCGACTTCTCCCTTTATCAACACCTTAAAGGTGCCAGCTGTCATTGTACCGCTGGTCAACAGCGACAACAACCAGCATAGTCCAAATGAGAATATCCGTTTAGGAAATTACTTTGATGCAGTGAAGACTTTTTATGGATTATTAGAAAAAGGGTTTTAGTCATAGTAGCAGGAGCACCTACCGCTCCTCAAACCGTTTTTTATAATCCTCCAAAAAGTTGTTCAATTTAGAATCGCTTGCCTTTTTATTAGGTGCAATTCCCTCGGTTTTTTGTCCGGGGAAACGCTCTACATGTACACTTGTAGTCGGATAAGCAAACTCTACACCTAGTTCTTCGGCTAATCTCAAGGTGGCCAGTAGAATCTCCTCTTTCGCCTTGAGCTCGGCATCCCAATCGGGTACATCGAAAAAGATATAGAATAAGATATCCAATGAGCTGGAGCTCATACCATTCAAATGTACATAGAATGCATCCTTCCGGGTATCTGGGTGAATGGATACAATTTGGCGCAAGCCTTCTACAAACTGCTCGATCAATTCCGGACGTGTACCATAGGTAATCGTAATTGTGGTAGAATACCTACGATAAACTCGCAGACCATAGTTATTAATCACCATATCCGATAATTTTCCATTCGGCACAGAAACTAGCGAATTGGCAAAAGTCCGCACTCGAGTCGAACGAAAACCCACCTCTTCTACGGTTCCATCTACTCCATTAAAGTTGACCCAATCTCCGATTTGAAAGGGTCGATCCAAAAATATTGTAAAAGACCCAAATAGGTTCTTGACCGTATCTTGAGCTGCTAAGGCAATAGCCAAACCTCCTATAGATATACCTGCGATCAAGGCAGTCACATTGACATCGAGTAGTTGCAAGGCCGATAAAATGGCGATGGTGATAATGACGCCTTGCAGCGTGCGGGTCATGATGGGCACCAACTGCTCATCCATCTTACTCTCCGTCTGTCTGGTAAAGCGGCCAACATACTTCATCACCACTTCTACTACAGATAGACCGATCAAGGTGAAAATGAGGATACCTGCTAGCTTCAAGAAGGTGACCAAAACGGTATTGACCTCAATCGGCAGTTGTAGAATGGGAAATAAAATGCGCATTAGGCGTATCATGATGAAGAAACTCACCAAGCGGGCGATGCGCCGGATTAACTTTTTAGGAATCAAGGATGGATATAGCCGAGAGCTAGAAACCCTTTTGACAATAGGATTTAATATCCTCGACAATAAAATGTAAACTAAAAAACTGAGTGTAATTGCAAGTACAATGCCCAGCCACTGCCACAGTTTTAGACCAAGAAATTTTTGTTGGGAAGACTGAGGTACTAGTTTCAACAAACGATCGGTCCCAAAGGGGTAAACCTGCTTGTGGAAACCTGGAATATTGGCAACCGTTTCCTGAGCATAGTACCAGCGATTGTCCAATTTTTCCAAATAAATACCAGGCAATTCCTTTGGAAAAGGAGTAAAAACACTCCTTCGTTGCAGACTATCTCGGAAGTCTGGATCATTCGGGACAATGTTTAAATTGACATACAGCCCTTCACCGTCATAGATTTGCTTCAATTGGATCGCCAGCCGCTGAGCCAGGGAGGTATCTGCAATCCCATTAAAAACGCTGGCCGCTTTATCGGGTTCGTAGCTTTCTGCTTGGAGATAATGCAAATGGACCAACATCGTATTATAGGGTGTGGCCAGCGTGATTTCAACAGGCCCATCGACTCTATTTTGTGCTCCTATTGTAAAAGGAAGCAGGAAAGTGAGGAGGAAAGTGAAAAAATAACGATTTTGTCGCTTCATTGCACAGATCATTTTTGAACTCTCTAGGTGTAATGGTAAGTTTGCCATAGATAAACCAAAGTTATACATTAGAGCGTGTTTAAATTTTGTTTTTGGAGATTAAATTTGATGATTTTGTCTCTAGAAAAGGCAAAAAGCGCAGAAATAGCCCAGCTATTATGAGCATTTTTAACGAAGTCTAGGGGCAAAAGGGCAAATTTTAGCCCGAAGTATAAATTTTCAAACATGCTCTTAAATAGGCCATATCATCAATCGACCCAAAAAAAAGCCATCATGCACATCAGAAAATTACTACTTTTTCTAAGCCTCCTTTTGGGAACTTTTATCACCTCAAACGCTCAATTATTGGACCACACACAAGGAGAGATCCTGGTTCAGTTTAACCAAGGAGTGGTGCCCAATCAATGGTTATTGCAGCAACAAAATCCTGCACTGAATAAAAGAGCGATCCAGATCGACCATTGTATCTCGGAAAATATGAAAATATGGTCCATCCGCTTTGATTGGACCCGTATCAACGAATACGATCTTCTAGCAGAAGTGCAATTAGATAAAGATGTAGTAGCTGCGCAGTTTAACCATTTTCTGGATTTGCGTTCAGCAACGCCCAATGATCCTCAGTACGGAGAGCAATGGTTTCTGAATAATACTGGTCAACGGGCGGGCTTTACGCCTGGAGTTGACTTGGGCATGGAAGAGGCCTGGGACATCACTACTGGTGGTGTGACACCCGAAGGAGATACCATCGTGATCTGCGTAATTGATAATGGGCTAGACTTGGATCATAGTGATTTCCAAGGCAATATTTGGTACAATTATAAGGAGATACCCAACAATGGTTTGGATGATGATAATAATGGATACGTAGACGATTATCGTGGTTGGCACGTCGATCGCAAAAATGATAATGTAGACGATCAAAACTTCCACGGTACCCTGACCGCTGGTATCATCGGCGCCAAAGGAAACAATGGAATCGGCGTCACCGGCATCAACTGGAATGTAAAGTTGATGATTGTCGTTGGAGGTTTTGGCCAAGCAATTGAGTCTCGTATTATCGAGGCTTATGATTATAGTCTCACCCAACGCCGTCTTTATAATGAAACAAATGGAGAAAAAGGCGCTTTTGTAGTAGCTACTAATTCTAGTTGGGGTGTATCCAGAAAGTTTCCAGATGAGTTTCCATTGTGGTGTGCGGTATACGACAGCTTGGGGAATGCCGGAGTGATCAATATTGCTGCTACAGATAACAAAGATGTAGATGTAGATGCAGAAGGCGATATGCCGACTTCATGTGAAAGTGATTTTTTGATCACCGTGACCAATGTAGGAGGAACGGGAGCAAAAGTAGCTGATGCAGGCTTTGGCACTACTAGCATAGATTTGGGTGCTTTCGGAGATCAGATATTTACTACGGGAGATGACAACTCCTATACCGAGAATCGAGGTACCAGTTATTCTGCTCCTATGGTCACAGGCGCAGTGGGTTTATTATATGCGGCCAATTGTGCCTCCCTATCTGCTATCTATAAAGAGTCTCCAAAAGATGGAGCCCTCAAAGTCAAAGATATACTCTTGCGCAGTGTTGATCCTGAGCCCACACTAGATAGTATAACGGTCACAGGCGGGCGTTTGAACATTCATAATGCCCTGCAATTGCTACTCGACGAGTGTGGTGATTGTCCTCCACTTCTACAAGTTGGTACAGAAGGCTTGACCGATACCGAAACCAATATCAAATGGTTGACAAATGAACTAATTGGTCGAGTAGATTTCAGGTGGCGACAACTAGGAGAGACCGAATGGACCGTCGAGGAAGCCGTACAAAGTCCAATTGCACTGGATAGTTTAATTGCTTGTACCAGCTATGAGTACCAATTCAAGGTGTATTGTGAGAATGACACCCTCGATTTTACAGACCGGACCTTTATATTTAAAACGGACGGCTGTTGCGATCCACCTGCCAACTTTCAGTCTACTTTTATTGGTAATGTCAGTATTGCCTTCAAATGGGATCCGGTATTAGCTGCTCAAGGATATACCCTCAGGTATAGAGCATTGGGCACAGAAAATTGGATAGAGCGTTTTGCGCCATCTACCAACCGGAGCGTACCGCAGCTGACCTCCTGTACTACTTATGAGTTTCAGGTACGAAGTAATTGCGTAGGAGAAGAGTCGGACTTTAGTCAAAGCATCATTCTAGGTACTTTTGGCTGTGGAGCCTGCCTCGATCAAGATTACTGTACACCACTTGACCTAGAGAGTTCTCGTTCTAGTTCAGAATGGATCGCAGGAGTAGCGATCGATGGAATTGACAACACCTCCGATGGGCAAGGATATTCGGATTTTACCGGCTTAATGCTTCCTGATATAGTACAGGGAGACACCATCCGCTTGCAACTCACACCTGGCTACTCTGGGTTTGCATTTGATGAATTTTTCAAGGTTTGGATAGATTATGATCAAGATGGCTTTTTCTCTTCTTTGGACGTTGCCTATGAGACGCCAGACTTTGTAAATGGAGCTTTAGACACCTCTATTATCATTCCAGTGGATGCGCGATTAGGGAAAACCAGAATGCGGGTGATTATGAAATTCAATTCAGAACCTTCGGCCTGTGTAAGTGATGCAGGGAGCTTCTTTGGAGAGGTAGAAGACTACTGTATCAATATTGTAGAGGCAGTGACAACAAGTACGGAAAATCCGTTAGCGCGGCAGGCCAATTTATCAGTTTTTCCAAATCCAGTTGTGGATCAATTGAATTTGCAGATCAATCTTCAAACAATCATCGACGAAGCTCAAGTAGAAATTGTAAATTTATCGGGTCAAATTATGCAGCAGACCACCTTAGATAATTTAGGTATAGGTCAGCACCGACAAGTGATTTCTACTCAAAGTTGGCAAACAGGCGTTTATTTTATACGCTTAAAAACAGGCATAGGCACCTTAGTTGAAAAAGTCATTAAATATTAATTATTCTCAAACACCGATACCAATACCTTATGAAAACGATCCTTTACACCTTACTCTCCATCTCTATCATTGGTCTGCATTCAGCCAATGGCCAAATAAGCTTTACGGCTAATGATTTGCCACAACCAGGAGATCGATTGGTATCCAACACCAATACCAATACGGCTGCTCTAAGTGCTGGTGGAGCAGGTGCCAATGTCACCTGGGATTTTACTGGCTTCCTAAACCAACAGACCAATACCACGAGCTTTGCTCCGCCCTCTGCTTTTGCAAGTAGCAGCCTTTTTCCTGATGCGACACTCGCATCTACAGTAGGCTCTACCGCTAGTATTTTATACTCTCAGGTGACGGACAATGGATTATTTACTTTAGGTGCCTTTACAGGTGATCCTGATCTAGGGATAGACACCTTTCTGGTCACTTTTGATCCACCACGACTAGAAATAAAATTACCACTCAACTATCAAGATACATTTAGTGCCAATACCGTGACCGGCTTTGTCATTTCAGATATAGGCTCCGGCACAGGTATTGAAGTGGTTCAGCGAGAAACTTCCTTTAATGAGGTAGATGCCTATGGCACTGTAAGTCTTTCTCATGGAGACTATCAAGCACTTAGAGTAAAATCGACGGTGACATCTATTGACTCCAGTTTTTTGATTAGCGATGGCATTAGGCAGTTTTTTAGCGAAGTCATTGCCGTAGATACGACCTATGATTGGATTGCTTTGGAGTCAGGTGGTCCTCTAGTTTCGATGGAGGCCTCAGGTATTGATCCCGGCAATGTTTCTGTCACTATTATAGATGTACCTGCGAGTAGCATTGGAGGAGGCGATACGGTTCTATTCCCTGTTGCAGATTTTAGAGCAATAGACTTAGCTAGTGGCCAATATTTGTTTAGCGATCGATCGACTAATGGGCCTACGAGTTGGGATTGGGATTTTGGAGATGGCAATAGCTCTATGTTTCAGAACCCTAGTCATACTTATGAGCGTGACGGCGATTTTCAGGTTTGCCTGGTAGTAGCTAACGAAGCTGGCGCCGATACAAGTTGTCAAATTATAACAGTTGATGGACTGAAACCCCTTGCAGGGTTTTCTTTTCAGGATAATGGTGATGGACTAGTGGCCTTTTCAAATACCACTACCGGAGCTAATAATACTTACACCTGGGACTTTGGAGATGGCAACAGCAGTGCAGAAACAAGTCCGATCCATGTTTATCCTGCAATAGATTCTACCTATGAGGTCTGCCTAATTGCTACCAATCCATCTGGTGCCGATACGCTATGTCGGATGGTACAAGTATCTCGTTTTTCACCAATTACAGATTTTACGGTTACGGATCAAGGCATGGGGAGCTTTGCATTTACTGACCAATCTTCTAATGAACCAGTTGTTTGGATTTGGGATTTCGGAGACGGCAATGTCTCTAGTAGCCAAAATCCAGAACATACTTACCAAACAGAGGGAAGCTATACCGTTTGTCTGACCACTACCAATTCTGTTGGAATTGATTCTAGCTGTCAGGTATTAGTAGTAGATAACTTATTACCTGATCCTGCTTTTACATTCCAAGATGCTGGACCGGCCACTATCCAGTTTAGCGATCAAAGTACCAATGATCCACAATCATGGCTCTGGGATTTCGGAGATGGCAACACCTCGAATCAGCAGAACCCTGAGCATACTTATGCTACCGAAGGGCAATATACCGTCTGCCTAACTACCACCAATACTTTTGGATCAGACTCTACTTGTGCAACGGTGGCGATTACTAATCTTGTACCCATGGTCTCCTTTTCGACTGATAGCGTAGGTTTGGGCACCATTCAGTTCACCGATTTATCTACGAATACGCCTACTTCTTGGCTGTGGGATTTTGGAGATGGCAATACTTCCACTACTCAAAACCCAACACATACCTTTCCAGCAGAAGGGAATTATACTGTCTGTTTGACGAGTACCAATAGTTTTGGTTCGGACTCCTCTTGTGCTAGTGTGCTTATTCAGGGGATCGTTCCTGTAGTAGATTTTTCCATTACAGCCTTAGATAGTGGGCAAATACAATTTACAGATTTAACGAGTAACATGCCCAATTCCTGGTTATGGGACTTTGGCGATGGCAACACCTCTTTTGAGCAAAATCCTATTCATAGCTATATCAGTACGGGCGACTATACGGTTTGTTTGACAGCTACCAATGCCTTTGCTACTGATTCGTCTTGTGCGGTGGTAAGTGTCGTGATCACCAACTTAGCGACTTCCTTGCCGGGTACAAGTCTGTTGATTGGTCCCAATCCCTTCAACGGACAGTTCAATGTACAGTTGCAGGGACAATTGCCCAATCAGCCCTTGCGCATGCAAGTTTTCAGCAGCAATGGACAATTGATGGGCAAGTATTTATTACGAGACCAAATGTCAATAGCTACCAATGATTGGCCTAGTGGTTCATACTGGTTGCAGTTACGAGATGAGCAGGGGAATCGGGTCTTGGAAACACAGGTGATTAAGAGGTAGTTTTATACCTTCTCCAAACCCAAATTCAACATATTGTTAATCAAATCCTCTTCTAATAGAGCGGTGACATAGTCACCGCCGGCAGCTCCGAGCGCAGCCACTCCGTAGAGAAATGCTCGCCCTAAAAGGACAAACTCTGCACCTTGGTGTAGCGCCCTGAGGATATCTAGGCCATTACGTATGCCACTATCATAAATGATGGCGGTTTTCCCTTTGGCGAGAGCGGCTAGTTCTGGGAGTACATCTATGGCAGGCGGCGCTCCATCAAATTGACGGCCACCGTGATTAGAAATGACGATCCCGTCAAAGCCGATAGCTATAGCTTGCTCTACATCTTTAGGGTGTAAAAGACCTTTTAAAACCAGCGGTCCTTTCCATTCTTCTCGTAGGGTTTTACAATAGTCCCACGATAGACTACCGCCCAGTTCTTGGGCTACAAAATCGGCAATAGAGGCATTGGATTTGTAGTCGGCATATTCCTCGATGGTTCGTAGCTTGGGCATGCCTTTTTTCATAACGGCTCTAGTCCACTGCGGATGAGTAAGGGCTTGCCAAACAAAGGCCGGGGAAATTTTGGGCTTCTCCATTCCAGCTCTTCTCGTACGCTGCCGAATACTTGGGATGGGAACATCGGCCGTGACAACGAGCGTATGAAAACCAGCAGCTTGTGCGCGTTTCAAAATAGCTTTGCGGAGCTCGGCTCTTCGTGGCGGATACAGTTGGAACCAACCCCTATCTCCCACTAAAGGACCAATCTCTTCAGGAGTAGCCGTCGCTACGGTACTTAGCGTATATGGAATATGGTACTTTTTTGCAGTCTGAGCCAGGATAGCCTCCGCGCCCGGCCACATCAAGCCTGATAAACCTACGGGAGCAATCCCAAAAGGAAGTGCAAAAGATTGATCAAGGATGGTTGTTCCTAGTTGTGGCGTGATTTCTCCTTTACAAAATTGTGGTATTAGTTCTACTTTAGAAAAAGCAGCGGTGTTTTTATCGATCAAATCTTCTGCACCCGTTCCTGATTGGAGGTACTCCCAGGCTACAAAAGGGATGCGCTTTTTGGCTTTAGCCTCCAAGTCTTGAACAGCTGGATACTGATGTATCATCTTTCGTTGTGCTTCGGTATAGGGCATGTCTTTAAAGTTGAGATAATGCTGCAATTAATGCTTCGTTGGCCGGGCGCTGGCCGATACTAATCCGTACTTTCCCAGGTGCTCCAAAACTCGTCACCGGTCGTACCATGATTCCTTTTTCATACAAATACTGGACAAGCGCTTCCTCTCCAATGGGTGGATCAATCAAAAAGAAATTACTCTGGCTAGGCGTAAATGCGATGCCTAAACGCCTAAAATGGGTGCTCAGGTATTCCCTTTCTGCCTTAACTAAATCTACCGTTTGATTGATAAATTCCTGGTCTCCAAGTGCCGCAATAGCCGCTGCCAAATTGAGTTTAGGAATCATAAAAGGTTTACAAATCTGCCGAACATACTCCGCAATTTCAAGCGTAGTATAGGCATAGCCGATACGTAAGGCGGCTAAACCATAGGTCTTCGAGAAACTATTTAGCCCCACTACAGGGTAGCCTTTTTTGACATACGCTAATGCAGTTGTATAATCTGGCGCATCCGCAAAGTGACGATAAACTTCGTCGTAGATGACCAATATATTTTTAGGCAGCTGGTCCAAAAGTGAATCTACTTGTGCTTTAGGCAAATAGGTGCCCGTTGGATTATTAGGACTTGTGAGAAAAAGAATTCGGGTACGTTCCGTTATGGCATTTAAAATGCCTTTTACATCCAATTCATAGGTCTTTTCTTTTAGCGGTACATCGATCACCTTGGCACCCATCCATAGAGAAAAAGTATTGTATGGGATAAAACAGGGATTGGAAAGGATGACTTCATCGCCCGGCCTAATAAAGGCTCGGATAAATAAGTCCATCACCTCAGATCCTGCATTGGCAGTAATAAATTGGCGAGGATCAATGTCCTGATTAAAATCTAAAGCAAGGGCCTCGCGTAGGCGAGCGTCTGTATTGTCTGGGTAGATATGTAGATCATTGAGCGCTGCTTTAATAGCCGCCATAGCTTTGGGGGAGGCCCCAATCGGATTCTCATTAGAAGAGAGTTTGTAATAGCGGCGATCACCTTGTGCCTTTTTGCCGCCCTTGTATTTTCCTTTTACACTCAAGTAAGACTTGAAATGATCTTTAATGTCTGTCATGGTTCCTTATTCGGTTAGAAAACAAAGATAGGGAAATAGAAAAGGAAAGCAGAAGGTTTGACAAAGGTGAAGCGCCTCAAGAAAGGGGCAACTTCACAAAAAAGGATGATAAAATTATTTCTTTTGCTGATTGATGAGTGCAAGTGTGTAGCCTAATTCAGTATCTATTCCTTTACAAATATCTTCTTGATTGCGTTTGACTTCATGATCTGGACGTACGCCATGATTCGGCACCTTGCCATTTGTAAAGCCACCCATTACTGGGAAATCGACTTCTATACCAGACTTAGGTAGGCGCAGGAAAAGGATTTGTCCGCCATTGATATCTCTCAGATTACCTCCGGTTTCTTGACCGATGATTTTGCCCAAACCTTTCATTCGAAAATCGGCTGCTAGGTAAAAAGAAAGAGATTGATTGATCGAACTCGTCAACAAATAAAGATTACCTTCATAAATCACTTTTTTGCTTTTCTGCTTAGGCTCCTTAAAGTCTTCTTCAAATATATAATAAAGCACTCCCTGTTCGCTATCTTTTTCTTGACGATCTGGTTGAAGATCGAAATACCAAGGATTATCTCCCCAAGTTTGTACGTAGTTCTTGAGTTGAGTAGGAAATTGTAAGTACCGTGTTTTTCCTACCCGATTGGCACTTATCTGCGCTTTATATTTAGCTTGAAAATAGGTAAATAGTTCCAGCTTGATCTCATCATTGCCGCCACTATTTTCTCTGAGGTCCAGAATGAGATGCTCGATATTTTCTTCCTGGATCTTTTGGAAGATTTTGGCGAACCAGGCTTTATAATCCAACTCCAAACCTCCAAACCCAAAAAGAGCAAAAGAATTAAGGGTCAATACCCCAATGCGATCATCTTTTATCTCAAAACTCCAAAGATCATCTGCTTTCCGCGGAAAACCGGGATAACGCTGATAAAGCTGTTCGATCCGTTCTTCCAGCGTTTGCGCTTCTACCGTAATAGCTGTTGCCGCTTCACCAAAAGCTTGTACTTCCAATTGAAGCTGGCGCTCTTCAAATGGGAAAACCAATGGAAATAATACATCAAATGGATGGTATTCAAACTCGTAGGCCGCTACTTCTGACATGCGTACTCTAGTTTGGTCGGTAGCGCCATCTGCTGGAACCAGTTGGCTGATCTTGGCTAAGATTTCTGAAGCAGGAACCCCATTGATTTTGTTTATGGTTGCTCCAATTGGGAGTACACCTTGAGGCGTCGCATCATGGGTGACAATCATTTTATCATCGACCCAAGTAAAGGAAAATGGCAACTTATTGGCTTGTCGATGAATGATCGAGTTGATCAATGGACTTTGATTATAAAACCCAACCATGGTATGGCCACATTGCAAAGCGGCGGTTACTTTAGTCATTGCCAAGTAAGCTTCCTGATGCGTTCGGTCTTCCTGAAAGTATTGATGAAGCTCATCTAGTATTTGCTGAATTTCTTGGGTTGTATTGTATCTGTAAGTACCAGGATGCACTTTTAGAACCATTTCCTCGATCAAGGCATAATCTTCGAGGAGGTCTTGACTGGAAATTTTACCGAGTTGGCTAATATCAAAAAGCTGTTCTTTATTCCATGTATTATTACTGATTTGTTGCTCATCGGCTCGGAAGACAAGTAGGCGATTGGGCGTCTTTTCCCATTCTACTTCCTTTGTTCCTGTTGAAAGGACAAACTTAAACTCTAGTTTTTCGATACTTAGAGGAAAATCGATTTCGACAGTATATTGATTTCCTACTTTTTTCATCGCTAAGGTCTGATCCCAACTTAAAGGTGTTTGGTCCCCTCTAATGCCTACTTCTTGGTTATCTGGAATACTATCGACAAAGAAGGCAACGCTATGCTGAGCAACTAGAGTGAAAGAAAGAAAAAGTAAACAACAGGTGATTCGTACGGTGCGCATATCTTTTTTATTACAAAGAAAGCGGATATCGTTTGTTCAACCGCTTCAGATCAGTCTGACTATGTTCCAATTTATAATATGAGACCTCTTTTCAGCTCCCAAATGGGACTTTGAGCCAAAATGACAAATCATTGAACCAAAGCACAAAGGGGAGCAGGCTATTTTCAAGCACTTTTGTAACAGATCGAATATTAACCATCTAAGTGAAAAAAAGAATGAGAATGAAAACTAAAATTAAAATGAAGAGTATTTTTTTGAGTGTTATTGCTTTAATTGGCCTACAAAGCCTTTACGGTCAAAACCAGAAAAAAGTGCAGAACTTTAAGGTTTCGCACATTATTAATGCCCCAGCAGATAAAGTATGGGCAGTCGTCGGAGAAGATTATGGTGCCATTGCCAACTCTCATCCAAAAATCGTGAGCTCGGATTATATCAACGGCAGTCTAAAATCTGGCGAAGGGGCACAAAGAGTCTGCCACTTTAACGAAAAAGGAACCCGTTTTCTAAAAGAAAAACAGGTTAATTACAATCCTGAGGAGCGTACCTTTAAAAATCAGGTTTTCCAAGCCGGAAAATTTCCAGTTGACCCTGAATTGACCTATGCGGTTTACAAAGTAGAAGCTATTGATGCCCAGACTTCGCGCTTCGTTTTTAATATGACTTATCGGACTAAACCCGCTTTTATGGGAGGTATGATGAAGGGCCAATTCAAAAAACTTGTCAAAGACTATGCTATTGCGGTTGAGCACCATGTCAAAACAGGTGAAAATGTCAACAAAGACAATTTCAAGGCCGTCAAGAAACAGTATACCGCTACACGATAATATCCTTCCCTAAGCTACCATTTATAAAACGGTACCTACAAGAGAATCATAAAGATGTATATCCAATCACGTGCTGTGAGCAATCCTAATTAGTGATTCGATCAGTACCAACTATTTGTAAAGGAGGCTGTACTTTAAATGTAAAGTGCAAGCCTCTTTTTTTGTAATTACACAAGGTCGTTAAGGTCACGCTCGAAATAGAGGTAGAAGTAGACCGCCGCCCCAAAATCAGTAGCATCAGTGGAGACTAGGCGCCAACCTTGTGGAGCCAGCTCATCCAATTTGGCCTGAATATCTTTAGAGGAATCTTTGACGATGTGGTATTTATCTGTAGTCAATTTGCTGTAGTAAATCAGTGTTTCTAAGTGGTATTCTTTCATCCGTTGATTTTTTAACTTTTGGAAAATACTTATTAAAGTTCGATTTTTTTTATCAGGCGTACTTTTTGAGGTTGATGATACCAATCATTGATGACCAACTCCACTTGGCCTATGCTAGCAGTACCAAAAACAGCTGATCGATAATGCTCTATCAGCTCTAAATAAGTTGACAATTGCTGCACAGGTTGTTTGAACCGCACCAGTGTGACATGAGCTGTGCTTAAGGTGTACCTTTTATCAATTGAGCTTTCCAAAGATGATCTTCGAAAAGTAGAACGCAAACAATCTCGAAGTGTTGTAAGCTCCTCGTTTTCTGGAAAACCTTGTAACAAAATTGCCGAAGGCGAGCAGCTAAGCCCTCTAAAGTTGATCTTGAAAGGACTACAACGTTCTAAGCAAGGCTGTATGGTCTGAACATACTCGTGGAAATCAATCCTCTGCGGATCGAAGCCCGCATAACAGGATATAATCGATAGGATTGTAAGGTGTAAATTGTGCTCGTGATAGTAGTATTGGTTGGCATCAATAGCTCGCAGCTGATCTAGAAAGTGTTGAACCTCTTGCACAAGACTTGGAGCCAACCTCAGTAGCAATGTCAGCCCCAGCCTTGTATCTGATGGATCATCAATAAAATGATCGACCGTGAAATTATTTCTTCGAATTTGGGGCAAGCTTGCCCGATATAATTCATCGTAGTGTTGCGCGAGATTCAATCTTTTTATGGTGAAGTTAAAGCCTCGACAAAATTTCTCCTCCTTTCTGGCCGAAAACTTTTCCAATCATCTGCATCACAAGTACTCGCCCCTGGTCACTGTTTGTCATCACGACAAGTCCTTCTTTTGTTTTGGGAAAGAGTAGTAAAATAGCATTGACTCCAGGATTGCTCCCAGCATTTAATAAAGCATACTCGTCATTCGCCAAATCTTCGAAAACGATCCAACCCAAACCAAAGTTGACCCCTGGTTTAGCCTGAGACTGTGGCCGAATCATGTCTTCATATGCCTTGGCTCCGCTTTGGATTTTATTCATTGTATAGATGCCAAATTGACACAAGTCTTCGACCGTAGTGAGCATTCCATCAGAAGCAAAAGCGACTTCTCTTTTCTTATAGGGATAAGCTTCGCCTAGTGCCTTGTGTGGAATAGCGACAAGGTTGGAATCAATCTTGTCTTGCCAGATGAGCGTACTAGCTTGCATGTCAAGAGGATCAAAAATCAAAGAATCAACTAATTGCTGGAAAGAGGTTTGAAATTTAGCTTCCAGTGCCTTTCTCAGATATTCAAACCCTTCTCCTGAATAACCAAACTGCGTCCCTGGAGGATGATCAAAAGTAAGTTTTCCAGATTCGTGCATCCAACGCCAATTGACAAAACCAGTCTGATGGCTAAGTACATGACGAGTACTCAATAATTGGTGTAAAGTATCATCAGCTACCTCAGGATCAATCCAATAATGGTATAAAGGTTCGTCCATATCCCAATCGCCATTTTGCACCAGCCGGAGCGTCGACATGGTACTAATACTTTTAGTAATCGAAGCGACTTCAAACCAAGTAGATTCAGAGATGGGAGCTTGCGATCTGAAATTTCCCAAGGTCTGTATTTCACTGATTTTGCCATCTGAGATGAGGCCTATTCCGACCGCGGGGATACCAAGGCTAGACATTTGGCTCAAGATAGAATCCTTGTAAGGTAGCTTAGCATCTTGGGCTACTAATGTAGAAAGTGTAAAAAAAGATAAGCAAAAGGTAATCGTCAAAAACTGTTTCATAAATGTTGCTTTGAAAGATCTAGAAAATGGGAGAAATGCCCTTTTTATCTTTCCAAGTGCGCACAGCTATGACGCAGGTTTTTTGACCAAGGTTACTCTTCCATTACTTTTCCGATCAAAGCTTTTACAGGATTATACCGCTTGACTACGATCACCGTTTTATTGACTTTTTTGGCTATAGCCTCAGGTATATTACCGAATAAGATTTGTGGATAACTACTCTGGCCCGCAGCACCAATCATTACTGCATCATAGTTTTCTGCGGCAGTGGCAATACCATCTACGATATCATTGTGCTCAATAAGCTGACTTTGCAAATCGATATCATGATCGCTGCGTAGCCTTTTCAAGCTAGCTGCCAAATTATCCCTGCTTTGGTGGATACTTTTTTCGTCAGCGGCCTCATCTATCACTTGACAAGCCGTAAGAACGCCTTCATTGGCATGGATGAGGGCATGGGCGTATTGCTCAGCAGCCTGAGCGTGCTCCCCACCAGCAGTAGGAAGGAGGAGTTTTTTAATAGGTTGGTCACCGACGATCTTGACCATCATGATATCTGTTTGTGCATGACGAATGACGGTATCTGTGATATTGCCCAGGATACGCTGTTGGCTCGTCGTATTGCCTTTCCAACCAAGTACAGTGAGGTTGCAATGGTGCTGGCGAGAAGTCTCTAGAATCGCTCTTGCAACATTATAGCCCACCCGAATCAAGGCATGTGCAGGTACACCTAATTGCTCCGCTTCTTTTCTGATTTGATTGAGAAATATTTGCTCCTTTTCCAGCATATTATCATCATAGCTGGTAAGCGGCATTTGAGTAGGTACTTTTACGACCTTCAAAAGGAGAAGCTCTCCCTTACGTTCTTTGGCAATAGCTGCCGCAATACGGATCAGATTATCTACATTATTAGGATTGGCAATCGGAACGAGTACTCTGAATTTATCTTTGTCAAAATTACTACGGCCTCGACTATGCGCAATATGAGAGGCTGTACCTGGGATAGCCGCTTCTGGTCCTTGGCTACCTTTCCAGGTAAAAAAGCCCAACATACCCAAAGCCAGGGTACCCAAAGCCAAAAACAAGGGTAAAGGATGGGGGAAAATAAGGTAAATCAAATAAGCATTGGCCAAAATACCTAAGATGGGCAGCAAGGGAACTAAAGGCACCTTAAATGGGCGCTCAATATCGGGGTATTTTTTGCGATGAATGATCAAAGCTAAATTGACCAGGATCAAGGCAATCAGCAGTACCGTATTAGCAAAATACGACAGGTCTTCTAGTCCCAGCGTAAGCGTGAATACCAATATAGTGCCTCCAATAAGAAAAACGGCTACGATAGGTGTGCGGGTACGTGTATTGATACTACCTAGCTCCGTAGGTAAGTGCCCAAGTTGGCTCATAGATAGTACTACCCTTGATCCTGCCATGATGGAGGCATTAGAGGCTGATACCATCGAAAATATAGCTCCACCAATGATGACATAACCACCAAAACTCCCTAGAAATTTTTGGGCGGCAGCTCCCATAGCAGCCTCGTTGTACTCCGTCAATCCAGCGAATAAAATAACAATCACCACTGCCGTGTAGAGCAAGGTCACCAGCCCCATCGAGATAAAAATAGCTCGGGGAATATTTTTAACGGGATCTTTTACCTCGCCTGCTGAGGCAGCAATAGCTGAAAACCCAAAAAAGGTAATAAAGACCATTGCCGCAGTTGCGCCGATTTGTACGATATCTGTATTGAAGCGATTGACAATCTCCTCTGGTTCTACAAACTGAAGTCCGCCGAAAATAAACCAAATCAAAAGAACCACCTTGGCGGCTGTGACGATGACCTGGAATTTTCCACTCTCCTCTGTACCTTTTATATTCAAAAGGGTGAGGGCTATCAGGAACACAATCCCCGATAAAGCTTCAATCGGACTGTGCCAGATGAATTCATTAAAATAGGTGGAAAGGCTAGCAATATAAAACGCACAAGAAGAGGTATATCCCAAGATCAAGGCCCAACCCACAAAATAAGCCAAAGGCCCTGGATAGGTTTTTCTTGCATAGAGATATCCCTCACCAGTACGTGGATAAATAGATACAAATTCACAATAGGTGAGTGCGGTGAAGCTGGCTACTGTAGCGGCCAATAAAAAGGAGACAATAGCTGCCGAGCCGACGTTGCGAATGGCCAGACCTGACAGGGTAAATATACCTGCGGCAATCATAGTGCCGACGCCAATGGCCAAGGCGGTAGTTAAGCCCAAATCTCGGCTCAATTCTGTTTCTACTCCAGTGCCCTGATGTTGATTATTCTCCATAAGATGTTGTCGATTTGCTAGCCTCTAATTGATATTGGGCGTAAATTTACCCATTCGTTTATTTTAATTGCAAAATGATACGCTCTTTTTGCTGGACAAGGCTCGGTATCAAGAGATTTGGTCTGCCGATACATCTATACTTTTTTGCAATTCATCGAAAAAGTAGCGAATAAAGATGGCTGAAAAAAATGTCGTGCCACACCTGGAGTGATTTTAGCGTTTTATGAATAGTTAAGCCTATTTCTAAAAGCTATGTAACCTGAAACGAGAAAGCATGAAGCATGATTTACTAAAACTATTTATTCTTTTTGGTTTGACCTTGACCCTACTCAATCAGTGTCAGCAAGACGATCCAGATCGATTCACCTATCATATTGAGGCCATCGATGGCTGTACTTTTTTAAGTAAAATTGATAGTGATAGCTACGGCAAGGTCTATATTTTAGAGAATGGACTTGAGGTATACCTCAATTTGGAGCAAAATAAAGCTCATATCTTCAATCCTGTTCCTGGAAAAGTCAATAAAATGGAAATGGGTATTTCTAACGAAGTCCTCTATTATCTAGAGCAGCATGGCCTCGCTAAAACACTACAGCACCTCAAAAGTGTACAGAAAGATTTAGAAGCTTATCGAAGTCGGCAGTGTTCTAATCAGGCTCCGACCACTTAAATTAATAACAAACATCAAAAACAATTGAGAAATATTCAATATTTTTGCATATATTATTGAAGCAAGCAGTGTATTATTAGGAATTGTTTCGTATGTTTACGCTATTGTCAAAAAATAGATAAGCCCAATTTACAGTTATTAAGATAAATACCACCTCACAATCTAGAAACTACAAAACTAGAATTTAGGTATTAACCTCGATCCACGGTTCCGGTGCTGTGGATCGTTTTTTTTTGCCCTACCTAGAAATACTGCCCAACTCCCAAGACAAAGCCTCGCTGCTCTAAATCATAGATATCTACACCATAATCAAGTCGGAGTATGGCATTATACGCTCTCTTATAACCCAAGCGAAGGCCAACACCCACAAAGTGCCTTATATCCTCAAATGCGATCAGCTCCTGTAATCTCCCGCCAGGGCTACGCCAGGTACCCGTATCTGAAAAAGCAATCACTTGGCTATCAATTTTTTGCCAATCAAAAAGCGTATGCCGGTACTCTAGATTGAGGATTAGTGCTGCCGTCCCTCGGTCAATACGATTACCTGAGCCTCGAATATTAATATAGCTATCCAAAACAAATGGCGCAAAGGGAGAATCATTATTGGTAGACAAGCCAATCCGTAGGCGCGAAGCGAAATTACCTCTACTACCTATTCTTTGGAAATATCGAGTCTCATTTAATAAGATATAGAATAGGCTTTGGTCTTCCAGGTTAAAGACCGTTTGGAAATTGAGTAAATTGTCATAACCAGATCGATAGAGTCCCAAGTAATTAATTCGGTCTATTCGATGCACAAATTTATGTAAGAATTTGGGAAGGCGCTCTTGCTCGGGGCCGGGCGTTGCAGCGCCATCGTGTCGACTATTTTTGTTATAGTCTTCTACAAAATAGGTCAAGCCAGTTTCTATATATTGTCTATTTAGAAAATGTTTGATAAGGGTAGCTCCGATACTGCTGTTGCTATAATCATAAAAAACCGTCTCCTCCCGAAAAAAAAGCGGCTCAATAGATGCCCACCGTACCGCACTAAAGGACGCTCCCCAAAGGCTTCCACTCAAATGAGCGTTGCGATAATGAAAACTAAAATTATCTCGACCGTCATTATTTTGGTAGAAGGTCGTAATCTTGATGCCTTTCCCGCCCCAGTTCGCATCTGTGAAACCTAATTGATACCAAAAGTTGCCCCGTACGCCACCAAAATTGACAATTGGAAAAAGCGTCAGCGCTTCTGTAATATCAAATAGGAGCACCATCGTATTCTCTTGAGCACTGTCTAGTCGAAACTTTACATCGGCAATAGGTTCTAAATTAAGGAGTGTTTGCCGATCCCCAGCGATGAGGGCACTATCGGCAGGCTGCCCAATAGCCGTTTTTAAAAAAGAGGCGAGGTAGCTAGCTTTCGTTTTTTTTAGCCCCTCAAAGTGAATTTCTCTAATGGTAGGGGTAGATTGACCAACTATTTCTCCTCCAATTAGGAGAAGAAATAGTAGCGAAAGGCAACATTGATATTGGGGTACTCTACCCATGATTGAGCAAATTTAGCGATTCACTCGAATACCTATATTGAATGTAGAAGCATTTCCATTATTTTGTTGTAGAAAATCATTAGTGAAAGCGGTATAAAGAATTTCTACTTCAAAGTTTCTGGTGAACTGATACTTTGCCCCTACCCCAGCTTGCGCAAAATAGTCAAACTCGGTCTGCCAAAAGGGAGAAAAACTTGTCAAGCCATAAAGCGTAGTTTTTGGATTGGGAAAGTAGCTTAAAATCGCAGTAGCAGGAGTCGACACTCGATTTAAAGCGCCATTACTTCCACTACCAATATCCTCCCAGAGTACATCAATCTCTGTAAACAAAGAGAAATTGGAACTCAAGGTGAAATCGTTGAAAAACTGGGTCCACCAAGTAGCACCGTTCCAATCAATGAATGGAAGCTCGCCATTCCCTTCCAAGTCTTCCCCAATTGGAAACCAGAAAGCACTTTGTATAGAAAAATTGGGTAGCTTTTCAGAGGGAGCCCAGCGGATTTTTGGGCCAAAACTAGTGACACCTTGGCGAGAAGATTGGCCACCAGCTCCAAATACATCAAATGCAGAACTTGGCAATCCATCATTTCGCACACGACGGTACCGCAGATCAAACCCTGCATTAAAGCGGTGGCTCACACCAAATAGGAAACTTAAAGAAGAGGTAAAAAAGGTAGATCTTTGATTGAGATTTTCTCCATCGCCGGTACGTTGGGTATAAAGATTGTTGAATAACTTACTTTCGGTGGTCCCTTTCGCAATAGCAGCAGACACGACATAACGGTTAGAGCTATTACCCGCATCAAGCGCATGGTCTCCCAAGTTCAAGGCCGCATCGTTCAGTGTCCAATCGTAGCGGTAGTAGCCGATTTTAAAATCCTCTGGTAGATTCTCCTCTTTATATTGATTGATGAAATTTCTAACAGCTGTTTTATTACCACCAAAATCATCAGCGTACCACTCGAATATTTGGGATATATCTACAGCTTGCGAAGCCTGATCTACTTTAATAAAATTGGGGTCGTTGATGGCTGTGCGAGTTTGCGCCTCTAGTTGGCTTTCCAAGTTGACCGGACGATAGGCAAAATTGGTAATCGGGGGGCAGTCTAATGCACCACAGACCAATACAAAATGAAAACGAGGATCTCCATAAGTTTTTAGCAAACGATCTTTCTCTAATTGGTTGAGGGTTATTTTTTCACCGGCCACCTGATGTTTTTTGGCATCAAAAAATCCATTGACATTGAGCACAGATGAAAGAGGATAGGCCATAGCAGCCTGCTCGATGACAATTAAGTTATAAGCATTGATATAGAAGGCTTGTGTGGTTGCTTTATTAGTGCCAGAAAGATCTGCTTGAGCGACAAAACTCGTTAATTGCCCAAGCTGTTTTTCTTCCTTGATGGCTTGGTAATTGACTTGGCCCTCTTGGACATACTGCTTGAGTAGTGCATCGGTTTGGTTGAAGAAATCTGTAAAGGATTGTTGCGCATTAAGCGTGGGCAAAACACCTATCAAGATGATTAGTACCGAAAGAATGTTGTTCATTTTTGTTTTGTTTGGTTGGTTTTACGAAAATCTTGGCGTCCATGCATTGATCAATTGGTAGCAGATCACTGGACCAAGTTGCTTGTTACTTACTTAATACTATTTAAAAAAGGATAGGTTGCCCAGCAGTGGAAGGAATGAGGAAGAGATGTCCGTGCGGCTACATAATGAAAAAGGGGAGGCATTAAAAAACCCTTGTTGAACAAGTCAACAAGGGTATCGGGAAAAGTAAATTTATGATATTTTACGTCTAATTTACGCGAATCTTCAGACCACCATAGTTGAGGGTTGCTCTAATGATGGCTGCTGTATTCTCCGCACCTTTATAAGCTTTGACCTCTTGGCTAGAAGATTTGCGAATTTCTCTAGTCACTTCGAGGTTGTCAGGATAGTTGATGCCAGCATAAGTCGATACCGCATCTAAGCGGTAATTGGCATTGCTAGGTACCGCTACTTTGAAGCTGGTGTACTTTCCATTCATACTTACTTCGGAGAAGTTGCTGCTTAAGCCATATTCGGCCGAACCATACTCCATATCTAAGTCTACATCTTCTGCAACATCAGTAACCTTGATACTGCTGTACTTGGATTGTAAGGTTACGTTGTCGGCATCATCAATGGAGAAGTTGTCATACTTTCCATAGTTTTTAAAGTCGTTGATGTCACCAAGGCGATAGGTATCGTACTTGGTTTCACAACGGACATCACCTGCTTTTTCTATCCAAACTTGTGAGTATTTACTTTCTAAGGAAATATCGCCTGCCGTCTCTACATTAAGTTTGCCATAAGCAACATTACTGTTTAAATCTTTGGCGGTAACGATGGCACCGTTTCCATAGGCAAAATTGATGTTGGAGTCGTCGCCGATACTTTCGACTTTAAAGTTGGCATACTTTAGGTCTAAGTCGACCTTTCCACGCATAGAGGCTACATAAACATCACCGTATTTGTGAGCGATGTCAAGATTGTTGGTGGCAGGGAGGTATACCTCATAATTAATGCGGTAATCACTTTTGTCACCGGAGCTCCATTTCCACCAACTTGATTTTTTGCTTTCGATGTCAGTTGAGACTTTCACATAGTCAGCAGCATTAGAGAAGTTGATACTGATGCGCTCAAACACTTCGTTTGCTCGCTCTTCGCTACTGGCATTAACAATGATATTGACGCTGACCTTGACCCTATTTCGGTCCCAGGTTTTGACATCGACCTTTCCATATTTATTAGAAAGGTAAGTAGTTCCGTTCGAAGCAATATCGAACTCTTTTTTCTCGGTCTTTGTATACTCGCGCCGGCCAAAATCTTCTGCACTAGCCGTACAGTTGATTAGCGTCAACGCAAGCACCAAAGCCATTGATTTAAATACTAATTTCATCATCCTCTGTTTTTGAATTTTTCGTATGGCTGTTTAATTGAATTCTTTCCAAAACCCGCTCCAGAATAGCGATTTTCATTTGATAGTTCTGGATCAGGTTTTCGATTATGGCTTCTTCTTGTCCTTTAGGTGCATTGGCCAATTCTTGTTTAAGTTCATTCATAGTTTGGTCGATCTGCTTGAGATCATCCAAAACGGGTTCATTGGGGTTGTAGGAAACGAGTTGTCCTACTCTGTTGTCGATTTCTTTCTGGAAAAACTGCTCCATTTCAAAAAACTCAGGAGCGTTTTCTTGTAAAATCGCCATGGCGTCGTTGCTCTGACCTGCTTGGGTGATGAGGCTACCACCAATACCACCTGCAGTAAGGAGTACTAAAACCGCAGCAGCTACGCGTAGGTTTTTGATGAATCGAAGCCTTCTTGCCTCCCTTTTGTTGGCTACTTTATCAATAGAAGCCCATACTTTGAGACTGGGGATAGCGTCGTCGAAAGCATCTCGATTGTTGTTGATAAATTGTTCTAGATTATCCATTTTCATCCTCTGTTTTTAAAAGTTGGAAACCATCCGTTGTGATTTCAAAATTTCTCTTAGTTTACGTTTTGCTCTACTATATTGCGACTTGGAGGTCGCTTCTGATATTTCTAAAATATTGCCTATTTCTTTGTGGTCGTAGCCCTCTAGCATGTAGAGCGAGAAAACGACTCGATAACCATCAGGCAGCTCAAACATAGCTCTTTTTACAGCTTCTACACTCAAGCCGGCGGAGCCGATACTAGTGCTTTTCTCCTCTTCTATACTGTTGCTGGCATGCTTGTCGTCTAATTCTTGGAAGTAGACTTTTTTACGCTTCAAAAAATTGATACAGTTATTCACCACTATCCTCTTAATCCATGCGCCAATGGAGGATTGGTATCTAAAAGAATCCAGTTTAGTAAAAATATCTACAAACGAATTCTGCAAAATATCCTCAGCATCTAGCTCGTCTTTAACCATTCTCAAGCACAAGTTGTACATCGCTTTCGAGTACAATCGGTATAGCTCAAACTGTGCTTGCCGACTTCCGGCTTTGCACTGCTCTACGATGTCCTGGTGTGTGCTGGCGTAATCCAATGGCTTAATTTTCAGGTTTTTCCTTGTGGTACCTAACTGCTTTTGCTTCGTGTTGGTTGACACGCTCATGTGCCTAATTTTTGTTTTCAAAGCAGTTGTTTTTAATGAATTCAATAGCAAGAGACAACAAGTGTTAAATAGGGTTGCACGAATAATAAAAAAAAGTTGTGGTTTTTTTGGGCTGAGCGGATTGGAACACGGATTTTTCTGGGATTTAGCGGATTGCACGGATTTGGGGGGGGATTTAAATAAAGAACAGGAGAATTATTTATTTGTGGGCTGGTTTGTCATCATGGCTATTTCGATGATTCCTACATTGATCATATATAATCGAGAAAAAGGCAAGGCCATTCAATGATTTAAGCCTAGGTATCTGTGAGGTACTCCACAGGTCAAAGCAAAGACTACTGAGTCGTCGAAAATTAATGACAAAATTCATACATCTCTACTTTTCGATTTTTTATACGGTGATCCGAGGCTCAGTAAGTGATATGTTTTATTAGAGGAGTAGAATTTGGAATATAATTATCGGTATTTTCCGGTAACCAAATTTCGCTTTTATCAGATTGAGAATAATGGTAAAATTTAGGGCTAAAGCCTTGATAACTAATTGGAAAAATGTTTTTTATTTCCCTAAATAAGTCTAAATTTGCACCGATTTAAGGAGAGGTAGCATCTATTTGCCTCCACTCTTTGTTGTATAGATACTTTTCTTTCATTCAAATAGATGAATTTGTTATGGCGAACATCGGTCAAGTAAAGCAAGTCATTGGTCCAGTAGTGGACATTTCTTTCCCAGATGAAGCAAGTCTTCCTGAAATCTTAAACGCTCTTGAAATTAAAAGAGCCAACGGCGAGGTACTCGTACTTGAGGTGCAGCAGCACCTTGGTGAGGATTCTGTGCGTGCCATTGCGATGGATGCTACAGATGGATTGACTAGAGGTACTGAAGTTGTTGACACAGGTAAGGCTATCGCAATGCCGATCGGTGAAGCTATCAAAGGTCGTCTATTGAATGTAGTAGGTGAGCCGATCGATGGTATTGGTCAGCTTTCAAAAGAAGGTGCTTACCCAATCCACCGTCAGCCACCTAGATATGAAGACCTCTCTACTTCTAAAGAGGTTTTATTCACAGGTATCAAAGTAGTTGACCTGGTTGAGCCCTACATGAAAGGAGGAAAAGTAGGATTGTTTGGTGGTGCCGGTGTAGGAAAAACCGTTTTGATCCAGGAGTTGATCAACAACATTGCTAAAGGCTATGATGGTATCTCTGTATTCGCAGGTGTAGGTGAGCGTACTCGTGAAGGGAACGATTTACTCCGCGAGATGCTAGAATCTAACGTAATCAAATACGGAGAGGAGTTCGCACATTCGATGGAAGAAGGTGGATGGGATTTATCAAAAGTAGATCCTAAAGCACTTGAAACTTCTCAAGCGACCTTGGTATTCGGTCAGATGAATGAGCCTCCAGGAGCACGTGCTCGAGTAGCATTATCTGGATTAACTATTGCAGAGTACTACCGCGACGGTGACTTGACAGATCCAAACGGTGGACGTGACATTCTTTTCTTTATCGATAATATCTTCCGTTTCACCCAAGCTGGTTCTGAGGTATCTGCCTTACTAGGTCGTATGCCTTCAGCCGTAGGTTACCAACCAACACTAGCTACGGAGATGGGACTTATGCAAGAGCGTATTACCTCTACTAAGAGAGGATCAATCACCTCTGTACAGGCCGTATATGTACCTGCAGATGACTTGACTGACCCTGCGCCTGCAACAACATTCTCTCACTTGGATGCGACTACGGTATTAAGTCGTAAGCTTGCTTCACAAGCGATTTATCCAGCGATTGATCCACTAGAGTCTTCTTCAAGAATCTTGGATCCTAATATCATTGGAGACGAGCACTACGGTATTGCACAACAAGTGATCAACATCTTACAACGATATAAAGAACTTCAGGATATCATCGCCATCTTAGGTATGGAAGAATTATCTGACGAAGATAAGTCCATCGTATCACGCGCACGTCGTGTACAATTGTTCCTATCTCAGCCATTCCACGTAGCAGAGCAGTTTACGGGTATGAAAGGAGTATTCGTACAAATCGAAGATACGATCAAAGGATTTAAAATGATCCTTGATGGAGAGATGGATGAGTATCCAGAATCTGCTTTCCACTTGAAAGGTACCATCGAAGATGTGAAAGCTGCTGGTGAGAAATTGTTGGCTGAAGCTGCAGCGAACGCATAATTCTAAGTTCTCTAAGTATGATGGGCATTCTCTTTTTGATGTAAAATAAGAATGCCCAAAAAACGAAGCATATGAATATCACTGTTTTAACTCCTGATAAAGAAATCTTCCAAGGCGCTATCGAGTCGGTTAAAGTACCTGGTGTAACTGGTGAGTTCCAGATTTTGCGGAACCACGCACCTATCGTCTCTGCTTTAACTACTGGAAAAGTTATACTTGAAACAGCTGAAGGAAGCTACCGCTTTTATGATCACGCCAATGGTGCTGTGGAGGAAGGAGAAGGCGCTGGCAATACGCTAAATTACGAAGTAGAAGGAGGTTTTATTGAGGTCTTGAATAATGAGGTCACCCTTCTTATTTCTAATCTAATTGCTGCTGCTGAATAAGAAATTTACATTTTGCTAAATAATGAAGATGGGGATATCGTGATCATTCGCGGTTTCCCCTTTTTTTATGTGGAGATGTGGTGACGTGGAGACCCTGTGACGTGGGGACTTTGTGACTTGGAGACAACAATAAGACATAGCACTTGACACTTGACACATAACACATAATAAATAGCAAAGTATCCCGAAATCCACTACCGCTCCGCCGGGGTTATACTGACGAGAATTCTCAGGTTTCTGTCAGCATATAAGAACTTACGGTTTGATCACCGTTCGGTCTTGTATCCAGTTCTGGAGATTTGGGCAGCTTGCTTGGGCTGCGTTGATTTGGATAAAAGTCTCTGCTACTCTACCGTCCACCCAAGAATTAATATACTCATTACGTTTGGAGTCGATGGCCGCTTGACGGACCTTGGAATAATCTTGCTGCAAATTGGCGGTATGTGGTCTTGTACGAGATTGTAGCTTGACCATTCTGAAAAGTGTTTTCCCATCTCTTGTTCTGAATTCGAAGGGCGCAGAAATTTCATCTATTTCAAGTGTATCTTGAGCGAAGAAAATATCTGGATCTAGGTCACCAACTTCAAAGAAGGTATTCCCCGTAGCAGCATTGACCATACGTCCATCGTTATTGAAACTTTCTTGCTCTTCGTCAGAGAAACGTTTGACCGCGTAAGAAAAAGTAAGGGTCGTATCCGTCATCAGGACTTGACGAACAGAATCGAGGAATTTTTTAGTTTTATCCAAATCAGCATCGGTAATCTCTGGTCTGATAAGAATATGCCGAACACGGATCGAGTTTCCTCGACGACCAATCATCTGGATCAGGTGGTAGCCAAAAGGCGTTTCTACAGGTTCGGATATTTCGCCTACTTTTAGCTTATATGCTGCCGCCTCAAACTCTTGTACAAATTTACCTCTGACCGACCAGCCTAGATCACCACCAACCTGGCGCGTACCATCCTGACCATAACGAGAGGCAAGGTCTTCAAAGGTCTCAATACTATCCAAAACCATTTGACGCAACTCATTGAGTTGATCAATCACCTTTTGTTTTTCCTCATTGTTGACCACAGGAACGCCAACAATTTCTCCCAGCTCTACTTCAGAGTTGAAATAAGGTAAACTATCTATAGGAATTTCACCAAAGAATTCTTTTACTTCTGATGGCGTGACCGCCACGTCAGCCATGATTTGGCTACGCATACGATCTACCATTAATTTTTCTTTCAGGTCTTGGCGAAACTGCTCTTTGACTTCATTTACAGGTTGACCATAGTAGGCTTCAAACTGCTTCTCGTCGCCATTCATATAACCCAGAATTTGCTCAATACGAGCATTGAGTTGGGCCTCTACCTCTTCGTCGCCAATGATGATACTATCGAGTTTAGCTTGATTGATCATCAATTTATTGGCTAAAAGCTGCTCTAGAATAAAGCATTTAGCATCTTCTGGTACGGGACCGCCCTGTGTCTTCATCAGCGCGTTTTGTTCTTCAACTTCGGAGAGTAAAACAATCTCTCCACCGACAGTAGCGACTACTCTATCAATCATCGCTCTCTGCGCTGTAGCTAAACCCACCACAAAAACTAAACACAAGGTTAACCAATATCTGATCATAGCTGTATCAATTGTAATTTATCTAAAGCATAGGAATAAATACAATCCCTATGTCTGAACTATATAGACCCCATCCGAGGTCTTAAGGTTGTGTGCAAATGTAGTCTATTCCTGGAAAATCTCTATATTTTTACGCCTAAGCTCTAGGTCAAAGAGTGCTTCCTTCTTTTCTTGAAGCAGTTTAATCTTTCGAGAATGCAAAATAACCTTTCTAGCCTGTTCTTCAATAAAGCTGAGTGGTGCGATCTCCCTACGGTTTCTCACCTCAAAAACGCGCAGCAAATACTGGTAGGCATCGTCTTTCTGTTGAAAGTCTCTTTTGGAGGCCACATTGTCTGTGGTCAGCGTTCCTTTAGGAAGATCGATACTGACTTCTTCGAGTCTATTCCAGATGCTATCATTTAAAATAAAAGACCCACCTGCCGAATCTGCATAAATTTGAAGTTGCTGGAGGTGTCTAGGTGTAGGATTACTCCACCAGATACGTATGGAATCTTCTTGCCGAACCGGCAAGGGCACCTTATAAAAATGACAACGCAAGATGGGTGTCTCCAACTCATATTGCTCTTTATTTTTCTCATAAAAAGCGGAGAGCTCTGCCTGCGTAATCGTAGAATCCAGCTCATTCTCCATTAAAACTTGCTCGTAGGAGTTCTTGAGTAAAGATTCCCGATAGTTTTTAACCAGCGTCTCCATATCTAAGTTGTCTGGTTTATTAGCTTCAGCCTGATGTAAAATCAAGGTTTCTTTGATCCATCGATCTCGAAAAACTCGAATAATCACAGCACTATCTTCTGAGCTTGTGTTCTCAGACATCAAACCATCCAGATCCGATAAATAGAGGGCATGATTATGTACTCTAGCTAAGCGTGGATTATCTGTGTTGACCTCTTTACATGCAGGTAAAAGGAAGGACAGCAACAATAAGCAGAAAAAGAATCGACGTAGCATTATTTAATAAGTCCTTTAAATTGTTTTTGATCTATTTCTACTTCGTATTCTTTGCGAAGCTCCTCGACCCACTGCTTCTCAAGATAATCTTGATAGTCGGCGATGATGTAGCCTCTAGCCTCAGAAAGCGTCTTCTCCCGAGCAGGAATAATTTCATCTACTTTCATAAAATAAAAGACTTCCTCTTCTACATTCGACATCCCATTACTGATATAGCCTTCTTTCCATTCCTTCAGGTTGGCAGCAGCTAAGCCCTTACCTTCTTCCAAGGTTTCTTCTTCAATGGTAATATTGGCACTTTTATATTTCTCAAGAACGGCCGCTGCCTCATTATCAGTAGCGTATTCCTTGACGACTTGTAGCAGTGCTTGGCTTCTCTTGGGAAGAACATATTTCGTAACCTTCGCCCGTTTTTTCCATTGGTATTTATCCGCAACTGTCTTATGGAAAGCTTTCAGCCCCGTTGTATCTTGAGCAGCCTTGTCCCAAACATTTCTTTTCGTGACTTCAAAAAGGAGAATACCTTCTTCGTATTCTCGCATCAAAGATTTGAAATCCGGATATTTATTCTCTAGCTGACTTTCCTCAAAACGCATACAAGCATCATTGACAAATTCATCAAACAATTGGCGTATACCATTTGCTACACTAGAGGATCCATTCAAACGTAATCGATTGCGCGTATTTTTTTTGAGATAATCCCCAAAATCGGCAACGCTATATTTTTCTTCCCCTAAGTTAAATAAAACGCCATCCTTTCCTTCTCGAGGCCCTTTCC
The DNA here is from genome assembly GCA_042095835.1 of Saprospiraceae bacterium. Lineage (GTDB taxonomy): Bacteria > Bacteroidota > Bacteroidia > Chitinophagales > Saprospiraceae > DATFKA01. The sequence continues at coordinate 48,529 of JBELML010000019.1, forward strand.
AACGGAAAGTGAAAAGCGTATCATTTTGAGTTTGGATAAACCTCTCTAATACTATTGGAAAAGCTTGATAATTGGCGTTGCGCTTAATGTTTTCGATCATCGCTACTTTACTAGCATCGAACCGGCCATCACGTTTAATAAGGCCTTCGATCACCTTACTTTCTTCTTCTAAACTACCTAAAGCCTTTTTGCTAATTCTTTTGACAATATGATAGCCGAGGCTACTTTCAAAAGGAGCACTATAGGTATTATCTTCTTCTATGCTGAATACCGCATCTTCGAAAGCCAATTGAAACCGGTTGATGGCTACAAAGCCGATATAGCCACCTTTTGTTGCCGTACGGGCATCTTCGGAGTATTGCTGCGCTAGAGATTCAAAGTTGGCGCCATTTCCCAATGCTTGATAGATACTATCGATTTGGGCTTTCACCTGCGTTTTGTCTTTGTTTTGAGTACGCAGTAGGATGTGAGAAGCTTCTACCTCGCCACGTGCTGGCCTACGCCCATGTACAAATACCAAATGGTAGCCGTTGGCCGTACGCACAGGATTGGAGACAGTGCTTAGAGGCAAGGTATAAGCTGCGCTTTCAAAGTTGTAATACCCAGGAGGAAACATGGCCGAAACAAAACCAATACGACCGCCATTTTTCTGAGCAGAGCGATCATCAGAATTATTCCGAGCAAGCGTTTCAAACTTTTCTCCTTGATCAAGGGAAGTTTTAACAGAGAGCGCTCTTTGATAGGCTTTCAAAGTATCTCCTGGAAGCGGATCCTTAGGCAACTGAAAAAAGATATGACTAATGTCTACATCTTGCTGCTTGCGATCATAGACTTCTTTGATCAGTCTTTCGGTAACTTCTTTATTGATCAGGTAGGAGTCTGCCAATTGACGCCGATAGCCAGACAATTCTCTTTTTAATTCCTGGATCGTATCCAGCTGAAGGTCTTTAGCCTTTTTTACTTTGAGTTTAAATTTGATGTAGAGGTCGAGATACTCCTGCAAAGAAGCTTCTGAATAATTGGCTTCTGCACCATTCGTTTTCGCATAGATATAATCGAACTCAGATACGCGCACAGGTGTACCATCTACGCTAAATAAAACGGGGTCGTTTTGCTGTGCAACCATAAGGGTACAAGCAAAAAATAAAAGGGTACAAGTACTAATCAATTTCTTGTTCATAACTCGTTGTGTAATGTTAAGTAGTTGCTCACAATTAACTAAAAGTTTTATTATGATCAGCTACTTGGTCTAGATGAACCTTTGATAAACAGAGTAGAAAGCCACTCCGTTTTCAATCCATAATTTTCGCAAAATTAATTCTATTCTATTAAAATGAGGTCTAATCTCTGATATAAACTCTTTTTACTCGCTGAGAAACTCTCGTTAAGACCTCATAACTTATCGTATTTTCTAATTGAGCCATTTGTTCAATCGGTAAATCCTCTCCAAAAATATAGATCGGATCGCCTTCCTTGGCCTCTGCTATTTCACTAATATCAACCATACACATATCCATACATACATTTCCAACGATAGGAACTTTCTGACCGTGCAACAATAAATGATATTTTTCTTGGCCCAACTGCCTCGGTAAACCATCAGCATATCCGATGCCTACTGTTGCAATGCGCCTAGGGTGGGTGCTCCTGCCATGCCTACCATAACCTATGCTAGCGTTGGGAGGTAGCGCTTTAATTTGTGAAATTGTAGCCTTCAAACTCAAAACAGTACGCAAAGAAATTGCTAGTGTTTTACTGGTGTCTATACCATATAGCCCAATCCCCAAACGCACCATGTCCAATTGGTATTGTGGAAACCGACTTATTCCATTAGAGTTGAGAATATGGAGGAGTGGCCGATTGGGTAATAATGCCAGGATTTGCTGGCTCCATGCGATAAAATTTTGGTACTGCTCTTCTGTATAATCGTCATGTTGGACCTCATCACTCGCCGCCAAATGAGAAAAAATAGAGTATACCGGCATCTCCGGATGCTGCTTAATAAAATCTAGTAAATCAGACAATTCATTGGCACCAAATCCCAAGCGATGCATTCCAGTGTCGAGGTTGATGTGTATAGGTAAATGGGATTGGGTTTCTTTTGAGAAAGCTTGTAAAGCCTCTAATTGAGCCATACTGTAGACTTCAGGCTCTAAATTGAAGCTGAGTAAAGTTGGGAAGGTACTTGGGTCTGGATTAAGCACCACAATAGGTAACTGTATACCCGCTTCGCGCAACTCAACACCCTCGTCGGCGTAGGCTACCGCTAGGTAATCTACCTGATGAAACTCTAATAAGCGAGCTACCTCAACACTACCGCTTCCATAACCGGCAGCTTTCACCATAACCATCATTTTGGTACGATCGTCGAGTAATTGATGATAACAATGGAGGTTGTGGACAATAGCACTCAGGTTGACTTCTAAGGTTGTTTGGTGAATTTTTGCAGCCAGTTTATCTGTAATATTTTCAAAAGAAAATGGCCGCGCACCCTTGACTAGAATCGCAGACTTTTGCAGTTGGTAAAAAGGGTAGGCCTTCAGGCAGTCTTCTGTATCCTGATAATACTTTTGCTGGATCGTTTTTGGTAAAAAAGCAGATAAATGCTGGATCGATTTACCTACTCCAATGAACTGACTAATCTGCTGTTGCAACAACAGATCTGCCAAAGCGGAGTAGAGCTCATGCGTATCCAATCCTGTCTCCAGAAAGTCAGAAAGAATAACGACTTTCTGTTTGCCGATGGCATGTTCATTAAGTAGCGCTAGAGCGATTTTTAGTGCTTCTAAATCATTGTTGTAGCTATCATTAATAACGAGGTTTTGGTTGATTCCTTCCTTGATTTCCAGCCGCATAGGAAGGTGGTCTAAGCGATACATTTTCCGCTGAATCAAGTCCATAGTATAGCCTTTATACAGGAGTATGGCCCAGCATAGAATGGCATTATGGAGATAGGCTTTAGTGGTAAAAGGAATCTTTAGTTTTAGGGCCTCTCCTTGATAGATGGCCTCGATTTGGCTCATTCGCCCCAAGCGCTGGATTTGTTGTATACGGAGATCTGCTTCCTGCTCCATCGACCAACTAAAGGTTTGGCCATGATAGTGCTCAAAGGCATCTCTGACCAGGGCTTGGTCTTTATTATAAAAAACAATATTGGCAGACCTGAACAGGAGGAGTTTTTCTTGAAGCTTTTCTTTGCGACTTTGAAAACCCTCATCATGGGCGCTACCGAGCGTCGTGAAGACACCCATATCACAATCGATAATCCGCGCAGTAGAGGCCATTTCTCCAGGTTTGGAAATGCCCGCTTCAAAAATTCCTATTTGATGGCCTTCATTAATTTGAAAAACAGAGAGCGGAACTCCAATTTGGGAGTTATAACTCCTCGGGCTTCTCACGACAGAAAAATCTGGGCTCAATAGTTGATAGAGCCATTCTTTGACGGTTGTTTTTCCATTACTACCTGTCACAGCAATGACTTCTAAGTCAAAACGCTGCCGATGAAATTGGGCCATTTTTTGAAAAGCGAGCAATGCATCTTTTACCAATAGGAAGGAAGCCTCCGGGAATTTTCTAAACGGAAACGATTCCGTGCTAATCACAAATGCTCGAACGCCCTCTTGATAGGCTGGTTCGATGAAGTCATGACCATTCAGACGAGTGCCTTTAATAGCAAAAAACAAACTTTCCGAAGCATCAAGAATCCTACGACTATCCAAAATAAAGGAAATAATAGGACCTTTATAAGTAGCCTGTAAAGATTGAGCGCCCAGGGTTCGAGTGATATCATCGACTTGGTAAGTCACACAAAGGTTTTACTTAGTCTACAAATCAAAGCCTATATCAGTTCGATAATACATTTGATCAAAGTTGAGCAACTCAATGCTTTCATAGGATTTCTTTAAGGCATCCTGGTAGTGATCACCAAAAGAAGTGACCGCCAGTACTCTACCTCCATTCGTCAGCACTTCATCTCCTTGTTTCTTGGTTCCAGCATGGAAAACGATGCTATCCTCTACCTGTTCTTCTCCAGAGATGATCTTGCCTTTCTCATAGGCTTCTGGATAACCGCCAGAGACGAGAATAACGGCAGTAGCCGACTGATCTTGTATTTCTATTTCGACCCGATCTAATTGGTTCTTCTTGGCTGCGATCAACAAATCTAACAGGTCATTTTTGAGCCTTGGAAAAACGACCTGTGTTTCAGGGTCCCCCATTCTACAATTGTATTCAATCACGAAGGGCTCGCCTTGTACGGCGATGAGGCCAAAAAATACAAAGCCGCAGTAGTCCAATCCTCTTTTATGGATCCCTTGGATAGTAGGCTCAACGACTCGAGTGACTACTTTCTGATAAAGGACATCGTCTACAAATGGGACAGGAGAGACGGCGCCCATACCTCCTGTATTTAAGCCCGTATCGCCTTCTCCAATACGTTTGTAGTCTTTGGCGATAGGTAGTAGTTGATAATCCTTGCCATCGGTCAAGGCAAAAACGGAGAATTCAATTCCATCCAGAAACTCTTCAATGACGACCTTGTTGCTCGCTTCACCGAATTTACCTTCCAACATCGCTTGAAGTTCGCGTTTTGCTTCTTCTATATCATCGAGAATGAGTACGCCTTTACCAGCTGCCAAACCATCTGCCTTTAGGACGATTGGTGGTTTTTGTTGCTCAATATAGGCAAGACCTTCTTGTAGGGTATCAATAGAAAACTCCTGATAGCCAGCAGTTGGAATATCAAACTCCTCCATAAAGACCTTAGCATAAGCTTTACTCCCTTCGAGTTGAGCAGCCTCTTGATCAGGTCCAATTACAGGGATATGCTGAATACTCGCATCTTGCTTAAAGTAATCTACAATTCCAGCGACTAAAGGTGCTTCTGGACCAACGACAACTAGATCTATCTTTTCTTCCAAGCAACATTCTTTGATCGCAATGAAATCAGTGGCTGCAATAGCCAAGTTGATCCCTAAGTCGTCCGTACCGGCATTCCCAGGAGCAATAAAAAGCTGCTTACAAAGTGGATTCTTCTTGAGCATCCAAGCAAAAACGTGCTCTCGCCCGCCATTACCTAATAGAAGTATATTCATAAGGATTCACTACTTTTGCGCAAAGGTAATAATAAAAGAGATGTTGAAAAGTTGAGCAATAGTCATAATTATTGCCCGTTCTTCATCTACCGAGTCATTAACAATATTTATATCAGTGATCCATGATCAGCTATATCAAAGGAGCCATTACGTTTAAGAATCCAAGTTTCATGATTGTGGAAACTGGAGGCTTGGGGTACCACATTAATATCAGTTTGTTTACCTACTCAAAGATAGAAAGCTTAGAGCAGGTCAAGATTTTGATCCACCAGCATATCAAAGAAGATAGTCACACCTTATATGGTTTTTCAGAAGAGGCAGAGCGCAAGCTATTCAGGCATTTGATCTCGGTATCTGGGATTGGTCCGAGTACTGCGCAAGTAGTCTTGTCGAGCCTGAATCCTGAAGAAATAAGATCGGCCATTATTGGCGAAAATGTAGCGGCCTTTAAAGCGGTAAAGGGCATTGGTCCCAAGACTGCAAAACGACTCATTTTGGACCTAAAAGATAAATTATTAAAAGAAAGTGATGGTAGTCCAATAAGTATGCCTTTTGCAGACAATACTTTACGAGATGAGGCGTTATCTGCATTGGTGGCGCTTGGGTTTGCTAGGATATCCGTCCAAAAAGCTCTCAATAAGGTATTGAAAGCTCAGCCGGAAATTAGCAAAGTAGAGGATTTAGTGAAATTGACTTTGAGAGAACTGTCTTGAATATACACATCAAACACATCCCAAAACGATCATCATTGCGATGATTTCATGGAAACTCACCTTTTCTTGTTAGGCCATTTTATGGATCAAGCAAGTAGGAAAATAAAATCAAATTATTTTTCAGGGTACGCTTATTGATGCTATGAAGTAAAAATCCTTATCAGGATTGATCTCGTAGGTAAATAAGCCAAACACCCTTGACTATCAGGAGAATATTTTTAATTGTTAATATTTTCTTAAGGAATAAATTTTAGCTTTGCGCTTCGTTTTGACAAGGTATAAAAAAACTATACACTAGAAGTATACAAGATACAGACTAAGGAATTTAAGCGGTTATGAAGAGATTACTTTTACTTTTTGGACTTTTTTCCATTACCCTGTTGGGAACCTTCCAGGTGACAGCGAACACCTTCCCCGAGGATCCCTACAGTGCTGAGAATATCCGCACTGCCCCAGCTACGGATACGATTCCGTTGAAAGAGCGCTTTGGCAGTTTTATTGATCAGCGTTTACGCAATCCTTTCGATTTAAAAGATCCTGCGGCTATTGAGAAGTCTGTAGAGTTCGATCCTGTCTCTGGGCAGTATATCATTCGAGAGCGAATTGGTAACACCGATTTTCGGCCGCCTACCTATCTCACCTTCGAGGAGTATTTGGAATATCGAAAAAATGAAGATGAACGCAGTTACTTCAATCAGCTTTCTAGCCAAGCTTCCGGAGGAAATAATGTATTAAATCCACTAGAAGAGCTAGACCTCGAAAACATTTTAGTAGATCGACTTTTTGGCGGTACTGAGGTAGATATCCGCCCACAAGGAAATATCGATTTGACTTTTGGCCTAGATTACCAAGAGCTGGAAAACCCCATTCTTACCGAAAGACAAAGAAGGCAAGGCCCTCTCTTTGATTTCGACATGAATATCCAGATGAATGTAGATGGAAGTATTGGTGAGAAATTGACCATGGGCGTCAACTACAATACCAATGCTACTTTCGATTTTGACAACCAAATCAAACTCAACTATAATGCCCTCGGTGCTCAAAACCCTTTGTCTGGAGGAGGAGCTAATCCCATTGGTGGCCTAGGCTCTGATGTGCCAGGATTGGATTATTCAGAAGATGGTATTCTTAAAAATATCGAGGCTGGTAACGTGAGCCTTCCATTACGAGGTACCCTCATCGAGGGGGCTCAGAGTTTGTTTGGACTTAAAACGGAGCTACAATTTGGTCGTTTATACCTGACTTCCATTATTTCTCAACAACAATCTGAGCGAGAAAATATCCGGATCGAAGGAGGAAGTCAGTTGCAAGAGTTTGAAGTGCGAGCAGACGAATACGATGAGAACCGTCACTTCTTCCTTTCGTTTTATAACCGCGAAAACTTTGAACCTTCTCTACAAAACCTACCCCAAATCCGCTCTTTATTTAAAGTCGAAAATATCGAGGTATGGATCACCAATGATCGGAATGAGGTGGACAATGTACGAGATATTGTGGCTTTTGCCGATTTAGGGGAGCCCGTTACAGATTCTACTATTGTAGCTCCAAACATTAATGTTGGCGCTAATGCCAGGAGAGATATCTCCCGTAGAAGGTTCCTTCCTGATAATGATGCCAACGACCTTTATCGCCGAATTGTAGACAATCCAAATATCCGCGAGATCGACCAAGCGGTATCCATCTTACAATCAGGTGGTTTCCAGATGCAGCAGGCCCGTGACTTTGAAAAAGTAAGTGCTAGACGATTGAGAAGAAATGAATATACCTTCCATCCAGAATTAGGTACTATTTCTTTGAACATCAATGTCCAACCAGACCAGGTGGTCGGTGTAGCCTATCAATATTCTTACAACGGACAGAACTTTAAAGTGGGAGAACTTTCTATCAACTCGGAGGCTACGCGACCAGATTCTTCCTTGAATGTTTTGTTCGTAAAAATGCTTAAGAGTACCACCCAGCGCCCTGATGTGCCTACCTGGGATTTGATGATGAAAAACGTCTACTCTATCGGTGCTTTTCAGGTGAATCAAAAAGATTTCCGTTTAGATGTGGTCTATGATGATCCAGGTCGCGGACAAAAAAGGTTTTTGCCCAATGCAGGTAATTTGACAGGTGTACCCTTATTGAGGGTTTTCAATCTCGATCAACTCAATATACAAGGTGATCCCCAACGAGATGGAATCTTTGACTTTGTGCCAGGCGTGACGATCAATTTACAAAATGGTCGAATTATGTTTCCTGCCTTGGAGCCCTTTGGGTCCTCCTTGTCCAGGCAGCTCGCACCAGAATTCCGAGAGCAGTATATCTATCAACAACTTTATGATTCTACGCTCTTTCTAGCCCAAGAATTTCCCGAACTCAACCGATTTACAATAAAGGGTAGCTATAAATCTGCCGTAACCTCGGAGATATCTTTAGGCGCATTTAATATTCCAGAGGGATCCGTTCGAGTCACCGCAGGAGGGCAAGTACTGAGAGAAGGGACCGATTATGAAATCGACTATAATATTGGTAGAGTACGCATATTAAATGATGCGATCCTTAATTCGGGTGTACCAGTGAATGTCTCTTTTGAGGACAATTCCCTCTTTGGCTTCCAAACAAAAACCATGCTGGGCGTCAGAGCCGATTATCGAGTTAGCGACAATTTTAATATTGGAGGTACTTGGTTGAAGCTTTTCGAGCGGCCTTTTACCCAGAAAGTAAATATTGGAGATGATCCTATCAATAATAGTATTTATGGTTTAGATCTGACTTATAATCAGGATGCTCCTTTCTTAACCAAACTGGTCGATGCTATTCCGGGGCTTTCTACTAAAGCTCCATCTAATATTTCCGTTAATGCTGAATTTGCTGGCATTCGTCCTGGACACTCTCGGGCAATCAACCAGACCAGCAAGGACAAAGGAGGGGTGGTTTATCTAGATGATTTTGAGGGTGCAGCCAGTACTTTTGATTTGAGACAACCTGTTCTCAACTGGTATTTAGCTTCTGTACCGCAGAACGATGCCGAAAATAATAATCCACTATTCCCAGAGTCCGCCTTTGTTAACGATGTGCGTTCTGGATCGAATCGGGCGAAGTTGAGTTGGTACCGTATCGACCAGAGTGCCCGCGGACAAGGAGATCAGAGCAATCCCTATACTAGTGTCGTACCTCAAACCGAGGTGTTTCCAAATATTCAGATTCCCGCGAATCAATTACCCAATATCCAGACCCTTGACCTTTCTTATTTCCCAAGAGAACGGGGCCCTTACAACTTTGATGTACCCGATGGGTATCCTGGCATTTCTGCGGGGGTAGATGTGAGTGATGGCAATCAGGTATTACTACGTGATCCTGGCACCCGTTGGGCTGGGGTGATGCGAGAGCTAAATAATAATGATTTCCAATCTGCCAATATTGAATTCATGGAATTCTGGATGCTCAGTCCATTTATCGACCCAGACAATCCAGCACAAGCAGCACCGGATTTCCAGCAAAAAGAAGGTACCTTAAGTATCAACCTAGGGAATATCTCTGAGGATATCTTACGAGATTCTAGGAAGTTTTTTGAGAATGGATTACCCACAGAGACGAACCCCTCCCGACGTGTAGATACGACCAACCTATCCGTTATTCCAATCGGACAGCAAATTACCAGAGCATTCGACAACGACGAAGGCTCCCGTGAAGTACAGGACGTCGGCTTAGATGGTATGACTGACGAAGGGGAGCGTAGAGCATTTAGAAACTATATCAACTCTATTGCTGCTGCCAACCCAACTTTTGCTAACAATATCCTGAGCCAAGACCCCGCAGGTGACAACTTCCGTTATTATCGTGATGAAAGCTTTGCACCCGAGGCAAGTATTCTGACGAGATACAGAGACTTCAATAACCCCCAAGGAAACTCAGCAGCTAACTCTGGAGGAAATACCTTAAACTCCGCGACTAACCTTCCAGACAATGAAGATATCAACAATGATAACACGCTGAATGAATCAGAATCTTATTTTGAATACAAAATACCTCTAGCGGCAGATCCTACCAACCCTAGAGAAATTGATATCAATAGAACGCCGTTTATTACAGATAGATTAGCAAGTGAGGATGGTCGTCGGGTATGGTATCGATTCCGTATTCCTTTGCGAGGAAATAACAAAAGATCGGTAGGAGGAATCCGGGATTTTCGTTCGATTCGCTTTATGCGGATGTATCTATCCGATTTTGAGGCACCCGTGACCTTGCGTTTTGCCAGATTAGAGCTGGTGCGTAATCAATGGAGACAGTACACCAAGGATTTAAGCCCAGACCCCAATCCTATCGCTTGTGATGCGGTGACTACCCTCGATATAGATGCCGTAAATATTGAGGAGAACTCCAATCGGGAGCCTTTCAATTATACCTTACCTAAAGATATTCAGCGAGAGCAATCGCTTGGCGTCTTTAACACCCTACAAAATGAGCAATCTTTAAATATGGTGGTGAATGGTCTTTGTGATAATGAAGAGAAAGCCGTATTTAAAAATCTTGATTTTGACTTCAGGGTGTATGAGCGCTTAAAAATGTTTGTCCACGCCGAGGAGCTAGAAGGCCCTGATTTAGAGGACGGTGACCTGTCTATCTTTGTACGATTGGGAAGTGACTTCGTGAACAACTACTACGAATATGAGATCCCACTTGAGTTGTCCAATATAGATAGCATCCCCGCAGGTACGCTACCTCAAGAAGATGAATACAAATTGGAGGTTTGGAAAATTGCCAATGAGCTTGATGTAGGATTGAGAGATTTTGTAAAACTTAAAGAAGCCAGGAATGCAGACCCTACCGCTTCTTTGACCGAAGAGTATATTCAGGTCGTTGATTCCCTTGGAAAGCGCTTCCAGGATTTTATTAAAGTAAAGGGAAATCCTAACCTCGGTTTAGTACGAAGCGTATTGGTTGGTGTTCGGAATAGAGATGGGGGCCAAACACGCCCGATCAACGCAGAGGTTTGGATCAATGAGCTTCGCTTGACTGGATTGGACGAAAGAGGTGGCGTAGCAGCAATTGCCAGAGTAGATATGCAGTTAGCCGACTTTGGAAACATTACCATTGCGGGTAACTATAGTAGTATCGGCTTTGGTGCTTTGGATCAGAAAGTACAAGAAAGAAATCGGGAAGATCTTTACGGGTATGATATTGCCGGTAGCTTTGAACTGGGTCGATTTTTCCCAGAAAATTGGGGAATCCGCCTGCCTTTCTACGGTCAAATTTCTAATATCACTAGTACCCCCGAATTTAATCCTTACGATTTAGATGTACGTTTAAAGGAGCAACTCGCTAATACGGAATCAGCCGCAGAAAGAGACTCCATACGCACAATCACTCAAGAGGTGACCAATATCAAAAGTTTCAACCTCACCAACGTCGGAAAGGATAGAACGGGGAGAGGGAAAAAACCCAAACCTTGGGATGTAGAAAATTTCTCGGTATCCTACTCTTATACGGAGACCGAAAGCCGCGACCCCTTGATTGAGTTTGATCGGCAGCAGCAGTATTTAGGTGGTTTAGATTACACCTTTTCAAGGCAGGTCAAATACCTAGAACCATTCAAAGGATTGAAATTTAAACCGCTAGCATTTATTTCGGCTTTGAATATCAACCCACTGCCCAACTCTTTTGCCTTTAGCACTATCCTAGATCGAGAATTTACGACTACGAAATACCGCTTCACTGGGCTAGATGATCGCTTCAGCACTTTCTATAACAAGCGTTTTGCCTGGGATAGAAACTATGACCTGCAATGGGACTTGACCAAGTCACTTAAACTTAGTTTTGCAGCCACCAACCAATCTGTAATTGATGAGTTGGATGAAGAGGGCATTCTAGAAGAGGATCCACAAATTTCAAGCGAGCGACTCAAACAGCTGAGAAGAGATAGTATATGGAGTGGTATCCAGGACTTTGGCCGGAATAAAAACTACCGCCACTCCCTGACGGCGAGCTATACTTTGCCTACGCAATTCATACCTCTAATGCAGTGGATACAGGTGCGCGGCCAATACCGCTCTGAGTTTTCCTGGTCGGCTGCAGCCTTGAATCAAGACTCTCTTGGTAATGTGATCGGCAATATGCAGGATTTTCAGATTAATGCAGATTTAGACTTTGAGGGGCTATATAATAAAGTGCCTTATTTAGCCAAAATCAATAGAGGTAACGCTCGGAATAGAGGAAGGAGCGGCCCAAGCCGTAGACCTTCTAGCCAAGATGAAAACACCCAGGATGAAGAAGAAGATAAAAAACAAAAACGCGATGGACCAAGTGTTTTGGAGCGGATTCTGATTCGACCATTAATGTCGCTGCGTAAAGCACGCTTTAATTACTCGGAGCGCTGGGAGACGATTATACCAGGTTTCTTACCTGTCAATCAATTCTTTGGGCAGAATCAAGACTTGGAGGCACCAGGCTATGATTTTGTCTTTGGTTATCAACCTCGTATCAGAAAACTACAACAAAGTGAGTACTATACTGATGCAGACTGGCTGCACCAGGCCGCACAGCAAGGCTGGATGTCGAGTTCTGTATTTGTGAACCAAGAGGTCATTCAGCGCTTCACCCAAGACTACGAAGGACGAGTGACGCTAGAACCCTTTAGCGAATTTAGAATAGAATTAGATTTAAGTCGCTCTTTTGTAGAAGACCACTCGGAGTTCTTTAAAGATACCATTGGAAATACTGGACAGTTTGTTCACGCTATTCCCAAAAAGATTGGTCAGCTAAATATGACCTATTCGGCCTTGCCGACGCTCTTCCAGGATGGTAGAGATGAGATTATCGGTCTATTTGAGCGCTTTGAATCCAATCGACTGGAAATATCACAAAGAATTGGAAATGGAGAATTACACAGTGATTCCCTCTTAGCAGAACAAGGATATAATGCCGGCTATGGTCGGGTACAGCAAGACGTACTGATACCCGCTTTCCTGGCGGCTTATCGAGATGAAGATGTCAACTCCGTCAAACTCAATGTTTTTGACTTGTTACCTTCGGTCAACTGGAATCTTACCTATAATGGCTTATCTAGGGTGCCGCTGTTTGCAGGCTTGTTTAGGAACTTTAGCGTACGGCATGGCTACAAATCCAATCTGACCGTAAGTCGTTTCAGTACAGGACTCGATTATCTAAGGACCATCAATACCAATGGAGCCGTCAACGAATTGAATCAAAACTTCTATCCAAGACTGGAAATACCCGAGGTCGTGATTCAAGAAGGCTTCCAGCCGATGATTGCAGTAGATGCGACCCTAGAAAACGGAATGTCCTTTAATGTAGATTACTCCAAGACACGAACCTTGGCCATGAGCTTTATTAATAACAACCTGAGTGAATCGCAGAGCACCTCAATTGTTATTGGCTTTGGGTACCTCATCCGTGATCTGGATATTCCTTTCCTCACAGGTAGTAAAAAGAAACGCTCTAGTAATAGAAATGCACCGGCTCCAGATCCTGGTGCTGGCGGGGGCAGAGGTAGAGGTCAGCCACAAGGTCAAGACTTAGATATCAGTTTCGACTTTTCCCTAAAAGATGATGTGACCTTTAACCACGTCTTAGATCAAGATATTGTAGAGCCAACCCGAGGAAATTATTCCTTGAGTATCTCTCCGGCAATTGAGTATCAATTGAATCAGCGACTATCGCTTCGCTTGTTTGTCGATTATCGACGGGTTGAACCCAAGACGTCTGCCGGTTTCCCTAGAACAGATTCTAGTGGAGGTGTCGTAGCACGGTTCTCACTGAACTAGGGTTTTCCAAAAAAAATGATTAAAAAAGGGACTTGGAGTCTTCTGGGTACCTTTTTTATTTGGAAACATTTAGGCTCATTTCAACTTATTCGCCCCCTGCAAGTTTTATTTTAGTTGATAAAGTTTTGGTTAAAGGGTAAAAGCGCCTGTGGCGCCATGGGTTAAGTCATCAGCCTACGGCTGCTTCTTGGGGTTAAGGTTTAACCTAATAAGGCGAGCACCGCTCGGCGAATTAACCCACAGGACGAAGTCCTTAACCCTTTAACCCAATCCTCTAAAATCATAACATATAAACTTTGACGACATCGCTGAATTACAAAAGTTTGGGCCAAGGGCCGCCTATCATCATACTGCACGGCTTATTCGGGATGCTAGATAATTGGCAGACCGTGGCGCGCCAATTGGCTAAAGATTATACCGTTTTCTTAGTCGATCAGCGGAATCATGGACGCTCACCACATCTTGAGGAGCACTCCTACCTAGGTATGGCAGAAGATTTGCGGCAGTTTATGGAGGATCAGTTTGTATTAGAAAGTCATATCTTAGGACACTCTATGGGTGGAAAAACAGCTATGCATTTCGCTTTTGAGTACCCAGACATGGTAGACAAACTAATTGTAGTAGATATTGCTCCACGGACTTATCCGAGAGGACATGATGAAATATTTAAAGCGCTTTTTGAGTTAGATTTAAGTGTAGTAAAAAGCAGGCGTGATATCGATGAGCAGCTAGGCCGGTATATTTCAGAGACAGGCGTTCGACAGTTTCTGATGAAAAATATCGCACGCGATAAAGAAAAGGGCTTCCAATTGCGGATGAACCTGCCAGTGATTCACAAAGATTACGAAGGTATCTTACAGCAGCCACCCGAAGAGGCACATTTTGAAGGAGAAACGCTATTCATTAGAGGGACCAAGTCCTCCTATATACAGGCCGATGATCTGCCGCTAATTCAGCAATATTTCCCGCAAGGGCAATTAGCCGCTGTTAAAGATTCTGGACATTGGGTACACGCAGAGCAGCCTGCTAAACTCCTAGAACTCGTACAAAATTTTCTAGCCGTATAGATGATCTAGCTTTCTATCGAAAAAGCAACTTTTATCAGGTAAGTATGGCCCTAGTTCTTTATTTTTAAGCATAACTATGATCGATGTGTTTTGTTTCATACAAACAGATTGATATCAACATAAATAAATCATTACTCATCTACCGAGTACTTCTCCATGCCCCTACGCTGAAGCTTCGAGCGCAAGCGTCAAGGATTCAGCCACCGGAGAAAGCTTACTCTTCCGTAATAGCTTCAGCGTACGCGGATAGTGTAGATATATAACATCATCAATGAAAAAGCTACTAAAAATAGGATACTGGTTACTTCCGCTTGCCTTTTTAGGTATGGCCGTAGGATTAAAGCAGGAAAGCAATAAGCAGTTCGAAATTTCTAAGAACTTAGAAATCTTTGCGAATCTGTATAAAGAATTGAATACCTACTACGTAGACGATCTCGATCCGGGCTCTCTGATGCGTAAAGGTATGGAGTCTATGGTTGGTTCGCTCGACCCATTTACCAATTACATTGCGGAGTCTGATATCGAGGGATACCGCTTGCGTAGTTCAGGAAAATACTTTGGTATTGGAGCCCAAAGTAAAAAAATGGGCGATTATGTAACCATCACCAAACTATATAAAGATCAACCAGCAGACAAGGCAGGCTTGCGGGTTGGTGATCAGATAATGTCCGTAGATGGTAAAGACGCCAAAGGTAAAACCTCAGCTGAGTTGGATTTTGTCTTGCAAGGCTTTCCAGATACCGATGTCTTAATTACGGTAAAGCGGCCTGGGCTTGCCAATCCGGTAGACATCAATTTGACGCGTGGTGAAGTACGTCGCCAAAACGTACCCTATTCTGGTTTGATTGGCGATAATGATATCATTTATGTAGCCCTTTCTACTTTTACTCGTAATGCCGGTAAAAATGTAGCGAATGCCTTGCGCGATCTGCGTTTAGAAAATCCAGATGCCAAAGGCGTCGTCCTAGACCTCAGAGGCAATGGCGGTGGCCTCCTACTCGAAGCCGTCAACTTGAGTAATGTCTTTATCCCAAAAGGAGAGTTGGTAGTAACCACCAAAGGAAAAGTCAAAGAATGGGATAATGCCTTCCGTACCCTATCCTCTGTAACCGAAGGAGAAATGCCTTTGACGATATTGATTGATAAAAATTCGGCATCTGCCTCAGAGATCGTCAGTGGTGTCATCCAGGATTATGATCGTGGCGTTTTGGTCGGTCAGCGATCGTATGGAAAAGGTTTGGTACAGAATACCAAGCAAATTGGCTACAACTCTCAGCTAAAAATGACTACGGCCAAGTATTATATTCCTAGTGGACGTTGCATCCAATCGGTAGAATATAAAGACGGAGAACCTGTAAATATTCCAGATAGCGAACGTACCGCTTTCAAAACGAAAAATGGACGTGCAGTACTCGACGGTGGTGGCGTAGCACCTGATATGAAGATTGAAGCTAAAGCCGATCTTCCCGTGATTCAATCGCTACAAAAAGCCAATATTATCTTTGACTTTATCACCGAATATTATGCTGGAAAAACGGAAGTAGCTCCAGTAGATGAGCTGCGCTTTAACGACTTCGATGCCTTCCTGGCCTTCCTAGATAAAAAGCAGTATACCTTCAAGACCCAAAGTCAAAAATTGCTGGATAAAATGGTAAAAGAAGCTACCGACGAAGGATACAACTTAGGCAATACAGTGACTCAGCTAGAGAAGAAAATCAAAGAGGAGCAACGCAAAATCGTCTTAGACAACATGGATGTGATCGCAGATTTGATTGAAAAAGAAGTAGCAGGCCGTTATTACTACGAGGAAGGTAGCGTTCGTATCGGCTTGCGTAACGATAAAGAAGTAGAGGAAGCAATCAAGCTCCTCAAAGACACTAAGCGCTACGAAAAATACCTAAAAGGTAAAAGATAGTAACCCTACTTGGTCAACCTACGACCAATTTATATCCGGCTCCGCGAATGTTGAGAATCTTCACCGCGGGGTCGGGTTTCAAGTGCTTGCGTAATTTAGAGATGAAAACATCCATACTACGCGAATGAAAGAAAGTATCATCTCCCCAAATTTTCAGCAGTATATTTTGTTTAGAAAGGAGTTGGTTCTGGTGCTGGCAAAGCAGAAGCAATAATTCACTTTCTCTTCCGGTCAGTTGAGTGAGCTGAGCATCCTTTTCTAGGATTTGTTTCACACTATCAAAAGTGAAAAAGCCAAGTTGAAAAAGCCTCTCCTGCTGATCTTCAGGTTGAGGAAGCATTCTAGCGTCGCTTAATAAGACTTGCATGCGTATGATGAGTTCCTCAATGCTAAAGGGCTTTTTCAAATAATCATTTCCTCCTACTCTAAAACCGGTGACTACGTCCTGCACTTTGGCCTTAGCCGTCAAAAATAAAATAGGTGTTGCTCTATTCGTATTTCGGATGGCTTTTGCCACCTCAAACCCACTCGACTTAGGGAGCATCACATCTAAAACAACCAAATCTGGCTCGTATTGAAAAAACTGCTTTAAGCCCTCATCAGCATTGTCGGCATGTACGACCTCGAAGCCCTCCGCCTCCATCGCATCTTTAACAATAAGGGCCAGAGATAACTCATCTTCAACAAATAGGATTTTATAGGACTGCATAACTATTGTGGGATTTGAAGCGTAAAAATACTGCCTTGATTCAGGGTAGAGTCTACCTGTATACTACCGCCCATACGCTCAATCATCTTTTTTACATAATACAAGCCGATCCCAAACCCTTTACTACTACGATCATCTAGCCGATAGAATTTGGTAAAAATATTACCCAAGGCTGCTTTCGGAATACCTTTTCCATTGTCCTCAACTACTACTTTTAAGCCTTGATCATCGCCTTGTGCAAGCGCTAGTTTTACCGTCAACGGAGCTTGATCTTGGTTATGCTTTACGGCATTCTCCACCAAATTGAATAAAATATTTTTGAAGTGCAGATTGTCTACCCTTACCATTGTTTTTGGGTACTGGTTATAGACCTCAAACTGCACCTGAGGAGCCTTTAATCTGACCTGGTCGATGACCTCCTGAAGCGTAAGGTTCAAGTCCAGTTCCTCTTGCTTAAGTCCCTCATTTTTACGGTCGTAGATGCTATTCAGCAGTGCCTGATCAACCATTTGTGACAAGCGCTGAATAGCTTGTTTGCTGATTAGTATGTACCGATCAGCTTTGGCTTGATCCTTAAGGATATCGTAGCGCTCCATACTTTCATTGGCGGCTTTCAGTGTAGCGATGGGCGTCTGGAGCTCATGGGTCATATTGTCTATAAAATCATCTTTAATTTTATGTAGGGCTTTCTGCTGGGCGAGGTTTCTGTACATGATAAAAAACAGGCCTCCCGTCAGAAGGATGATCAAGAAAGCACTAAAGATACTCCAGCTAGCACTTTTTAATATGACACTTGAGGGATTTGGGAAAATGGCGGCTACCGATTGATTACCTTTTTCATTATTCAGGTGATTATCTATAAACAAGGTCATAAAAGCACTTGAGGTATCTTGGTCATTTAGTTCATCAGCCGACAGCACAAAATAAAACGGAGCTTCCCAGCCTCTCGCTTTAAGTTTTTGTTGGTAAAGGTCTTTTAGGTAAGTCGTATCGGGCTGTAACTGATTGGCTAAATCTATCGTTTGCTCTCCCAGCTTTTTTGTCCAATAGTAGAATCGGCCCTCATCTATCCAATTCCTGGCTGTTCTGACAAAAAAGTTCACCGCTTTATTATAGTTTTCGGAGGTCAGTTCATTGACCTTCATGGAGTCTATATCTATTAAAATATTGGTATAGGGATCTTCTTCTTCCGTATCCTGAATAGAGTAGCGCGTTTTTTGCTCAAGGGTGTCATAGCTTGCCGAAAGGATGACCTCACTACTATCTTGCAGGGTCGTTTCAAACCAAATCATTAGAGAATCGAGGCGAGCAGTTTTTTCTTCCTTTACGGCTTGTTCAAATATCTCATTTGCAGCGCGCTCGAAGTCAATCGTTCTTATCCGATACTCATTGGAGACAAAATAGGCTTGGAGTGCTATGCTTGCGGTAAGCGCTAGCAGCAATAGGACAATCCAACTTGTATTAAACTTAATCATACCTTAAAAATAAGGTCAATAAACCAGCTCAGCCCTATGCTTAACATAAATTTACACTCTTTAAGAATCGGCTTAACGATGTGTAAGATGGTCTTACTCTAACTTGCTAAAAAAACAAACACATCATGAAGCATTTAATTTTAGTTAGTTTATTGCTCGCCAGCTTTCAAGTCACCGCCACTGAGCAAGCATTAGAAAAAGGCCATCAACTACCAGCCTTTGAATTAATCGACCTTTCCAAGCAAGAAACAAAAATCACCGAAGCCGACCTCCTCGGCAAAGTCACCATTATCGAATTTTGGGCCAGCTGGTGCAGCCCTTGTGTAGGCTCCATGAAAAAAATGGAGGAATTGAAAAAACAGTTTGGAGAGGAAATCCAAGTCTGGGCGATTGGTCACGATAGCAAGGAAAGAGTCTTGAAGTTTATGGACAACAAAAAAATCGATGTCCAATTTTTACACGATGAGGAAAAAATATTCGATGAGTGGTTTCCTCACCGTACGATTCCTCATGCAGTTGTCATTAATCCAGATGGAAAAGTACAGGGCATCACCGCTCCGGAGCACATTCAGTACCAAGAAGTATTGGCTATTTCTCACGGCCTCGATGTTGTTTTTCCATTAAAAAAAGAAGATGTAGACTTTGATTATTTCGCAGATTATTTCAATGTTGATACTACTGCGGAGCGATCTTTTGCGATCACTTCTGCTATCCCCGACATTGGAGCTTTTAGCAAGCGTCCACCCAATGGTCCCTTTGCAGGTCGTAGGATTAGTGCCCATAATTATACCATAGATGCCTTGTATCGCCTAGCTTACCAGATGAGTAGTTATCGATTGATTTATGAGGTAGATGAAGATCGCTTTGACTATAAAAACCCACAAAATAAATTCTGTATCGACCTGCTGGTTGCTCCCCAGGAAAAAGACCAGCTCTTCGATCAATTTAAAGCTAAAATAGCGGAGAACTTTCCCTACAAAGCACGCATAGAACGCAAGACCATGCAGGTGGCCGTACTCTCTGTCATAGAAGGCGCTACCGTGAATTTAGCAAAAAGCACAGCTATCGATAATAGTCATTCGGCAGCGGGAGATCATTATCGAAGATCAGGTAGCACACTTGGACAGTTTGCAAAATACTTTGAAGATCACGGACTGTTAGGTATGCCGGCAGTAGATGAAACAGGCGATACCGAAATCTATGATATTCAATTTCAGTATGAGCCTGAGAATCCAGCATCTTTTAAAGAAGCGCTCAGCAAATTGGGGCTCCGCTTGAAAAAAGCAGAACGGGAAATTGAGGTCTTGGTGATTTATGAATAGATGCTAGAGAAAGTAGAGGGGCATTATCCATACGGATGATGCCCTTTTATTTTTTTGACCTATCCATAGATAGGGCAAACAAACCAAAAAATTACCCTGCATTTTTTTTATAATTCCTACTAAAACTCCAATTCAAAACCGCTCTAGCATCTTCATTTTTGTCATTCGATACAAAAACGAAGCAAAAAAATCTTGCCTAGCCAAACTCGCTCCGCTCAGACAATGCCTAGGCGGCATCCCGCACTTCACTTATGACCTTTTTTGCACTTAGTAACAGTCAAAAAATAACTTTTCGATTTTGATGGAATC
>JBELML010000020.1:0-17996 GCA_042095835.1 Saprospiraceae bacterium
CTAGCATCTTCATTTTTGTCATTCGATACAAAAACGAAGCAAAAAAATCTTGCCTGGCCAAACTCGCTCCGCTCAAACAATGCCCAGGCGGCCTCCCGCACTTCACTTATGACTTTTTTTACACTTAATTTTCGGTTATAATCATTTCTTTTCAAGTTTTTATTTTAATGTAATTGTCTAAGGTTTTCCAATTTTAGAAAGTAGAGGCACCAATAGGAAACCAGCCACCGTAGCTATAAGCCCAGCCAACAAGGCAATGCTCCCTCCTGAAAGTGCCGCATGTACGTTTCTAGTGGCAGCCATCGCTACGATGACCGGTATATACATACTACTCCAAAAGAGGATACCATTGGTGGAAGGAGCCGTCACCCAGCCTTTCTTTTTCATAAAATCATGGCTAAGCAGGAGAAAAACCATGGCAAACCCTACTCCTCCAACATCTCCATCAAACTGTAAAAGAGACCCTAGTAAAAATCCTAAGATCTTGCCCACTAAAAAACAGGCCGCTAATAGCGCAACACCATATATGGTCATAATAGAACAATTAAAAAAGTTTCTTCAATTCGTTTTTGGTGACCTTGCCCATGACATTTCTGGGAAGGTCTTCTTGGAAGATATACTTCCTGGGGAGCTGGTAGGCTGGTAATTTTGTCTTGAGCCAGGTATTTAAAGCCTTTAGATCGATATCCTCATTTTGCAGAATGAGACTTGCTCCGATGATTTCTCCCCATTCCTCATCTGGAATGCCGACAACACCACACTCTTTAATAGCGGGATGAGCCCTTAGCACTTCCTCAATTTGCAAGGCGGATATTTTATAGCCACCTGACTTGATAATGTCGACGGAGTTTCGTCCTAAGATGCGGTAGGCTCCATCAACCAACATAGCAATATCGCCTGTTTTAAACCAGCCATCTTTGGTAAAAGTCTTTTCCGTAGCCTCCGGTTTTTGCCAATACTCTTTAAAAATATTGGGGCCTTTTACTTGAATTTCTCCAGCAGTCCCTTCTGCTACCCTTTCATTATTCTCATTGGCAATGCGAATGGTCACATTTGGTAGGGCCTGCCCTATATGACCAGGTCGACGCTCACCCCGATAAGGATTGGAAATAGCCATGCCCATTTCGGTCATACCGTAGCGCTCTAAAAGGGTTTGCCCACTGATTGTCCGCCATTTTTCTAATACAGAAATCGGTAATGCGGCAGAACCCGAAACCATCAAACGGAATTGCTGCAATACCTCTGTGATTTGTCCTTGCGCTTTATCAGAAAGCCCATCCCAATGATTAATCAATTTGAAGTAAATCGTGGGTACAGCCATAAACACATTCACTTCTGCCCTTAAGAAAATATCAAAAACTGCTTGAGTATTAAATTTTGGTAGAAATTCACAGCAGGCCCCAGTCCAAAGGGCGCAGCAGGTCACGTTCACAATGCCATGAACATGGTGCATTGGCAAGACATTTAGGATATGATCATCCATTTGCCACTCCCAGGCGTCTACCAAAGATTTAATTTGAAACTCCATATTTTGGTGGGTCGATACCACTCCTTTGGGGTTCCCCGTTGTGCCACTTGTGTACAGGATCATCGCGCGCCGAGCTGGGTCTATATCGGGAAGTGCACCACTTTGCTCTCCAATCTCGGCTAAAGGCACAAATTTGTGATTCCCTTCGCCGAATAAAGGGCTTAATAATTCCGCATAAGCCTCACTATAGATTACGGTTTCTGCTTGGGTATCTTCCAAAACATAGCGGATAGAGGGCAATGGATGTTTGGTACACAAGGGAACCGCAATACCGCCTGCTCGCCAAATGCCCCACTGCAATCGCACATAATCAAAGCTCGGATCTACCAAGAAGGCTATCCGTTCTTCCTCCAGATCGGCCCGACCATTCAATAGATGATGGGTTACTTGGCCAGAAGCGAGCAGTAGGTCTTGATAGGTATAGGCTTTACCTCCACTTTTTATAGCAGTTCGGCTCGAAAAGGTGGGCGCCCCTTCAATCAATTTTATCATAATATCCTTTATTTACCGTTTCTTAGATAAATCCTGTGGACTTGTCTAAGGCTGTTATTTATTGCCTTCTAGGACGATGACAGAAAATGGAGGCACCTCCAAAATTATTTTATCTCCATCTATTTTCGCCCCTGAAAATGCTTTAGGTGACACCAACTGAGGCTGCTCAAAAGTGTTGTGATCTTGTATCTGCGCGGACTGTAAGATTTCTCCTTTTAAAGACTCGATAGAAAGGTCGGTGATATCAATCTCCACTTTATGGCTTTTCTTAGAATCAATATTGACAATGGAGAAATGGACTTGAGTAGTAGCATCAATGGAGGCGGATACTGAAATCGCAGGTAAAACCTTATTGCCATGAATATATTGCGGAGAGACGAAATCAGTGGGAATGAGCTGCGCATCCTGGTGCACATTAAACATCCGCATCACATGATAGGTCGGTGTCAAAATAATCTTCTCTTCATTGGTGAGCACCACAGCTTGCAATACATTAACCGCCTGGGCGATATTGGCCATCTTTACTCGATCTGCATGATTATTGAAAGTATTGAGGGTCGTCGCGGCCAGCATGGCGTCTCGCATGGTATTTTGCTGGTATAAAAACCCTGGATTGGTGCCGGGCTCTACATCGTACCATCCGCCCCATTCATCCACATAAAGGTCTACTTTATTTTGTGGATCGTACTTGTCCATAATAGCTACATGCTTCTGAATAAGTTCCTCCATTTTTAAGGCTCTTTGCATAGTCGTAAAATACTGATCCTCAGAAAAACCAGTAGCTGGGCCTTTATTCCCCCAGTCAATGACCGAATAGTGATGCAAAGCAATGGCATCAATCATGCGATTCGGAATGTTTTTCATTAACACTTCCGTCCAATTATAATCTTCACTACTAGCGCCCGAAGCAATACGTACTATCTCTGGACCATCCGCCCAGGCTTTTGCATAGGTAGCAAACCTGCGGTAGACATCTGCATAATATTCGGGCCGCATATTACCGCCACATCCCCAAGCTTCATTTCCCAGCCCCCAGAACTTTACTTTCCAGGGCTCTTTTCGACCATTTTTTGTCCGTAAGCTAGACATTGGACTTGTAGCGTCTGGGTAAGTCGTATAGCTGATCCAATCGGCCAATTCTTGAGGCGTACCACTTCCTACATTTGCCGACAAGTAGGGTTCTGTTTCCAGCAATTCGCACATATTTAGAAATTCATGGGTGCCAAAGCTATTATCTTCTGTGACGCCACCCCACCAGACATTAAGGATAGAAGGTCTTTCGGCCTTGGGTCCAATTCCATCCTTCCAGTGATAGGTATCTGCGAAGCAACCACCAGGCCAACGTAGATTGGGAACTTTTAATTCTTTTAGCGCAGCTACAATATCGTTTCTGACGCCTTCAGTGTTGGGGATAGTACTTCCTTCTCCGACATAAAATCCATCGTAGATACAGCGGCCCAAATGCTCGGCAAAGTGTCCATAGATATGTCGTGAAATAATGGGGGAATCTTCCTCCATATTGATACTTACGGTGGTAGTTTGAGCCGAGGCCATCCAAGTACCTATACAAAATAATGGAAGTAGTATCAGATTTCGATAGTGCATTGATTTAGAATTAGAATTTGTAAAATAAGCCTTCAATTTAATCAAAATAATAAACTTTGTAGCGTAGCCCTCACACCTTGATCCTCAATTTGCTTCAAAAAATTGACCAAATTTTCTTTCAAGCCTGGCAAACTAGCCAAATCATAATCCCAGAAATCCATGGCCAAAATAAGATGGATCAATCCTTCAAAAGAGGAGCTTTCTTCCCAAAAATGTCGTAGCTGCTCTATTATTACGGGATCATCCTTTAAAGGTACTGGCTCTCCTTGCCAAGTTCCTTGGTACATTTGGATCAGGGAGGCCAAAGCAAAGCTTATTAAAGGTGGAGCGGCTCCATACTTTTGAGAATAATCCACTAAACTCGGTAGCAGGCGGACCTTGAATTTGGAGCAAGAATTTAAAGCAATGGATAGCAGTTGGTGATCTATAAATGGATTACCAAAGCGATCTATAATCGATGCGGCGTAAGTTGCAACTTGGGCCTGGGGCAAATCTATTAATGGTATGATTTCCTTATGGAATAATTGCTGTAGATACTGGTAGGTCAAAGCATCATCTATCGTATCTCGTACTAATCGAAGTCCTAATAAATAGCCAATGGGTACTAATGCAGTATGCGCTCCATTGAGTAGCCGGACTTTTTGTTCTCGATACTGCTTCAGATCTTCGGTAAAAATCACATTCAGGCCCACTTTATGGAGTGGTAAATCTTTGGCTAGTTCTTTTGATTTTTCGATCACAAAAAGGTGGTAAGGCTCCCCGGCCGTTATCCATTGATCTTGATAGCCTATTTGGGCCCAAGTAGAGGCCTTGTCTTGCTCTGGAATTCCGGGTACTATACGATCAACCAAGGTGTTACAAAAGACCATGTAGGCCTCTATCCAAGTTTGGAAGGCCTGAGGTAATTGCCACTTATTAGCACATTCCATGACCATTGCTTGAAGAACGCTACCATTGTTCTCTATTAATTCGCAAGGCAAAATATAGCAGGCTGCCTGGTTATCTCCAGCAAAATATTGAAAGCGATGATAAAGCCATTGCGTGAGTTTGGCCGGAAAAGAAACTGCTGGTTGATCCTCGAAACGATCCTCCATTGATAGGACTAATCCACTTTCGGTAGTATTAGAAAATAAGAATTGAATAGTAGGATCTTCTGCTGTTTTGAGGAATGCTGCCCATTCCTGATAAGCATGAATAATTTCACTAACCGAACGAATCAAGCGATACTCATTAATAAGCTGGCCAGCCTGGATACCTTTGGTATAAACATGATAAAGGCCATCCTGCTCTTTCAAAGTTTGATAATCGCCCTTTGGCGTCACTTTTACGACTGTTATCCCTAAGTTCTGATTTGCTTTCTCATTATATACATCTATAAAATAAGCAATGAAGGCCCGCAAAAAATTGCCGCCGCCAAATAGCAGTACTTTGCTAGGATGGATGGTTTTAGGCTGCGTTTTTCGATTGAGTTGCATGGGTGGATGGTGTAATGATTCAATGGGTGAATATATTTTTCATTGGGATGAATATCTACCTTAGATTTTTATTCTCACAGGGAGATACCTCGTTTCCAGGGGATGAAATCATCTTGTCCTAGTAGTTCTGCTTTCGTAGCTTGTTGGCCGCTGGCAATATCGATAATCAGGTTCAGGAGTTCTTCGCCTTTTTCCTGGATGGTATCTTTGCCCTCGGCGATGGTTCCGGCGTTGAGATCGATCAGATCGGGCATGCGTTTGGCTAAGGCGGTATTGGTCGCAAATTTAATAGTCGGACAAATGGGATTCCCCGTTGGGGTACCCAAACCGGTAGTGAACACAATCATATTGGCGCCCGATCCGGCTAAGCCCGTGGTACTTTCTACATCATTCCCTGGAGTACATAAGAGCTGTAATCCTGGTTTTTGAATTTGTTCGGCATAGTCGAGTACACCTGCTACTGGCGAGGTGCCCCCCTTTTTGGCTGCACCAGCAGATTTGATGGCATCGGTAATCAGACCATCCTTAATATTTCCCGGTGAGGGGTTATTCTCAAAACCTGAACCTAGAGCGATAGCTTGGTCATTGTAATCTTGCATCAGATGGGCAAATTTCTGAGCCAAAGCGGTCGTTTCACAACGATCAATCAAGGCTTGTTCTACGCCATTCAATTCTGGGAATTCTGATAAGATGGTCGATGCTCCTAAAGCGACAAGCAGATCAGAGGTATGCCCTAGAGCGGGATTGGCGGTAATCCCAGAGAAACCATCCGAACCACCACATTCTAAACCCAAAACAAGTTGACTTAAAGGTGCTGGTTTCCTTTCCATTGTATTGGCTTCTATCAATCCAAGGAAAGTCTTCTTGACCGCTTCAGCGATGAAAGCTTGCTCGGAGCTGCTCTCTTGCTGCTCTAGGAAGTAGACGGTCTTGCCTTTATCACCATTGATAGATTGAATAGCTTCTTGAAGAAGACTGATTTGTGCGTGCTGGCATCCCAAACTCAGAACAGTTGCCCCCGCTACATTGGGATTGGCGAGATAACCTGCAAGAAGCCTACACAGCATTTCGGAGTCTTGGCGAATGCCACCACAACCGCCCTGGTGAGTGAGAAATTTTAAGCCGTCCACGTTAGGGAATAGCTTATTTTTTCTTTCAACGATGGGTTTGGCAGCAATATCCGCCGCTAAAATTACTTGGGGATCAGCTCCTTTCTCATACAAATCGATCAAAGGAGTCAAATCCATACCATGATTGGCGCGCTGCTCGAAACCCAGTTCTCGAAGCATGACTTCTTCAATAACTTTGATATTTCTATTCTCACAAAAAACAAGTGGAAAAACCAGCCAATGATTACGGGTACCTACTTTTCCATCCGCGCGGTGATAACCCAAAAAGGTCTTTTGCTCAAATCTAGACACATCGGGCGCGGGCCATGTCCATTGGTTTGACTGAATTTGGTAGGCCTCTGTGGCATGCTTTAGATTCTCTGTAGAAATCCGCGCACCTTGAGGAATTGGGGAAGTACAACGCCCAACTTTCACGCCGTACATCGTGACAAAGTCTCCAGTTTCGAGGCTATTGATGGTAAATTTATGTTTGACCGGAATCTTTTCTTGTAGTTGGATATTTTGGTCCTGCCATTTGATAGAGGTGCCGCTGTCGAGGTCTTGCAGCGCAACTAGGACGTTATCCTTTTCATGAATTTGAATATAAATCTGCTCGCTATGTTGGTTCATTTGACAGGATTTGTATTTATAAGCTAAATAACTGTGGCAACCACATCGATATTTGTGGAATAAAGGTCACTATCATCAGTACAATAACCATAGTAATTAGTAATGGAATCAAGGAGGGTACTACTTTGGCCACCGAAATCTTAGCGACCCCGCTTCCTACAAATAAGATAGTTCCTACCGGTGGTGTACATAAACCAATACAAAGATTCAACACCATAATAATACCAAAATGCACAGGATGCATACCCAACTCCATGACAACAGGCAGAAATATGGGCGTAAAAATCAGCACCGCTGGCGTGATATCCATAAAGGTCCCTACAATCAATAGCGTCAAATTGATGATGATAAAAATAAGGATTGGACTGCTGACTTCATCCAATAAAAAGCTGGTCAAGAGCTGTGGAATACTCGCAAAAGAAAACAGCCAAGACATCGCCATAGAGGTACAAATCAGAAACATGACGATAGCGGTTGTTTTGGCACTATTGAGTAATATAGCTGGAAAATCCCTGATGGAAATGGCTTTATAAACCAAGGCTAAAATACCAGCATATAATACAGCTACTCCTGCTGCTTCTGTGGCAGTGAACACGCCGGCGACTATACCTCCAACAATCACTACGAGCAATAATAAGGAGAAAAACGCCCTACGAAAATCCTTCCACACATTAACTAGAGACACGCGTTGGCCTCGCTCAAAATTCTTCCTTTGGGCGACAATTGCAACGACAATCATCAGCGCTAAACCTACCAGAATCCCAGGCAAATAACCTGCTAAAAATAAAGCCGCCACAGAAGCCGTTCCCCCACTAGCCAAAGCATAGACAATCAGGATATTACTAGGAGGTATAATCAAACCCATAGTAGAAGAGGTGATATTCACCGATGCACTAAATGGCCGTGGATAGCCCTCCTCCTCCATCCGATCGGTCATAATGCTTCCAATTGCGGAGGCTGCAGCAACAGCCGAACCAGAAATCGCTCCAAATAGCATAGCAGCTAAAACATTGACGTAGGCTAGACCTCCGGGAAGGCTGCCTACCAATGATTTCGCAAAATTAATCAGTCGATTGGCTATCCCACCTCGATTCATAATCTCCCCTGCAAGTATAAAAAAAGGTATGGCTAGCAAGGCAAAACTATCTATACCTGTGGTCATACGTTGACAAACGGTCGTAATCCCAGGAACAAAAGCGATGTTTAATAAAATAGTAATCGTAGTAGAAATACCAATACAATAAGCTACGGGTACACCATAAGCCAGGAGCGCAAAAAAGCTAATAAACAAAACGATTATACTAAGGATCTCTATACTCATGATGATTTCTCTTTTGTTTCCAAAGCTTCTGGTTGGCTAATATGGAATAGGGAATAAAAAACAATCAACAAGCCGCTAAAAGGAACAATCGCATAAACGACACCCAGAGGTATGCCCAAAACGGATGATTTTTGTCCGAGAGAAAGCGTGATGTAGACCAAATTTCCTCCTCCAATGACCATTACTATAATGGCAAAGATCAACATCAATATTTCAATGATGACTTGCCTTTGTTTCCGCTTTTCGGCGTCCAATTTATTTAACCAAAAATCAATGGCGAGGTGTCCTCGCTGACCATTCAGATAGGCTGCGCCGAGAATAGCTAGCCAAATAAAAGCAAATCGCGCAAACTCCTCCGTGAAGGAACTGGAACTGCCCACCAAATGTCTGGCGATCACTTGCCATAGCACGTCTAAGACCAACAAGGCGAAAATGATGATCAGGAGGTATTCTATTATCCTATTGGTAATGAAAAATGCTCGTTTCATAAGTTTGATTGAATGGCTTCTACTAATATTCTCATTTCTTCATCTTGGCTGAGCTGTTGCAAAACGTCCTTCGTTTTTTCAGAAAACAAGGATTTTTCTGGTTTAAAGACCTCTACGCCTGCTTTTTCTAATCGCTGCATACAATCCGCTACCGAGGCTTCCCAATAGCCTTTTTGATTATCAACAGACCGCATTGCAGCATCCTTTATCCAAGCTTGCTCCTCCTGACTGAGTTGATCCCAAAACTTGGTACCAATCACTAATACATCAGGCACGCAGGTATGCTCATCCAGGGTATAGTATTTACAGACCTCAAAATGATTGGAAGAAACAAAAGAGGGTGGGTTATTCTCAGCGCCATCTACTACGCCCTGCTGCAAGGCGGTATACAATTCACCATAAGCCATAGGTGTTGCTGATCCGCCCATCGCATTGACCATATCTACAGACATTTGATTATTCATAACTCGAATTTTCAAGCCTTGTAAATCCTCGGGCGTCTTGATCTGTTGATCTGTTGTATAAAAACTCCGACTCCCGGCATCATAAAAACACAGACCTTGTAGCCAATTCCCTTGGCTACTATTGAGCATTTGTTCTCCAATGTCGCCTTCTAAAACATCAAAAAGATGCGCCTTATCCCGAAATAAATAGGGTACACCCAAGACCTTATATTGCGATGCAAAACTAGACATCGTAGCAGCACTAACCTTAGTCATGGCTACACTACCAATTTGTAGTAATTCTAATAGTTCCCTTTCTGAACCTAGCTGACCATCAGGGAAAATTTTCACAGCTATGCGGCCAGCAGAGTTTTCTTCTACATATTTTTGAAAATCTACTATCCCTAGATGTACAGGGTGAGTAGTCGGTAGTGTATGTGCTAGAAATAGCGTTTTGGTGGTGCTGAGAGACTCACAAGACCAAACTCCAATGCTTAAACAGAAAAGCATCAATAATCCTCGAAAATCAGGCATGGCTATTGGTATTAAAATCAAAATATTGTTTTGCATTGTAATAGCAGATATTTTCTACCATCTGACCTAACCAAGGCAAGTCTTGGGGCAAATTGCCATCTTTGATATCCTGACCGATGAGGTTGCACAAAATCCGTCGAAAATATTCGTGCCTTGGAAAAGAAAGAAAGCTTCTACTATCTGTCAACATCCCTAAAAATCGGCTGAGAAGGCCCATATTAGAAAGGGTATTCATCTGCTTCTCCATCCCATCTTTTTGGTCTAGAAACCACCAAGCAGAGCCCCATTGCACCTTTCCGGGTTGGAGACCGCCGTTGAAGTTACCCGCCATGGTAGCAAAGACCTCATTATCTGCGGGATTGAGATTGTACAATATAGTTTTAGGTAATTGATCATTCTGGTCGAGGCGATTCAAAAAGCGAGATAAGGCTGGTGCTTGCACAAAATCTCCGATAGAATCGCAGCCTGCATCTGCCCCAAGCTGACCCAACAAGCGATCATTATTATTGCGAAGAGCGCCGAGGTGCAATTGCATCGTCCAATTTTTAGCATGGTACATCTGACCCAGAAAATATAGGATCGCCGATTGGAAGATTTGAGCCTCAGCGATAGAAATCTCCGACTTTGACAATGCTTTATTGAGGATTTGGTCTATCCTCTTTTCAGAAAAATCAAGACTATATAGTCGCTCTAAACCGTGGTCCGACAAGCGACAACCTAGGTCATGGAAGAAGTCTACTCTATTTTGTAATGCATCTAAAAAGGACCTCAAATTTTTAATATCAAAACCTACTTTTTCTTCTAGTTCCTGGATTTTCTTTAGGAAGGTTTCACTGTTGACGATTAGAAATTTATCGGGGCGAAAGGTAGGCAGTATTGCTATTTCAAAATCGCCCTGCGCAAGGGCCTGATGGGGCTGCAGATCATCCGTTGGATCATCTGTGGTACAAAGGGCCTCTACTCGCATACGGCGCAATAACTGACGTGTAGAGAATCGAGGGGTTGCTAGCTGCTCATTACAAGCATGGAAGATGCTGGAGGCCGTTTTTGCAGATAATAATTCCTTGATTCCAAAGTAGCGTTGTAGTTCCAGATGGGTCCAATGATACAGCGGATTCCGCATAGTATAGGGTACCGTTAAAGCCCATTTCTCAAATTTCTCTGCATCGCTGGCCTTTCCACTGATATAATTTTCTGGAATGCCATTGGCTCGCATGGCTCGCCATTTGTAATGATCTCCTTTCAGCCAAATTTGCGTGATATTTTGGAAGACCTTGTCCGCTGCAATTTCATCAGGTGGCAAATGATTGTGGTAATCAATAATGGGAAGATCAGCGGCGTGTTCGTGATAGAGATACTTCGCTGGCTCCGATTGTAAGAGAAAATCTGGTCCCAAAAATTTATCTACTGTCTTATCAAGCATATATGCATTATAGCTCTTAGATAGACCCTATGGATTTGTCTAAGAATATTAATTATTTTCCATCGCTTTCAGAATTCCATATTCTAAACCTCGTAATTCCGCTAATCCACGTAGGCGGCCAATAGCGGAATATCCAGGATTGCTCATTTTATGCAAATCATCTAGCATTTTATGCCCATGATCTGGTCGAAAAGGTATGGAGCTGTTTCTTTTTTGTTGCTCTGCCACTATTACTTGGAGGACCTCGTACATATCTACATCTCCGTCCAGGTGATCCGCTTCGTAAAAGCTTCCATCTGCTAGTCTGGTAGTGCTCCTTAAATGCAGAAAGTGTACCTTATCCGCAAAGTGTCTAATCATGCTCCCTAGATCGTTATCTGGTCGTACTCCCAATGATCCAGTGCAGAAACAAAGGCCATTCGCCGGGCTCTGCACAGCATCTATAATATATTGAAGATCAGCCGCAGTACTGACTACTCTAGGAAGTCCCAAAATCGGATAGGGCGGATCGTCTGGATGGATAACCATTTTGACACCTACAGCTTCTGCTATAGGAATAACCTCCTGTAAAAAGAAACGCAGATGTTGTCGTAGTCGGTCCCCATCGATATCCTGGTAGCTATCTAATACCACCTGAAATTGATCGGTCGTATATCCTTCTTCTGCGCCAGGTAGACCTGCAATGATATTCTTGGTTAATTGTTCTTTTTGCGTCGGCGTCATTTCAGCGAAGCGCTGCTGAGCTGCCTTTTTCTGATCTGCGGTATAGGCCTTTTCAGCGGTGGGTCTTTGTAGTAGAAATAACTCAAAAGCCGCAAAATCTACCGCATCAAATTTCAATGCGGTGGAGCCGTCTGGCAAACGATATTCTAAATCGGTGCGGGTCCAATCTAAAACAGGCATGAAATTGTAGGTAACTACATCGATTCCGGTTTCACCGAGATGTTGGAGGCTGGTTTTATAATTTTCGATATGCGTTTTCCAGTCCTGAGATTGCCTTTTGATATCTTCACTTACGGGCAAACTTTCTACCACAGACCACCGCAAACCAGCTTTCTCAATTGTGGCCTTGCGCTTTAAAATCTCTTGTTTGGTCCAAATTTCTCCATTGGGTATATGATGTAAAGCAGTGACAATACCGCTAGCACCTGCTTGGCGAATATCGCTAAGGCTTATAGGATCATTAGGTCCGTACCAACGCCAAGTTTGTTCTAAATTTATCATTAATTGAGAAAGGGTTTAATGGTAATAATGATGTAATTCCTTGCTTTGTCAGACCCCCGCAAAGGCGCTAAAACCGCCATCGACAGGAACAACAATACCTGTCACAAAAGCTGAGGCGGGGCTACATAGCCAAATCAGTGTACCGACCAACTCTTCAGGTTCACCAAATCTACGCATTGGAGTATGATCGATGATAGTCTGCCCTCTGGCAGTCAATGGTTGCGCTCCATCTTTGAGCAGCAAGCGGCGATTTTGCTCGCCAATGAAGACACCTGGAGCGATCGCATTGACCCTAATTTTTTCGCCATATTTACTTGCCATTTCTACGGCAAGCCACTTGGTAAAATTGTCAATACTTGCTTTAGCGGCACTGTAGCCCATCACTCTGGTAAACGGTTGCTGGGCAGTCATGGAGGAAATATTGATAATACTCCCCATCTTTTGTTTAGCCATCTCCTCGCCGAATACATAGGTAGGAAGGACGGTACCTTTGAGGTTGAGCGCAACTACCTTGTCAAAATCGCCCAAGTCTAAATCGAAGAAATTTTGATCAGGGCCGATAGTTGCCCCTGACATATTCCCTCCAGCTACGTTGATGAGTAGGTCAATTTTTCCCCATTGCTCAATGATATCCTGCTTAGCTTTTTGTAGTTGTTCTTCATCCAGGACATCAGCGACCAAAGGCATAGCCGCTCCCCCACTCTTCTTAATTTCCTCGACTTTGGCTTGTACCTTTGCAGCGGTCCTACTCAAGATACCAACTTTTACACCTGCTTGAGCAAGGCCAGATGCCATTGCACCACCAAGCACTCCGGCGCCTCCAGTAATGACGGCTACCTGGCCAGATAATTCGAATAAATTTTGTTTTGGCATGTTTCTCAATACGTTAATATGATCAGCTACTTAATTGCATTAAAAGTCTTGTTCAAAACTATAATAGTACAAAATGAGAAGCGGTTGCCCTTATTTTTTGATCAAAAAATCACGAAGACCCTCTAAGTCATCGGTATTGATAAGGTCGACCTGTGCACGAATCAGCATTTTCCAAACTGCTGGATGATCCGGACTTGCCCAAAAACGCACCTTTTTACCCTCGCCATGAGCATTGGCAACCATCAGGCGAAGAGTCCGCCAATCTTTAGGCGGTATACTTCCCTCGCCTTTCCACTTGAGGTATAATCCATAGGGGCCGCTAATCACTGGCATATAAGCCCTATGAATACCTCTACCAATATCAGTCGGTCTCCCATCAAGCGCCATTAACCGGTTTTGTTCCTTCATTAGTGTTCGAATGGGACGATCTCCGGAAAGGAAAATGGTGACTGGACCTTGTTCGACCTCCAAGCCATTGTATTTGGTCAACATGGTATCATAAGCGGGTAAGATTTCTTTCAATTTTTGATACACGGCCTCTCCTTCCTTTTTGATATCCAGCATCAGAAAAAAAGAGACATCATAATTCGGATAGACTTTTCCTCCATTGGCCATTACTCGCTGGAACAATGGATCTAAGTAGAGCTTCTTCAAAGTTCGATTAGGACTAGGCGTCTCTGGACGATCATGGTAAACGTAAAGTTCATCGTCGATCAGGAAGATATCTGCCTCGACACTAGCAAATCCATAACTGAGTGCATCGTACAATGGCCTTGTATGCTCATAGTCATTGTGTGCATGAGCATTGGGCAATGGCTTGACCACACTTTGGGCAAAAACAGGAATGGATATAAGTATAAAAAGGAGTTTAAAAAGCCATCTCATAGTCAAGATTTAAGGTACTCCTCAAAAATAGGGTTTTAAATAGGGAAAGTAAAAAACCTTAGGGACTACTTAAATATTGACTATGAATCAAAAATTTTATCTAAGCTATTCTTGCTCTTTCCCTTTCAGGATTGAAGTATCATGCCCCTAAGTTCTATTCTTTAGTTGATCATCGTATTAAATTAATTTGGCCAGAGACTTGCTTTATAACGCCATTTCCTCGTTTGATCTGCGCAGACCATATATAAGCTCCTGCGTTTTGTAACTGCCCTTTATACCGCCCGTCCCAGCCTTGTTCTTCCTGGTTGGCTTTCCCTTCTCCTAAGTGAAAAACACGGGCACCCCAGCGATTAAATATTTGAAAATTTTCAAAGGCAAAATCTCTAGCACCATTTAAGTAGAAATAATCATTTTGACCATTTCCATCTGGACTGAAGGCCGTAGGTGCAAAGAATTCAAACTTTACAATATCCGTACCTATTCTATCGGTTGCCAAGCAACCATTTTCATTTTCTACCTGAACCTTATACCAAGCATCTTTCTTGATTTCTATAGAAGTACGTTCGCAGGTGAAACAAGGAATGTCTTCGCTCCCTTGGGCACTACTCCAGAAATAAGAAACAATTGGACTATTCGATACAACCGTCGGTTGCAGCTCAACGGTTTGTCCAATTTCTGCACTGATCGTTTCGCCTAAATCTACTTCGATACGATCCTCCTCTACATATATAGTTCCTTGGGTCTCCCCACAACTAGTTTCTACTTTTAGACGATATTGACCTCCTTGTTCAATATACAAATAAGGATCGCTAGAACCATTAGACCACTGATAGCTCAATGCCCCGGCAATTCCTGGATCAAGTTTCAATTGATCGCCAGCACATAGAAGCAAGGCCTCTTCTTGAAAATTTAGGGCTAAGCTAGCAATTTCATAAGCCGTGGGATCGCCAAAGTCAACGGTCTTGGGGTCGTCAGAAACCCGCATTTCGGGTTCTAAATCCCCAAAAGCATTGACATTGTATAGAAAAGCCTGGTTTCTATAAATGCCCTTGGGGGTTTCTTCTGCTACTTCCAAATGGAGAATAATACTGTCTTCTCCGATAGGAATGTTCAGACCATCAATCGCAAGCACCGAAGTACCTACTCCGCTCAGTTGACGGTCGTATTGATACCCGCTGTATTCAATTTTTTTAATTTTGATAGATGGAGGAAAGGTATCCCGCAACTGTACATTCGTTTGCTCGTAAGGCGTACGGTTGACAAGTCGAAGGGTAAAAAGGAGGTCTGTGCAAGGGTATGCCTTCCTGTACTTTACTTCATTATAGAGTTGTATTTCAAAAGGACAGCTACAGGCGTCCTGATTTTTCTCAACCTCAAGCTCCTGGTGCTCTATTACTCTACCAGAATTCAAATTAAACTCATATACCGCTCGATTAGTAAAGGTATTGCGACGAGAGGCGATGCCAAATAAACGACCATTAGGATCGAAAAATATAGAAGGCATACTTCCTAAGTTCCTGCCTGTCTGAGCAAAACTAAGGTCATCGACTTCTCTATTCAGGTAATCGATGATAATCAATCGATCCATTTTTTGGTCATAACCATATAATTGACCCGTAGTAGGATGAAAGGCAATATCCGCACAAAATATCGCTTCTTTTGTGCCCATCGTTTGCATTGGATAAAGCTGGGTCGCATAATCAGGATCCTCCAAATCGACTAAAGCCAAGATATTGGTCTCTTCGTTTTGTCCAAAACCAAGTAGCACAAGGTACCTTCCATCTGGGGAGATATCACCAGCTACAAAATACAATTGACTTGGTAAAGGCAAGTCCGCCAAGAATGCCAACTGGAAGCTAGCATCAATTCTAATTAATCGATACGTATCTCCCAACTCTAAACCATAGATGAGGTTGTCTTTGGGACGATAGCAAATACCGTTGAGTTGATTATCTGGAAAAAAAGCGAGTGGTTCGAACAAGATCTCTAGAGGAGATTCTTGTAAAATTAATTCTTCAAATGTAGAGCCGCCCTCTTCTTCAATCACTCTAAACATTCTACCGGCACAATCAAAAGGAGGCTGGGTATTCCCTACATTAGCGAAGAGAATAAGGATAAGCACCATGCCAAAAAGCCTTCTTGCGTCAGCCATTTATTCCTTTTTATATCATTAAATCCAATGCAAGTTAACAAATAATTTACATTGAATTAATATAAAGATAACAAAAAGATAGCTTTTGGTCAAGATATACCTCCGCTTATCAAGGTCTCAATACGGGTATATGCTTGGTTTTGGTATTATTATTTTCTTTAATTTCTGCGATTTGATTGGGGGCGTCGGCCCTGAAATAAAAGGCAGCATGATTGGAACCAAACCCTTCATTGGTTCTGATTTCATGATCAGGTACTGAGACACAAAGGGTGTGTTGTTGTCCTGGCCGAAGTGCTGGAATAGTGTAGTTTCTAGTACGTTCTACATTGGTAAATTGCTCATAGTCAACTCTCCAACGAATTTTGAGCTGCAGTCTCGACCTATTAGCGTTGATATTCCCAATATTTTTGACCTCTGCATAAAGGTAGCGGCGACCGTTTTGGGTAACCAAACGAATATTATCTACTACCGTTAAATCTGATTTGAGAATGATGGGTTTAATTAATTTGGGGTTGACCTTGATTGGCTTTTTATAATTGGGCTGGTATTTGAATTGTTGCCCCATTAAAGGGTAGGCTAGTAAAAATGCGAAGATAATTAAGCATAGATGTCTCATGATTGATAGGTTTTAATTCATCTATAGGTGTTTTCAATACAATTTTAATGACCATTTTTACCAAAAAATTTGCATTCTCCTAAAAATTGAGGAAGTTGAGGCGATGGAATAAAAATCAACTATGAAACTTGCTCAATTCAATTTTCAAAAACTTTCCCAAAAGGATCTTGATACGCTACAGCACATTAGCTTACTAACGTTTAGGGCTACCTACGAACACTTGAATGATCCCTTAGTCTTCCAATCTTATATCGATCAGGCTTTCCATAAAACGAAGTTAGAGGAAGAGCTGCTGAATGCCAATAGTGCTTATTATTTCCTCAAAAAAGGAGGAGAAGTTGCTGGTTACTTCAAACTCAATTTTGCCAAAGCAGATGGAGATATCCCAGAGGCCAGTTCAGTAGAGCTAGAGCGCATTTATGTATTGCCTTTCTTCCAAGGACAAGGTCTAGGAGCAATGATTATCAATAAAGCAGTAGCGATCACCAAGCAAAAAGGTTTCCAATGGTTATGGCTCGGCGTTTGGGATCAAAACCACAAAGCCATCGGTTTCTATGAAAAACAAGGCTTCCAGCGCTACGGCCAGCACATCTTCTGGATGGGCGAAGAAGAACAAAATGATTGGTTGATGAGGAAAGATGTTTTGACTGTGTGACCTTGGGACTTTGGGAGTGGAAGACTGTGTGACTTGGAGAGCAGAGACATGGGGACGAGGGGACTTTGAGAGCGGAGACAGTGGGACGTGGGGACGTGGTGACCGGGAGACTTGGAGGCTCTTTTACTTCACACCTGACACTTGGCACATAGCACATAATGACTTTGGAGACTTAGTAGAAGAACATAAGACATAGCACATAGCACTTAACATATAATGACTTGGAGACATGGGGACGTTGTGACTTGGGGACGGAGACTTGGATCCCTATATGAGATGGGGATGTTGTGACATGGAGGTAACCTCTCTAAAACCTTAAACGAATTAAACGTTTAAACTTCTACTGACGAAAGGCTCGTTCCTTCGAGTTAATATGTGTTATGTGCTATGTATTATGTCCTATGTTAATGAGACCCGATGCTTCAGCAGCGTTGGACGAATTAATCCCGGCTGAGTGCAACGAACGTCGGGATACTTTGCTAGGTCTTATGTGCTAAACCCAATCCTAAGGTCTCCCCCAGTCCCAAGGTCTCCCAATCCCAA
>JBELML010000020.1:18096-36128 GCA_042095835.1 Saprospiraceae bacterium
ATGTGCTAAACCCAATCCTAAGGTCTCCCCCAGTCCCAAGGTCTCCCAATCCCAAGGTCTCCCGGTCCCCCAGTCTCCCTGTCCCTCAGTCTCCCAGTCCCCCAGTCTCCAAGTCCCAAAGTCCCCAGTATCTACATCAACAAATCTCCACATGAATCATGGGGCTAGCCGCTCTATCGACCACTCTCCTCCTTCCAACTGATACTGAATACGATCGTGTAATCTGCTAGGTCGACCTTGCCAAAACTCGATCAATTCAGGTTTGACGATAAAGCCTCCCCAATGATCTGGACGTGGGAGTTGCTCCTGGTTTTCAAATTCGTTTTCTAGGCGTTGTACTTCTGTTTTTAAGACAGAGCGATCGGGTATGCTTTGGCTTTGTGGAGAAGCCCAAGCTCCTATTTGACTCCCCTTGGGTCTGCTTTGGAAATAAGCAGTAGATGCTTTGGGGCTAATCTTTTCTACCTGGCCTTCGATCCGTACTTGGCGGTGAAGTTCCAACCAATTGAATACTAAAGCCGCAAAAGGCTGGGTCGCCAATTCTTGTCCTTTTCGGCTTTGGTAGTTAGTGAAAAAGACAAACCCATTCGCGTTGACTTCCTTGAGTAGCACTACTCTAGCTGCTGGTCTACCTTTACTATTAATTGTAGATAATACCATAGCATTAGGTTCGAGCACTTTGCTATCCATTGCTTCTTTAAACCATTGCTCAAATTGCCTCATTGGATGAGCATCTACATCGCTGAGATCGAAATCAAGTGCTGCATATTCTTCTCGAAGATCATTAAGATTCAAAAGCATAAGTAGCGTTTTTCTTAAAGTAAATTAGGATGAGATAACGGATGAAGAGCTAGGGAAGTTTTTAACAAAAGTGTAAAAAAAACCCTCGAAGACCGAGGGCGAAAAGATAAAAACAAAAACTATGAACAAACAATTCTTATAATCATAATTGAAAGGCCTGTATAAAAGCCTTGTAAAACCTTAAAATAAAGGTATTTCTATAATTCAACAAGTAACAGACGTAAAGAGTCGACCGAATACCCGCTTTAACAGACAGATTAACTAATCTCAATAGAAAAGGCGTTGAATTGGGCTTGCCCAATTCAACGCCTTTCATCAATCTTTTACCAAAATCCTAGTCAATATTTAACACCCTACGAATCCAGGCCGTAAATCGATAGGACATCCAGTACATCGATGGTACGACGATCAAAGTTAGGAAAGTAGCAAACACTAAACCATAAATCACCGTCCAAGCCATAGGACCCCAGAATGCTGCATTGTCTCCACCAATAAAAATTTGTGGATCCAAATCAGAAATTAGGGTAAAGAAGTTGATATTGAAACCGATCGCTAATGGGATCAAGCCTAAAACCGTGGTAATTGCTGTCAACAATACAGGACGCAGACGCGTACTACCACCTTTTACAATCGCTTCTTTTACATCTTCTTTAGTTAAGGCGAATTCGTTTTTGACACCTAAAGCATCTATTTTCTCCTTGGTCACCAGTTTGATGTAATCAATCAATACAATGGCATTATTCACCACTACACCCGCCAGAGATATAATACCTACTCCTGTAAATACGATGGAAATGCTCCTACCTGAAAAGGCATAACCCAAGAATACACCGATCGTACTGAACAGAATAGATAAGGCAATAATGACTGGTGAAAGTACGGAGTTGAATTGTGCAACCATCAATAAAAAGATGATCAGCAAAGCAACTACAAAAGCGCCTATTAAAAACTCTAAGTCTTCGGCCTGCTGCTGCTGCTCTCCGGTAAACTCGTAAGAGAAACCTTCGGGCAGATCATAAGCTTGCATATAATCATCCATTTGAGCAATGATCTCATTGGCATTATAACCCCTGAGGACACCAGAATAGATGGTCACTACCCTATCTAAGTCTTTCCGCTTGATCGCACTGTAAGTAGAGGTGTACTCCACATCCGCTACGGAGGAAATAGGTACTTGGGTTCCGTTATTACCGATCATGATGCGTTGGTTGAGAACGTCCTCTACGCTATTGCGGTACTTCTCATTCAAGCGAACCATTATGGGGTAATCGTCTTCACCTTCCTTGTATTTACTCACTTCACTACCGAAGATCGCAGTACGAATAGTATTCGATACGTCCATTGTAGAGACTTCATATCTACGGGCCGCTTCTCGATCTAGGTTGACGATGAGTTCAGGTTTACCTACAGAAACATCGGCTTTCAAATTCTCAATTCCTGGAATATTCTTACTATTGATATAGGTAATCACCGACTCCGAAAGGATGGACAATTGGTCGATGTCTTCTCCAGAAATTTCAAGATTAATCGGCTTACCGGTAGCGGGGCCATCGGCATTTTTTTCTACTTGAATCTCTACCCCAGGGTATTTGGCAACCGCTGCCCGTATATCTTCCATAATA
The DNA here is from genome assembly GCA_042095835.1 of Saprospiraceae bacterium. Classification (GTDB taxonomy): domain Bacteria; phylum Bacteroidota; class Bacteroidia; order Chitinophagales; family Saprospiraceae; genus DATFKA01. Next base: position 20,520 of record JBELML010000020.1, read on the forward strand.
TCGAAAGTAGAAACGCCACCTCTATCCTCACTCGGCACAAAAGAGACCGTCAGACGCGCTCTATTGGGAGAAGCTCCTGGTTCTGGTGGTGCATTCGGATCAGAGGTGTTTTCTCCTATTTGAGAAAGGACTGCTTCTACAATACCACGGTGCGGCTCAATCACCTTCTCCACCGTCTCTTCTAAGTCCTGCATCAATAGGTTGGTGGCTTCAATATCTGTGCCTAAAGGCATTTCTACAAAGGCATTGATATACAAAGGATCAGCAGTTGGGAAAAATTCTACCTTAGGTGTTCTAATACCTAATAAAACGATTGAGAAAATCAATAGTACAAAGGTCCCCAATAATATCAGAAATGGAACTCTCAGGGCCCCGCGGATAAATTTATCATAAGCTGCTTCTAGAACTGGCAAAAAGCCATTCTGGAAAGAAAATGCAGCTGGGCGCAATACAAAAAAGTTGAGTAAAGTCAAAGTAATCGCAAAACCCATAAGGTTTCTCAACCATTGCGCACCTCCTATCTGTCCTAAAATCGCTATGACGAGCATCACTCCACAGGAAATTAAAACCCTTCTAATCTTTTTCCTTTTAGCAGTTCGATCGGTCAACTGTACATCAATCTTCATTAGAGCAGCGGTAAATACAGGATTGATCACCAAAGCTACAAACAGAGAAGAAGACAACACGATGATCAAAGTAATCGGTAGATATTTCATAAAACTACCTACCAAACCAGGCCAAAATGCCAGAGGCAAGAAAGCGGCTAAAGTAGTAGCTGTAGATACAATAATCGGCACGGCCACCTCTGATGCTCCTCGCTTGGCAGCTTCTACGGCAGGGAATCCCTCTTGCATATATCGATAGATATTCTCTACCACCACGATGCCATTATCTACCAAGAGTCCCAGGGCCAATATCAGCCCAAATAGTACTACGATATTCATGGTCACCCCTGCAAAGTAGAGGAACAGAATACCCATCAGCATAGAGAGTGGAATGGCAATACCCACGAAGGAAGCATTACGCAAGCCTAAAAAGAATAACAAGACGAGGGTCACCAAAATCACACCAGAAATAATACTGTTCTCCAAGTTATTCACCTGTGTACGTGTATTATTCGACTGGTCATTAAAGGTAGTGATACTAAGGTCTTTAGGTAGCACGGTTTTGGCTTCTTCAATGATCACTTTGATCTTATCGGCAGCTGCCAGCAAGTTTTCTCCACTCCTTTTCACAACATCCAAAGAAATCACCGGCAAAGCATCGGCCCGAGCTATACTCGTGCGGTCTTTATAACTAAAACTCACATCGGCTACATCTCTTAAGTAGACCGTCTGCCGATTTTCAGATTTGACAATGAGGTCATTCATCTCTTCTACAGAATCGAACTCTCCTTTGACCCTTACAGCCCTCCTAAAGTTGTTGCGTACAATTTCACCACCTGACATGGTGAGGTTCTCCGAAGCGATGGCGCCTTCAATATCGCGAAAGGAGACATTGACTGCCTGCATCTTGGCTAGATCTACATCGACTTTGACTTCTCGATCTCTACTTCCTTTCAGGTCTACATTAGATATCTCGGGGAGGTCTTCAATCTTATCTTGGAGGTATTCGGCGTAGTCTCTAAGCTCTTCATTGTCATAATCACCTGATACATTCACCGTAACAATAGGCAATTCCGAAAAATTGATATCTAGTACGGTAGGGTCAGCGTCTAAATCCGAAGGCAATTCACTTTTAGCGATATCTACCGCATCTTTTACTTTTCGAAGCGCATCCTCAATTTCAACATCTGATTGAAATTCCGCAGTGATGACAGAGTAATCCTGAATAGAAGTTGATCGGATCGTCTTGATCCCATTGATCTCTTGCAGCTCCTTTTCGATGGGACGCGTAATTAAGCTCTCGATATCCTCAGCCGAGTTACCAAAGTAAGGCGTATTGACATAAATTTGGGGCAATTCCACTTCTGGAAACTGCTCCTTGGCCATTCGCTGGTAGCCAAAGATACCGAGTACTAATATGATACCCGCTAGTAGGAATATACTAGTCGAGTTATCGACGGCGATATTGGTCAAGCCAAACTGCCGCACTTTTTGATTTTGGTTATTATCCATTATTTGCAGCGTTTTGCTCATTAAAAATTTCGATAGGTTCTTGATCTGCTAGGCCACGCGAACCGCGATCGATTAAGGTCTCGTTGCCTTGCAAACCAGTAGTCACAATCACCTGCCCTTTGTAGCTTTCACCTGTAGTGATATATACCTTCTTGGCCAACAAATCAGCATCCTGATTATTGGTAACCATGACATATTTTTTACCACCTACTTCTTCTTGTACCAAGTCGATCGGAATGATGACGACGTCCTTTTCTGCATAATCTTGCACCTTAACAATAGCCAATAAATTCGGCTTTAGTTGTCCTCCTGGGTTTCCTGTATTCACCTCTACCTTAAAGGTACGGTTGGCTGGATTGATGGTCGATCCAATCAGGTTCACCCGGCCATTTTGCTCCATATCTAGTGCCGGATAAGTGATACTCACCTGGTCACCTCTACGTACATTCTGTAGAAAATTCTCTGGTAAATCGGCCACCACCTTCAGGCGATTGAGGCTTAGGATTTCGATGATTGGTGCACCGGTCATTGCGAGTTCGCCTGCTTCCATCCCTACGCGATCTACCACACCAGAAATTGGAGCGTAGACCTTAGCTTTCGTCAATTGATATTCAACAGTCTCTCTAGATTTACGGAGGCGCTCTACGCTATTTTTAGCTTCCAGGTATTGGAGCTCCGAACCAATATTTTGCTTCCAAAGACGATCTTGACGGGCAAATACGTCTTCAGCTAACTCCAATGATTTATCAATTTCAGCCAATTGTTTATTGACTTGATCCATATCGAGGGTAGCGATCAATTGACCTTTACGGACACGATCTCCTTCTTTGACAGTAACAGACAATAATCTACCAGGCACTTCTGCGGAGGCAGCAGCTGTTTCATCAGCTTCGACGGTTCCTTGGATTTCAGCATAGCGTTGAAAATCTGTTTTTTCTACGGCTATGGTCGTCACTAACTTCTTGGTAGCAGTGGCAGCTGGGTCTAATTCAGCAATTTCTGCTTCTAAGTTTTCGATCTCCGAAGTGAGAGATTGGAGTGTATTTCTTTTTTCTACTAGTAGGGCGCGTTTGTCCTCTAGGCTAGTAGCGCTGTTGTCACTTGCAGCCGGTTGTTGGCAGGCATTTAATAAAAAAGCCAATACCACTAGTGATTTTAATCGATTCATTGTTATAAAGAGTGTGATTTTTAGATTGATTTTTATGCAGGTAAAAAGGCTTAGATAGCAGTGTACATTCACCTTTTAAACCTATGGTATCCATGATCTTTTTATTTCCCAAGTGCTTTACGCAAATTGAATTTAGCAATCGTCAGGTCATATAAAGCTTGGATGTAATTGGCCTGAGAGGTATAAAGGCTTTGCTCCGCCTGATTAACCTCAATGCTAGAACCGACGCCCTCGCGATATTTGATTTGGGTAGTATTGTAAATTCGCTCTGCGAGCGCTAAATTTTTCGTTTGTGATTCCAAGCTTTTGGTAGCCGTTTGGTAAGCCTTACGGGCATTATTCACCTCCAAGTAGATCGAGCGCTCCACATCATCCTTTTGGTTCATGCTGATCTCTTTAGTAATCTTGGCTCTTTCGACCTTGGCCTTTTTATCCCAGCCATCAAAAATAGGAACCTGTACATTCACGCCGACTAGGGCATTAGGTGCCCAAAATCCATCTTCGCGGGTATTACTTTGGTAGGTTTGTGTATAGCTTGCGAAAGCTCTCACTTTTGGGTAGTAGCCCATCTTATTGACCTCGACATTCAAGTCATTGAGTTCAACGCCTTTATTGATAAAGTCCATCTCCGGGCGTAGAGTCGTATTGATGTCTCCCACCAAATCTTCTTCACTAACATCGGCAGCAATAGACTCTAGGTCTTCGGTCACCGAAACATTGGAAATTCCTTTAGCATTTAAGGCAAACTTGAGCACCTCAGTGGCTATTTCCTTTTGGCGGCTCAGGTTTTCCTGTTCTACCTTAAGGTTAGCTAGTGACAATTCGAGGCGATCAACATCCAATTGTTCGGCAAAGCCCTCGGTATAGAGTGCTTTGGTTTCCTTATAAAGTGTCTCTAGGTTGCTGACATTGGAGGTCAAAATTTCTAGATTTTTATCTAGTAAAAGGACCGGCAGGTAGGCATCGATTACATTATTGCGTACCTCGCGCTTCTTGACCAACAACTCGCTGGCTACATACTCGCGGTAGACACGCGCTGCTTTCAAAGCCGTGATATAACTACCGTCGAAGACTAAAGCATCTAAGGTAAGTGCAGCATTGAAGTTGTTTTTCAGAAAGAAAGATACTTCTCTACTGACGGGCTCATTGGGATTTTGGGCAGACAAGAAATCTACAAAAGCATCGGGCAAAGCCTGTGCTGGTACTTGCAGGTATCTTTGATAGCCCAATTCTCCACTCAATTGAGGGATACCAATAGCTCGGTTTTCAATAATGCGCTCCTCAGCATCTACGATGTTGAGCTGTGCATTTTTCATTTCATTACTATTCTGCCAGGCATAGTCGATCGCTTCCTGTAGTGTCAGTTGGATAGACTCTTGAGATTGCACACCAAAGGGTAGCAATAAGCCCAGTAAAATAGCCCATTGTTGAAGGCGATTTATTTTCATAGTGAGCGTTTTATAATTCGGGTGTGATTTAATTAATCAATATGGTTTAAGTTCGATTCTAAATGATCATCTAATAAGGCCAAACCTTGAGGTGAAGCGATACCGTAGACATGATAAATAATCTGCTGCCTCACTAAAGCTTCGTGATTATATTTATCCATTGGGAATAAGTCTACATCTACCAATAAAGTGGTGCAGCCAACGAATAATTTGGCGATAATATCCGCTTTGATCGAAGCTCGATAGAAGCCTTCACTGATACCGCGCTGGATATTATCCATAATCAATCCATAGACATAGCGGTTGTGCAATTGCTTCATCTGCCGCCAGGTCTTTTTATAATACTTTTCTAGATCATACATCGTCGTAGGGCTCACCTTACGAAGAGTCTGTATGATATAGCGAGCGACTTTTAAAATCTCGTCGATCGAGTCTACGGCCTCTTCCTTGATCTGCTTGAAAGCCAGAATATCTCGCTGGATATGTTGCTGAAATATCTGCTCTATCAAGTCCTGCTTATTATCCACATACTGGTATAAGGTCTTTTTGGATATACCTAGTTCCCTAGCGATATCATCCATAGTGACACTCTTTATACCGTAGCGCATGAAGAGGGCGTCCGTCTTGTTTAAAATTTCCTGCTTGGTATCCATTCAAATTGGTTCCTTACCGCCGATTGTCGGGTGAAATGGCTAGCGCCTTTCTGGAGATATGGCGGATTTGGTTCACAAATATACAGCCTAAAAACGTAGGAAACAATTTTAAGTTTAAAAGTTTCCGAAGTTTTAATATTTAATTTACACCAGCAAAAAAGGTTGGTTGAGGTGCTTATTTTCCAGAATCTTGTATGGGAAATCACAGCTTAATCAAAAGAAAGATTAGTGGATTAGAATGCCATTTTTGTGGAAGCAGTTGTTTGGAGCGAGGGTTGCTTTCTTGTATCCATCCTAAGCATTGCCCAACAAATTACGGTAATCCTCCTCAGTATCCACATCAAAGGCGGCCTTGGGTAGATCGACTGGGTAAAGCGCATCTGGTTGGTTTCGTAAAATGGCCCTCGCACCACGATCACCTTCTAGCTCTCTAAGCATAGCCAACCAAGCTTTAGGAAAGATCACCGGCACTCCTACCCTATTTAAATATCGAGCGACTATTGCTTTTTCTGGATTGGCTTGGTGCGCCTCAAAAAGTGGTTGCAAATCAAACGGTTCTATTTTGACTTGATCACAAACCATGATCAGTATAGCTTCAATATTTGGAAAAGCTTGTAGTAGTACATTAGTACCTGTCCGGATGGAACTGCCCATTCCTTCTGGCCAGTCGGGATTATGCGTAAACGGCAACTTATGCTTAGATAAGTGGGCTTCTACCTGCTCTTGCCTGGCTCCGGTGACTATAATAATCTGGTCAGGTGGTACAAACCTAGCTGCTACATCAAAAGTATGCTGAACGAAAGATTTCCCCTTCCATTCCAACAATTGTTTTGCACGGCCTAAACGAGAAGATTGGCCTGCGGCGAGTATAATTGCTGCGTAGTTGATCATCATTAACTAAAGTATAACAATTTTCTTATAGGGCCACCTTGGCAATAGCTCATCTCTTATATGAAAACTAGATAATCACTTTTTAAAATCAAATTCATGTCAAAAAACATTTTCACCATTGGCTTATTAGCCATAGTAAGTATGCTGATGATGTCAGCTGCCAGTACCCACATCCCTTTTGATGAGCATAGCACTACTCCCACCACTTTAAAAGGAGAGAAAAAATTCGATACCAATGCGCCTTTTGAATTGGTAAAACTAGTGCGCGATGATCTCGCTGCAAAAAGTCAACACACCGCATTATCAAAAAAAGAGGCAAGAATGCTCAAAAAACTGGATAAAAAGGTGGAAAAATGGGATATGCAATATAAGCGACGCGCAGCTAAAGGCAAACCCGGCAGGGATAAATCCTGGATTGCAGCCTTATTATTGTGTTTCTTCCTTGGCTACCTGGGAATCCATCGATTCTATCTTGGTTATACCTGGCAGGGCGTTGTCCAATTATTAACCCTTGGCGGCTTCGGCATCTGGGCGCTTATTGATTTCATTCGAATCCTTGTGAGGGATCTGTATCCTAAGTATGGCGATTATGTGGATTAGTCGTAAAGCGTGATTTATCAATGCGTGAATGTGTCAATAGGTATAAAATGTACACATTGAATCATTAACTGAAGGTTACTTTCGATATCTTTTTGCAAAAACTTGCCTCATTGGCGTTAGATTTTAACTAAAGCTATCATATATTTATAGTATTCCTAGGTTCACACCAAAGTCCTAACAAAACCCAGGTGGAGGATGCCGAAAATCCTGAAGAGTAGGCCACATTAAAAACCATTACCAGCATGAAAAATGCTTTAAAAAGCCTTGCCCTAGTCTGTGTACTAGCCATGACCTTAAGCTCCTGTTATACCTATACCGTCACGGTGGGTGAAGGAGCCCAAACCGGTGTACAAACCAAAAAAATGAACCATTATCTGATCTACGGTCTTGCCCCAGTTGGCCTGGCTGATGCAGAAGAGATGGCCAATGGTGCCGAAAACTACGATGTGACGATTACGCACACGTTCATCGATGGACTAATCGCCAGTATTACCTTTGGTATTTATACACCAACAACTACCATTGTTACAAAGTAATTTCACTTGGGTGTCCACTGTGGCACCCACATTTCAATGTTATGAATAGCCTAAAAAAAATAGCCTTTTACCTTGGTCTTTTTATCATAGTTGCCGCCATCATCAGTTCAGTACCCTATATTTTAGATTATCAAAAGCTTTCCGATTATGGAAAAGGCTTCATCTGGGGCAAGGTCATTTTATTTGGCTTAGGCGGGCTACTGATCTTCTTCAGCCGTTGGAAGCGCGCGCCTATTTCTTGAGTAGTTGCTTTTCTTTCAAGCGCTCGATGACTTGATCTACTGGTAGCTGAGGAACAGTATACCCATTTCCCTTCATCGTCTGTGCCGCGAACAGGGAATTGATAATGGCCTCCTCCGTAGCATCTATTGTTGCCTGAAAAAGACTCGTCATCTGACTATTGCGTAACTCCTGACGAGACATCTCTTTTTCATCAGATCGATAGGCTACCAAATTGCCTTGGTAATTAGAGAAGGCGATTACATAATCACCACTGCCATTAGAAGCGATGCCGCCCGCCCGCGCGAGCCCTAGAATGGCACGTTTAGCGAGGCGCTTAAGATTGCGACTGAGCAGTGGGGCATCAGTAGCGACGATAATCATACAACTGCCATCTTTGTCTGCTTTTCCCTCTTGAGCTTGGCGGTAGCTGCGGTACAGATCACTGAAGTCTAGGCCGCCAATTTTTAGGTTGCCCCCAAAATTCGTTTGCACCAAAACGCCCAAAGTATAGTCGCCAACCTTGCGAGAAGCTGTACCGATACCACCTTTCCAACCAAAACAAACCGTACCTGTACCGGCACCCACATTTCCCTCCTGCACTTTTCCAGATTGTGCTGCTTCAATGGCTTGTACCACTTGTTTTGGTGTAATGGGTTGAGAACGGATATCATTAAGCCGTCCATCATTGGTTTCGCCAATTAGCGGGTTGACCGAGCGTACTTCTTCATTGCCTTTTTGATCTAATACATAGCGTATCACTCCATTGGCTGCGATAGGAACGCTGAGCGTATTGGTCAGTACAATCGGAGTTTCTAAATTGCCCAGCTCCTCGACTTGGGAGTAGCCCATGAGTTTACCAAAGCCATTGCCTAGATAAATCGCAGCGGGTACTTTTTGCTGAAAGATATTACCTTGATGAGCAAGAATAGCGGTGATTCCAGTCCGGATTTTTTGGCCTCTGATATTGGTGATCTGTCCAACCTGTACGCCAGGTACATCTGTGATGGCATTATTGATGCCCGTTGGTAAATCTCCGAAAGGTATGCCATAGGTGCGTGGACGGTCTTGGGCTTGCATGCTTGAAAAATTAAGTACAAAAAACAAAGTTATGGTTAGCTGATAAAATCGCATCTTATAGGATTAATATTTACAAAATATCGGTCATTTTACCGTTTGTACATTAACAAACTCCTAAACTAATCAACTTATCGAAAAATTTAGCTTTCCATTAACACCCCTTTGAGCTTGGCCAACGTTTCAAGATTGGAGTGAAAGTTTTTTGAGGTCCAAAACTTTAGCCTTCTAAAAGAATTTTGGACTTACTTTTAACTTCATTTGAATATTATTCATCTACCGATGCTTACTCTTCCGCTTCAGCGTACGCGGGTAGTGTAGGTAGAAATCATTATAACATATAACATTGATCAATATGAAAAAGTACTTTTCCTTATTACTTGTCCTTGCTTTATTTACCAGCTGTGGTAGTACCCAAGACTTGGGTGGCATTCTCAAAAAAGTAGGAGAAACCATCTCTGGCCCTACTGGTGAGGAGATGGGACTCGGCCTCAAAGAAGCCTTAAACAAGGGCGTAGATGATGCCGTTGGCTTCCTTTCTGCGGAAGACGGCTACCTTGGCTCCGCCTATAAAATTCTTTTGCCCGAAGAGGCGCAAAAAGTAACTAAAAAATTAAGAGGCGTACCAGGTTTCTCTGATTTCGAAGCCGATTTAGTAGAAAAGCTGAATCGTGCTGCCGAAGGTGCTGCGGCTAAAGCTTCCCCTATTTTCCTCAGTGCGATTAAGCAGATGACTTTTGAAGATGCCTACAACATCCTCACAGGTGAGCAGGATGCTGCTACGCGTTACCTGGAAAAAACCACTTACGATCAGTTGTACAACGAGTTTCGTCCAGTGATCATTTCTTCTCTTGATGAAGTCAATGCTAGGGAGCTTTGGAAAAAAGGAGCCGATACTTATAATAAAATCCCCTTCGTAGGTAGTAAAGTAAACCCAGAACTAGATGACTACGTAGCTGGTAAGGCTTTGGCGGGCTTATTTAGTTTGGTGGAGCAAAAGGAAGCAGGTATTCGCGAGAATCCAGCTGAGCGGACCTCCGATCTTTTGAAAAAAGTATTTGCAGTACAAGATAACTAGTAGATACAGCTTTGTTGTGCCGGGATTTAGAGGGCTATACAATCCAAGCCCGGCACAACTAAGCCTACCACTTTATTTTTTTTGGAAAAACAGTTAGATTTGGGAGAAATACACCCAAATTCTGATGAAAACATTAACACCCTATTTCCAGAAAGGTATTTTCCTTTCGATTGCTTTCTTTTCTTTTCTTTCTATTCAAGCTCAAGATGCTTTACTTTTTGATGAAATTCGATTGACGCAGGCCATCCAAGAATATGGATTGACTGGCCAGGGGACTATAATAGGTGTTCTGGATCGAGGGATCGATTATCGACATCCTGATTTCATTAAAGCAGATGGTACATCTAGAATCTTAGCCATCCTTGATCTATCTGATGATAGCGGTGCCAATGCGGCTGACAATCCTGTTGGTGTAGGTACCGTTTATACTCAAGCCGAAATCAATGCAGCGCTATCAAATAACACCTTGCTTGCCACACGAGATGCCTCAGGACACGGTACCGTCACTGCAGGTATAGCCGCTGGTAATGGCCGAGCTAGTAACGATCAAGTATTAGGTATTGCTCCTGAGGCCGATTTAGTTATTGTAAAAATCACAAGTGAAGGTGCCCCTGCACATAACGATCAGGCAGCTGAAGCTCCTTTTTCAGCTATTGATGAGCACCTCGATGAGGCCATCTCCTTTATCAATGGAATAGCCGCAACCGAAGGCAAGCCTGTAGCTATGATTGCCAACTTTGGTTCCATACAAGGACCAATGGATGGGAGTAGTGCATTGAGCAGAGTAATAGATAATAATTTTGGTGACAATTTCCCAGGCAAAGCTTTTGTTTGTGGCTCAAGTGATGATGGCGACCGGGATAACCATGCGGGAGGGTCTTTTACCCAAGGCCAGACGGTTTCGCTACAAATTAACAAGGAGACAGGAACCCTTAGAATGGACATGTGGCATCATGAGGACGATGTTTTAGAAATAGAAATCGTTACGCCTACCCAAACTTTTGGTCCCTATAACTCGCCCAATAATAATACTTCTGTTAACGACTTCACTAGTGAATATAACCTCTTTTATCAAGGCTCTGAGGTAGATTTCTTTGGTTCAACAAGTCCTCGCAAGGAGCTTCTCATCGATTTCAATGGTCCAAATGGAATATACACCCTAAATATTAAAGCCACTAGTATATCAAATGGGCGATTTGATGCAGTATTGAACCCATCTCGTATCTTTTTGCAGGAGGATAATAAATTTCTAAGCTTTGTGGAGCCTGGATATACCATTTGGGATTTAGGATCAAGCAAGACCAATATTTGCCCCAATGCCTATGTGCTTAGAGACCGCTTCACTAATGCCTCTGGCGGTACCACCATCAATCGCACTGGCACTCAAAATGGCCCCGGCAGTATGTGGACGGGTAGTGGCCTTGGGCCTACTCAAGATGGTCGTATTGGTATTGATGTAGCAGTACCTGGAACAGACAATATAGGTGCCTATGGTCCTGATTCCTATTTTGCTACATTCGATTTTAATCTTACTCAGACTACTACAGCTACCTACGGTGTACTGGGAGCAGTGAGTGGCGCCAACCCCGTTTTGACTGGCGTGATTGCCCTGATGTTTGAAGCAGATCCAAGCTTAACAGCTACTCGAATTAAAACGATTCTTCAGGAAACGGCGAGAGCAGATAATTTCACTGGAGAAGTTCCCAATACAACCTGGGGCTATGGAAAGCTAGATGCCTATGCAGCACTAAGCGAAGTAATCAGAATTGTGAATACGGAAGAATTTGAGGCTAGTCTTAGTGCTCAAATAAAAGTCACCCCACAACCCTTTAGTGAAAATGTCTGGATAGAGCGCCCTCTCAGTGCAACGCAAAAGAATCAAGTATTCCTCTTTGACGCACAAGGACAACAAATACAATCCATAATATGGGAGCAAGGGGCTACGCAATTACAACTATCTTTGCATCAGCTGCCTGCGGGATTGTATATCTTGAAAGGGCAGGGACAAAATAGCATCTTTACTAAACGCTTAGTTAAAAAGTAGTCCATGCGCTTTAAAGCAATCATTTATTGGAGTATAGCTTTCCTTTGGTCTGGTTTCACAAGTGGTCAGGAAAGCTACACTTCCTATTTTACGGGCAATACTATAGATACTATTTCTCAGCCTATAGGAGGCATCTGTATGATGGGAGGTTCGGTGGAAAACGACAATGCCATGCGCTGGTTTTTAGAACGTGCTGATGGTGGAGATGTTCTCGTATTGCGCGCGAGTGGATCTGATGGATACTGGCTACACTGGGCTGTTGAGAATGGTAAATTTGAAGAGAGCGTGGGCACTGCCGCTAATTGCCTCACCGTATCTACTCTAGAAAACCAACAGAAATTACCCATTCGCTTTTATCCTAATCCTACCTCCGATACGCTTTTCATAGAATCTCCAGTAGAAATGGTATCCGTACAAGTACACAACCTGGAGGGCAAACCCATTTTTCAAAGTAAGCTTGAAAAAGCGAATCAAATGGTGGTCCCCTTCCATGATTTTACTAGTGGTATTTATACCATACTAGTAAAAACGCTGGAAGGAGAATATACCGGAAAGCTTATCTATAAACATTAATCCGTTTTGAGTACATCAACCGGTTGCTGACTGGCTGCTCGATAACTTTGTAGACTCACCAATAGAATAACAAGCATTGCGGAAAATAAGCCGGCCCCTAAAATCACCCAAATTTGAGGTTCGATTCGAAAAGCAAAGCTAGATAACCACTGGCTTGCAAATAAGATCGCAAGAGGGCCTGCAACTAAAGTCGACAGGAGTAACAATTGGATAAATTCTTTATTAAACCCAAATAAAATACTACTAATCGACGCCCCTAGAACTTTACGAATACCGATCTCCTTTTGCCTACTATAGGCAAGGTAGGAAACCATACCCGCCAAGCCCATTAGGGCAAGTAGCATCGCTAAAAAGCTTAAGCCTCCAATCAGTGTTCCCGATCGTTTTTCGGCTATATATAATTGATCTAATCGATCCTCAAGAAATTGAAATTGGAAAGGACGTTCTTTTTCAACCTCTAGATAAGCATGCTGAATTTTACTGATGGTCTGTGGCCAATCTTCAGTATTCGCCGACACAAGTGCTTGATATGCCCATCCTGGTTCCTTGGCTACCGAGATAAGCAGAGACTGATTGGAGTATTTCAGACTAAAGAACTTATAATCATCCACAATTCCATCAATCACATGGGGAACACCATAGCCAAATTCTTCATTTTCCCATTCTGGTTCAGAGACTAGAACCTCTCCAATTAAATCTTCGGGTTGTACGCCTTTTATCTTCGCCAGTTTCTCCGCGGCAGTTCGGTTAATTACGAATACCTCCTCTTTTCCTTTCTCCAATTCTTCGCAAGCTTCACAAGCAATATTGAGTGCCTTGAGCAAATTATAATCGACGTATTGGTCGGTCCCATCTGAGAGGGTTACGTCTGTATCTTTCATCTTGTAGGTGGATTGATTGTACATATCCGATCCTGGTATTCCATTGGCACCTACGCCCTTAATTTCTGGTATGCTAGCTAGCGCCGTTCGAAGTTGTTGATATTTTTCAGCACCGTCAATATCAAAAAAGAGCACACCTTCTTTGGTAAATCCGAGGTTTTTATTTTTTACAAAATCCAATTGCTGGTAGATATACACGGTGACACTCATCAGGCCAATCACCAAAATAAACTGACTCGCAATCAGCATATTCCGTAGATTGAAAATGCGGTTCCCAAATACTTTACTCAATTTACCACCAAAGAGGGAAAGCATAGATTTACGGCCATAAACCAAGGCTGGGTATACTCCACTTAAAAAGCCTGTCAGCAGCAAAAACCCTAATAATATGCCCAAAGAACTGGGTTCCCAAAGAACGCTTCGATCCAAATCGAGCCCCATGGTCTCAAAAAATGCAGGTAAAATGATAGAAAGCAAGAGCAAACAAACGGGAAAACATAACAAGGCTAGTAAAATAGCTTCCGCCAATAACTGAAAGCTGATATCTGCTGACTGAGCACCCATTACTTTGCGCACACCCAATTCTTTCTGCCGATCGGCATACATGGCGATAGATAGATTGGTATAATTGGTTAAAATGATCAATAGTATTATTAAGCCTACAATACCAAAGGTTTTGAGGTAAATCGTATTCGCTACAGGCTTTAATTCGTACAGCGTGTCTGGTGTAAAATGGATATCTGCCAAGGCTACGTGGTGTATTCCTTTTTGTAAAACATCCTCCGAACGCCCAGGATAAACCTTATCTACATCATTGTTGAGCTGGGTCATCAATCGATCAATCGACTGTTGAGGCTCTAATTTAAAATAAGTATAGGCCGCCCAACTTGGAATGGCTTTTTGGTAAACAATCCAGTCGAAGTCATAGTGGCGATTTGGTGGAACATCATCAACTACTGCCGAAAGGCTGTAAAGTTCTCCTCTTACTTCTAGTGTTTTACCTAAAAGCGGCTGCTCCTTCCAGGATTTACCAAACCAAGCTTCAGCCAAAGACTTGGTCAATACTACACTTTGAAATTGGTCAAAAGCATTTTCGACAGAACCTAAAAGGTATTCTTGAGGAAAGATATCGTTGAAAGCCGTCCCTGTATTGGTGTACAAAACATTGTCAGCTATAAACTCTCGACCATCCACTTTTACATAAAATTGGTCCCTTCCACCAATATCCGATTCTGAGGGTACAAAATGACAGGCTTGCACCACTCCATCGTATCCTTTTAGATGATTAATGAGCTGAAGTTGATCCTCAGGTGCTGTACCATAGTAATCTACAAAACTCATACAGGTGTACATCTGCACTCGATACTCATTCATCAGCCGATAAACCTGCTGATGGTCTGGTGTATCTTGATCGTAGGTATATTCATTTCTGAGATAAAAAAAGATGAGTAGAATAGCTGAGATCCCCACAGATAAGCCGGCAAGGTTGAGTGTCGTAAATACTTTGCGATGCCAAATATTACGAATGGCTATCTTGAAATAGTTATTAAACATTGGTAAAATTTGCTTGGCTCTTGAGTATTTCTCAAAAGCGTATGGTTTGAAAAATCGGGTGACATCGTAGATATACTGGCGTTTGGCATAAGTAGGGCCTCTAGTCTTGAGATGATGATAAAAAGCCTCATGCAAATCGCCCTGGATTTCTTCTAGGAGATACTCATCACAAAACCACTCCAGAAATCGATCTGCCCACTTGGGAGGATGTTGTGCGTATTGCTTCATGACAAATCTGGAATAAGGTTCCACAATTTCTGACGAGAAGTTTTGATCTCATGGATCACTTGTTTGCCTTTGGCCGTAGCTTGAAAGAAGCGTTTTCGACGCCCTCCCCTTTCGGCCGTTGCGCCGCCCATTTCGCTTTCAATTAGGCCCTTCCCTTCTAGCCTAGATAAAACCGCATGCACCGCACTCAAGGAGATGGTTTTATTCATATGCTTTTTATACGCTTCTGCTACCGAAAACCCGTACACTTCGTCTTGCATGGATAAGACCAAGAGTAAAATGGTTTCTTCTAGATATCCTAATCCTTTCATAAGATAATGTTGTCTACCTAAGCTAAGGCTTCGGTAGATGAATAATGAGGTAATTACTAATATCAATCTTCTTTTGCTATGCACTTAGTTGATTCTCAATGGCATTACTTCAATACTTGTAGAACTAATATAGCAATAAAAAGTGCTGATTTAATCAACACTTGTAGAACTAATGCAAACATAAGGCGACTTTTTCAATTTTTCAAGCGTATTTTAGGCTAAAGGAGTATG
>JBELML010000020.1:36228-67735 GCA_042095835.1 Saprospiraceae bacterium
AAACATAAGGCGACTTTTTCAATTTTTCAAGCGTATTTTAGGCTAAAGGAGTATGAATATCAGCAGGATGGTATGAAATAAAATCTTATATAATTGTCATTTAAGGCAGAATGATTTTGCCAAACTACTGAAATACCCTATTTTCCATTTTACAAAAATGTTAATCAAGCATGAATAGAAGAAAAGCTCTCCAACTCGCAGCTACCGCTACTGGTACTGCTTTGAGTCTACCGGCCTTCAGTGTTTTGCTGAGTAGCTGCCAGGCAGATGTCCAACGAGTTGATTATGTAACGTACTTTTTCTCTCCCGAAGAAATGGCCTGGGTCGAGCAGTTTGTAGATGTCATCCTACCTGCTACTGATAGTCCTGCTGCTTCAGCAGTAGGCGTCCATAAGATGATCGACATCATGATTGGCAAGGTCATGGGCGAAGAAGGCCAAAAGAAATATAGTGAGGGTTTTACCCAATTGAAAGCCCACCTAGATAAAGCGGGCTTTGGTAAAGGGAGTACCGACCAGCAAGTCGACCTCCTACAAGCCTTAGAGCAATCGAGTGATCAGGGCCTCAAGTCTAGCTATCTGGACCTCAAAAATCGCAGTGTTGCTTACTATCTGAACACAGAGGAAATTGGAACTAAATTTTTAAACTATCTACCTGTTCCTGGTGAATACAAAGCTTGTATCACCGTAGAAGAGGCTGGAGGAAAAGCCTGGGCAATATGATGTTTAATACAAATGGAAAAGAAGAAGTCACCTACGATGCGATTGTCATTGGCTCAGGGATTAGTGGTGGTTATGCCGCTATGGAGTTGTGCAAAAAAGGCTATAAAACACTAGTTTTAGAAAGAGGCCGCATGGTATCACATGGCGAGTATCCTACAGCGGGACTGGATCCTTGGGACCTGCCCAACCAAAACAAGGTCACCGCTGAAGAGATTGCTCAGCACTATTTTCAACAAAATAGATTGAGTTGGTGGGTCAACCAAGAGCGCCTACATTT
Organism: Saprospiraceae bacterium; assembly: GCA_042095835.1. Taxonomy (GTDB): domain Bacteria; phylum Bacteroidota; class Bacteroidia; order Chitinophagales; family Saprospiraceae; genus DATFKA01. Next base: position 37,228 of record JBELML010000020.1, read on the forward strand.
TATCAATAAAGATTCGGATTATTCCTATGACGAAGTCAAACGCTTTGATTGGATACGTGGACACCACGTGGGTGGTCGCTCCATTATGTGGGGAAGGCACTGCTATCGCTGGAGTGATCTCGACTTTGAGGCCAATGCCAAAGAAGGCGTCGGCGTAGATTGGCCAATCCGCTATAAAGATATTGCTCCCTGGTACGATTATGTCGAGACCTTTGTAGGAGTAGCCGGACAAAAAGAAGGCCTCGCTCAAGTGCCCGATGGTCAATTCCTACCTCCTTTTGACCTCAATTGCGCCGAGCAGCATCTTAGAAAGTCTGTAGGATCCAAATTTCCAAAACGAGTAGTCACGCCAGGACGCGTAGCCAATTTATCGGTCTACAAACCTGAAGTGCACAAGGGAAAAAGAGGCCAATGCCAAGCACGGAACCGCTGCTCCAGAGGCTGTCCTTATGGCGCTTATTTCAGTAGTGTGTCGGCTACCCTACCCGTTGCCGAAGAAACAGGAAACTTAACGATTCGCACTAATAGTATTGTCCATGAAATCGTTTTTGATCGCCAAACAGGAAAAGCTAGCGGTGTACGCTTGGTAGACTCAGAAACGAAGGAAACGCATGAATTCTTCTCGAAAATCATCTTCTGCAATGCCAGTACAGTAGGATCGACGGCTATCCTATTAAATAGTAAATCGGAGGTATTCCCCGATGGTTTAGGCAATAGTAGTGGCGAGCTTGGCCATAACATTATGGATCACCATTATGGTATGGGCGCTTCTGGTGTACTACCAGGTTTTGAGGATACTTATTATAAAGGTCGGAAGCCGGTAGGTTTCTATATTCCTAGATTTAGAAATATTGATGAAGCTACCAAGCGGAGTGATTATTTGCGTGGCTTTGGCTACCAAGGAGGTGCTACGCGCAGTAATAACGTTCCTGATGGCGCAATAGGAACAGACCTTAAAGATGCCATTTTCCAACCTGGACCTTATCGCATCTCGATGACCTGTTTTGGGGAGATTCTACCTCATCATGATAATAAAATGTACCTCAACTTTGATAAAAAAGACAAATGGGGTATGCCCATCATCACTTTTGACGCTCAATTAAGAGAGAACGAAGTGGCGATGCGTAAAGACGGTGTCTCCTGCGCGGAAGAAATGCTGGAAGCAGCCGGTTGTAAAGATATCAGCTCCTACAATGCCGCTACGGCGCCTGGAGCTTGTATCCATGAAATGGGTACCGCCAGAATGGGACGCGATCCTAAAACCAGTGTACTCAACAAATGGAATCAAATGCACGAAGTGCCCAATGTATTCGTCACAGATGGTGCCTGCATGACTAGTTCCGGTACTCAAAATCCAAGTATCACCTAAATGGCCTTGACGGCTAGAGCAGTAGACTATGCGCACAAGCAGGTACAGCGTGGGGAGTTGTGATGTGCCGACGTTGTGATGTTTTGATGTGATGATGTGATGACGTTGTGATATTTTGATGTGGAGAAGTGTTTCTATTGATAAAGGTGACGTACTAGCCTTTTGTTGGAAATAATAGGATGAGTCATTCTGAATTATTCGGGGTGACTCATTTGTTTTTTATACCTCTGGACACTTTCTATTTTTTTTTGGTGGAAGATTTGAGTATCAGAGCAAAAACAAGGACTGCCCTAGTCATCCTTTTATTGAAAGTAATCTTCCGTTAATTGATGAATTTGGTTTAGTGAAGTGATTTGTAAGCATTAAAAAAGCCAAGTTGGTAAATTGCTTATAAAATTGAAACTATGACCAACTATAAACCGCCTATTATACTGGGCATTCTCCTGCTAAGTCTCTTTCAACTTTCTGCACAAAATCTACAAGAGAGCAGAACTCTAAGTATAGCTTATTGGGGGCAATTTGCCTACCAGCCAGGAGCAAAAATCAGTTTAAGTATTCCTCACCGGAGGTGGCAAAATAATCGTAGTCAAAAAAAGGTATTCTCTAATTACCAAGTGGGCTTTTATACCAATCCAGAAACAGAAAGTGGCTACCTCGCTGGAGTAGAATTAGGTATACAAAGTAGCCCGCAAGGCAAAACGAGATTCCAAGCTATCTCCGTGGGTGCGGCCTACCTTTTACAATCCGATGTGATCGGATTTTCAGTGGACTTAGCTACTGGCGAAACGGGTAAAAAAGACCGAAAAACGGATCATCTTTTTCTTCCTACCATCAATTATCAATTCGGCAATCAATTGGGAGAGCGGGCCAGCTGGTATAGCAAGGTATCTCTAGGTTCCAAACTTTCCAATCAACTGGAAAGTGAGATGGTCGTCTTTCTGGAGTTGGGGCTGCAATTTTCATTACAATAATACATCAATCATGAACAGAAAAGAATTTTTAATCATAGCTACTCAATTAAGTATAGGTCTCCCCTTTCTAGGCTCCATCTTGACAAGTTGTGGAGAAAATGATCCTATCCTAGAAGATTTCCAACCTTCCTTTAATGGAAAGGTCATCATTGTGGGAGCTGGAACTGCTGGATTATTTTCAGGATATATCCTTCAAAAATTTGGGATCGACTTTGAGATTATAGAAGCTTCGGATCGCATCGGTGGTCGAGTTAAAAAACTGGAAGGCTTTGTAGATTTCCCCATTGACTTGGGCGCTGAATGGCTACATACCGATCCTTCTATTTTTGCCGAAATACTCAATGATCCTACTGTAGATGGAAAAATCGATCTGATCGACTATAGTCCAGACACCTATCTGTCCTGGAGTAATGGCAAGCTGAGAAAGCGCAATATTATCTCCAATTTCTACGCTGAGTATAAGTTCAAAAGTAGCACTTGGTTTGATTTTCTAGAGCAATACATAGCGCCTAGTGTAGCGGGTAAACTACATTTAAACGAAGCCGTCAGCACTATTAATTACAATGCGGAAAAAGTAAGTCTAGTCACGAATACCGGTAAAACTTATGAGGCAGACAAGGTCATCATTACGGTCCCGCTTACTATCCTCAAGCAAAACTTGATAAACTTCACTCCTAGCTTACCGCAGGAACGCATCCAGGCACTAAGCGAGGTAGATATGCCCGCTGGTTTAAAGGTTTTCATAGAGTTTTCTGAGCGATTCTACCCTGATATGGTTTTAGCAACTGGCCTAAGTGATTATTTATTCAGTGATCAAGGAGAAAAACTCTATTATGATGCCGCTTTCCAAAAAGAAAGTAGCAAACATGTCCTCGGCCTTTTCACAGTTGGTGAAATAACCGAACAATATGCCGAGATGACAGATGAAGAAATCATCACTTCTGTTATGGGTGAACTTGATGAAATGTTTGAGGGTAAAGCATCTCAATGCTACTTACAGCACGCTGTACAACATTGGACAAAGGAGCCTTACATTCGAGGATCTTATTCTCATTACCAAAACAACAGTGCTCAAGATACTCTATCGCAACCTTTACAAGATAAATTGTATTTTGCTGGTGAAGCCTTTGCGCCCATAGATACCTCAACCGTACACGGGGCTGCGCAATCGGCTTATACCGCCACTGAATTCATCTTGAAGGGAGGATAAATGCCATCACATAAAAAGAAAATCAGTCACTATTTTGGAGATCAGAAAGCAAGATATCTACTTGCTACAGAAGGAGATCGTCCTCTTTTAGTTATTGGTTTGAATCCAAGCAAGGCAGATGCCCAGCGATCAGACCAAACCTTCTCTAAGGTATTAGGATTTGCGGAAAGGGCTGGCTATGATGGTATTATCATGGCCAATCTATATCCGCAACGAGCGACCCAGCCTTCAAAGCTTCATTTGCATAAAAACACTCGGCTTCATCAGCAAAACCTCTTCCACTTGGAAGCTATTTTGCAGCGATATCCAGGTATCAGTATATTGGCAGCTTGGGGAGCTAATCTGGAGAAGCGAAAATACCTCACGGCTTGCTTGCAAGACATCGATACCTTGAGTCAAAAGTATGCTTGTAAGTGGTTGCAAATTGGCAGCTTAACGAAAAAAGGTCATCCAAGGCATCCTTCCAGAACAGCTTATAGTCAGGCGCTTTCCGCATTTGATCTAGGACACTACATTCAGCACCATACAGCCAATACTTAGACCGGTTTTTTCCTCTTATACAAGGGTACTGTGCTACAGGGTTCTCCAAACATAATACTTTTGGCAACTGGCATAAACTTCTGCGTGATTTTCAGATAGGCTCCCGGCGTTATAGGATAATCTGCGCAACCTTTTATGATCAGGCGACCATCTTGGTAGGTATCGAGCGGTAGTTCTTCAATGGCTTTGAGTAGCTCATACTCGTAGTAATCGGCCTCTTTGCCATAAAAAATATCCTTAACTATGGAGCTAGCATAAGTAGCAATCAGCATACTTGCCCACATGGGTATAATGGCATCGCTACTACAATACACAAGTAGGACTTTCCCTTCGTATTGGGACCAATCGTGCGCTTTCATGGCAGCCCGAAAATCAGCTTCTTTTAAAAGCAATTCTTTGAATAGATAATCTTTAATATCAAAGTGAGCAAACTCTACCTTTGGAATATAGTCTTCCAATTTGAAAGTAATTAAACTACTTTGAGCAACTCTGTTCACTAAAGCCATGCTTCTAATTAATGATGTCTACCTACGGTAAATGAATAATGGTGAAATGATGCCTGCCTGCTGTATTTGACTTCCAACTACTCCTCTTCCGTTTTCAGTGTCTCCTCAATGGGAGCCGCCTCGCCTATGGAGGCATCAGGGAGTTTGAAGTCTTTTGGAGTAGGTAAATCTCGGATACTTTTTAATCCAAAATAATCCATGAATCGATCACTGGTTCCATAGAGCAGTGGTCTTCCTGGGCCTTCACTTCTTCCAGTAATAGAAACCAATTCTTTCTCTAAAAGTTTTTGGATAGCATAGTCGCAGCTCACTCCTCGTATACGCTCTAGCTCCGACTTGGTCACAGGTTGCTTATAAGCGATGATAGAAATGGTCTCCAAAGCCGATTTGGATAGCCTTCTTTTGGTTTTTTGCTTAAGGTAAACTCCGATAGTATGGTGATAGGCAGGTTTACTCAAAAATTGATAGCCTTCCGCAATTTCATGAATTTGAAATGAAAATTGCTCACCTTCAAATTTATCTTTGATCTCTTGAATAGCTTGCTGTAGCTCTTCTACTTTGAATTTAGTCTCAAAGGCATCTTGCAAGACACTTTGTACCTCTTTGAGGCTAATCGGTCGATCTGCTGTAAAAATCAGACTTTCAATATGCTGGTTCAGTTGCTCCACTTCTACTTCTTTTTGGGCAAATGTAAGTAAATTTATTGGAGACTTTTGAGGTAGAAAAACAAGGCATATAAACTCACAAATAACAATATAGCGGTAAGAATACTTCCAATGTAGGCCTTTTTTTCAGTCTGCTCATAAGCTTTGCGCTCTAGGTTCTGCTGAGTTTGAGCTTCATAATCGATCCTTAAATCATAATCAAAGCTATTGGCCTTTTCTTGAATTTCTAATTCATACAATTCCTGATCGATAAAAAACTTATACGTTTTGTTCGTCAATACCGAGAAATCTAAAAGGAGGACGCGATTATTCAGATGCACTACTACATGGCCCGACTCTTCTCCGTGGTAGAGTCCGATGATATGCTGCCTGCCAAGGCCATTGTCAAGGTGCCAGTTGCGTTGTGCCAATGGTTAATGATTCAGTGAGTGAATGTATTTTTTTTAATTATTCGGGTCAATGGCTTTCACTTTTAGGGCAAACGCCAAAAAAAAATTACACTGCAATTTTTATAAATTCAACTAAAACTTCAATTCAAAACGGCTCTAGCATCTTTCCCGAATTTACTTCGGGATCATTCGATACAAAAACGAAGCAAAAAAATCTTACCTAGCCAAACTCGCTCCACTCGAACAGTGCCTAGCCGGCCTCCCGCACTTCACTTATGACCTTTTTACACTTAATTTCGAGTAATAAGCATTTCTATTTCAGTTTTTATTTTAATGCGTTTGCCCTATTTTACTTTAGTAATTGAAATTCCTCTAAAAGTTACAAAATTTTGGAGGTATAGACAATGGCTTCATGTTAAATCTTGTAGAATGTCTTTGTCGATGCAATGCTGCCTTTCATATAAATCGTACTTTTGTCATTAAGCAAAAACACTTTAGATACGTTTAATAATATGAAATCACCACATATGAAATTCCTATTTTCATTGGCTTTCGTTTGGATGACCTTAGGCAGCACTTTAATTGCCCAAACGAATACAGTTTTGTACCCAGATTTATCAGAGGATGCCCTTTATGATCAAATCAGAACGGACTTTACAGCTAGGCGTGTATTGACTTATGGACCTGCACGGGATGTACTTTACGGAGAAGTTTATAAAATTCAAGATTCCGTACGCTGTGTCTATACTGGTCATACGCTTTATCTAATGCCTGGAGCTGATCCCTCTTCTTTTCTATTTCAGAATGGTAGTAATAATGGGATCAATACCGAACATACTTGGCCCAGGAGTAAAGGTGCAGATGATGGTAGTCCATTAGCCGATATGCACCATTTATTCCCTACTCGATCCGTTGTAAATGAGATTCGCTCCAATTATTCCTTTGGAGATATTGACGATGATGATACAGATTTTTGGTATATTAATGATCAAGAAACACGTACAAAACCGACCGAAAGAATAGAAGAGTACAGTGAGTTCAAATTTGGCACTTTTGAGCCAAGAGAAGACCATAAGGGTAATGTAGCGCGGGCCATGTTCTATTTCTACACTATTTATAGAGCCGATGCCCAAGCAGCTGATCCTACTTTCTTTGAAGAGCAAAGGTCGACTTTATGTGATTGGCACATTTTAGATCCCGTTGACTCTTTAGAGTACGACCGTACCTTTAAAATAGCTCGCTATCAGGATCAGAAAGCCAATCCTTTTGTATTGGATTGTAGTTTGGCCCAAAGGCTTTATTGTCCAGATTCTGATGCCAGCTGTGCTACTGTCGTCAATACAGATGAGTTATTGTTGGCAGATACCAAGGCCAACATTATACCGAATCCTAATAATGGACAAAGTCAGCTACAATTTACCTTACTTGAAAAAGCGAATGTGGAGCTGCTTATCGTTAATGCTTTAGGGCAAACGACCAGTGTGAGAACCACTCGATCATTAGGATCAGGTGATTATCAATGGGCGATTCATTTGGAAGAACAGGGAATTTATACCGCCATCCTTCGCATTTCAAATGAAAACAATAGCCAGCAAATCGCTAAAAGACTTGTAGTAACGACGAGGTAAATAAACATGAATTATATCACTATATAATCGACATTTGGAAAAAACAACTTTCTCACAGCGCCTCTTTGATAGCATACGTCTACCGATCTATGCGGTGGCTTTTCTATGGATTATTCATAGTATTCAGGCTTTTACAGGATTAGACTTTGGTTATTTAGGGGTTTATCCTCGTACTATCTTTGGGCTAAAAGGTATTCTCTTTTCTCCATTGGTTCATGGCGATTGGGGGCATCTATTGGCTAATACTCCTCCCTTGTTAGCGCTTAGTGCTATGATCCTGTTTTTCTACAGAAAGGTGGCTATACCAAGCATTACCCTTATTTACTTTTTAAGCGGGATGGCAGTATGGACCTTTGGGCGGTCGGTTTTTCATATTGGAGCGAGTGGTGTGATTTATGGTCTAGTGGCTTTTGTTTTTTTCTCCGGCCTTTTTCGTAGAAACTTAAAGTCTATCATTCTGGCCTTGGTTGTTTTGATGTATTATGGCTCCATGTTTTTAGGGATATTACCTGGCCAGGATGGCATTTCCTGGGAAAGTCATTTGCTAGGTGCTATTGTAGGAATCGTTATCGCCTTTTTATATAGAAATAATGTAGAAGATGATGAGCGTCCTAAACGTTATTCTTACGAAGATGATCCAAAATTACTACAACAAGACTACTTTCTAAACCGAGATATTTTTGATCAAACCAAACGAGAAAAAGAATTAGAAGAGCGCAAGTCAGATAATGGCTGGTGGTCAAATTCAAGTTTTTAAGAAAGTAGATAAAAAATGAGAAAGATTAAATCTGAAGTAATACTCAGTAGCAGTGCTGTAATTGTTAGCATCTGCGCATTGTTTGTCTCCATCACGGAGGCCCGCTTGATGAAGGTCCAACAAAAAGCAATACTGTATCCACATCTGGAGATTGGCCCTAATTATAACGGCGAGGGTTTTCAAATCAAAGTAAAAAATGCAGGAACCGGTCTTGCAGTAGTTGAAGCCTTTTCGCTCAATATCGGAGAGCGCTATTTCAATGAATGGGAAGAGGTAGTCGTTCATTTTATGGGGGAGGATCATAACCTAGGTTGGGATATCCGCAGAGAAAGCAACTTGAACCAAACGATTTTACAACCAGGCGAAGAAAGAAGAATTTTTGGCATTGGTTGGAACGATGAATCTCGTCAATTGGTTGATTCATTGTACAAGATTGACTATAGGGTGCAATACAGTTCTATCCTGGATGATCACTGGGAAGTGAATAAGACCACTAAGTATCCACAAGAGATCAAAAAAATCGATCGTAGTCGCCCACAATTCGAATAAAAATAAGCATGTCTAAAGCGTATCTAGCCGCCAACCTGAAACTTTGGAATGATAAAACCAAGGTGCATTTAAAATCTGAATTTTACGACTTACCTGGCTTCTTAGCGGGCCAAAGCTCCCTGAATGCCATTGAGCTCGGTTTACTAGGAGATGTAAAAGGGAAAAAGATACTCCATCTCCAATGTCATTTTGGGCAGGATAGTTTATCCTTGGCAAGAATGGGTGCCCAAGTAACCGGCATTGACCTTTCTGATGAAGCTATTAAAGCAGCTAAAGAATTGAACCAACAAATGGGTCTGGATGCCCATTTTATTTGTTGTGATGTCTTTTCGATTGATCAACATCTCGACGAGCAATACGATATTATCTTCACCTCCTACGGTGTTACGGGCTGGCTGCCTTCTCTAGAAAAATGGGGCTCCCTGATTACCCAATTTTTAAAACCTGGTGGCCAATTCCTGATTGTAGAGTTTCATCCAGTTGTTTGGATGTTTGACGATCCTATAGAAAAAATCATTTATTCCTATTTCAATGTAGCGCCAATTATCGAGGAGGCAGCAGGCACCTATACTGATAAGAACGCACCTATCAAGAACACCGCCTATTACTGGAATCACAGCCTCTCTGATGTTTTTAATGCCCTGCTACAAAATGGACTAAGTATCACTCATTTTCAGGAGTATGACTATTCGCCTTATAAGGTTTTGGGAGAAGGTGTAAAAATGGATCAGGGCTATCAAATCAAGGAAAGAGAAGGTATACTCCCGCTAGTTTATTCTTTGATGGCAAAAAAAGCCTAATCGTTATTTATCCTAAACCATCCAAGTCTGACCGAGCAGGTGCCGAAGCTTGTGCGCCTAGTTTAGTCACCGAAAAAGCCGCGGCCCGATTGGCAAACTGTACGGCCTCTACCAAAGTATGTCCCTCTGCTAGTGCGACCACTAAAGCACCATTAAAAGTATCACCAGCAGCTGTAGTATCTACCGCTTTAACTTTCGGTGCTGGCACCAATCCAGCAAAATCATCAGATAGTACATAAGCTCCTTTAGAACCAATGGTGATAATCACGGTTGCTACCCCTTTCTCCTTCAGCGCTTTGGCTGCAGCTTGTATCCCCTCTATATCATTTACCTTGAGGCCAGTTAATAAAGCCGCCTCTGTTTCATTGGGTGTTATAATGTCAATCTTTGGATATAGAGCATCTGGAAGCTGCTGTGCCGGTGCAGGATTGAGGACCACTTTCTTGCCTTTAATAGCGGCCATTTCAATGGCCTTTTGTACAGAGGAAAGCGGCGTCTCTAGTTGAGTAAGTAGATAATCGCAACGATCAAATAGGTCCTCCTGCGCTAGAATATCTTGTTCGCTGACTTGCTCATTAGCTCCTAGTGCGACTGAGATACAATTTTCACCTTCCTCGTCGACCATAATCAGGGCTACACCCGATGGGTATTGCTGATCAATGATCACACCTTCGACATTGATATTATACTGCTTGAAATTATCAAGGGCGGCATGCCCAAAAATATCTTTCCCTATTTTTGCAATAAAGGAAATTTCACCTCCTAATTTAGCGGCTGCCACTGCTTGGTTCGCCCCTTTACCGCCCGGATTCATCATGAAATTACGCCCTAAGATGGTTTCTCCCGGTACAGGCAAGTGAGGCGATTGTACGACCATATCAGTATTACTACTACCTACGACTAAGATTTGTTTTGGCATATTTGATGTGTAAGGCTTGTTGAATACTTATTTGACCCATCTGAGCCTCAGATTTGGTTTATTTTTCTACCTAAAAGGAAATTTTCCCTAATGATCGACCAATTTTTTAAAACTATAGATGGAATTTCTTTAAAAGATAATCAGATATTCTATAACTTCGATCATACTTACAACTAAAAAAATTTAGGAATGAATAAGGTATTATCCTTTTTAACACTATTACTACTTGCATCCTTTACCTTTTTAGGCTGCAATAATCAGAGTAAAACCGTAGCAGAAGACGAGGCAAGCTCAGAAGCTACTACCGATTCAGCAGAGAGCGATTTTCAGATTTCTCTAGCACAGTGGTCCCTACACAAAACTTTCTTTGGACCAGCCATTACCCAAGGTTGGGATTATTTCAGAAAAACGATGGAGGAGAATCCGGATGCGCTCCTACAAGGTTCTGCAGATCCAATGGATTTCCCAGCCATGGCAGCAGGCTATGGTATCAACTCTATTGAGTTGGTCAACACCTTCTACTTCACTAAAGCAAGTGATATGGAGTACTGGGCAGCATTCAAGAAAAAATGCGAAGAAAATGGCGTATCTGTCGGATTGATCATGTGCGATGCCCTAGGGGACTTAGGAGACGGTGACGAAGCGGCCCGCCAGCAAGCAGTTGAGAATCACTACCCTTGGGTAGAAGCGGCCAAATACCTAGGCGCTCACTCTATCAGAGTCAATGCAGCCGGACAGGGTACAGCCGAGCAGGTAGCGGCAAATGCAGCAGATGGTCTTTCCAAGTTGGGAGCTTATGCAAAAGAAAGAGGCATCAACGTCATCGTAGAAAACCACGGTGGTTTCTCTTCTGATGGCTCCTGGTTGTCAAGCGTCATGGAATTTGTAAACATGGACAACGTAGGTACATTACCTGATTTTGGTAATTTCTGTATTGAAAGAAGCCCTGATGGTTGTGCCAATGAATACGACCGCTATAAAGGTATTGCAGAGTTGATGCCGTTTGCAAAAGGCGTTTCTGCTAAATCGCATGAGTTTGATGAGAATGGTAATGAAGTTCGATCTGACTTCGATCGTATCATGAAGATTGTCAAAGATGCTGGCTACACAGGTTATGTCGGTATCGAATATGAGGGATCTGATCTCTCAGAAGATGAAGGCATCAAAGCTACTAAAGCATTATTAGAGAAGGTTATTGCGGAACTGTAGCAAATAGCCTGTAGTCTAGTATTAGCCAACCGGCCAATGATACTTAAGAGTAACATTGGCCGGTTTACATTTTCTATCGACTTCTTTCTTGCTTTAGTCCCCAAATGTGGCTAGGCTTTTCCTACTTTAATATTATGTTACCAAAAATCATCTATGTTTAGACTAACTACACTTCTGCTTCTTTGCCCACTGCTCTCTATCGGCCAAAGTCAAGCAACAATTGACGCTATCTGTAAAGAAATCATCCCGAAAGAATATCCTAATATAGATGGCGTACTTCTCAAACAAGGAGACCAACTCCTAGCCGAAGCGTACTTCAATGACTGGGAATATATTCATCCGCATGATACGCGATCCTCCTTTAAAGGGATCACAAGTTTACTGACTGGAATTGCGATTGACCAGGGCTTTCTGAGTCTGGAAGATAGCCTCGCTCTCTTTTTTCCCGAATTAAAAGGCCAAGCTGCTGGAAGTATCAAAGTCGAACATTTGCTCACCATGACTGCGGGCTTTAACTGTGAAGAAAACTATGGTGTTGGACCAGATTGTGAATCCGAAATGTGGGAAACCAAAGATTGGATCGACTATGCCATTAATGTCCGTATCAAAGATGATCCAGGCAAAAATTGGTCGTATAATTCTAATCAGCCCTTCTTAATGGGTGAAGTTGTTGCTAGGGCGAGTAAGATGAGTATTATTGATTTTGCTACAAAATATTTATTTGATCCACTCGATATTAAAGACTATGAATGGTATATGACCCCGAAAGGAAAAGGATATACTGCCGGGTCTTTTAATATGCGTCCGAGAGACATGTTGAAAATTAGTGAGCTCATCAGAAATAAAGGCCGTTGGCAAGGTAAAAGAATCGTGTCAGAACTCTGGATCAAAATAGCCACCGACTGTCCTTTAGATATTGATTTCTCTTTCCTTCGTTTTTCAAAAATGGCCAATGCCAAATACTACAGTGCTACCTATGGTTATTACTGGTACCGAGAGCGTATGAGCTACGGCGATATTGATACCGAAGTCATCTTTGCCTCTGGTAATGGAGGGCAATATATGATGTACTTTGAAGAATATGACCTGATGGTAGCTTTCACTGGTCATGCCTTTGGAAATTGGCGAATGAAACGGCCTTTTGAGTTTTTACTAAAGTATATTTTACCAGAACTAGACTAGGCTTTTCGATAAAAACAAACTGGACCACATTTGCATTTTGAGCTCATCAAAGATGGCAAGCACGTCGACCCAATGGAGTATTTACCTGAATGGGAAAGGTAAAGATTAAGGAGTCTTTTTGATTGTATTCAAAAAGACTCCTTACTATACTACTTCAAAAGCTACCTTGCCCTTTTCAACACCATTAATCAGAATACAGAGATAATGGGTGCCCTGATAATGGGTTCGGGTACTGAAGTTTTTGAAAGATTGCTTCTTTTCTACTTTAGTGGCGCCGGCCTGATATTTTCCTTCGGTGATTTTAAATACCTTTCGATTGTATTCGCCACGCTTCTTGAGATAGTCAATTCCATACTCTAATCTCAATTGTACCGACTGGTCTTCTTGATGAATCACTTCAAAGGAAAAGTGTAGTTCCTCCCCTATTCTCACTTGGTCCATGCAAGCCAATTGATCCACTTGTATAGCCGCTGGATCAGCAAAGCCAAAAAGGCGCATCGCTCTTGCATTACCTTTTTTCAGCAAGGTTCGTAAGGCATGCTTGACGGCCCAATCGGTATGCTTATGATGGCCTAACCACCGCTCTCCAATGGCAAGCACTAGATCTGGATGATCTTTGGAAATGTCATTAAGGTTGTTAGCTACTGAGCGATATACATAATCCTCTGGATCTTCCTTCAATTGCTCTAAAATAGGTAATACAGGCGCAGGATCCTTTTTGAAAGCAGGTAAGGCCATCGCCCAGGGCAATCTTGGCCGGCAACCTTCGCTAGCCAATCGGCGAACATGATGATTCTCGTGCTGCGCCCATTCTTCCATTTTCTTCATAGTGGCCGCTTGATCTTGGATGATAAAAGGTCGGATACCAAACTCGCTACTGCCGTACTGGGTAAAGAGTTCTAAAGCATCCATACTCAAGGCCCAATGTTCCATACCGTATTTCTCAACAAAATCAGGAAAAATGAGATTAGCAAAGTTATATTCTGGGAGCGTTTGTACAAGCTGCCGGAGTATTTCAATGGCACTTGGATAGTCTTGTGGTAAGACTTGGTGTAAACAGGCGCTAAGATGGTACATTCGTTCTTTCAATTCTCTAGCCTGCCAGCTTGTATCTAATGCTAAGGCAGAAAAGTCTTTTGCTTTTATAGTAGGATGAAATTGCTCTAGCTTGCTGGCCAAGGTATGCACATAATCAGCATTATAGATTTGATCCTTCAAAGAAAAACTCATATTGATTGGTTGATTAAGAAAGTTAAACGAATTTTGAATATTCTTTGGGGCTTTGTTACTAACTTAGAATCCGTAAAATACATTTTACATCATGCAAGATAAAACCAAATTACTGTGGACTCCAACTGAAAGTTTTCAGAAAAATAGCCATCTCTCGCAGTATATGACCTGGCTTAAAAAAGAAAAGCAACTTGCTTTTCCAGACTATCAGTCACTGTGGCAATGGTCCACTCAAGAAGTGGCCGATTTTTGGCAGTCCATCTGGGAATATTTTGATATCCAATCCGAGGGAACCTACCAAAAGCCCTTATCCTATGAACAGATGCCCGATGTAAAATGGTTTGAGGGCACAAGATTAAACTATGCGGAGCACCTTTTCAGGAAAGCCAATGAGGCCCATCCGGCCATTATATTCCAATCTGAAAATCAAGCTTATACCGAGATTTCCTGGGCAGACCTCCAAAAACAAACCGCTCAAGTTGCCGCCTACTTAAAGGAGGTGGGCGTTGGAGCTGGAGATCGTGTGGTAGCTTTTTTACCCAATATACCTGAAGCGAGCATTGCCTTCTTGGCTACCTGCTCCCTTGGTGCTGTCTGGTCCAGTTGCTCTCCCGACTTTGGAGCCAGCTCGGTAGTAGACCGCTTCCAGCAAATCGAACCTAAGGTCATCTTTGCAGTAGATGGTTACCAATATAATGCTAAAGCTTATGATAAAACGGCGGTCGTTTCAGCTATCATCCAGCAACTGCCCAGCGTAGAACAGGTTGTTTTTATCTCTTACCTAGATTCTAATGCAAGTCTTACAGAAGAGCGGCCGATTACTACCTGGGACCAGATACTCCAGTACCCAAGTAGCAATTTATCTTTTGAGCGAGTCGCTTTCGATCATCCGATTTGGGTTTTATATTCGTCTGGCACAACAGGGAAACCCAAAGCCATTACCCACGGGCATGGAGGTGCTCTTTTAGAGCATTACAAATACCTCGCCTTTCATAATGATGTACATCAAGGAGAACGATTTTTTTGGTACTCCACCACAGGTTGGATGATGTGGAATTATGTCCACGCTGCTCTGCTTATGGGTGCTACCATAGTACTTTACGATGGCTCTCCAAGCTATCCTGAGCTAGATGTTTTGTGGGACTTGACTGAAAAAGCAGGGATTCAGCATTTCGGCACCTCTGCCCCCTTTTTGGTAGCCTGTATGAAAAAAGGCTTACAGGTCGAGCAGCAGTTCGATTTATCAAATCTGCGATCGATTAGTTCGACCGGAGCTCCCTTACCTCCCGAAGCCTTTGATTATGTATACGAGCATATCAAAAAAGACCTTTGGCTGGTATCGATGAGTGGCGGTACAGATGTATGCACCGCTTTTGTAGGTGGTAATCCTACCTCGGCCGTATACGAAGGCGAAATCCAGTGCAGAGCCTTAGGTTGCGCCCTGGAAGCCTGGGATGAAGATGGTCATGCGGTTGACAACGAAGTTGGCGAGATGGTCATCACTAAGCCAATGCCTTCTATGCCAATCTATTTCTGGAATGACCCTGATGATATACGTTACCTGACCAGCTATTTTGCAAAGTTTGAAGGCATCTGGCGGCACGGCGATTGGATCAAAATCACGCCAAGAAATGGGCTCATCATCTATGGTCGCTCCGATGCGACGCTCAATCGACAAGGTATCCGTATCGGAACCGCCGAGATCTATCGCTCCGTCCATAAAATAGATAGTATAGCCGATAGCTTGGTGGTTAATTTAGAATTGAGCGGAGGCCGTCATTTTATGCCCCTTTTTGTAGTGTTACAAAAAGGGCAAACCCTCAGTAAGGTGATTATCGACCAAATCAAAAAGCAACTAAGGGCAGATTATACTCCACGCCATGTACCTGATGAAGTGATTGTCTGTAATGAAATACCCTACACAATAAGTGGAAAAAAACTAGAAGCTCCCGTCAAAAAAATCTTAATGGGTCTTCCAATTGGTAAAGCTGCCAATAAAGATGCTATGCGAAACCCTTGGTCTTTAGATTTTTTTATAAAATTTGCAGAAAATTTAAGACTTTAAAGTCTGCTATAGAAGAGGACCAAGAGAGAATTAGGGTCAAAGGCCACTTGAAGTAAATTATTCAAACCGCATCCCGACTTCCGTTGCACTATGCCGGGATTAATTCGACCATCGCTGCTAAAGCATCGAGCCTTATTAACTTAAAACATAAACAATGCGTGAAGGAGTGAATCCTTCAATGTGTGAATTACATACTACATAGCACGTAACACATAAAATATAGCACATAAAACAGCATCCCGAAATCCAGTAGCGTTACTTCGGGATTAATTCGACCAACGCTGCTGAAGCATCGGGTCTCATTAACTTAACACACATGATTAGTATCATTATGGGTTCGGATTCGGACCTTCCAGTCATGCGCAAAGCCGCAGACATTCTTAAAGAACTAGAAGTCCCTTTCGAATTGACTATTATTTCAGCGCACCGCACCCCTGAGCGTATGTTCGATTTTGCCCAAAACGCTCACAAACGGGGCATAAAAGCCATCGTAGCCGGAGCAGGTGGAGCAGCCCATTTACCGGGTATGGTCGCTGCCATCACACCACTACCAGTAGTTGGTGTACCGATTAAATCTTCGAATAGTATAGACGGATGGGACTCTGTTTTATCGATTTTACAAATGCCTGGTGGTGTGCCCGTAGCAACTGTTGCACTAGATGGTGCAAAAAACGCGGGTATCCTAGCTGCACAGATTGTAGGTTCGTCAGATCCTCAGGTACTACAAAAAGTTCTTGAGTACAAGCAGGGGCTTACCGCAGCCGTAAAAGCGAAGTATGAAAAATTGGAGAAAGTAGGTTATGAGCAGTATAAAAAATAGAACCACATAGAAAACAGTAGAAAACATAGTTCTTAAAACACCTATGTACCCTATGTCCCTATGTGGTTTTATCTTAAATGTCCTTATAATCCCTTATATGGTTCAAAAGACTAAGGAATAAATAATTCGAATTGTACCCTACGGTTCAATTGCCTACCTGCACTGCGACTATTATCTGCTATAGGTTGTGCATCCCCGTAACCGATGAAGCGCAACCTAGTAGGATCGATACCCTTACTGACAAGATAGGTATAGCAAGATTGGGCGCGGTCCTCAGATAATATTTGATTATTCTCAGGATTCCCTGTATTATCGGTGTGACCTGAAATCCTAAGGTAATAAGAAGGATAACGCTCTAAAATAGTTGCAATCTGGTCTAGCGTCGCATTCGACTCCGAAAGTAAAATAGCACTCCCAGGACTGAATCGCACTGCCCGCATCGCAAATTCTAAAACTTCTTTATCTTCTTCCTTGATCTCTGGGCAGCCATCATTCTCAACTGGGCCCGCATTGTAAATACATTTATCTTTTCCATCATCGACTCCATCTCCGTCACTATCCGGGCAACCGCTAAAAGTACCCTTTACCGCTGGGCAGCGATCATCCTTATCCACAAATCCATCACCATCGGTATCTGGACAACCTTTATTCTCTACACTACCTTGCAACTTTGGACACTCATCGTCTTTATCAGCCACACCGTCTTTATCCAAATCGGGACAGCCATTAAGTAGACCGACTAGATTTGGACACTCATCATCTTGGTCTAAAACGCCATCGCCATCTGTGTCGGTAGGTTCTGGACAACCATTGCGTTCTTTAGACCCAGCATCATCGGGGCATTCATCGTCAAGGTCTTTTATACCATCTCCATCTGTATCTGGGCAACCGTCAAATTGGGCTAACCCTGCTGTTTCAGGACATTGATCGTCCTTGTCGGCCAGGCCATCTTCATCACTATCGGGGCAACCATTCAAAGTGCCAGCCGTTTCGGGGCAGGCATCATCACTATCGGCTACTCCGTCTCCATCTTTATCTGGACAGCCTTTGGTCAAGGCAGTACCCGCTTCATCAGCACACTCATCTTCCAGGTCGGAAACCCCATCGCCGTCCCGATCTGGACAACCCATCATTTCTGCTGTCCCGGACAATTCGGGGCAATTATCTTGATCATTAAGTACACCGTCGCCATCTAAATCATCCAGATTTTTGGTCATGCCGCCTAGTTTATACACAAAACCAAGGCCCAGTTGGACATTATCTCTTTGGGTTTCATCACTGACTCGATATTCTGCCTGAATATTAAGGTAAGAATTCGTTCCTATGCGGATATCTGTACCCAAGCCAACAGGAATCTGTGCATTGCCCACACCATCCGATTCACTGACGTAGCCATAACCTGCAAATACATAGGGAACAAAGCGTGCGTTTGGATCATAGAGTTGACCTCTCAGGATACCATCGATACTGAAAAAATTCCGGTTATTGACATCGTCCACCACATCAATAAATCCAGCTTTCAGAGGTACACCAAAAGAAAAATAGTTGCCAAAATTTCTACGATAGAAGACTTCAAGTCCATTGGTGATATCACCGTCTACAGAATTGGGATTACTGTAATCGATAAAAAGGACTTTCGCGCCTACAAAGTTTTTTCCATCCATCGGTTCTTGGGCCAATAAGCCTACTTGCAATAGTAGACAGGCACCAAATAAGAGTGCTTTTATGCCATTCATGTTTTCAAATAGTATGTGAGGTAATCATCCTCGATTATTCAGATTAACCAAATCAACCAAGCATATTACTTCGTGTAATAAAGTTATTTCATAGTATATAAAACCCGTCTTGTTTGTATTAGGTATTGGTAGTAGAAAGGTCGCTCTAAAGTCTAAATTGTAAGCTAAAGGTTATCTTGAAAGCCAAAATAGTAAATATTAGAAATAATTCAAACATGTGAAAAACATATCCTTTTTCATAAATTATCAAAAAAATGATGTGAGTAAACTTTTGGCTAAGATTAATACCAGCTTTTGTGTTTTATTTCTATATTGTAGCGTCCCTCTAAGTACCATTCAACAAACGGAATTCTTAATAAAAATTCTGCCCTTCTTTGTTTCAAAGAGCAATTAAGTTTACCTCAAGCTAGTGTAAACTATTAAATTCTGTATTACATATTCAAGCATTTTAATATTCAATTTTCAAACCAACACTCAATCCAAAAACGATGAGAAAAAACCGCATTTTACTCTTTATCCTTATACTAGGATTTACCGCTTGTCAAGAAGATCCTATTGTACAGGTCAATCAGCTAGACATCTCCGCTCAAGAATGGCCAGAAGAGCCGCTTAGCAAAGAGGAGATTAATGATTTTGCGCTTTTACAGCTCCAACGCTATGACGAATTTCACTGGAGTGCAGCTAGTGATTTTATGATTTATAGTGCCGCTGTACGCACCGATTCTATTATGGCCATCGGCTTCCAAATCGAAGGCTTCGAAAACATCAATGATCGTATGCATGAGGTGGATATGCAAGCTCCAGCATGGCAGCAGAAACGCCAGGAAATTCTCGATTACATTGTTGAATTCACTAAACAAACAGGCCCTAACCAGGATATAAGCGCAGAAGATTTAATGCCCTTTGGACTTGATGCCTACCTCCCAGCAATCGATATTAAAATTTCCAATCCAGACCTCGTCAGCGCTCTCCGACAAAGAGAGGACATCAGGTACGTCGAACCGATGGGCTACGGTTCTGAACCGATAGGTTTGCGCTCGGATTCTGGCTGTGATGTTCAGGCCAATAATAATATTGATGGCAATGACTTCAGCTATACTTCACCAGATGCTCGTGTTTCTTGGCATCTCAAGGAGATGAATGTAGATGATGCATGGAATGTAAGTTCTGGTAGCGGCATTACCATCTCTATTTTGGATACCGGCACCTCTCCTAATCAATCCAAACTGAATGGCAGCTTCAACCAAGGAGAATCCACAGGTCGTACACTGACTCGTAAAGGATACTACCGAACGGGTTGGTGGTGGAATAAAAAAATAGACGGGCCTGATGATCGATGTGGCCACGGTACTCAAATGGCTGGTCTAGCAGTAGCCCCTAAAGGATTCAATAAAACGACAGTAGGCGCTGCTTATGGTGCCAACTTAGTCGCGCTGAGAGTAACGAGCGACGTTGTCATCAACAGCTCGGATGAGAAAAGAGGTGTAGCCGATGGCTTAACCTATTCTGCGAATCGCTCCGACGTAAAAGTGATCAGTATGTCGATAGGTGATGTCTTCTCGAGTAGTCGCGTGGCAGATGCTGTAAGATATGCTTATGGTAGAGGAAAGTTGATTTTTGCTGCTGCGGGTACTTCCCTAAGTTGGACCTCCTGGTATGGCGTCATCTTTCCAGCTACCATGAATGAAACTGTAGCCGTAACAGGTGTAAAAGATGGTTTCCCTCTACAAAAGTGTAATACCTGCCATGATGGTTCAAAGGTTGATTTTGTGGCCGTTATGCAAAGAAGAAGCAATAATGACCGAGTAGCTTTGACACTAGCTACCTCGGGTAATACTCCGGCCAATGTAGGAGGTTCTTCTGCTGCCACGGCTACTACCGCAGGGATCGCTGCACTAGTGTGGGCGACCAATCCAGGAATGTCTCGAACTTCTGTATTAAATAGATTAAAAAATGCATCCCAATTTTATCCCTCCCGAGATGGTAATTTCGGCTGGGGAAGAATCGATGCAGATGCTGCTGTCAGAGGACAAGGTTATTAGACGACGATTTTGTACGATGCTATGGGCTTTCGGATATCTTTCCGAAAGCCTATTTTTATTCATATTTCCATTTGTAGGCCCAAGGATCACTAGTCATCTGCTGGAAATTTTGAATCTTTAATTGTAAGCCTTCCAAAATTTCCTGGTATTTAGGGTCTGCCGATAGGTTAAAGGTTTCATTGGGATCGGTATTAAGGTCGTACAACTCAAACCTTGGTCGATATAGAAACTCCTGAATGGGTTTTTTCCCTAACCTTTCTACCTTCTGCTCTAGTAAGCTCTGCCAGGTTTTTGACTCAAACAAGTCAGAAGCAAAAGGATATTCAAGGCCATTTGCTAGGTTCATAATCATTTTGTACCGCTCTCCTCTCACCACACGCATAGGGTAATACATCGTTACTTCATGAAAGGTATGCGAGGCATAGATTTCTTGTCTATCCCAAGTGCCTCCCTCTAGAACTGGCTTAAAAGAGCTACCGTGAAAAGCAAGCGTAGTATCCATAGCTGCCGCAAAATCAAGGATGGTGGGCGTCAAGTCGGCCCAGGTCACCATAGCATTAGTGCTAGATGCCTTGTTTTGCTGCGGCGCTTTGACAATCAGCGGTAGCTGCATACCAGCCTCGTAAAGAGTAGTTTTTGCACCTGGGAATGCCATTCCATTATCAGAAATATAGATAATCAAGGTATTTTCATACTCACCAGCTGCTTTCAGGTATTCAATCAGCTTTCCGACACCTTGATCCAATCTAGAAATGGATTGGTAATACTGGGCCATCTCCGCTCGGGTAGCTTTCGTATCGGTCAAGTGTGGCGGTACTATGACTTCGTCTAGCGTATATTTTATTGGCGATACACCAGGGTAGGCTTCCAAGCGATTCCCAAAGCGATCTGGTTGGTAGGGAAGTTCCTCTGCAAAACCGCCACCCCGATGAGGATCAGAAAAGCAAAAATAAAGGAAAAAGGGGTCCTCACTCTCTTCGATGAAGGCCGCACTTTTATCAGCCATTTCCACCGGACTGCGCGCACTAGCCTGCAAATGCTGCTGAAATTGAAAAACCCGCTCTGGTGCTAAATGATATTTCCCTACCCTAGCCGTTCGGTAGCCTTGATCTGCAAGTAAAACAGGCAGGGTTTTCAAGTCCTCAAAAGCGCTAAAATGATGAAAAGCGTGCATGTGGCCATAATGACCATTCGCATGATTGTGTAAGCCTGAAAGGATTACCGACCTACTTGCACTACAGCTTGCAGTCGTACAAAAAGCCCGGTTAAACAAGGTTCCTGTAGCAGCCAAAGCATCAAGATGTGGGGTCTTGATCACAGGATTACCGTAGGCACCCAAAGCGTCTTTGCCATGGTCATCAGCGACCATGAGGACGATATTGGGGGGATCTGCTCTATTGGTTTCTTCCTTTCTAATTGAATTGCCATCCTCACAGGAAAGCATCAAAGACAATAAGAGTGGCCAGAGTAGTAGCTTGCTTCTCAACATAAGACTTGGGATTGTTGAACTATTCATTTTATTAAAATAGCTCATCTTTAGCAAAAACAAGTGATATCGAAACAAAAAGCCATAACCAGGACTGGCTACGGCTTTTTTAAGAACCCTCATTCCACCTTTCTAATTACAACCCAAATCTGCTTTAGAGACGACATCTGCCGTAGGGAAGCAATTCCCAGAAGGAAGGTTAGGTGGTAAATATCTGCTCAGTTGATCATCTCGAAGTGCATTCTCCAGGAAGGCAGCAATGGCATCTACTTCACCATCGCTAAGTCCAAGGTTTCTAAACTCTCCAGATAAAGCCGCTGTTGGCACTCGTTCGTTTTCTTTTTGGCCATTATTTTTATAGGCCACCACCTCCCGGATATTGTTAAAGGAGGCTCCATGTCCGTAAAACGGAGAATCGTACAAATTATACAGCTGTGGTACTTTAAACTTATAGTTATCCTCCGTGCGGCCAGTAAAACTGCCGCGACCTAAATTAGAGGGATCATTAGTAGGTGTTTTGAAAGTTTGCTGCTCGTGTTGACTCAGGTCGTTCATACCAAAAGCATGGAAAGCTTCTGAACTCAGAGCCGGCCCTGAGTGGCAAGGTGCACAGGAAGCTTTTCCGAAAAACAGGGAAGCCCCTTGCTTTTCTATTTCTGACATGGCTTCTGTTTCTCCTTTCAACCATCTTTGAAAAGGTGCTTGATTAGGGAGCAAGGTCCGCTCGTAGGCTGCGATAGCTAAACCAGCAGTTTCAGCGGTATACCGCTCCGCTTTTGCAAAATTGGGGAAAGCCGCGTCGAACATCCCCATATAGTTGTATTGTCTTAAAAAGTTGGTATCTATTTCTAAGCGGTGTACATCTTGTCCGGCGATAGCTTGTATCTCAACGCCTTCATAACCTAAATGATTCACTGCTTTTGGTGTATTGGGTGTCCAAAAGGCCTCCGTTCCACTATTAGATCCAGTGGCTCCAAATTGGCCATTCCACAGCATATTTCTTTGGTAAGCTACATTCAAGACAGTGGGTGTACGTATAGGTTGTACATCAATATCTGCAATAGCATAGTCTGGATCTTTTACTCTAGCTGCTCCATTGACACCTAAGCCCATTCCTCCTTCGCCAATCCCCTGCCAGCGTCCTGCCTGAAAACCAGCTTCTGCAAAGTGACAAGAAGCGCAAGAATAGGATCCCATACCTTTATTATCTTCTGGTGCAGAACCCAAGCCAGTCTCATGGTATAGGAGTTGTCCAAGAGCCACTTTCTCCGCAGAAATTGGATTGAGTGGATCTTGCGGGATAGCACTGTAATTATCACTATCGGGCAAAGTGAATTGATCTCTCCAATCGGTCCCTCCGAGTAGCCGGAGATTTTGGGCAAGCTGATCGTCATAATCCGTCAAGAACGCATTATCTTCCTGGCAAGCATTAAAAAATAGTGTCATAAGGATCGCCAGGGGGAGTAGTGTTTTTTTCATGATAGGTCTTTATATTTCTAGTTATCTAATCCATGGATGATGAGCAGCGGTTCTAGTGTGCTTTTATGCACCTATTCAAATAAGAGAAAATATTCTAGTCGGAACCTGCTGCTCAGTACAGGTGTCTAGAATACTTAGTTTATATCCGTTTAATCTCAAAGCTCGGGAAAAAGATTTATCTCAATCTATACGTTGGTAGGTAAGGACAGGTTTCAAAACTGGGATAGAGAAAAAACAAAGGGTGAGATTTTTGGTCTCACCCTACAAATATAAGAAAATTTCTTTTAATCTCTTAATTTGGCTTTACATCATCAATGATAGCTTTGAAAGCCTCAGGATGATTCATAGCCAAGTCGGCTAGTGCCTTTCTGTTTAATTGGATATCGTTTTGTCCCAATAGGTGGATCAACTTAGAATAAGTCAACCCATGTTGGCGAGCACCCGCGTTGATTCTGGTAATCCATAATCTACGGAAAGCTCTTTTCTTATTACGACGATCGCGGTAAGCATAGGTAAGACCTTTCTCAACGGCGTTTTTCGCAACAGTATAAACATTTTTACGAGCACCGAAATACCCGCGTGCTGCTTTAAGGATTTTCTTTCTTCTCCTTCTGGAAGCAACCGAATTCACTGAACGTGGCATAATACAACTTTTAGTACAATACAGGGACCGAGTATAATCGATACTTTTACCTGCATTCTCGTTAAAAAATAAAAATTAAACTCCTAGTAAGCGCTTGATT
This sequence comes from Saprospiraceae bacterium, assembly GCA_042095835.1. GTDB lineage: Bacteria > Bacteroidota > Bacteroidia > Chitinophagales > Saprospiraceae > DATFKA01. The sequence goes on from JBELML010000020.1 coordinate 61,523, forward strand.
CTTTTCTCATCAGCTTTGCTTACTAAAGCAGCATCTCTCAAGCGAAGTTTAGCTTTCTTAGATTTGTTTCTCATCATGTGAGAAGTTTTAGCTTGAAAGCGCTTCACTTTTCCTGATCCAGTCAACTTGAAACGTTTCTTAGCGCTGGAATGCGTCTTCATCTTGGGCATGATAATACATGTTTAATCTACTTAATAGTAAACTATCAAGCAGAGGTTTTCAAACAGGCTGCAAAGATAGGAATTATTTTTGACCTGAGCCAGCAGTATTATGGATATTATTTCTTTTTCTTCTTCTTCGGAGAGAGTATAACGGTCATCCGCCTACCTTCCAACTTAGGCAGGGCTTCAGCACCACCGTATTCTACCAATTCTTCTAAGAAGCGTAATAGCAATAACTCTCCCCTATCTTTAAACACAATGGTACGACCTTTGAACTGGACATAAGCTTTCACTTTTGCGCCTTCCTCTAAAAACTTCTTGGCGTGTCTCAGTTTAAACTCAAAATCGTGCTCATCGGTATTGGGTCCAAAACGAATTTCTTTAACAACCGTTTTAGCGGCTTTCGCTTTCATCTCCTTTTCCTTTTTCTTTTTCTCATAAAGGAATTTGTTGAGGTTGATGATGCGTACTACCGGAGGCTTTGCATTAGGAGAGATTTCAACTAGATCCAATTCTACAGATTCTGCCCATCGCTTCACTTCTCTGGTATTATAGACTTCTCCAGCCTTAATACTGAGATTAAGTTGTGTAGCGATCTCAGCGATATTTTCACCGACTAATCGGACCTGAGGGATTCTAATTTGATCGTTAACTCTAAAATCGTGTTTAGGTTCTTTTCTTCTGTTGTTTGGAATTCTTCTTCTTGCCAAATGATTTTAATTTAATGAATAATAATTTTGAAGCGATCTAATTTAAAAATTAAACACGGCTCCATCAATAAAAAAGGAAAATACGTCTTAAAAGTTCCCTTCTACTAAAAGAAAACCTCTCGAAACTTAATCTCTTTCTGAAATTAGTCTCGAGAGGATTTAATACAAAGTATCTAAGATGTGGTAAATATAATAATTATTTACGCTTATGCATCTGTATTTACACCCAAAGAAATACCTATAGTCAAGGTTTCTTCTTCTTCGTTCAACTCTGCGGTCATCACAGCACCTGTTTCAGGGTTATGATTGAGGATATAATCCGCCAAGGGATCTTCCAGGTATTTCTGAATCGCTCGGTGCAATGGCCTTGCGCCAAATTGAGGATCAAAGCCTTTCTCCGCTACAAATTTCTTAGCAGACTCTGACAATTCCAACTTGTACTCGCCCATTTCATCCAGACGCTTGTAGAGATCTTTCAAAGAGATATCAATGATTTCAAAGATATCGTCTTGAGCTAGACTATTAAAGATAACCACATCATCAATCCTGTTGAGAAACTCTGGAGAGAAGGTGCGCTTCAAAGCATTTTGGATCACTGCTTTCGAATCATCCTGTGCTTGGTTGAGTCTTGCTTGAGTCGCAAAACCTACCCCTTGACCAAAATCTTTCAATTGGCGAACACCTATATTGGAGGTCATAATGATCAAGGTATTTTTGAAGTCTACTCTTCTACCCAAACCATCGGTCAATTGGCCATCATCCAACACTTGCAACAAGATATTGTAAACATCTGGATGTGCCTTTTCGATCTCATCTAATAAAATGACGCTATAAGGTTTGCGACGAACTTTCTCCGTCAGCTGTCCGCCTTCTTCGTATCCGACGTATCCTGGAGGCGCACCAATTAATCTACTGATAGAGAATTTCTCCATATACTCACTCATATCGATGCGAATCAAAGCATCGTCAGAGTCAAAAATATAACGAGCCAAAGCTTTTGCGAGTTCTGTTTTACCAACACCGGTTGGTCCTAAGAAAATAAAGGAGCCAATAGGTTTGCTTGGATCTTTAAGTCCAACTCGGTTTCTTTGAATAGCTTTGGTGATAGTAGAAATCGCCTGATCCTGGCCAATAACCATCTGTCTGATGTCATCGCCCATTCCAATGAGTTTCTTGCTTTCACTTTGGGCCACTTTTTGTACAGGAATACCCGTCATCATCGCTACCACCTCTGCAATATCAGATTCGTTAACCGGATATTTTTTGGTTTTAGATTCTTCCTCCCACTGGACTTTAGCGAACTCCAACTGTCGTACTAACTTAGATTCTTTATCTCGTAGATCAGCCGCTTTTTCATATTGCTGGTTCTTAACCGCCTGATTTTTTTGTTCCTTGATCTCCTCAATATCCTGCTCAAGCTTTTCAATATGCTTGGGTACATGAATATTTTTCAGGTGTACTCTAGCTCCAACCTCGTCCAATACATCAATCGCCTTGTCTGGTAAAAAGCGATCACTGATATAGCGTTCACTCAATTTCACACAAGCATTTACCGCTTCATCAGAGTAAGTGACATTGTGAAAATCTTCGTACTTAGCCTTAATATTTTCAAGGATATTGATAGCTTCTTCTGGACTTGGAGGATTCACCATTACCTTTTGGAAACGTCGATCCAAAGCTCCATCTTTTTCAATGTGCTGGCGATACTCATCTAGGGTTGAGGCACCAATACACTGTAGCTCTCCGCGAGCTAAAGCAGGTTTGAAAATATTCGAGGCATCTAAGGAACCGGTTGCACCACCCGCACCCACAATAGTGTGAATCTCATCGATGAAAAGGATTACATCTCTCGATTTTTCCAATTCATTCATGATGGCTTTCATGCGTTCTTCGAACTGACCTCTATATTTTGTACCAGCTACTAATGCTGCTAAATCGAGCATTACTATACGCTTATTGAATAGCGTACGAGAAACTTTTTTCTGGTTAATTCTTAATGCTAGTCCCTCAACAATCGCCGTTTTACCTACACCGGGCTCCCCAATTAAAATCGGGTTGTTCTTTTTGCGACGGCTAAGTATCTGAGATACTCGCTCGATCTCACTTTCACGACCAATGATGGGATCCAACTTGCCTTCTTCGGCCAGCTTAGTGATATCGCGACCAAAGTTATCTAATACAGGTGTACGAGACTTGGTGTTGGGTTTGCGTTGTTGCTGATACCTTCCAGCATCTTCCTCTTCGTAGGGATCTTCTTGTTCAGAAGGGGCCTGAGCGTAAGGAGATTCATTACCTGTGAAATCTTGCTCCTGGCGTACATATTCCAACTCTGCTTTGTAGATATCATAGTCGATATCGAACTGGTGCAAAATTTTGGAAGCAGGATTTTCTTTATGCTTCAGCATAGACAATACCAAATGCTCTGGGCTAATTTCTTCGCTTTTCAGCATTTTAGCTTCCAGGAAAGTCACCTTCAGTACTTTTTCAGCCTGTTTATTCAAGGGTACTTTTCCTACGCTCAACTTAGTGCTGGAGCTTCGGATACGCTGGATTGAATCTTCTACTGTATCTTTCAACTCATCTGTATCTACATCTAGAGATTCTAATACTCTTACTGCTAAACTATCGTGACTAGAAATAATTCCAAGTAATAAGTGGGCAGTGCCAATAAAGTCATGGCCCAGCCTTATAGCCTCTTCCTTACTTTTACCAATTACCTGTTTGACCAGGGGTGAAAATCTTTTATTCATAATATTTTAGATTCTTCTGAGCAGGAGGATGTAGGTAATATTTTAACTATTTCATCCTCTACCTTTTTATACCTAACAATAATAGGATTAATTCTTAAACAATACAAGCTTCGGACAAGTGCGCAAGCATAATTATAAAAGTCCAAAAGCGCTTGTCTAGGAATGACTATTATTGTTTCTCAAAAATTACTCCAAAAAGCGATATAAGACAAAAATGCAGATTGGTTTAACTTAAGTTTGACGCTCCTTTGGCCTACGCTTTGCAAAAGCAGGAAAACGGGCCGCATTATTCGTTTTATTTCCTCCTAACAAATAATGTATTCATTGGGTTCTTATTTTGAAAAATATTCCTCTGATTTAGCTAGGTAGTATGTCGCGAATTTGATACATTTGTCGCTTGAGTTTCAATCAAGCCTTTGATTTAGGAGCATAAATCTTCGGAAATCAAAAGAAACGCTAATTAGTTAGTTGACAAAATTTTAGCATTCCGGTTTTAAAGTCCACTACCGCCGCAAGTCGTTTGAAATGAACCACTTAGAGCAGATTTAGAATCAGAAAGTTTTAATTTTTGAGTTACTAGATTTAATCTTTAAGCTTTTATGAAGTATACTGTTGATAAGCAAGAAAAATATACGCTCTACCAACTCAATGAAGAGAATTTAAATGCATTCATTGCTCCGGATTTAAAATCAGAATTTGTCATTCTATTTAATGAAGGAACACCAAACCTCATTCTTGATTTGGCGAATGTAAAATACGTAGACTCCTCGGGACTCAGTGCCATTTTGACAGCTGATCGACTTTGGAAACAGCTTGGAACCTTCATTTTGACAGGTGTTAGCCATCCCGCAGTAGTGAAATTGATAGAAATTTCTCAGCTAAATGATGTACTAACCATCATCCCTACTGCTCAAGAAGCTATCGATTACGTTTTTATGGAAGACCTCGAACGGGAGCTGAACGCAGAAGGCGAAGCCGACGAGGACTCTACAGAATCCTAGGCTCACCTGATGCAAAACCATGCGATTTCAAGTCCAGTTATTAGGTACGAATGCCGCACTTCCTACTGCTCGTAGGTTTTGCACCTCCCAAATCCTAAATATTCAGGAACACCTCTTCATGATAGACTGTGGAGAAGGTACTCAAATACGGATGGAGCAGTTCAAGGTGAAACGCGCCAAACTGAACCATATCTTCATTAGTCATTTACACGGTGATCACTTTTTTGGTTTATGGGGTTACCTCACTTCTCTTAATCTCAATGGTAGAAAAAAGAAGCTAAGTATCTATAGCCCACCTGGCTTAAAAGAGTTGATTTTGCCTCCTCTGACCATAGAAGGTACTCAATTGAGCTACCCCATAGAATTCATAGAGCATGATCCAAGCCAACATCAATTGCTTTTAGATCATCCAAAATTCCAGGTGTATAGCATACCACTTCAACATAGAATTCCTGCCAGCGGTTATTTATTTAAAGAAAAGAAGAGAGAGCGGAATATCATCGGTGAGCAAATCACTTGGTATCAGCTTGAGGTTGATCAAATTATCAAAGCCAAAGCAGGAGAAGACATCCTCCTAGAAGATGGAAGGTTGATCCCCAATGAGGAATTGACTATCCCAGGACCACCTCCACGATCTTATGCCTTTTGCTCCGACACCAGGTATCATCCCGCTATTTGTTCTATTATCAAAGGCGTAGATTTGTTGTATCACGAAAGCACTTTTCTACATGAGGATATCGCTAAGGCAGAAAAAACAATGCACAGCACAGCTCAGGAAGCTGCCCAAATCGCCCACCAAGCGGCAGTAGGAAAACTCCTTCTAGGGCATTTCTCTGCGAGGTATGAAGACATTAGTCTTTTTGAAAAAGAAGCCCGCCTAAGCTTTCCATCTTCCTATGCTCCTGCAGATGGAGACATCTTTGAAATCCCGTATAACTAGCTACTTTCTACCAAGCTAAACACTTTGCTTGATTTTTTAAGAACGCAACATCGTAGACTTCATATTCCTCAAAACCACTACTCCAATAAACTTTGATCCGGTCAAGATCTTGCTTTTTGAGATAGGAGATTTGTCCCTGATCAATTGGATATTGAACCCGATAAGTGAGTATTTCGGTCTCCATATTATACGATCCATTGGCAATGGTCCCCGATTTGAGATTGATAAAATCACCGTTGAGAAAAGAGAGCGTCAACATACTGCCTTTCTCAATAAAACCATAAGCTTCTCTGGCATTAGGATAAGCAAATTTAAACTCCAGGCTTAACATTCTGAATCCGCCATCGATGGTCGAAAGATAACCTGAACAAGACAGGTACTCTTTGTCTTTCATGTAGTAGCGCAAGCGATCATCGGTATGGGTAAATAGCTGCTTAATGGGCATGTCTTTCCTACGTCTGCCCGTGGTTTCATCTACTCCATTAAAGGCTAGTCGGCAGGTGCTTTTGGGTGGATTCAGGTAGGAATTAGTTTGATCATCCAGGCCTAAATTATCAAACTCCTGAGGTGTCAAAAAGCGAGCATCAAAAAAAGTAGCCGCATTTTGGTCTGCTTTTAGTTCGATTTTAGCGGCCCTATCTTTTTGCTTTT